>JAJEFE010000150.1 GCA_022820625.1 Gammaproteobacteria bacterium | reverse complement strand
TCCGGCAACCAGTCCCTCATATCGGACGGCAGCAACAAACCCTGATCCGGATGATAGGGACGAAACGTCGTCGGCATCGCAATCTCCCACAAACTGCGACACAATTATCTCATTAATTTCCTACGGCGCAGCCTCCTAGCGGTCCGGCGCCATTCTTGCCGGTAAAGAATCGATCTCCTATGATCGATTCAAAGCTGTTTCGAATGGCAACGGGGGATCGAGTGAAACGTTGGTTTGTACCGTCGATGTTCACTCTGACGGCGACTTGCGTCCTCTTGCCCATGACCGGGCTGGGGCAAACCGAGGCCGCGTCCCCCTACACACCGCCTCGCACGGCAGACGGGCATCCTGACCTGCAGGGAATCTGGCAGGTTCTCAACACGGCCGCGTGGGACCTCGAGGACCATTCTGCGAGCATCGGCGTACCCGCCGGGCAGAGCGTGGTGGAAGGAGGGACCATCCCCTACCTGGACTCGGCACTGGAGGGACGGAAGGTGAACTTCGAACAGCGCGCCACGCTCGATCCGGAAAACAGGTGCTATCTTCCGGGAGTGCCCCGCATCACCTACATGCCGTACCCGTTTCAGATCATTCAACAGGCCGACAAGGTCACGATCGCTTACGAGTACTTGCGCACCGTTCGCTATATTCACATGAACGGTAATCCGCATCCTCCCGGTCCGATCGACTGGTGGATGGGGGACTCCCGCGGCCACTGGGAGGGCGATACGCTTGTGGTGGATGTCATCCATTTCAACGACAAGACGTGGTTCGACCGGGCGGGGAATTACCACAGCGAGGCACTGCACGTCGTCGAACGCTACACACCCACGGGCCCGAATCACTTGCTCTACGAAGCCACCATCGAAGATCCGAATGTCTTCACGCGACCCTGGACGATCAGCATGCCACTCTATCGGCGTCAGGAGCAAAATATGGAGCTACTGGAATATCAGTGCCATGCGTACCTGCTGGAACAGGAATGGGACAACCCCGAATCTGCCTTTTTCGAGGAACACTGAGTTGGAAGAACAGCGGATATCGGAGCACGCTATCGAATGAGCCATCGGAAGAGACATCGAATTTTCACAACCATCACGGCGCCGACAGCTACCCTCCTGGCACTGGCGGTGGCGATCAAGGTCTTGTTTCTGGCGCCGGGATCCGCAGCCGGGCAGGCCTTCTGGCGGGAGGATGCGCCGAAGATACCCATGGCCCCGACATGGCTCGCCGAGAAAGCCCTGCTCCCTCCCTACAGTCCTCCGCGTACGCCCGAAGGCGTGCCCGACCTCCAAGGCGTGTGGGGCGCCTCCGGAGGCGACGGCCTCAGCTACCTGGAAGACCACGAATACATCGACGTGACCACGCCGGCCCAGGAAACCTTTATCTCCGATCCACCGGACGGCAAGGTACCGTACACACCCTGGGCGATGGCCAGGCGCAACGAGATTCTCGCCGGTCTGGCGCGGGGCTGGCCCGGCGAGTCGGGCGAGCGGCTGTACGCCAGCCCGAGTTCGTATTGTCTGTATTTCATGCCGGAGTTCTCCTTCGAAGAGGTGGAGATCGTTCAGCAACCGGGCAAGGTCATCATGCTCGGCGCCACCGGCTACCGCGTGATACCCACCGACGGGCGTGCGCCGTTCGATGAGGATGCAAAGTTCTGGTTCGGGATCTCGCGCGGCCGCTGGGAGGGCGATACGCTGGTCGTGGAGGTGACCAATCTCAACGGCAAGAGTTGGTTCGACAGCACGGGGCACTTTTTTTCCGAGAACACGCGCATGATCGAGCGCTTGCGGCTGGCGGACGCGGATACGATCAACTACGAGATCACGATCGAGGACCCGACGATCTATGCCAGGCCCTGGAAGATGAACTTCCCGAAGAGGCGGCCAGGCACAGGTCCACAGACAAGAGGTTCTCGCATACCCGGCGCTGTTGCGGCAGGCGCGGGCCAGTTTGAGGATCCCTATGCAGACGAGTATTGGGAAGTCGCCTGCTACGAGGGCAATGGGCCGAGCGCGGCGTCGCTGCGCGAACTCGGTTTTCGATGGTTCAGGGGGGTCGCACCGCCACCGTGACGGGCGCTCGCCCGTTCCGCTGCAAGATGCTCCCGGGAGTCACAGACATGCACAAGTCGATACCTGGTTTTCCCGGCGCTGCCCGCGTGCTGCCTGTGGTCCTGCTGTTCGCGGCCCCCGCGGACGCACACCATTCCTTCGCAGCCGAGTTCGATGTAGAGAAACCCATCGAGTTGCGCGGAACGCTGACGAGGATGGAGTGGGTTAATCCCCACGGGTGGCTCTATATCGACGTCACGAACCCGGACGGCACCGTGACCAACTGGGCGATCGAGGCAGGCGGGGCGACTCAATTGCTGCGGCGCGGCCTGCGCAGGACCGACTTCCCGGTGGGAACCGAGGTGATCGTCAACGGTTATCTCGCGCGAAGCGGGGAACCGGTGGTCAATGGACGGAGCGTCACCACGCCCGACGGAAGAAATTTCTTCCTCGGGACGGACCCGGGCTGACCCGCGAACCGATGATCGAACTGCGACAGGTCAGCCGCCACTTCCAGGTGGGCGACCAGACCGTCCATGCCCTCGACCAGGTGGATCTCGCCATCGAATCGGGAGAATTCATCTCGATCATGGGGCCGTCGGGATCGGGCAAGTCGACCCTGCTCAACATCCTCGGATTGCTGGACCGGCCCACCCTCGGGTCGTACCGGCTCGACGGGACCGACGTTGCGAAACTCGACGACAGCAGACTTGCGGATCAGCGGCAGCAGAACATCGGCTTCGTATTCCAGTCCTTTCACCTGATCCCGCGCCTGAACGCCCTGGAGAATGTCGAACTTCCAATGGTCCTGGCCGGCGTGCCCATGGCGACGCGTCGCGAGCGCGCCCGGCATGTACTGAATTCCATGGGGCTCGGGGAACGCCTCGACCACCGCCCCGATCAGCTGTCCGGCGGCGAGCGCCAGCGCGTTGCCATCGGCCGGGCGATCGTCATGAGTCCGAAAGTGCTGCTGGCGGATGAGCCCACCGGGAACCTGGATTCGCAGTCCAGCAAGGAGGTCATCGATATCCTCCACAGGCTGAATCGCGACGGCCTGAGCCTCCTGGTGGTCACCCACGATCCTGAAATCGGCGGTCAGGCGCGCCGGCGCCTGGCGATGCGCGACGGCAGGATCATCCGGGACCACAACGGCGCATCGTCATGAAACCCGTCGATACCACGCGGCTGGCGATGCAGTCGATCCTGCGCTATCCGCTGCGCACCTCCATGCTGCTGCTCGCCGTGGCCATCGGCGTGACCGCCGTGGTGCTGCTGACCTCGGTCGGCGAAGGCGCGCGCCGTTACGTGACCGGCGAATTCGCCTCACTGGGCACCAATCTGCTGGTCGTATTCCCCGGCAAGTCGGATACCACCGGCGGCGGCGCGGGAATGATGATCGGCGAAACCCCGCGCGACCTGACGGTTGACGATGCGATGGCCATCGAGCGCAGCCCCCTCGTCTCCCAGGTCGCTCCCGCCATTATCGGCAGCGGCACTGCGTCCTGGCGCCAGCGGGAACGGGAGATCACCGTCCTCGGCACGACAAGCAAGATGCGCACCGTTCAGCACTGGTCCATGCGGGCCGGGCAATTCCTCCCCGAGCTTGACATGGACGTTGCCTCGCCGGTGTGCGTTCTGGGCAGCGTCGTGCGCGACGAGTTCTTCGGGCGAGCAGACCCGCTCGGGCAGTGGGTCCGCATTGGCGACGCCCGCTGCCGGGTGATCGGAGTGCTGGCCCAGGCTGGACTGACCGGGCCGTTCAATACCGATGAACTGGTGATCGTACCGGTAGCGAGCGCTCAGCAGATCTTCAATGCCACCAGCCTGTTGCGGATTATCGTGGAAGTCGTCAGCAATGACGCGATCGAGGGCGCGCGCCGGGATGTGATCGAGATCGTCAAGGGCCGTCACCAGGGCGAGGAAGACATCACCGTCGTGTCCCGCGATGCGGTCCTCGATACGTTCAATACCATTTTCGACGCGATCACCTATGCGCTTGCGGGAATCGCCGCAATCAGCCTCGTGGTCGCGGGCGTCCTGATCATGAACGTGATGCTCGTAGCGGTCAGTCAGCGCACGGAGGAGATCGGGTTGCTGAAGGCGCTGGGGGCGAAACAGCGACAGATCATCGGGCTGTTCCTCACGGAGGCGGTTTTCCTGTCCATGCTGGGCGCCCTGGTGGGACTTGGTTTCGGAACCTTCGCTGCCAGACTGCTGAACGCGGCCTTTCCGATCGTCGAGTTTTCCGCGCCGTCCTGGGCCCTGGTCGCTGCCGTCGCGATTGCAGTGTCGAGCGGCCTGGTCTTCGGGATTCTGCCTGCGCGCCGGGCCGCGCGGCTGGATCCCGTGGAAGCGCTGGCAGGGCGTTGACGGATGCTCGCCCGCGACGCATTACGGTTCACGCTGCGATCGGTGCTGGCGCATCGCCTGCGCAGCGCGCTGACGTCGCTGGGGATCGGCATCGGCGTCACGGCCGTGGTCCTGCTGACATCCATCGGCCAGGGCGTGAGCCAATACATCGTCGAGGAATTCACCCAGTTCGGAACCAACATCCTGGCCATACAGCCAGGCAAGGCCAACACCCTTGGTGTTTCCGCCGGCGTATTCAACTCCGTGCGTCCTCTCAGTCTCGCCGATGCGGAGGCATTGCGCCGGGTGCCCTATGCTACCCACTCGGTGCCCCTGGTTTCAGGCCAGGCTTCGGTGGAGGCCCAGGGACGCGAGCGCTCGGTGATGGTTTTCGCCGTAGGCCCGGCGTTCGACATCGCCTTCTCGTTCGACGTCGCTCTCGGCGAGTTTCTCCCCGACGATGAACTGGACCGGGCGCGTCCGGTTGCCGTGCTCGGCGCGACGGCCTACGAGGAATTGTACGGCTCGGAAAACCCCTTGAACGACCGCGTGCGCATCGGCGGCGACCGCTATCGCGTCATCGGCGTCATGGAACCCAAGGGCGACACGCTGGGATTCGATCTCGACGATTCGGTCTTTATCCCGGCGGCCAGCGGCCTGGCCATGTTCAACCGCGAGGGTCTGCAGGAAATCGACCTGCTTTACGAGGAAAACGCGCCGGTGGAGGAAGTGATGGCCAGCGTCCAGCGCATGCTGATCGCCCGCCACGGCGGTGAAGACTTTACTGTCCTCAGTCAGCAACAGATGCTGGACGTGCTCGGCTCCATCCTGAACGTCCTGACCCTGGGCGTCGCCGCGCTGGGCGGCATCTCTCTGCTGGTGGGCGGCGTGGGCATCTTCACGATCATGACCATCGCAGTCCGCGAACGCACCGCCGAGATCGGACTCCTGCGAGCCGTGGGCACCCGTCGGCGCCGGATATCCCGGCTATTTCTCGGCGAAGCGGTTCTGCTGGCGGGACTGGGAGGCCTCGGTGGGTTGCTGGTGGGCTTCACCGTGGTTGGAATCATTCAGGTCACCGTACCCGCGCTGCCGGCGCAAATCGCTCCGCTGTACGTGATCCTGGCCGAAGCGGTCGCGGTGCTGATCGGCCTCGTCGCCGGCGTTTTGCCGGCTCGAGCTGCCGCCGCTCTCGAGCCGGTGGAGGCGCTGACGACGGAGTGAGGAACCGGTGACCGTGCCGTTCTCAGAGGGGCATGTGAATGGTGCTTGCGGTCGTCGGTGCGGTCGCGGGCGTTGACCGCGGGCTGGTCGGGACGCGCCTGGGTGCTGAGGTAGGCGCGCCATGTGCGATCGCCGGCCCCGACCTCTTCGGCGAGTGCCTGGCAGTGAGCATCCGCGCCTGCCAGTCCGCCGCCCATTGCCTTACAACGCGCAGATGGCTAGTCTGAACTCTGAAATGTCCGATGGCGCAGGTGTTGCTGTGAACAAGCGATATTGCATTCAGATACTGGCGGCGATCACCGCGACAGGATTTTGCGGGCCCGCACTCTCCCATCACTCTCACTCGATGTTCGATCACAGTCGCGAGGTTGCCATCACCGGGACCGTAACGGAGTTCCTGTTTCGTAATCCGCATGTGTACCTGTATCTCGATGTCGAGCAGGAAGACGGGGAGGTGGTCAACTATTGGATCGAGATGTCGAACATCCCGAACATGATCAGGCGCGGCATCGGGTTGAGGACCTTTCAGCCCGGCGATGTGGTGACAGCCCACGTGTTCCCGCTGAAGGACGGGCGGCCCGGAGGCAATTACTCGTGGGTCGTTGCGGCTGACGGCGCGACCTTCGATTGAGTGCTTCGCAAGAGGGCTGGTCCATGATCCGTGTCGTGACAAGGAGTGTCGTCACCGCAGGTATATGCATCCTCCTGGCGGCGCCGGTGACGGCTCAGGACATCTTCACCACCGAAGACTTTCGTGCCGACCGAGAGCACTGGACGGATCCCGCCTACTACCGGTACAACACGGTCTACGAGATCAGGGACATGGACCGCGACGCTGATTTCGGCGAGCCGGGCACCGGTCAGGTCGGCGCCGCCGATCTTGGGAGTCCCTACCCCTACACCAGCGCCTGGGAGCACTACCAGGCATGGCTCGCCGAAGCCGGCGGCGGCACCCGCCATTCCAGGGAGTCGATTCCGGATTGGAGCGGCCGATACGGCGGCGGCTGGGATCGGCTGGACGGTGGGCCCAACCCGGCGAGCTCGGTGGTACCGATGCTGAGGCCCAGGTACCAGGAGGCTTTCGTCCAGGACATGGTGGCTCTGGGCACCGGGCGTACGTGGGGAGCGAACGCGTTCTGCTTTCCCGGCGGGTTCATGACGGCGATCAGGGATGCGGAGGAGTTCATCGTTACGCCCGACCGGGTGTGGATCCTGGGCGCGGGCAACAACAGGAACTACATCCGCTGGATCTATACCGACGACAGCGGGCATTCACAGGAGGACTTTCAATACCCCAAATGGCACGGGGAGTCGATCGGATTCTGGGAGGGCGACACGCTGGTGGTGCACACCAATCAGGTCCGGGGATGGAAGGGCGGTCTGACGGAATTCTCCGACGCGCTGGAAACCGTGGAGCGGTACCGGCACGTCGGCGATGCCATCGAAGGCGAGATCACCCTTTACGACCCCGCGGTCCTGGTGCGCCCCGCCTGGTCCAGGCTTTCCTATCGGCTCGACTCGGACGCTCGTCCGGAGTTGCGCCCACTGTATAACTCCTGCACGGACAGCAACGGCCCCGCACCAAAGATTCACATGGATGAGCGCGGTATCCTTAACGAGCGCCTGCCGGGGGACCCGCTGTACTGGGATGCGACCGATCCACGGCCCTGGGCGACCTGGCTGAACGAGAGCGACGAGCGGTACAGAAGGTACCGGCAAAGTATGGACTCCGGGGATGGCGATTCCCGGGACAACTGACTGACCTCCGGAACGGTCTGCCGTCTTTCGGGGGGTCGTCGGGAAGAATGAGGGCATTTGCACCATGAACTATCGACACTTGAGCGTGGACATCGACAACGGGATTGCAACGGTCACGATGTGCCGCGCGCATCGCCGCAATTCATTGTCGGAAGAACATCTCCGCGAGTTGTTGCACGCGTTCGAAAGCATCGCCGCAAGCAACGCCAGGGGCGTTATTCTTGCCGCTCAGGGTCCCGTTTTCTCATCCGGTCACGACTTCAACGACATGGTGGATCGCGATCGCGATGCGATGACAAGCCTGCTGGAGGTTTGCGGAGAATTCATGCAGCTGATCCAGAGGATGCCGCAACCGGTAATCGCCCAGGTGGAAGGCCTGGCGACCGCAGCGGGCTGCCAGCTGGTCGCATCGTGCGATCTGGCCGTAGCCGGCGAGTCCACCCGATTCCAGGCACCGGGAGGTTTCGGCGGCTGGTTCTGTCACACACCCGGAGTTGCCATCGTGCGCGCCGTGGGGCGCAAGCGCGCCCTGGAAATGCTGCTCACCGGTGACCCGATTGACGCACACACGGCCGCGGAGTGGGGCCTCGTCAACCGAGTGGTGCCGGACGCCGAAGTTGCTGCCGAGACACGAGCATTGCTCGAACGGGCGACCCGCGGCAGCACCTGGTCCAAGGCACGAGGCAAACAAGCATTTTATGCGCAGGCCGATCTCGACACGGCGGGTGCGTACGCGTATGCCACCGAGGTGATGGCCGCGTCCTCGCAGTCGCCCGACGGGCAGGAAACCATGCGAGCCTTCGTGGAGAAGCGGCGCCCGAGTTTCGTCGGACGGGGCACGAAAAAGAGCCGGAAGATCGCCTGATCATTCGGTCTGGTGGGGGTTGCTCGCGATGCGAGACCGGATTCAGCGGCTTGAAATGAGGTCCGACCGGGTCAGGTCACCGTAGCGCGCCATACCACGCTACGGTGCAACGCGTTCGCCGTCGTAATCCAGCACTTCACGCTCGTACGCCGAGAACTCCTCGAACAGTTCATTCTCCACACAGACGTTTTCCTCAAGCCGCCAATCCACCGAGTCGAACACTCTTCGCGCTGTCCACGACTCGGTAAACGCAACCGGATCCTCCGCCGTGATCTCAACGATCAGTTGTCCGTCGCCGTTGCGGCTGAAACGCTCCGTCACGCGCAGTTGGTTGCTGTGAGGAACGCCCCGACGGTCGATCCAGGTCTTGTCGTTGAAGTTGCCTGACTCCACGACAAGGGTATCTCCCTCCCATCCGCCCACCGACTCGCCCATCCAGGTTTCGGGGCGGCCCGTGCGATGGCTGCGTCCATCCGTGTAGATGATCCGAAACTGCTGATGAAACTCGTAGACGATCATCACGCGGTCAGCGAACTGGACGATTTCGAACGCGGCGGGGTGTGCGTAGATTCTTGGAACGCCTGGCGGCAAACACTGGTAGGTGGGATCGTTGGTTTCCACAACCGCAACGGCGTCGGGTCCGAAGACCGGTCGGGACTGTTCGAACCGTTCCCGGGCCCATGGCGTCATCGGCGGCAGCTCCTCGCTGAACGCGTAATTCTCCCAGGGGTGTTCGTACCGGCGGATCCAGACACCCCGCAAATCCGCTCCCTGGCCCTCCGGCAGCGGCTCCCGAGCGGAGGAACCGCTCTCGATGGTTACGGCTTCCCCGCCGATGAGCGCTCTGCCGGCTGAGTCCACAAGCTCTCGGATGCGCATGGACGGGGCGCCGTTTCGAGCCGGATTGCCCGTCAGTTCGATCACGTCACCGGGCAGCAGTGAATTGGCAGTCCACCTGATCGCGCTCGGCGCGCCCGCGGAGATGCCCCGTGCCAACCGATTCGGTGTCGTCAATTCGCCGGACCACTCCACCGTGGCGCCGTCCGCCTCGGTCACGTTGATATAGACCAGCACGTGGGGAAACACAAACTTGAACTCGGTGACCGGCCCGCGAACCGTTACCGTCCGACCGGAATCGTAGAGCGCTCCACCGTGGTGCGCTTGCGTATCGAGAAACCATGGCCCGACGATGGCCGAAGCGAGCAGGATTGCTGTTTTCCGATTCATGGTTTCCTCCCCCGGACAAGCCTACGACCAAATGCCGATTCGTTCCACCCCGATCTCCGTCAAGCGTGACCGGGAACCACCACGGTGGACGCGCCGAGACCCTCCGCAAACGCCGACAGAACGCGGGCAAACTCCGGATCCGCCCCTCCCACGGCGAGGTTCGCTGCACACTTTCGCTGTAGTTCCGCGCGTCCCAGCGGCTCGCGCGCGCCCCCCCGGAGGTGCGGCTGCGCCTCATCGATCACGCGTCCGTCGGTCAGCGTTGCGCGGATCTTGCCAGTGTAGTTGTGTGGATATTCATCGTCTGGATCGACCTCGTAGCGGACCCGTTCGGCCAACGAGAGCACTGCGGGATCCTGTATCGCCTCGCGACTGAATTCGCTCAGGCCTGCATCGCCCCGAAGAAAGGCGACCGAGATGCAATAGGGCGTACTGAACTTGGCGGCGTAGGGGGTCGGCGGCCTGCGCTTGAGTTCAAGGGGTTCCCACAAGCGGTGCACCGTGCCCTCCCCCACAAGGCACTTGAGATCGGCGATATCGGCGGCGCGGATGCCACGGCCCGCCAGGCGGAGCGCGCAGTCGACGAAGGGTTGGGTCATGGTGCCGCAGGCGTACGGCTTGAACGCCACGCGCGCCGATTCCCACCGTTCCCCGAGGTCCGCAGTCACCAGGCTCAGGTCCGGTTCGACCGATGGCGCAAACGCCCGGAAGAATCCGTGCCGACCCTCGAACACGGTGGCCGGCCCCTCGAATCCCGACTGCCCCATGGCTGCGGCCCGCAATCCGGACTGGGCAGCCCAACCCGCGTGCATGCGCTTGGTCCAGGAACCGTCCGCCAGGTATTCGATGATGCCCGACGCCATGCTGCCGGCAACGCCCAGCGCATTCGCGGTCGCATGCGCGGGCATGCCCGTCGCTGCGGCGACCGCGGCTGTAGCGCCCATCGCGCCGATCACTGCGGTTGGATGAAATCCCGCGGCATGCGTTCCCTTCTGGACGACCAGGGCGAGCCGGCACATCAGTTCCTGGCCCACGGCCATCCCGCGCAACGCATCGTGACCGTTGAGGCCTCGCTCCTCGGCGGCGGCAAGCACAGCTGGAACGACCACGGAGCCGGGATGGACCGGGCAGCCTTCAAAGGTATTGTCGAAATCCTCGCCATGGGCCGCGGTGCCGTTGATCATCGCCGCTGTCCCTGCATCCCGCGTTTGCGGGAAGCCGATGACGGTGCACGGCCCGGTCGTCGTCCAGGATTCGAGCAGAGCGGCCACATAGGCGGTACGACGGGCGGCAAACGCGAGCCCACAGGTGTCGATCACCGTGTCGATGCATGCATCGACGACCGTGGCCGGCAGATCGCTCGCCTCCACGCCCGCTATCCATCGGGCCAACGTTTCCGCAACCGGCGATTCGGCCGCGCTTGCGGTGGACTGTCCAGCTGAGTTCATTGCAAGTTACCTCTCAGCGGAAGCCGTCGCTCCCTCGCGCCTGACAGCCAGCCACATGCGTGTCCCGAGGGAACCGGCGATGAACAGCGCCGCGGCCGTCAACAACCCCACCGCGATCGGGTCTTCCAGGAAGATCGAGTGGTCCCCGGCGGACAGCAACAGCGAGCGGCGATAGTTCGACTCCACCAGGAAGCCGAGCACCACGCCGAGCACGGCCGGCAGTATCGGCAGCCCGACCAGGCGCATGACCACCCCGGCCGCCCCCGCGGCGAGTACCAGTCCGACATCGAAGAGGCTCGAATTGATCGTGTAGACGCCGGAGAAGATCAGCGCATAGATGAATGCCATGAGCAATGCCCTGGACCGGTTCACGAGCCAGAGACAGACCGGCAGGATCAGGCTGCCCAGCGCCAGCAGGGACAGGTTCGCCACGAAGAGTCCTGTGTACAGGCCCACCACCGCGTCGCCGTTCTCGGTGAACAGGCGCGGCCCGGGCAGCAACCCGTGAACCAGCAGGCCGCCGAGCAGAATCGCGGCCGAATTGGATCCCGGAATTCCAAAACTCAGCAGCGGCACCAGCGCGGTGGATGCGACCGTGTTGTTCGCCGCCTCCGGCGCGGCAATGCCCTCCGGCGATCCCTTGCCGAACTCGTCCCTGAACTTCGACCAGCGGCGCGCCTCGTTGTAGGAAAGGAACGACGCGATCGTGCCGCCTGCGCCCGGGATCACACCCTCCACGGTACCGATCGACGTGCCGATCAGTTGCGGCTTGACCAGCCGGCGCCGAAGCCTGCTTCCGGGAAATCGAATCCGCGTCGCTTCGCCGCCCACCGCGCTCCACGCGCGTGCCCCGGCCTGGCGAAACAGTTCGCTCACCGCGAAGAGCCCCACCATGACCAGGATCGGCGCGATGCCGTCCAGCAATTCCGGCCGGCCGAAAGTGAAGCGCGGCACACCGGAGACCGGGTCGGTGCCGACGGTGGCGACCATGAGCCCGAGCAGTCCTGCCGCCAATCCCTTCAGGATCGACGGACCGGCCAGGGAGGCGATCACGCTCAGGCCCAGGACCCCAAGCGCGAAATACGACATGGGCGTGAAAGCCAGGGCGAGATTCGCCAGCGGGCGCGTCAGGAGAACCAGCATCAACAGCCCGATGAATCCGCCGATCACCCCGGAATAGAGCGAGATGCCCAGCGCCTCGCCTCCCTGTCCCCGCTGCTTCATCGCGTAACCGTCCAGCACGGTCGCGGCGGCGGCGTTGGTGCCGGGCGTCCTGATCAGGATGGCCGGTATCGAACCGCCGTACTCCGCGCCGATGTACGTCGACGCCAACAGCACGATGGCCGAGTTCGGTTCCATGCCATAGGTAAAGGGCAACAGCAGCGCCATGCTGATGGAGGGAGAGATGCCGGGAAGCGCCCCGCCAAGGATGCCCCACGCGACCCCGGCCACGGCCGCGAGCCCGATGGGCGTGCTGACCAGCATTTCAAGACCCTGGAGTACGGCGTCCATCACCGGCCCGCCAGGGCAGGCCAGAAGCCCGCCGGCATGTCGATGCCCAGCACCAGGTTGAAGAAGCAGAAGAACAACACGCCGCCGCCCACCGCGATCCCTGCCAGGCGCCAACCCATGCGTTCGCCCTGGTAAACCGCCACCAGGGCGATAACGGCAACCAGCGTCAACGCGTACCCGGTGAAATTGACGACCGCGACGTAACCGACACCGATCGCGAGCATGCCGGACGCGCGCAACAGCTTCACGCCCACGCCGCGGATATCGTTTTCGGACGCACGGCCGGCCCCGTGGGCGAAGCGCCGGCTCAGGAACGACTTGATCACAAGGGCGATGGCGAGCGCGGCCAGGGCGGCCGCGTAAACGTTGGGCAATCCGGTCGCGCCGACTTCATCGGCGAGGGCACTCCGGCTGATACCAAGGCTGGCCAGGTAGTATCCAACCGCCGCCAACAACAGCAGCAGCGCG
Organism: Gammaproteobacteria bacterium; assembly: GCA_022820625.1. GTDB lineage: Bacteria > Pseudomonadota > Gammaproteobacteria > Steroidobacterales > Rariloculaceae > UBA6522. The sequence continues at coordinate 27,225 of JAJEFE010000150.1, read as the reverse complement.
CAGATCAGGTCCCTGGGAGTCCGCGAGAACAACTTCGGCAAGATCCCGGTCTAGCCTGTCGGCGCCAGCAAGCGAGCCGGCACGCCTTGCATGTACTCGAGTTGTGAAAGCGCAGGCCCGGAATGAACCAACAGCCCAATCGTTGCCAGAATTGGTTGGTACATGGCTTCTCCCTATCGAATGACACCGGTATCGCGGAGAAACGCTTCGGTGTCGCTTGCAAATCCGTCGATGAAACGGGTGAAGTCGGCCTGCCCCATGAACGCAGGCGTCAGCATGGCTTGGGAAAAACTCGAACGATACTCCGGATCGTCCAATACCTGCCGAACCTCGCGCTCCCAGGCGCCGACGATTTCCGGCGACAGGCCCGGCGGCCCCATCAGGCCGCGGAACTTGGTCACCACGATGTCGTAACCGAGTTCCCGCACGGTCGGTATCTGCGGCAGTTCCGGCAGGCGCGCATCGCTGAACACGGCCAGCAGGCGCAGATTCCCCGATTCCAGTTGGCTGCGGATCTCCTGCGCCTCGCCGACACCGATGTCCAGCGTGCCGTTGAGCACGTTCAGGATCAGGTCGCCGCCACCGTCATGGGTCACGATCGCCGCGCGTACGTCGGCCGCGACTCGCAGGCGTTCCAGTGCCTGGCGTTCCAGCGATCCCGGTGACGCGGCGCCCCATCGCCCGCGGCCGGCTCGCGCCGAATCGATGACCTGGGCGAACGTCTCGAACGGCCCGTCGCTGCGCGTATAGACGACCTCCTGATCGAAAAATACGTTGATCAGCGGCTCAAGGTCCCGGAAGGTGTTGGCGGGCCTGCTCAACAGCGACGTGAAGATAAAGCTGGGAGTCGCCGCGTAGAACACGCTTCCGTCCGGCCGCGCGTTCGCAAGCCGCGACATGGCGCGCGCGCCACCCCCGCCCGGAACGTGCTCGACGACAAAATCGACGCCCATTTGCGGACCCAGGCGCCTCGCAAGTTCCCGCAGGAACAGATCGCTGCCGCTGCCCGGGCTCGAATGGGTCAACAGGGTAACGACCTCGTGCGGGTATGAAATGGCCTGGGCAACACGGTGGGGCTGCCGCATGCTGTCCCGGCCCGGTGCGGCTTCCCGGGTCTGTGAATCCTCCTGAGCCCAGGCGGCACAGGCGCTCAGCAGTGCCAGGAAACCCACCGCTACCACCGACGGGATCCGGATCCCTGCACGTGTTTCGATCGAGAGGCTCATGGCATGAAACGACCACCGTTGACATGCACCGTCTGGCCGGTCACGAACGGCTCGGCCGGATCCGCCAGCGAGACGACGGCGCGAGCCACGTTGGCGGGCTGACCGAGGCCGTACCCTGATTCACTGGCGAAACTCGGGGCAGACTGCCCGGCCCGGCGGTCCGTTTCGATCGCCCCCGGCACCACACAGTTCGCGCGGACACGGCCCAACCCCTCCTCGGCCAGCGCGCGCGTCAGCCCCACAAGGCCCGCCTTGGCGGCAACCACGTGCGCACGGTGCTTCGCCGGGCGGTGCGCGCTGAGACCGCCGATGTTGACGATCGCGCCGTTGCGGCCTTCCGGCAGTCGTCGAAAGAATTCGCGAGAGGTCAGGAAGGCGCCTGTCATGATGACGTCCACGGTGGCGGTCCAGGCCTTGCGGCTCAGGGTGTTCAGAGGTTCATAAGGCCGCTCGGCGGCGTTGTTGACGAGGATGGTTACAGGCCCGCATTGCGACTCGATACCGTCGAAGGCCGCCAGAACCTCGCCTTCGTTCTCGACCCTGACGATTTCACCCATCGCCGTACTGCCATCACCGCCCAGTGCGCTGATGGCGGCCTCGAGCGCGGCCCGATCGGAACCGCCCCAGATGCACACGCGCGCCCCGGCTTCGAGCAGGGCGCCGGCGATCGCAAGACCGATGTTCCGACTGCCGCCGGTCACCAGGGCGACTTCGTTTTTCAGATCGATCCGATAGGCCACGAAAGACACTCGCCGCCAGCAAGGCGGGAGAGTGTAACCCAACCGCAGCCGGTGTCCCCACCGCCGGTCGGGGCCGGCATTGAATCGCAGCCCAGGCATCGGCGCGTCGGCTGAGGGGGCGAATCATGGCAGAATTACGGGTACGGGGCTTCCGTGCAGTGCCTGGAGGCCGCGCCGGATTCCCGAAAAACACCAGAGCCGCCGGCATGCCGGCGCCGAACAGGGCCACGATCATTTGAACTACGGGCTCACAACCCTGCGCAACGATATATTCGGCGGCATCACCACCACCGCCGTGTTGCTCCCGGCGGCGCTCGCCTACGGGGTATTGTCGGGCATCGGGCCGGCGGCCGGCCTGTACGGCGCCGTCGCGGCCGGGTTCTTCGCCGGGTTGTTCGGCGGCACGCGAGCGCAGATCACCGGTCCCTCGGCCGCCCTGGCGGTGGTAACGGCGGTGATCGTCGCCAATTACGCGGCCAGCCTGACCGAGGCCCTGATGATCGTCGTCATGGGCGGTTTCCTGCAGGTGCTGCTGGGCCTGTCGCGAATCGGCCGCTACGTGGCCTACACGCCGTACATGGTCATTTCCGGATTCAATTCCGGCATCGGCATCATCGTCATCCTGATTCAGATGTTGCCGTTTCTCGGAAGCCCCATCGCGCCGGGAGGGCCGCTGGGCGCGCTGCGCGCCGTGCCCGAAGCGTTGAGCGGCGTCAACCTCAGCGCCGTTGCCATCGCCGCCACCACGCTCTCGATCGGCGTGCTCTGGCCCCGCCGGCTGGCGCAGCTCGTGCCCGCCCCCGTCGTGGGGCTGGTTGCCGGCACCCTGCTGGGCGTGCTGTGGCTGCGCGGCGCGCCGGTCATCGGCCCCATGCCCGCGGGCCTGGGAGAACTGCAGTTGCCGGCGCCTTCTGCAGACATGCTGGTGGGCGCCGTGCAACCGGCGATCATCCTCGCCCTGTTCGCTTCGATGAGAACGCTGCTCACTTCACTGGTGGCGGATTCGTTCACCGGGGAGCGCCACAATCCGGATCGCGAACTGGTGAGCCAGGGCATCGGCAACATGGCCGCGGGCCTGATCGGCGGCATGCCCGCGGCCGGGGCCACCCAGTTCACCGTAACCAACGTCCTCGCCGGCGGCCGCAGCCGGGTGTCGAGCATACTTCCGTCCCTGCTCATTCTGGCGATGCTGCTCGGCCTGGCGCCGCTGGTCGAGCCGATCCCCCTCGCCGCGCTCGCCGGCACCCTGATGAGAATAGGCTGGAGCATGATCGATTGGCGCCTGCTCGCCCGCGCGCGCCTGATCCCGCGCGGACACATCGTCGTCATGCTGATGACGCTGAGCATGACCGTATTCGTCGACCTGATCACGGCCATTTCCATCGGCCTGATTGCCGCCGGCTTCGTCCGCGCACGCCAATTGGAGCACCTGGAACTGGACAGCGTCATTTCCGTGCCGGTGCTGGACCGGACATTCTTCTCGGGATACGAAGGCCTGGCTACGGCAGACCCCATGTCGGCGCGGGTGGGTCTGGTGTTGCTGCGGGGACGCTTCACGGTGGCCTCCTCCCGCAAGCTGGTCGCGGTCATCGGCGCCGACATCCGGGATCACGAAGTGGTCATCTTCGATTTTTCCCACACCACCTTTCTCAGCCATTCCGCCGCCATGGTCATCGAGCAACTCCTCGAAACGGCCGCGAACACGCAGACCGAAATCGTCGCGACCGGCCTCAAGGGCCCCGCCGCCGACTCCCTGCGCGCGCTCGACGTGCTGCGGCTGATACCGGAAGAACGGGTCGTGGACACCATGGACGACGCGCGGCGGGTGGCGGCCGGCCTCCTTGAAGACTGACCGGGTCAGGTAACGGCAGCGTGCATAACCATGCTACGGGCCATGGCGATGTTTTCCTTGATTCGTATTGCCACGACTTTCGGGCTATCCGGGAATGACGCCGATACATTCGATCTCGACGCGAGCGCCGAGTGCGAGTCCGCTCGCACCCAGGGCGCTTCGTGCAGGCAGATTGTTGCCGAAAAATGTCATGTAGACTTCGTTCATCTGCTCCCATTCGGCCATGTCGGCAAGAAATACCGTGCATTTGACGACCTGGTCCATCGATGAGCCATGCCGTTCGAGGCTCACCCTGATGTTCTCCAGCGCCTGGCGAGTCTCTCCGGCAATCCCGCCCGGAGCCAGACCGTCCGCCGTCGTACCGAGTTTCCCGGACAGGAACAGCAGGTTCCCGACCCTCACTGCATCGGAGAATGGCAGAACCATTCCGCCAGGGCCGCTTGCGGGAAAGAATTCGACGTCGTTGGATTGCGCGAACGCAGGCCCGGTAAAAACCAGCACCACGATGATTGCCAGAAATCGTTTGTACATCTCTATACCTTTGCCTTGTTAAAGACTGTGCGTTTTGATCGACGTGAAGCCTCTTTTCTCTGCCAGGAGAACCGGGGCGCTTGACACGGCGAATGTTCTCATTGACATTCAAGACTCGCCATCAACGATACCAAAACAGAATTATGTACCGTTCGACACTTGCCAGACATTGGTTTTATGCCACACTCGCTACGTTGCCGGCCGCGCTCGCGTCAGCCGTATTCGCTCAGGATCCCACCGAAGGCGAAGAAGCGCTCAACATGCAGCTCGTCGGTTACGACGATCTGCAGGGCCGTAGCGCCTACCAGCCCATCGTCCATCAGCAGGGCGACCGGTGGATAGCCTACATCGGCCACCATGCCGGCCGCCATGAGAACCCGCTGACCGGGGAAGAGGAAGGCAACGGCACCTCGATCCTGGACGTCACGGATCCTGCGAATCCCGAATACCTCTTCCACATCCCGGGCGGTGAAGGAGAAAGCGAGGCGCAAATGGTGCGCATGTGCGCCGGCAGCGATCTTCCCGGCGGGGTGGAGGGCGACTATTACCTGCTGCGCGCCGTGGGCCGCAGCGGCCACCAGGTCTGGAACGTCACCGCACCGGAGAACCCGGAACTGGTTTCCTGGATGGAGCCGGAAGGGCTGGTGGACACCCACAAGAGCTGGTGGGAGTGCGATACCGGCATCGCCTACCTGGTATCCGGTGTGGAAGGCTGGGCGCCGCGGCGCATGACCCAGGTCTACGACCTCTCCGATCCCGCCGAGCCGCAATTCATCCGCAATTTCGGCCTGCCCGGACAGCAGCCGGGGGCGCCGAACCACGAGGAGATGAGCCGGTACGAGTTGCATGGCCCCATCGCCGTGGGCAACCGCATCTACTTCGGTTACGGCACGTTTCTAAACGGCGTGGTCCAGATCGTCGACCGGGAACGCCTGATTCGCGGCAATCCCGCGCTGGAAGACCCCTTTGAACCCACCGACGAGAACCTGGAGTACCCGGTCATCACGACGATGTACACGGGACCGCGGCTCGGCGCGCACACCGTCTTTCCCGTTCTCGGCATGGACGTGCCGGAATTTGCCGACAACTCCGAGGGCCGCACCCGCGACATGCTCCTGGTGGTCGGCGAATCGCTCCGCAACGAATGCCTCGAGAACCGGCAGATGATGTACATGGTGGACATCACCGACGAAACCAGGCCCTGGCCGGTGGCCAATTTCCAGGTGCCCGAGGAAAGCGGCAACTTCTGCGAGCGCGGCGGGCGATTCGGCACCCACTCCTCCAACGAGAACATGACGTCCATCTACTACGGCAAGATCGTCTTCCTGGCCTATTTCAACGGCGGAATCCGGGCGGTGGACATTCGCGACCCGTGGTCGCCGCAGGAAATCGGCTACTACATTCCCGCGATCAACGAACGAACGACACAACGATGCATCACCGTCGAAGGGGCCGAGCGGTGCAAGCGGGCCATCCAGACGAACAATCTCGATGTGGACGATCGCGGCTACGTCTATGCCGCCGATCGCGCCAATACGGGGCTGCACATCATCGAGCTGATCGGCGGGGCGCGGGAGATCGCCGACTTCCAGTGACACCGCACCCGGCCATGAGTGGGAGGCTGCCGTCGCCGCAATGAGACCGCATCCAGTTATCAGGCGGAGTGCCGCCCTCGCGGCCCTGCTCTGTGGAGGGATGTCCGTGCCCATCGTGGGCTGGACACACTGGGAAGGATTCGAAGCGGCCGATCCCTCGACGCCTGCCGCTCTTCTGAGGTTCGAGAGTGCCGCTACCGGGTATGTCGAAGCGGATGTCACGCCCGGATCCTGGCTCGCGCGATTCGAGGTGGACGGACAGCGTGCAGAGCCGGGACAGACTCCCGCACCAGAAACAGCAACCGGCGAACGCGATGCCGTCGGCGCCGGAGAACATTCCGGTCACTCCGGCGTTGAGCCGCAAACGCCGGCACCGATACCTGAATGATGCCGCCAGCGCTGCGCGCGGCCATCGGTGGGCTTTGTGCCGCAATCGCCATTGGCGTCGCCGTCCTGATGAGCGGATGCACCACGACTCCCGCCGGGAGCGGCAACGCCGGCGGTTTCGCGTCAGAAGCCCAGGCACTCTCAGCCGAACCACCACCGCTGACGACCGAGCAAGAGGCTCTGCTCGAACGCAGGACGCAGCGCATCGACGAGTTGCTATCCGAACCGCTCACCGCGGAAACCGCGGCCGAGATCGCTCTTCTGCAGAACCCCGCTGTCGAGCGCGCGCTCGAGACGCTGGACATGCCGGGCTTCGACCGGCTGCAGTTGGCGCATACCCTCAATCCGGCCTTCAACAACGGTCAGCCGCCCAGCACCCTGGAGACCCGGATCGAGCGACCGCTTTCGGTCAATGCCATGACCTGGGTCAGCGTTCCCGCGCTGGCCGGGGAATTCACCACCGACGAACGCGGGCCGCGCGTGCAGGCAGCGGATGAGATCGTGGCGCTGCTGTTTTCCGCACGGCGAGCCTGGGTGCAGGCCGTGGCCGCGAGGCAGTCGCAACGCTATCTCGAAGACGTCACCGCGGCGGCAGAGGCCGGACGCGACATCATGGAAGGCATGCGTCGGGTGGGCAACGCCTCCGAACTGGAACTCCTGCAGGCACAGACGCTGTACGCCGACGCGGTCGCCAACCTGACGGCCGCGCAGCTCGCGGCCGCCGTCGAACGGGAACGGCTGGTTCAGACGCTCGGACTCTGGGGCGCCGACGCCGACCGCGTACGACTGCCGGAGCGACTGCCGGATCCGCCACCGGATGCGATCGGCCCCGAGAGCCTCGAGGACCGCGCCGTCGCGCAGCGATTCGATGTTCGCGCAGGAAGGATCGAAGGACTCGCCGGAGAGGCCGGCGTGAATGCACGGGCCGACGTGCGTACGGCGTGGCTCGCGTACCGCGCTTCCCACGACCTGGCGCAGCACGCCCGGGAAGCCCTGGTACCCCTGGCGCAGCGCACGTCCGAGGAGCACCTCAAACTCTACAACGGCATGCTCATCGACGTATTCGATCTCGTGGCGGATGCCGCCCGGAGAATCAGCGCCGTCAACGCCGCGCTGGACGCGCAGCGAAATTTCTGGCTTGCCGAGGTGGAACTGCAACGGGCCATGGCGGGTGTCGGCATTGCGGCGGGAACGGCCCAGCCGGCCATTCAGGGCGGATTCAGGCCAGGGACTGTCCATCATGTTCACTGACGAGCGCTGCGAATGGTTTCCCGCCGGCGCTTCCTGACCAGCGCCGCGGGGGCGTTGGTGAGCGCCGGCGTGGTGGCGCGCAACGCCGCAGCACAGATCCCCGAGGCGCCGCTGACGGAGTCGCCGGACACAGCGCCGCCGGCGTCACCCGCCTTCGGACGGCCGTTTCAGCCGGTAGTTACGCTCAACGGCTGGTCCCTGCCGTGGCGGACAAGCGGCGACGTCAAGGAATTCCACCTTGTCGCACAGCCCGTCGTCCGCGAAATCGCCCCGGGAATGACCGCGCATCTCTGGGGTTACAACGGCCAGTCCCCGGGCCCGACCATCGAATGCGTCGAGGGAGACCGGGTGCGGATTTTTGTTACCAACAAGCTGCCCGAATACACGTCGATTCACTGGCACGGCGTGCGGCTGCCCCACGGCATGGACGGCGTGACGGGCCTCACTCAACCGCCCATTCAACCGGGCGAAACCTGGGTTTACGAGTTCGATATGCAGCACGCCGGCACCTTCATGTACCACCCTCACGCCGACGACATGGTGCAGACCGCCATGGGCCTGATGGGCAACATGGTCGTCCATCCGCGCGACCCCGCCGAGCGCGCCGTGGATCGAGACTTCGTGTTTCTCATGAGCGCGTACGATATCGAGCCCGGCAGCTACACGCCGAGGGTCCATACTCACACCGACTTCAATCTCTGGACATGGAACAGCCGCGTCTTCCCGGGCATCGCACCTCTGGCGGTCCGGCAGGGCGATACGGTCCGGGTTCGGATCGGCAACCTCACCATGACCAATCACCCCATTCACCTGCACGGCCACTCCTTCGAGGTCACGGGAACGGACGGCGGCTGGATTCCGCCCTCCGCGCGCTGGCCGGAGGCGACCATCGACGTGGGCGTCGGCCAGATGCGCGCCATCGAGTTCATCGCGGACGCGCCCGGCGACTGGGCCTTCCACTGCCACAAGACCCACCACACCATGAACGCCATGGGGCACGAGGTCATGACCTCCATCGGCGTCGACTTCGAGGGGGCCGCGGAGAAGTTGCGCCGCCTGATTCCGCAATACATGGTCATGGGGGATCGCGGCATGGCCGAAATGGCGTCCATGCAGATGGAACTGCCGGAGAATACGCTGCCCATGATGACAGGCGAAGGACCTTACGGGCCCATCGGCATGGGCGGGATGTTCACCGTGGTCAAGGTACGCGCCGATCAGCCGCCCGGCGACTACAGCGATCCGGGCTGGTACGAACCGCCGGCCGGAACCATGGCTTACAGGACGGAGTCATAGGATCCGGTGGTCTCGACCCGAACAGCCGTGCTGCTGCAGATCACCGACACGCACCTGTTTGCCTCCGTGGACACCACGCATCGCGGCATCAACACCCAGTCATCGCTCGACGCCGTGCTGGACCGCGCCCGCACCGATCCCCGCTGGCCGCCGGACGCCATCGTCGTCACCGGCGACATCGTCCACGACGAAACCAGAGCCGGGTACCTGCGCTTCCGCAAGGTACTGCAGTCCCTCGGACTACCTGCTTTCTGCGTTCCCGGCAACCACGACGACCCCGCAGTTCTCAAGGAATGCCTGTCGGCGCCGCACGTCCACGTGTGTGGCGATACGCAACTCGGTACGTGGCGTGTGATCCTGTTGAGCACATTCGGTGAGGGTGAGGTTGCCGGTGTCCTGGGATCAGCCGAACTCGCGCGAATGGAAGCGACTCTTGAGAAGCATTCCGGTGAGCACACCCTGATCTGCATGCACCATCCTCCTCTTCCCATGGGCAGCGCGTGGCTCGATGCTCCCGGACTGCGCAACGCCGAGGCGTTTCTGGATCTCGTGCGGCGGCATGCACAGGTTCGCGCGGTGCTCTGGGGTCATGTACATCAGGCCTCGGACCGGCGCGTGGACGGAGTGAGATTCATGAGTACGCCGTCCACATGCGCACAGTTCCGGCCCGACAGCGACGAGTTCAGTGTGGACAACCTGCCCCCAGGCATGCGGTGGCTGGCATTGCAGCCGGACGGCGACTTGACCACCGAGATAGTGCGCATCAGTACATGGTGAACATCGACTCCGGGGGAATGTCGCCGCGCACGCGAATCATTCCCGGCGCTATATCTCCACCATGTCAAAGTCTTCCTTGCCGGCGCCGCAATCCGGACAGTGCCAGGACAACGGAATGTCATCCCAGCGAGTGCCGGGCGCGATGCCCTCATCGGGCAATCCCTCGGCTTCGTCGTAGATGAAGCCACAGATCAGGCACATGTACTGCTTCATGGGCGCGGATTCGGATTGCATCGCGGTCAGTTGCTTCGGAGTCTGGGCTCGTAGAACCTGCCGTTGAACCGCTGAAAATAGCTCTCGATGAACGGCGACCGGATTGGCTTGGGATCGGCGGACGGACGCAGGTTACGTTCGGCCACATAGGTTGTCTGATCGGCGTTGTGCACCAGGACGTGATACCAGGGACGGTGTTTGGGCGGACGGCTCAAGGCAACCTTTTCGTACCACTGTTCGCTGAGCATGAAACTGGGGTCCACGTCATAGATGACGCCCCGGTACCCGAATCGTCGGTGCATCACGACCTGGCCGATATGGAAGCTGCCGGTCGATTCGGAGATTTCATTCAAGCCAGGCGTTTCCTTCGATATGGGGCAGAATCGCAGGAGTCGATTTTCTCACAGTCCCCAGAGGTCTACGAGTCCCGGAATCGTTATTGGTTCCCTCATTTGCCACAGGTCTCGTGACGAACGCGGTCTGCGGGAAGGTTGCTGTTTTCCGGCGACCCCGAAGTCACCGTTCACTGTCGGTGGCCACGTGCGCCCGCTGGCGCAGGGACTCTTCCAACCGTCCGGGCAGCCCCTGAAACCCCCGATTGGACATGACTGCCACTCGATCGCCTGGCCGCAACTCCTTCAGCAGCCCCGCGTGCAATTCGTCCACGTCCCGTGCGGCCACCAGCCTGGACCCCAGGTCGGCCAATGTCGATGCGACGTCCCAGGCAAGATCGTCGCGCGCCAGCACGAACACCCTGTCGGCGCCGCCAAGCGCACCGCTCAGGCTGTCTCCATGTACGCCCATGCGCATGGAATTGGAACCCGGTTCGAGCACCGCGATGATGCGGCTGCCGCTCCGGGCGTTGCGCAGCGCTGCAAGTGTCGCCCGGATGGCTGTGGGATGGTGAGCGAAATCGTCGTAGAGCGTAATTCCGCCGTAGTTGCAGCGCTTATCCAGGCGCCGCTTCACCCCCTTGAATGTTGAAAGGGCTTCCAGGGCCGTTGACACCGGAACACCCGCGTGGACCGCGCAACAGGCGGCAGCAAGTGCGTTTTCGACATTGTGTTTGCCCAACTGGGACCAATGCACGTCTCCCACACGTTCGCCCTGGCGATAAACGGCGATCGCGGAACCGGAATCAACCGTGTCATGCCTGCCGAACCAGGTCGCCCCGCGGTCCTCGGCGCTGAACGATTCCACCGGCGTCCAGACCCCCTGTTCCAACAATCGCACAATGTTGGCGTCGGCACCGTTGACAGCGACCAGACCGCGGCCGGGGACCGTTCGAAGCAGGTGGTGGAACTGCCGAATGATCGAATCCAGGTCCTCGTAAATATCGGCATGATCGTATTCGATATTGGTGATCGCCAGGGTACGAGGACGGTAGTGGACGAACTTGGCGCGTTTGTCGAAGAAGGCGGTGTCGTATTCGTCGGCCTCTACGACAAAATATTCCGACGCTCCGAAGCGCGCAGAAACGCCGAAATTGGCGGGCACACCGCCAATCAGGAAACCCGGCTCCAAGCCAGCATGGTCGAGAATCCAGGCCAACAGGCTGCTGGTGGTGGTCTTCCCATGGGTGCCGGCAACCGCCAGGACCAAGCGATCCCTGAGGACGTGCTCCGCCAGCCACTGCGGGCCGGAATAGAATGGCAGGCTGGAGTTCAACAGCGCCTCCACCACATCCCTGCCCCGGCTCATGACGTTGCCCACCACCACGCAATCGATGTCACTTTCCAGATGCTCCGGGTGGTAACCTTCGCGAACGGGGATGCCCAGATTGTCGAGCAGGTCACTCATCGGTGGATACACGTTCTCATCGGAGCCCGAGACCCGGTGGCCCGCCGCCTTTGCCAGCGCGGCGACTCCACCCATGAAGGTGCCGCAGATTCCGAGGATGTGAACGCGCATGGACCGACTGCCTGAATTGGGGAGTGACTGGCTCCCTAGTGAAGCCCTAGTGTACTGTCTCACAAATCCGTGACCGATTCAGACCGACTCGTCGACGACGCTCAATCCCTGGCGGACCTTGTCGATGCCATCAGCGAAGCTCCCCTGGTGGCACTGGACACGGAGTTCGTTCGGGAACAAACGTACTACCCGCGGCTGTGCCTGATCCAGGTCGCGACGCCCGACCGCCTGGCCTGCGTCGACTGCCTGGCGGACATGGACCTGAAACCCCTGTTCTCCGCCCTGCTCGCACCCGGGCGAACCTGGCTTCTGCACAGCGCCCGCCAGGACCTGGAAGCCATGCAGCGGCTGATGTTTCGATTGCCGTCCCGGTTGATCGACACGCAAATCGCCGCCGCGCTGCTGGGCAAGACGCCCCAGATCGGTCTTCAGGATCTCGTGGGGGAGGAATTGAATGTCCGCCTGGAGAAAGGATTCACGCGCACGAACTGGGCCGCCCGGCCATTGCCCGGGGGAGCGCTGCAGTACGCGCTGGACGATGTTCGTCACTTGTTTGCGCTGTGGGGCGCGTTACGTAAGAAGTTGAATGATCTGGGGCGGCTGGACTGGCTGGAGGAAGACTGCCGGACCGCGCTTGAAACACCCGTTCTGACTCCGCCCGCAGCGCTGTGGTCGCGGCTCAGGGGTGTCCGCGCCCTGAACGCCCGAACCCGGTGCGCAGCTCTCGCGCTCGTGGAATGGCGCGAGAGCTGCGCCCAGCGATTGAACCGGCCGCGGCGCTGGCTCTGCAGCGACCAACTGCTGGTGCGCATCGCCAAAACCATGCCGAGACACCCTGGCGACCTGTCGGGCATCCCGGAGTTGCCGAAACGGTTCGCCCGGCGATTCGGCGACGAGATCGTATCGGCGATTGCCGCATCGAAGACCGCAAGGAATCTGCGCCTGGTCGACGTGCGGCGGGCGCCGATCCAGGAAAGTCAGTTCAGGCGATTGCGCGACGGGGCGCAGCTGCGCGCCAGGAAACTGAATGTCGATCCGCAGGTACTGGCGACGCGCCAGGAACTCCTCGACCTGCTCAGGGAAAAACCGTCCGGCCGGATAGCCGGAGGCTGGCGATGGGACCAGTTGAAGGGCCTTGTGTAGCGGTCCGTGGCGAGCGGCTGTTCCTGCCCTTACCACGTGTTACTGAGCAATGCCAGTGAAGAATCCGGTCGTATTGACGGCAAATCAGGCTGGCGTCGCTATCGCCAAACCATCACTATCGTTGCAACGGGGTTGGCCTGATGAGTTCCACCATGACCGTGCGAGAAATCGACCCGAGAGACGAGGCCTGGGTGCAACGCGAAGCGCATCTTGCGGGCATTTCGACGGAAGAATTCGTCCGCCGCATCGTCCGCGAAAAGCGCGAGCGGGCCATGCGCCGCACGAAGCCATCCGATGCGTTCAGGCACTATTTCGGACCGGAGCATGGAGTGGAGTTGTTGCTGCCCGGGCGCTATGGCCAACGCCGTGTCGAACTCACCGATGAGAAAGAGGCGTGATGGCTCCAGTCGCCTGGATCCTGGACACCAGCGTCGTGTCGGAAATGATGCGGCCCTACCCCGAACCCCGAGTCGCCTGGTTTCTCGATGCGATTGCGCATGAGGGAATCGGCATTTCAACCATCACGATATGGGAAATCCTGAACCGCATCGGTCGACTGAAAACGGGGCAGCGACGAGAGGAGTTGGCCACGCGTTTTCAGAACATCCTGGATGACATCTTTGAAGATCGTATACTTGACTGGACCGCTTCCGATGCCCTGGAGTGTGCCGTCATCATGGAAATAAAGCGGCGCATGGGGGAATCACTCGACCACCGCCTGCCGGACGGCATGCTCGCTGGTACGGCGAGCAGTCGCAATTTGACCATCGTGACCGGAAACGAGAAGGAATTCCGCAACACCGGCGTCAGGGCAATCAATCCCTGGACCGCCGCGGCGCCCGGAATAGCCCTGCGGGCGTAGCGCCTCGCAGCCATCGTGGACGAGGGCGCTACGAGCGAACATCCGCTTCACTGCGACCCGCCGGCGCGTGTTTCTCGATCAGCGATGTGCTCACTTGCCAGAGCCGCGTACCGGCAGCCTTGTCCCTGGCCAGCGGCGAAGCCGGTCTTTCACGCATCAGGTGAAGGTACACGCCGGTGCGCCGCCCCATTTCCTCTGCGCAACTCAGGTAGATGACAGGATTCGCCGCTTTTTCGGGCGATGCGAACAGCAGTTTCATCACCGGAAAGAGCAGCAGCTTCAGGAATGGCGGTGCTTCCCGGGCGATGTTGGAGTTGACAGGTCCGGGGCACAACGAATTCACGGCGACCCTTACCTCGCCTTCCGGGTTCAAACGGCGCGATAGTTCGTGCGCGTAGGTGCACAGGCGCAACTTGCTTGCCGCGTAGTACTTGAGACCGTCCTTCAGCCCATAGTCCGTAAAGGCGCCGAAATCGTCGAAGTCGATGGGGTCGGCAGAGCGATGCGCTTCGGAGGCCACAATTACGATTCTGGGCCGTTCCTCGCCGCGGACGGATGGCTGAATCACGCCGTCGTCCAGGAGCCGGTCGATCAACACCCGGTTGGCCAGGAAGTGCACGGCGAACATCAGCTCGTATCCCTGGGGCGACCGCCGGGCGCTGCGAGGCATGAGGCCTGCGTTGAGTACCGTGATGTCCAGCCGCCGTCTCCTGTGCCTGAGCTGGTCGCAAAGCCGGTGCACGGATTCCAGATCCGCGAGATCGACCTTCAGCATGTCGACCTTGTCGCTGCCGGAAATCCTTCTGACCTCCTCACCTGCTTCAGGGTGTCCGCTTCGGCAAGCCATCAGGACGTGGCCGCCGCGCCTCGCAAGATCAATGGCCACCGCCTTTCCAAGTCCCGTGTTGGAACCTGTTACCAGGCATACCTTGCCGTCAATGCGGACGTTCCCCGTCAAAGGGGTGATTTTTTCCCGTTGCGACAGACGGTCGATGACCGCAGCCGTAACCGCACTGGTTATCCCGCTGTAGTTTCTGGATCGGTTTGCCATCTCTCCCTGATTCGCCTGGCAGGTCCCTGGCGCATGTCCGTCATGCCGGCGCCTTCATCGGGGATACGAAACGCACGCGTGTAGAAGGCAAACTGCCTGTCGACCCGTTCGGCGTTCAAGCCAAAACTGCTCAACGAGTAAACGTGCCTGCCGTGGCGGTCCTTGACGTCTCGAGCTGCCAGCGCAACCGCGGCGCTCGCGGCTCGCCCGGTGAATTCGATGCCGGCGTGCCCGTAGATCGCCCGTACCTCGTCAATCGGATTCGAAACAAGGTCGTAGTACGACACGTCGACAAAGGCGTCGGCCCTCCCGGAGTTGCGAACCGCCATGGACCGCTCCAGCATCCGCCGCATCTTGCGCACCCAGTGACGTGCGATTTCTCCGGCATCCACATGATCGCTCAAAATGCCCCGCCCGTGAGCCACCATGCTGCAGAACGAAGCCACGGCCTTCTTCGGGTCGCGATGGGTCTGAACGACAGTGGTGTTCGGCAGCACCCGCAACGCCACATCGAGATGTTCCATATGGTTCGGCGTCTTGAGGACCCAGTTCCTGCCGGGGCGCTGCCAGTGCAACAGCTTGAACATGGTGAGCAGATACCGGTACGCCCTGGCGTGGTCTTGCCGCTCCAGCCAGGCCGCGTAGCCCGGTACGTGCATCATCGCTTCCGGGGATTGGCTCATGAACGAAAGGTCCAGCAGAAACACGTCTTCTTCGGGAGCGTCGTACCGGATCGGATGAATCGCAGCGAAGTCGGGCGCCAGAAAACCGATCGTCTTTTCCGCCAGCTTCGCCAGTCTGATCCGTCGTCGGGGATCGCCTTGCTTCTCGCCCCGCAGCGGCACCGGGTTCAATGCCTCCCAGGCGCTGAGTTTGCGGATGCCGGGATCCGCGGAGATCAGCCGGTGCAAGGTCGTCGTCGCGGTTCGTTGCAGGCCTGCGATCAGGATGATCCTGCCCGGATCCTGCTCGAGGATCTCAGGGTGTTTTCTGATCAGTCGCTCGGCGCGTAGCCGCGTCGACAGGGACGATACGATCCTCGATCTCTGTATGGCAGTACCGACGGGCGAAAGCCGGGCTTCCTCGTTGATGGAGTTGACAAGTACGTTCAGGGGCTCAAGAAACCAATCGTCACCGAAATCATTCAATCCGGTCTTTCTTCTCGCCGCGGCGATCATCCTGTCGACCCTGAGTCCGCCACCGAGACCCAGCCTCCGGGCCAGTCGGCCTGCATGATTGAATACGGCTACCGGTAACGGGCGGTACGGTCGGTGGTAGTCAGTCGACGTCCGGGAAACTTCTTCACCACGTGGGACCGCTGGCTTCGAATCCCCTGTGTGTTCCAAGGAGCCCACGTGTATCAGGAATCCGGCGACCTACGAAGGGCCACAAGCTCCGAAAACCCGACCACCCGCGTTTGCGGCTGCGGATGGTCCTTCGCCTTGATCCAGCGAAAGCACATGGTGCCCGACGTATGGCCCGCCGTTTCGAGCCAGTTCGGCATCCCGGGATCCCGGCGAGCCACCACGAGACGGGTCAGATAGCGGTAGCCCTCGGCCTGGTTGAATGGGTCCCGGGGGGCGCCCGGGTAGTTGAGCGCCGCTCCGGCGGCCTTCAGCGTGTCGCAGAATTCGTCCCAGGCCCGGCCGCTGACCACGCGCTGTTCCGCGACATCGGCCGTGGTCCTGCCCCGCAGCTTCAGCATCAGCAGCGAGACACGCCGGAACAGGGCGAGCAGGCCGATCAGCAATTTTCTCATCCGTCCATCTCAGTAGACGCGCGGCACGATTCGCCAGGGCACCTTGCGACGGTACTGTTCCCATAGCTGCCCGTACTTTTCCGCGCAGCGACGGTCGTCGTCGCGCTCTCGCGGCAGCAGGTCGATCACGACAGGCGCCCGGTATTCTTCGCGATGAGCCGGATCGCCGCCTTGCGGGTCAACAGGCGTCCCACGAGTTGAGCGGACAGCCGGTTGATCAGCCCGGGTACGATTCGCGGACCCTTGCCAAGGGCGTTGAGTGTCTGGCGCGCAGTTTCGTCCGGGGAAAGCATTCCCGGCGATTTCCAATCCGTCGAAGCGAGGTAACCCGGGGTGGGCATGGCGCCGGCACAGCAGACGGAAACGTCGATTCCGTGCTCGTCGAGTTCACCCCACAGCGCTTCGGCCAGGATCACGCTGAATGCCTTGCTGGCCGAATAGGCGGCCACGCGTGGCGCACCCTGCAGACCCGCCAGGGATGACACCAGCACCACCGCGCCGCGTCCGCGCGCGGACATGGCAGGCAGCAACGACCGTGCCAGCAGGAGCGGGCCGCGCACGTTGACGCGGACCACTTGTTCGAGCGCCGCTTCCCCAGCCTCCAGAAACCTGCCGACGGGAACGTATGCCGCGTTATAGATGAAAATTCCCAGGTCGAGATCGGCGACGGCATTGCCGATCATTGCGGCGACATCCGACCCGGCCAGATTGAACACCAGGCTGCGGACCTCGACACCGTGGTCCGCCCGCAGTCGTTCCGCGAGTTTCTCAAGCCGGTCACCCTGGCGGGCGACCAACACCACGTTCATGCCTCGTCTGGCGAGTTCATCCGCAAACGAGGCGCCGAACCCCTGCGACGCGCCCGCCACCAGGGCCCACTCCCCGTAGCGTGCCCGCAAGGATTCACTCATGCGCCGCGTCCGGCAAACGCTGCGTCGTCGAGAACGCCGACGAGACCAGCGTAAACCTCGTCTATGGAGCCATGCGCCGTGACGACGCTCAGCAGGTTGCGGCCGCGATAGTACTCGATCAACGGCTCGGTCTGGCGCCGGTAGACCTCCAGGCGGTTGTCGATGGTTGCCTCGCGGTCATCGTCCCGCTGCAGGAGTTCTCCGCCAGCATCGATGCATGCCTGGAGTTCTTCGGGAGGCGAGAAATGGATGTTCAGCAGCTTCCCCGTCTTCGAACAGGTCCGCCGCCCGGTGAGGCGCTTCATCAGCAGCTCGTGGGGCACATCCATGAGCACGGCCGCGTCCAGCGTCTGGTTGAGTTCCGCCAATACGCCGTCCAGGGCCTCGGCCTGCGCCAGATTCCTGGGATAGCCGTCCAATATGTAGCCGCGGCCGGCGTCGGCGGAGCCGAGCCGGTCCTTGATGATGCCCAGCACCACCTCGTCGGCAACCAGCTCACCGGCGTCCATGGCCGCCCTGGCGCGCAGTCCCATCGGGGTGCCAGCGCTGACCGCGTCCCTCAGCAGGTCGCCGGTCGACACCTGCGGCCAGCCCCGATCCTCCTGCAGCCGCTTCGCCTGGGTGCCCTTTCCCGAGCCCGGTGCGCCAAGCAAGACAATTCGCATGCAATCCTCCCTTTCCCCTGGTGTCTGGACGGGCGCAGCCGCCGGGCAATTCTTACACGGCCGCGGCGTTCGCGTGGAGCCGTTCCACCTGGTACCAGGCGGACTCCACCGCCCCGGCCTGCCAGCCGGTCAGGTAGCTCAGGTACGCCCCGGCGAAGTACACGCGCCCCTGGGGCTCCAGCAGAACCGGGAAGTGCTCCCGACGCGCTTCGTCGGACCAGCTCTCCCAACCCCCGAGACTGTGAGGCACACGCTTCCAGTCCACCGACAGCGCCCTGCCGTCGTAGTGGCGGCGGAACTGACCGGGATGCAGCTTCTCGCCGTTCGCCAGGCCGCGCTCCGTGCGTTGCCCGTGCTCCATGGCGCCGACCGATTCCGCAGTGTCGCCGAACACGTAGTACCCCTGAACGACCCCCTTCGGGCCCAGGAATCCATGGGAGGGATAGATGACCGAGCTGCCGGGCGTATCCGTCTGGCTGGAACCCCCGAATATGGCATCGTCCTCTTCCCAGAAGCGGCGGTTCATCTGCAGGGCGAGCTTGCCAACCCGGGAAGGCGTGGCCGCACCGATGGCCGCCTTGCAGCGGTCGGACAGATCGTTGGGGATGTTCCTCATGACCGCGAGAGGTATCGTCGTCACGCAGTAGTCGCCGGTTGCCGTGGCCGTGTCACCGGTCAGGGAATCCCGGTAGTGGACCTGCACCTCCTGTTCGTCCTGGCGCAGTTCCTGGACTTCGGCATGGTAGGTGATCAAGTGGCCCACACGTTCCTCGAACGCAGCCGCAGTTCGGTCCATGCCGCCCACGGGCTGAAGCATGGTGTAGGGCCGTTCGAAGGAGGAAACGGCGCTGAACGTGTTGCCGAGCCCCGACTGGAGCAACTCCTTCAGGGCCAGTGCTTCGGACGGCTGCCCGGGCTCCAGGGGACCGGCAAAGTCCACTGCCCAACCCCTCTCGGTCGTCCCCTTGTAGACGAGGTCGTTCGGATCGAGGTAGCCCTCGGCCACGAGGTATTCGATGAGTTGCTCCTTGTCGTCGCCAGTGAATTCAGCGTCGAGCGCGCCCTGCTGGGCCAGTTTGGCGAGGAGTTCCGAGGTATGGCCCCGCATGTCCATCATCACTTCGCGGCGGCGGAGTCGGCGTCCAGCCAGCGGCCCTTCAATGTTCTCGTACCGCAGATAGGTCGACTCGTTCGAGCTGATCAGGGTCTGCATGGGGATGCCGAACCTGCGGCAATAATGGAACAACGACTTGTGGTGCGCCGGAATCCGCCAGGCAGCGGTATTGAACCACTGCCCCTCATCGAAGTCGCAAACCTGGGATTGGCCGCCGACCTCGTCAAGCCGGAACCCGGCCCGAGCCGTCTGGCAGCGGCCGCCCGCAAAGGGGCGCGCCTCGAGGATCCGGCAGTCGTAACCCCGCTCCGTCAGTTCGTAGGCCGTCGTCAGGCCGGCGATGCCGGCGCCCAGGACGAGCACCCGGGTGCCGTCGGCCCTGCCGCTCAGGGCCGGCGGCGCGGTTGCCGCCGAGGCAATGCCCATGTCCCACGCTTCGAGCGCCGCCATCACGGCGGAGATTCCGCTGACGGACGCGAATCCCTGCAGGAATTCGCGCTTGGTGAGGATCAGGGGTTCGTGGTTGTTCCGACTCTCCATCGCCGTATTCCCTTGGCTTCCGGCTGCAAGCGCCAATCCAATGTTACACCCGCAAAACCGTCCGGCGGCTCTGGTATTCTCTGCGCGCCTGAGCACGCTCGTTCCCCGGGAGAAACATCGTGAAGCAGAACGGATTCTACGCGCAGTCCGGCGGGGTGACCGCCGTCATCAACGTCTCGGCCTGCGGCGTGCTGGAAACCGCTCGAATGCACGGCGACCGCATCGGCAAGATCTACGCCGGCCGCAACGGCATCATCGGCGCGCTCACCGAAGACATGATCGACACCAGCCAGGAGACCGACGAAGCCATCGCGGCGTTGCGCCACACCCCGGGCGGTGCGTTCGGCTCCGCGCGCTACAAGCTCAAGGGACTGGACGAGAACCGCGCCGAATACGAGCGCCTGATCGAGGTGTTCAGGGCCCACGATATCGGCTATTTCTTCTACAACGGCGGCGGCGATTCCATGGACACCGCGCACAAGGTCTCCCAGCTCGGCACGGAACTCGGATTTCCGGTCACGTGCGTCGGGATTCCCAAGACCGTGGACAACGACCTTCCGGTGACCGACACGTGCCCGGGGTTTGGCTCCGTGGCCAAGTACGTGGCGGTCTCGATCATGGAAGCGGCACTTGACGTTGCGTCCATGGCAAAGACCTCGACCAGGGTATTCATCCTCGAGGTCATGGGCCGGCACGCGGGCTGGATCGCGGCGGCGGCCGGCCTGGCCGGCAAGGATCCCGGCAGCGCCCCGCACATCATCCTGTTTCCCGAGATCCCGTTCGACCGGGGCCGCTTCCTGAAGCGCGTCAGCGACAGCGTGCAACGCCACGAGTACTGCGTCGTGGCGGTGTCCGAGGGTACCCGCCATCCCGAAGGGCGCTTCCTGGCCGAAGCGGGAACCCGCGACGCGTTCGGACACGCCCAGTTGGGAGGCGTCGCCTCAACCGTGGCCGGCCTGATCCAGTCGGAACTGGGCTTGAAGTATCACTACGCGATCGCGGACTACCTGCAGCGCTCGGCGCGGCATATCGCGTCGGCGGTGGATGTCGAACAAGCCTACGCCGTGGGCGAGAAGGCCGTGGAACTGGCGCTGGACGGTCACAACGCCATCATGACGAGCGTCGTGCGCACCTCGGATTCGCCCTATCGATGGCACATCGGCCATGTCGGACTCGAGAAGGTCGCCAACCAGGAGAAAATGATGCCGCGGGAGTTCATCACCGAGGACGGGTTCGGCATCACCGAGGCGTGCCGGCGTTACCTCGAACCATTGATTCAGGGCGAGGACTACCCCCCCTACCGCGACGGTCTGCCTTGCTACGGCGGATTGCGCAACGTTGCTGTCCCGGCGAAGCTCGGGGACTGAAGGCGAACGCCCGGAATCGGGGTCCATCTGCGTTTGGAGTGCGGATTCCGGTTCGGTATCCACTGATCGTCGCACGTTCCGCCAGTTGGAGCCCGCACTATCCGATATTCGACAAATCGCCCGCTAGATATTCTCCGAATTACCCCCTGATAGTTCGACAAATCATCCGTTATAGATGCGCCGAATCACCCGTTACATTGTCTCTGGCACGTGTATGGAGTAGGGTACTCCCCAAGCTACCGCTTCGCGGGGGCTTCGCAATCAATGACTTATCTGCCGCGAATTGTCGATGCCGAACTGGCGCAATTGCTCGAGGCCACGGGGGCCGTTCTTGTCGAGGGCCCAAAGGCTTCCGGCAAGACAGCGACCGCCACGCAGGCCGCTGCCAGCGACGTATTGCTGGACATAGATGACAATGCCAGACGGATGGTCGAGATCGACCCGGCCACCACGCTGGCCGGCGACACCCCCCGCCTGATTGACGAATGGCAATTGGCGCCGGGCATCTGGAATCATGTGCGCAGGACGGTGGACCGGCGCGGCTTGCCGGGCCAGTTCATTCTCACCGGTTCGGCGGTGCCCGCCGACGACATCACCCGGCATACCGGCGCTGGCCGGTTCTCGCGTCTACGCATGCGACCCTTGTCCCTCTACGAGGCCGGGCGGTCTTCGGGCGAGATCTCGCTCGCGGCGCTCCTCGACGGACACGAACAACGCGCGAGGCAATCCGGCATATCGATTCCGTCATTGGCCGAGCTGATTTGCGCGGGCGGTTGGCCGGGTAACATCGGTAAGTCAACCCAGGCGGCCATGCGCGCAAACCGCGGCTACATGGATGACATCTGTCGTGTGGACATATCCCGCGTGAGCGAAGCGAGGAGAGACCCCGTCAAGGTGGAGCGGCTGGTGCGATCACTGGCGAGAAGCGTGGCGACCCCGGTGTCGATATCCAGACTGGCGGCGGATGTGGCAGGCGCCGACCCCGGGACGCTGAAGCCGGAAACCGCCGCACGGTACGTAGAAGCACTTCATCGGCTCATGGTGGTGGAAAATCAACCTGCCTGGTCGCCTCACCTGCGTTCCCGAACCACGCTGCGGTCCAGCCCGGTCCGGCATTTCGTGGATCCATCGTTGGCGATCGCCGCGTTAGGCGCCGCGCCGGCGCGCCTGCTGGCCGACCTCGGTTTTCTTGGCTTCCTTTACGAATCGCTGGTCATTCGCGATCTGCGTGTGTACGCCCAAGCGGCCGATGCACGCGTATTCCACTACCGCGAAAAGGACGGGCTCGAAGTGGACGCCATCGTCGAAGCCGCCGACGGCCGCTGGGCTGCGTTCGAAATCAAGCTCGGCGAAAGCCGCGTAAGGCAGGGCGAGGAGAGTCTGCGCAGATTTGCCGGCCGGATGCACGGCAGCGACCGCGGAAAACCGTCCGCACTCGCCGTCATCGTGCCGAACGGTTACGGCTACGCGGGCGGTGAAAGAACAGGCACGATTCCGATTGGCGCCCTGGGGCCGTGACGCCACGGCCCCAGGGCAACCGGATTTCCGAATCGCACTCCGATCAACGGCCTCCAACCCAGTACTGGTATCGCAGATAGGCTTCGCGGGGCCGCGAGACGTTCACGGCCGCGACGCCGATACCGGTAGTGGAGAACGAACCCGCCGTCGAGTAGAGCTCGTTGGTGGCATTCCTGATGCCGAAGGTCAGCGCCCACTGCTCGTTGGCGCTGTTGTAGGTCGTGCTCGCGTGCACTACATTGTAGGCGTCCTCTTGCATGGCGGGGTTCGCCTCGAGCCGGAACCGCTGCGCGTCGTTGTGGATCAAGTCCAGCCTCGTGAGCAGGTTGCCCGTGCCGATCGGCAGCCGATGCGAGACGCCGATGGTGTAATTCGTCTTCGGCGTATACGGCAATACCATTTCCGCATGGGGAATGCAGACCCTGCCCGCGGGACAGTTCGCCTGCGTAAGCACCTGGCCGTCGGCCCCCACATAACCCTCCTCGTAGTAGGTATAGACGCCGGACTCGAAATAACCGCCGATGCCCGACAGTGAATCAACCGTGGCATCGAGCAGACCCAGCGTCGCGTCGATCCTCAGGTTATCGTTGACCACCCAGAGGGCTTCCAATTCGAGTCCATCGAGAATGCCGAGACCGACATTCTCGATTCCCGTCGCGCCGCTGGCCAGATCTGCCGGCCTTCCGGAAACCTGCATGTCGTCATAGGTTGTGTGGAACAGGGCCGCGTTGAGCCGCAGCGAACCGTCCGCAAGTTCGGTCTTGGCGCCGAGTTCGACGTTGGTCACATACTCCGGATCGAACGAGGTAATGGGATTGGGTATCCCCTCGGGGAACCGGCTGGCGTAACCGCCATCGCGAAAGCCGGTGGCGTAGGTGCCGTATACCATCGTCGTGTCGTTGACGTCGTAGGCGAGGCTCAGCATCGGGTCGACCTCGCTCCAGGTGGTGGATCCGGCCGCACGCTGAAAGACATCGTCGATCTTGTTGCGGTCGATCACGCCATCGCGGTTGCAGGTCACCCCGCCGGGTGGGTTGGACGGCTCCGACGGGTTGTCGACGCAGAAATCGCGATGAGCCGTCACATCGAACGCCTTTGTATCCTCCGTGGCGCGCAAGCCTACTGTCAGGTGGAACGGTTGTTCGAAATGGTAGGTGAGCTGGCCGTACACGGCGTTGGACTTGTTGTCGATATCCCGGACGATCCTCTGGAAGCTCGGGCCGGCCGACCCACGCGTGACAGTCAGCCCGTTGACGCCGATCAGCGAGACCACCTCGGTGCCGGTTTCGGCGAAGGCGTACAGGCCGGTGGTGTAGTCCAGCCTGCCGTCCAGCGCATTGCCCACCAACTGGAATTCCTGGGACCGCCCGTCCTGGTGAAAGTCATCGTTGATATTCGAGAACAGCATGACTTCCGTGTAGTCGTGATCATTACGGAAATCGGACTGGAACCCGCGATAGGCCGTGATTGACTTGAAGGTACCGATGGCGGTATCGACCTCGATCGTGGCCGCGCCGCCCGTGACGTCGACTTCGTTGGTGGGATCGGGATCGAACTCGCCGTAGATGTCGTAGAAAACGGCCGTGGTCTCGTACGATTCCCTGCCGCGGTAATGGACCGGACCGTAGCAGTCCCGGTTCGTGGCCCGGCCTTCCGGTGTCGCGCATTCTGCTACGCCACCGGCGCCCCGCATGAACATACCCATCCACTGACCCCCATTCCAGAAAATCGGCCACATGGCGCCCGAGTAAAACTCCAGCGGGATCATGGGCGCTGGTGTGGCGCGGCTCCTGGTGTAGTCCGCGCTCAGGTTAACTCGCACGGCGTCGGACGGGAGAAACTCCAACTGGCCGCGGAATCCGGTCGTGTTGTCGTCTCCCAGCCAGACGTCGTCGTAGAAGTCGGGGTTCGCCCGCACGTAACCGCCCTTCTGCCGCTGCATCAGGGAGATCCTGGCCGCCACGTTATCGGTGATCGGAATGTTGAACGCGCCATTGAACTGCGCGTAGTCGTTCTCGCCGGCGGCGAGCGTCAGCTTCGCGTTAAATTCGTCCATGGTCGGGCGCCGGCTGATCAGGTTGATGGCGCCGGCCAGCGTGTTCCGCCCGAACAGCGTGCCCTGCGGGCCGCGCAGCACCTCCGCGCGCTCCAGGTCCATCAGGTCCATCATGCTGCCGATGGAGCGGGCGATGTAGACGCCGTCCACATAGACGCCGACCGCCGGGTCGGTATTGATGACGAAGTCCAGTTGCCCGACGCCGCGTATGAATACCGTCGGCGCCGCCGAAAGCCCGCCCGTCGCAGCGGCCTGCTCGATGTTGACATTGGGCGTGGACTGCGAAATGTCGGCGATATTGAGGTGACCGCGAAGATCCATCTCGTCTTCGGAATACGCGGTCACCGCGATGGGCGTGTCCTGGAGCGATTCCTCGCGCCTTCTCGCCGTCACCACGATTTCCTCGATGGCGAAGGCGTCGGCCCCCGACCCCTGTGCGCCCGCCTGTCCCAGCGGGAGGAAGCACAAGAGCAGGGGAGAAAATACAAGTCCGATTCTTTTGAAACTCATCAATCGTTACCTACTCAACTGTCAGATGGGAGAATACCGGCGACCGATTATCGCGAACTACGGATGAAATGTGAAAAAACCGCGAGTTTTCGATCTAATCGGCAAATTTCGATTTTACCCTTGCGATGTGCGAGCCAGCCACATTCTGCAAATCGTAGCCGAAAAGACAACGTGCCAGCATATACACAAACACGCGAGGTTGTACCAATAAAGATACAACCTCGCGAATTGTGCGCGCTAGCTTAGTCCATGCGAGTTTCCGGCGCAACCGAACGGCGTTGCGGCGGCGGCCGATGCTGCCGCAGCCGTCAGCGCATCAGTATCAGCACCCCGCGGTTGCCCCTGGCGACCTGGAGGATTACGGACGAACGTGCGCTGCCGATGATCTCGCGAGCCTCCTCAAGCGAACGGACACGCTGCCGGTTTACATGGGTGATGACGTCACCGCTGCGCAGACCATTTACATACGCGGCGCTGCCCGGCTCAACAACCGTTGCCAGCACGCCCTCGGTGCCGTTGAATTCATCCCGCGCTTCGTTGTTGGTGGCGAACTCGGCGCCCTCGAATTCCGGGTCGATCTCCGACAGCCGCTGGGCCAATCCCGCCGTCGGCCGTTCGCCCAGCGTCGCCGTCACGTTATTCAGTTCGCCGTCACGCATGTAGCCCACGCTCACGGTATCTCCGGGGCGCAGCAGCCCGATGGCGTTTCGCAGCGCCCCCGGCCCGTCCATGGTCTCGCCGTCGACGCTGACGATGACATCGCCGATCTCAAGGCCCGCCGCCTCCGCCGCGGACCCGGACGACACCTCCGTCACGAACGCGCCGGACGTACCCTCAAGGTCATAGGTCTCGGCGATGTCCGGCGTGACCGTGCCGATGTTCACGCCCAGCAGCCCCCGTCGAACGCCGCCGAACGAGATTATCTGGTTCATCACGCTGCGGGCCATGTTGACGGGGATCGCAAACCCGATCCCGATATTTCCGCCGCTGCCCGAAAAGATGGCCGTGTTGATGCCGACCAATTCTCCCCTTAGGTTGATCAGGGCGCCGCCCGAATTCCCGGGGTTGATGGACGCATCGGTCTGGATGAAGTCCTCGTAGCCCTCCGGGTTGATGCCCGTGCGCCCCAGTCCGCTGACGATTCCGGAGGTCACGGTATGCCGCAGGCGAAACGGGTTGCCGATGGCCAGTACGAAGTCACCGACCCGCAACTGCTCGGAATCGCCCAGCGGCATTTCCTCGAGGTCTACCGCCTCCACCTGCAGCACGGCGATGTCGGAGTCCGCGTCGGAACCCACCACCGTGGCGTCCAGGGCGCGGTTATCCTCCAGCGCGACGGTGATCTCGTCGGCGTCCTCGATGACGTGGAAATTGGTCAGGATATAGCCGTTCTCCGCATCCACGATCACCCCGGAGCCGGCGCTCTGTACCTGGCGGGGGCCGGGAGCCGGCAGGAACTGGCCGAAGAACGGATCCCGGGACAGGGGATTGCCTGCCGTCACGGTTCCGCTGACGGAGATATTCACCACCGCCGGCGCCACCTCCTCGATGACGGGCGCCAGGCTGGGCAACGCCTGGTCCCCGACCTGCGGCGGGAGGTTCTGTGCTTGCGCCGGCGCGCCGGCCAGCAGCAGGCCGACGGCGACGCATATCCGGATACTGCGATCGTTTACTGCCATGTTCGTGATGTTCATCTGCTCGTCCTTCCCACGGTACAGCGCCGCGGCCCGACCCATTCGATACCGCGCTGGCTCATACTAACGGATGCATGCCGGATGCGATGGGTTGCACCCGCCAGGACATGCCTAATCGGAACTTCACGCGTCGATTTGGCGGATAGTGTAATCGTATCAGTCGGTTAGCGTTATTCAACCTGGACGCGTACTGGGAACATTTTCGCCGGATCGACGTCGAGCAGTTCGAAGGCGCGCCGCTGTAGCGGGGTCGGCT
>JAJEFE010000083.1 GCA_022820625.1 Gammaproteobacteria bacterium | reverse complement strand
AAGCTGATCTACCTGGCGCTGAGGAATATCACGGCAAAGTGGAAAAACCCGCCCAGGGAATGGCATGCTGCCAAGGCGCAGTTCGCGATCCAGTTCGGTGACCGATTTGTGCTGACGGTTTGAACGATGAAGAACGGCTCAGCACACAGAATTATTTACAGGACCTTGCGCTGAGTAGCCGATTGCTGAGCGCTATAGCCAGAACAGCGAGTACTTCAAAGGTCTCGACACGGTAATCATTGGCAGCCTGTCCTATTAGCAAGTGCATTTTCTCGTCAGGCTTGAATTCGTCGTTCACGTAATCGAAGGAAGTTTCTTCGATCTCGACAGGCCCTTTATTCTTTACCCGATCAATCAGGACTGAGAAAGTCATTTCAGCCCACGCTTTCGCATTCACCATGTCCGAAACTGCGGAGCCTGTCTTGGTCAGCTTACAAAGGCCACCGTGACTGACTGTTGCTAGCCGAGTTGGTAAATTGTCTCGCACGGCTGTCAATCTCCAGTCAGATCGAAATTCGATAATAGCGACCACGCAATCCGGACATCGCCATGATCGTATTGTCGAACTTGGACCATTTTGACCCCAACGCCTCCGATTAGCTGCTTGTCGGAAATCTCTACTCGCCAACTCTCTGACATGATGAAGCAGTTACCTTCAGCGAAACATAACTCAACGCACTCCAAATTGTGAAATCCGAGAGCCGAGTGAATATCCAATAGGTCCTGAGACGTATAGCATGCAATTCTGCTAGCCTCGTTCGTGATTCGGAACCCTGTGCTTGCCAGACTAGCGGCAGGGTGCCAAAGAACAATACGATCCGTTTTATCATCTTCATTCTTGCGGCTCACCGTTGCCGACGCGGAATTCGCTATCGAGATGGCAACCGTACCACATGCGGGACCACCGAAATGCGCCGCGTGCCCGCCCATCTACGAAGGAAGTCTCACTGTTATCGTAAGCGAATTTCTCAATCGGCTACGCACGACGCCTTCGCATCATGGCTCATCGCGTTCATTTACACTTCATCACCGGCGTCATCGCCGCTGCCGCCACGGAAGCCAGCCAGCCGCGTGGCCGACGAGATTCACTCTCATTCCAAAAAGTCACGTATACGATCCTCAATCCCTTCGCCCGTCCGTACTTCGCACTCCCAAATCACTAGCAAGTCCCAGCCCAACTCCCGGAGACGATCCTGGTTGTCGGCGTCGCGGACCACGTTGCCGTCAAGCTTCGGAAGCCAATAATCGAGGTTCGACTTCGGGCGGCGGGCGATCTTGCAGTCGGGGTCGGAATGCTGGTGCCAGTAACAGCCGTGAACGAAGATGACCTTGCGGCGGCTTGCGAACACCATGTCGGGGCGGCCCGGCAAGCCGTGCCGGTGAAGCCGGTAGCGGTAACCCATGCCGTGAACCAGGCGGCGGACGGCAAGCTCGGGCTTCATGTCCTTGCTTCGGATGGCCCGCATATTCCGGCTGCGAGTTTCGGGAGATACGCGGTCCATGCGCGCAGTATAGCGGGCGATCGGGCCGATACGGATTCCTACGGGCGGATGAGCGAGCGCTTGATTTGCTGGCAAAAGGCGTCGCGCGATGGGGCTTCCTTGTACAGCACCGCCTGCTGGAGATTGGCGTGGCTGGTGCCTTCTACCTTGTCGAGAACGAGTCTCTGGGCGCCACCGCAGTGGGGGTCATTCTCGTAGCGGTACGTCATGAAGATGATGTTGACGGTGTTGCCCTTCACGTCGTCGGAACGCATGAATTCGGCCCAGTCCCGGATGTAGTCGTAGACCACGTCCTGCATGACCGCGACGATCTTGGTTCTCCAATGATGGTGGAAGTAGCCTTTTCGGATGAGCTGTGTGATGTAACGCTTGTAGACGTTGCTCCAGTTGAGCCCGAAGGTGGGCCGCCTGTCCATCTCCCGGACTTCCCGCAAGGCACGATACGCGGGCATCACCGATCCGCTGATGTCGATGGCCTGAACTTCGACCGACAGGAACTGGTCGATTTCCCCGTCGCGTCCCATGTCCGCGATGACGAAGTCGACATTCCCGAAGCCAGCCATCCTGACTTCGCTTGCGACCTGGGGATTGCGTGGCGGGTACCCCGGCCAGCAATGTTTGATGGCATCGGCCACGAAATCGACTGCGTAAAACCGCTTCGGGCAGACGCAAACCTGCTTGAGTTCGCCATCGATTTGCCGGCGAATCGAACAGACGGGATAGGGCTCGGTTCCGAGCAATGTGCTGCGCTTGGTGCAGGTGCCGTCAATGAACGGGCACTTGAATCCGCTTGCCGCCGGGTCGAAGCCTCGCTCGGCGGGCCGTCCCAGGACCTCGCCGAGGACATCCGTCGCGTCAAACGGCAACGGCGAGTTCCTTCGCCTGCGCTTCGAACCGGAAACCGGTCCAGCCACTCGCCGAGTCGGCGCCCAGGATAGCCTCGGCGACTTTGAGGCCAAGCAGGGGCGGCACGGCGTTGCCCACCTGCACGTACTGTTCCGTGCGGGGACCTGCGAAGGCGAACCGGTCGGGGAAGGACTGCAGCCGCGCCGCTTCGCGCACCGTCAGCACCCGGTCCTGTTGCGGATGGATGTAGGCGCCCCAATGCAGGTCACACTTGGTCAGCACCGTGGATGCCAAGCCATTCCTGCGGAGCCGACCGTAACGTTTGGTGTGGTCGCAGCGTCTTGCCCGCTTCATTCCCGCAGGCAGCAAATCCACGGGAATGTCGCGCCAGCTTCCGCCTTCGGGTATATGCTTCATGCGCTCGAGGTTGATGGGCGCGAGGCGCGGCGCGGCGTGACTTGTGACGTTGGCGCTGTTCTCGCGGAGCATGGCTTGGTAGCCGGTGGCGGGCAGGGCGGGATAGGGAAGCGGCCTGCGCGCGTCCTCGCCGTTTTGAAGTGGCGGCAAGTCCCCTATGGCGTCCCAAACGGAGACGAAAGGCGCCAAGCCGGGTCCGTGGGTCGGCTCTGGCCAGGAAATGGGTATGCCGCACCGGTTGCCGAGAAAGAAAATACGGCGCCGTTCCTGAGGGACTCCGTATTCCTCGGCACGGAGTATCCGGGCGTCCACGCCGTACCCGAGCTCGGCCAGTTCGGAAAAAATTCTCTTGACGGCATGCCCGCCCCCCGCGGATGTAATGCCGGTGACGTTCTCCATCACGACCCATTTCGGCAGCAGCCCCTCGACGATGCGCAGGTACTCTTGGAACAATCCGCTGCGCTTGTCGTGCATGCCGCGCTGGTGGTTGTAGACGCTGAACGCCTGACAGGGCGGGCCGCCGATCAGGCAGTCCAGTTCGCCGATGTCGAGCCCTGTGGCGTCCAGAATGTCGCTGGCGGGAGTATCTTCGATCGGGCCGGGAAGAAACGCCGATTCGGGGTGGCTCGCGGCGAACGTCTCTGCGGCGTGCGGGTCGATGTCGTTGCCCACCACAATCCGGAAACCGGCTTGGCGGAAACCCTCGGAGAGGCCGCCCGCGCCGCAGAACAAGTCGATCGCGGTGCCGTGCCGGGCGTTCATTGCGCTTCCGGCCCTGCAGTCGGCAGGGTAAGCGGAAGCTGCAAAGACCGTTCCCGGTAGCGTTCCAGGAATTCGGCGATGGCCCGCCTGCCAATCCAGGCCAAAGATATGCGATGCTTCTCGGCCAGGGCCGAAAGCTCGGTGTACTCTTGTTCCGATACGCTGATGGATATGCGCGGTCTCGTGGCCATGGAAATCGGGTCAAGCGAAGCAGTTTGCAGCACACTGCATCATTGTGAACAGAATGGTGCGCGTCGCGTGGTTTGTCAAGGGCGGCGGGCGCGGCGAAGCGGGCGCAGCGAGTTTGACGGTGTAGTTTCGAAGGTTTCTCTTGAGGGCGCAGCTACCGGCGTTGAGGCACCGGTGCTTGGCAGTAGTGGGTGTGCTGTTTCCGGAGCGCCGGACGCGTATGTATTGAGCTAACGTCGAGTACCCTACCACGCGTGTGGCGGCAGGTAAGTCAGTTCTTCAACATAGACGAGGCTGGGCGATGGAGGCGGCGATGATTAGATCCTGTAGCGGGATGCCCTCCAGTGCGCTGGCTGTCAGGCTCAGGAGTAATCCAATGGATGATCGCGTAACGGACACGGTAGCGGAAAAACTATCACCCGGAACGATAAGCTCCAGGCGGTTGCTGCAGGGCGTGTCCCTGATCGGCTTCTTGGTCGCGATAGTACCGCTGACCGCAGATTCCGTGTCCGTATTCGGTATTGGCCTGGACATCGGCCAAGATGTGATGAAAGGTCTATTGACGGTTGTGCTGATATACCTTACGACCGGCTTCATGGTGCGTGTTGTTGTCGATCTCTCTGCCGCCCGTTCGTCACCGTTCGAGATGAGGCTTAAGGAATTGATCCTCGGCCAGACGCAAGACATCAGGCAACGAACCAAGGATCGGCTTGCGGGGCTGCTTCCTTCCGACCCCAATCAAGTATTTCGTTCTCCGAGTTTTGAATCCCTCCTCAACGATGCCGTGCCACCAAGCTCGACGTACCGGATGGCAATGATCAACAACACCATCGGTGAGATTTTCGACTGGAAGGTGAAAAAGTCTGACCCCGACGATCCAAAACGACCATTTGTACAGGCGCAAATCGAGCAGGAATTCAACCTTGTGCTGAATGATCTGCTGGAAATTCACGAAGCAAGCTGCCGACGGCGGCGCTTGGCAAACGCCCCGCGATGGATGTTGTATCGAGTGTTGATCGTGATGAGGTTCACGTTCTTCGACGCGATGGCGCCCTTATCGATTTCGATACTTGTCATCGCAATTTTGGTCGGTTGGATCGACAGCGGCTGGTTTCTGGATTTTGTACGTGGGATGGTGGAATGAGCGGTGAGGATTGGAAATTACTGATCGCCTTTTTCTCGTCTTTTGCGTGTCGAAGAAGCGGGCCGGCGCCTCGCTTGCGAAGCATCTCTATCGGTCCCCGCTGTTCAATCTCGCGCGGCGTTGGGTCGCGAGGAAACGGGCCGGCGAAACTGGCGGATAAGCAACCGCCTTTACCTGCTGAGATCGGTGTCATTAAACTGATCCGCGGTTACGTGGGCACCCGACGACTGGCGGACCGCGTCGGCGATGGCTTCCGCCTGATCGGGCGCCAAGCCTTTGGCTTCGAGTTCGCGGGCGGCGTTTAGCGCCCTGGCTGTCGTCTCTTTAGTAGTACACTTTGCCTTTTTCATCCGCGTTCCCTACAGCACTCTGCGGGCAATCCACTGTAGCTTGTTGTGGTCGCCCGACCGCTTGGGAAATTACGCCCCAATATGAACGGCAGCAATGGCTCTTGGCCAATAGGATTAATTCAGACCGGGAGATGAGCCCATGGACTTAGATAGCATCTCGCCCGAGGATGTGATGAAGGCCATGGCAGAGTACAGGCAAATCACGCACGGGACGTTTCTTGATCAATACAAATTCGGTGAACCAAGCACCCGTTGGCTCGTATTCGAGGGCAGGAGTTACCCTGCCAAAGCGATTGTCGGTGCCGCTCATGGCTATGCGCGCCCGGATCTGGGCGCATTGACCGGGGGAGACTCGCGCTACAAGACCAACAATGCGCTACGCACGCTCAATCGGCTCAAGACGCTCAATCGGTTCAAGTTCAGGTTGTCGAAGGGTGCGTTGGAAGATGCGATCTCACCGGATGATGCGGATCAGCACCCGTTTGACCCGACCGGCGTTAAGGACACACGCGAGTCAACGCGGCGGGCAATATTCTTGCGTCGAGGTCAGCGCCAATTCCGCCAGGCATTGATAGAGGCTTACGAAGGGCACTGTGTGGTCACCGGTTGCTCTGTTCGCCATGTGCTTGAGGCTGCGCATATTCACCCTTATCAGGGACGCGAAACAAACAGGGCCGACAACGGGCTCTTGCTGCGATCGGACTTGCACACTTTGTTTGACTCCGGCCTGGTGGCCGTTTGCCCTGACTCAACGACCGTTCTGGTCGCCACGGAATTAAATGGAACCGAGTACGAACGTTGGCGAGGTCGCCGGATTCGATCACCTCGGCGAGGAGGCCAGCGCCCCAGTCCCGAGGCGCTGAGGGCTCATATGCGGCGCTTCGGATGGTAACGAATCGGTCAACGTACTCTACGCCACAGGCGTTACCGGTCCGGGCGGTGCATAGCAGAGGTTCACGTATTCAGTATCCCGCGCACAGAGTGACTGTCGTCCCGGCGGAAATTTCGCCGGGGCGACACTCTGGACCTGCCGGAAGAATTTGCCGCCCAGCGGGCGGACATCGCCGCCGTACTGAGGAAACTCTCAGGGCGTCTCAAGGTCGAGAACGCCGACAAGCGCCGGACTGTCCGCCCCCGCCAGGCAGTGCTCGAGAGTGCCGAATTCAAGGCGCTGTGGGACCGCATCAAGCACAAGACCACCTATCGCGTGACCTTCGACAACGAAGAGCTGTTGGAGCGATCGATCAACGAGCTGCGAAACGCGGACCCGATCCCCCGTACCCGGCTGCAATGGCGGAAGGCGGGCATCGCCATCGGTCAGGCGGGCGTAGAGGCAAGCGAAATCGTCGGTTCCGCTACGGTCGTACTCGATGAGCCGGACATCGAACTACCGGATATCCTCACCGAGCTGCAGGACCGGACTCAGCTCACCCGACGCAGCATTTGCAGAATCCTGGTCGGCAGTCAGCGCCTCGGCGACTTCAAGCGCAACCCGCAGCAGTTTATCGAACTCACCGCGAGCATCATCAACCGATGCAAGCGGCGTGTCCTGGTGGACGGCATCAAGTACCAGCGAATCGGTGATCGGTCCTACTACGCACAGGAACTCTTCGAACAGGAGGAGCTAACGGGCTATCTTCGGAACATGCTCGACGCCGAACGATCGGTGTACGAGAAGGTCATCTACGAACACGGCACCGAGGCGAAGTTCGCGAACGACCTGGAGAACAACCCCGCCGTCAAGGTCTATGCCAAGCTACCGGGCTGGTTCAAGGTTCCGACGCCACTCGGGAGCTACAACCCCGACTGGGCCGTTCTGATCGACACCGATGAAGCCGAACGGCTATATCTCGTGGTCGAGACGAAAGGGAGCACGCTGCAGGATGATCTGCGCCTCACCGAAGCCTACAAAATCAAATGCGGCAAGGAGCACTTCCAGGCGCTGGGGGTGCGGGAGAACCCTGCTCGGTACGAGGTTGCCACCAGCCTAAACCAACTGCTCGCAAGGGGCGTTGCGGATCGGTAGCGGATTCTTGGTGGGGGCTCTTTTCAGCGTCGGGTTATTGGGCCTGCTATTGACCAAGATCAGGAATCCACGGCAATCCAGTTCATCCGATCCTGGCGTTTGCCGATTTTGAGTTGGTAGTTCTCCTCCGTGCAAATTTCACGGATCTCGGAAAAATCCTCGGCAAGCGAGCGAGTGGACTGCTCCCGACGGAGATTCTGGACTGAGTCAAGCACATCGGGGCTCACTACGGCGGCCACCAGGCGGTCGCGGTTGTATATCTTCTGCGGTTCGGTTCCGGAGCGCCTGACCACTTCCGAGAACCGCCGCTTTGCTTCGTCAATGCCCCATGTGTCCATAATGGGCATTCTGGACAGCCGTGAGCCTGCGCGTCAACCCCGTCATCGCGCGGCAGCCATTGGCCAATGCCCCGCGTTGCACCGCGCCCGGCGAGGCGATTGTACGGGAGCGAGGTGGTATCAGATCGCCAGCAACCTTCCCGTTCAGCCAGTACGTGCGCATGAATCCAAACCGAGCGCTTGACATCGGCAGCACCTTTTCCCATATTGCGAAACATCCGCCCCATGGCAGTACGCCTCGCTCCCATCCTGCAGGCAGGATCGGCGATCACGAGCAGGCCGACCCCTTGGGGCTTTTTCTGTATCAGACAAAAGGAGAGTCTCGCCGCCCAGCTTGAGTCTGGCGGGACCCTGTACGGCGTCTGGTCAGACGGTGCCTATATCGTGCGGACCAGCGACGGGGGCCGGGGCGCGACTCCCCGCCTATCGACCGAGGCCGCGCCCATGTCTGTGCTCTTGGATACCGTCGTGGTGTCCATTTCCGGTCGTTTCCGCCAGTTTCTGTTATCGAAAATCACTTCGAGCCCCCCTACAATCCCGTCATGCGCGATTGGACCGATCCCGACCTGCTCGTAATGGCAAGGTCGTATCTGCAAGACGAATGGAAAGTTTGAACGATTACACTCGTCCCCTTCAATCGGCTCCGAAGTGGAAGAGAGCTTGTTCAGCGTACTAACGAGTCTAGGAGTTGCACCGTATCGTAACGGAAATGCCTGATTGCCAATGTACTACATAGAGAAAAACTTCAATATTAATCAATGGGTTACAGTACGTGCCTGATAGCTTGATTTCCGGCTTCGCCCAAAATACACTGGTTTCTTAACGTGACGAGGTGGTCATTATGTCGCGGATTTATGCAGGTTTTTCACTATGCTTAATTGTGCTGCTCAATTCTTCAGCATGGGCAAGTGACGAGACTGCTGAGTTCAGAAAGTGCGTTGATGCGGGTGAAAGGCCCGCAGCAGAATGTTTTGTCCATGTTTCCACTCCTCCTTCCAGTGCCAATCCTTTTCAGGGACTGTTAACGAAAGTTGAAAAAGAGAACGGGGATAATTCTGATGCGGCTACAGTTGGTACTATTGGCGCCAGAATCTGGACCCCTTCCGCCGCTGAGCGGTTCCAGGCATATTTGCGTTTAGCCGAGTCGCAGCGCCAAGCAAATTGAACATTAAGGCGCTTTCGGCGGCAATTACCCTTGTCGCTGCGGCAGCCGTCGGGTGGCTATCCGGGTCGCTGACCGCTGAAACCAGCTACGATTCCATCGTAGTTGGTGCCATCGTTCCCGTGATCATTACCTCCATGGGTGCTATTTTTGTCTCTCAATTCGGCCGTATCGAGGACAAGTCCACGATCATTGCGGGCCTGTTTGTCCTCCTTTTCTGCGGCTCTTTCTGGTCTGGAAGTGTGCACACGGCTGCAAGCCGTACCGAAGCTGCCAATGCGGCAATTGAAGCTGAGTTGGGTATTAGAACCGACTATCGATTTCGCTACTTGCAGTGGTGTTATCAGACCGAGTACGTAATCAATAGCGAAAGGCGACAGTTGGACCTTCCCCCTTTGCCTATCCAGCTAGTGTGCAGTGATCTTCAATGAACTTTCCTTTTTGCGCATTCCGCCTAAAGTTGCCGGCCAATCCGGCACAATGTTGCCACCCATTCCGGCTCAAAGTTGCCACCCCTGAGGTGCGCTGTGGCGGAGCGGCTAGTTGTGTTTCCGGGATGACGGTTTTGGGTTCACGGTGGCAT
>JAJEFE010000039.1 GCA_022820625.1 Gammaproteobacteria bacterium | reverse complement strand
CGCTCAAGCTTGCCCCGCCATCCCTGGCGGGGCAAGCATCGACGGCTCCTCGCTAATGGCCATCCATGGCCCGCTCGTCGCCGGCGACGCGCACAAGGGCTGTCCGCGTGCGCCCTCGCAGCGGGCTTGCTCCGTGGTGCTTTGACTGGGCTGTATTTCTTTGAGTGACTCATCTTTGGGATGACGCTATGCATGAACAGGAATTGAATTTCGAGGGGATCGAACGGGTCTCGCTGGCGAAGTTCACCGAGAAGGCGTACCTGGACTACTCCATGTACGTGGTGCTGGATCGGGCGCTGCCGCACATCGGCGACGGCCTCAAGCCGGTGCAGCGCCGGATCGTCTACGCCATGAGCGATCTCGGCATGTCGGCGGCGGCCAAACCCAAGAAGGCGGCCCGGGCGGTGGGCGATGTCATCGGCAAGTTCCATCCGCACGGCGACTCGGCTTGCTACGAGGCCATGGTGCACATGGCGCAGCCGTTCGCCTGCCGCCATCCGATCGTCGACGGGCAGGGCAACTGGGGCTCGCAGGACGACCCCAAGTCGTTCGCGGCCATGCGCTACACCGAGGCCCGGCTGACACGCTACGCGCAGGTCCTGCTGTCGGAACTGGATCAGGGCACGGTGGACTGGGCACCGAATTTCGATGGCACGCTCCGGGAGCCCGTCCTGCTTCCGGCCAGGCTGCCCAACCTGTTGCTGAACGGTACCAGCGG
Source organism: Gammaproteobacteria bacterium (assembly GCA_022820625.1). Classification (GTDB taxonomy): domain Bacteria; phylum Pseudomonadota; class Gammaproteobacteria; order Steroidobacterales; family Rariloculaceae; genus UBA6522. The sequence goes on along the minus strand of JAJEFE010000039.1, from coordinate 24,028 downwards.
CATTGCCGTGGGCATGTCCACCGACGTGCCGCCGCACAACCTGCGTGAGGTCGCGACCGCCGTGATCCGTCTGCTGGAACAGCCGGAGACCACCACCAGCCAGCTCATGCGGCACATCAGGGGCCCTGATTTTCCCACTGGCGGCGAGTTGGTCTCGCCGCGGTCGGATATCGCCGCGATCTACCGCAAGGGGACCGGTGGATTGAAGCTGCGTGCCCGGTACGAGGTGCAGGACGGGGACATCGTCATCACCGAACTGCCCTGGCAGGTGTCCGGCGCCAAGGTGCTGGAACAGATAGCCGCGCAGATGCGCGCGAAGAAGCTCCCGATGATTGAGGACCTGCGCGACGAGTCGGATCACGAGAATCCCACCCGCCTGGTGCTGGCGCCCCGTTCCAATCGCGTGGACACCGATGCGCTCATGCTCCACCTGTTTGCCACCACGGATCTGGAACGGTCGGTTCGGGTCAATCTGAATGTCATCGGCCTCGACGGCCGGCCGGCGGTATTCGGACTCAAGGAACTGCTTGAATCCTGGCTGAAGTTTCGAAAGGACACGGTCAGGCGGCGGCTCAATCACCGGCTGCAGGGGGTTATCAAGCGGCTGCACATCCTTGACGGCTTGTTGATCGCCTTTCTCAATATCGATGAAGTCATCGCCATCATCCGCGCCGAGGACAAGCCCAAGCCGGTGCTCATGAAGCGGTTCGGGCTCAGCGATGCGCAGGCCGAGGCCGTGCTTGAGTTGCGGTTGCGGCATCTGGCCAGACTCGAAGAGGTGCGCATCCGTGGCGAACAGTCGGAGTTGGCCGCGGAGCAGGCCGATCTTCAGAAGATACTGGGGTCCAGTCGGCGGTTGACGGAACTCATCAAGGAGGAACTCTCGGAGTTGGCCGAAGAGCACGGCGACCTGCGGCGAACTGGAATTAAGGAAAAGGAAGCCGCCCAGGCGATCGACGAGTCGGATCTGGTGGCCAGCGGCCCCGTCACCGTGGTGTTGTCCGAACACGCTTGGGTGCGGGCGGCGAAGGGGCACGAGGTGGATGCCGCAGCATTGAACTACCGTTCGGGGGACAGGCTGCTGGCCGCGGTGCAGGGCCGCAGCAACCAGCTGGCGGTGTTCCTGGACAGTACCGGCAAGGCCTACAGCCTGCCGGCACACACGCTGCCGTCCGCACGCGGCCTTGGGGAGCCGCTCTCCGGAAGGCTCAATCCACCTGACGGTTCGAGCTTCAGGTCGGTGCTGATCGGGGCGCCCGAGGACCGTTGGGTGCTGGCGACCTCGGCGGGATACGGCTTTATCGCATCACTGGGAGACATGTACTCAAGGACCAAATCCGGAAAATCGGTCTTGAGTGTTCCCGAAGGCGGTGAAGTACTACCCGCAGCGCAAATTGCGGAGAAGCAGCAGTATCTCGCGGCCGTGTCGAGCGACGGCCGGCTGCTGGCCTTCCCGCTGGAGGAGTTACCGGCCTTGGCTAGGGGAAGGGGCAACAAGATTATTGGTTTGCCCAATGGCCATGATCTGCGCCTCGTGTCCGTATGCGCATTTGCCGAGCGCCAGGCGGTGAAGGTTTTCTGCGGCACGCGGTTCATGCGGCTGCGGCCGATCGACTTGCGCAACAAGTACATGGCGTCAAGGGGCCGCCGCGGTCTGGCGCTGCCACGTGGTTACCGCAAGGTCGATGCCATAGCTCCGGTGGTGCCCAATTCGAAGTAATTTTTCGGGAGGAATCAGTATGCGACAGGCATTCAGCCGAACTGTTCATTGGCGCACGGTTCTGTATCTGGTGGTGATGGCCTGGTCCGGTGCGACCTGGGCGGAGGTTATCGCCATGATCGGCACCGGCGAGGTCGCCGCGGCGCTGGGACCCGAATTCGCGGCGCAGGGGCACGAGATCGTCTACGGTTCCAGGAATCCGGACCGCGACTCCGTGCGCGAACTCGTGGCGCGAACGGGCGCTGGCGCATCAGCGGCCGGGCAGGCAGACGCCGTCGCCGGCGCGGATATCGTCGTCCTGGCGGTGCCGTGGTACGCGGTCGAGGAAGTGGTCGCCAACATCGGCGATCTGTCGGGCAAGATCGTCATCGATCCCACCAACCCCAGGATGGTGGGCGACGACGGCTTGCGGGATTTCGCCGTCGATCCCTCCAACGCCGAATGGATCCAGCGCTGGGCGCCGCAGTCACGCGTGGTCAAGGCGTTCAACACCATGGGCTGGGAAACCATGGTGGATCCGGGTTCCACCGGCGGGCCGGTCACCGTTCCCATCGTGGGTGACGATCCCGAGGCCAAGGCCGTGGTATCGGGGTTGATCGAAGGAATGGGGCTTGAGCCCATCGATCTGGGGCCCGTCCGTTACGCCCACGTGGTGGAAGGCATGTACATCGTTTGGGGTAATGCCCGGGCGCTGGGCAATCCGTTCAACTACCACTTGCGGCCGGAGTCTCCCGAAGACGAGGTGGAATAGCGTGCCCTTCAGGGCCTGTTGACGCTATCCGATCGTTGTCTTGCTCGGTTGACCGGGCTCTTCCCGAACCAGCCGGGGAACGAGGTAGCCGGGCAGGCGCCGCCGCAGTTCTTGGATCAGTTCCGTTCCCCTGGATGACGGGACGTCGAAGTGGGCGGCTCCGCTCACAGGGTCCAGCAGGTGCAGGTAGTAGGGCAGGACACCGCAACTGAAGAGTGCCCGGCTCAGCGATTCCAGACGGTCAGCGTTGTCATTGATGCCCTTGAGCAGCACCGATTGGTTGAGCAGCGCCGTACCGGTGCGCGCCACTGCCTCCAGCGCCGCCCGAACCGAGCGGTCAATTTCGTTGGCGTGGTTACAGTGCACGACCATGACAGTATGCAGTCGGCTCGTGGAGAGCAGCCTCAGTAGCCCGTGGTCGACACGTTCCGGCAGCACGATTGGAAAGCGCGTGTGCAATCGCACGGTATCGATGTGCCCAAGGTCTTCAATCAGGTGCAGTAGCTCGCCAAGTCGCCGATTGGTGAGGCTGAGCGGGTCCCCGCCCGAGAGGATGACCTCGCTGACGTCGGTCATCCTGCGCAAGGCCCGGAGCGCGGGTCCCCAGCGGTCCTTCGCGGCCACCTGGTCCGCGTAGGGAAAGTGCCGCCGGAAGCAGTAGCGGCAGTGCACCGGGCAGGCGGGTGTGGTCACGAGCAGCGCACGCCCGTGGTATTTTTTCAGCACGCCCTGGCTGGCCAGGCCGGTCTCGCGCAGCGGGTCGTTTTTGAAGCCGGGAACGTCAATTCGCTCGGCCCTCAGCGGCAGTACCTGAAGCAGCAGCGGGTCGGCAGGGTCCCCCTTGCGCATGCGGGCGGCGTAGGACCGCGGCACTCGTAGTGGAAACTCTCCCCTGGTCGGCTGCATACCGTCGATGCTGTTCTCGTTGACCTGCACGATTTCGAGGAGTTCCTGCAAGGTAGCGATGCCGTCGCGCATGGATCGCTGCCAGTTGTCGGACGCGTGAATTTCAGCAACGGTGGTCATGGCGGTGTTGTCAAGCGAAGTGTTCGTTTCTGATCGGCTTGCCGGTATTATCCACCGACTCACCCGGACAGGGGCAACGGCGGACATGGCGAGTTACAACACCAACGAATTTCGCGGCGGGTTGAAGATCATGATCGACAACGATCCTTGTTCGATCATCGAGAACGAATTCGTGAAACCCGGCAAGGGTCAGGCATTCAACCGGGTCAAGATCCGCAATCTGAAGACCGGCCGTGTGGTTGAAAGGACCTTCAAGTCGGGCGAATCCGTCGAGGCCGCCGACATTCACGAGCAGGCCATGCAGTACCTCTATACCGACGACAGTTTCTGGTACTTCATGATGTCCGATACCTACGAGCAGCACGCCGCCGACGCGAATGCCGTGGAAGACGCCCGGCAGTGGCTGAAGGACGGGGACACTTGCCTTGTGACGTTGTGGAACGGCGCTCCATTGCAGGTGGCGCCGCCCAACTTCGTTGAACTCGCCATCGTGGAGACCGATCCGGGGTTGCGCGGCGACACGGCCCAGGGTGGCGTCAAGCCCGCGACGCTCGAGACCGGCGCCGTGGTGCGGGTGCCTCTGTTCGTGGAGCAGGGAGAGGTCATCAAGGTCGACACGCGCAGCGGCGAGTACGTTTCCCGCGTCAAGTAGTAATCCGCAACCGTTTGGTCGCCGATCGCAACATTGGCGTACGTATGTGCCGGAATGCCTGGCGGCCCGGCTGTAAGCCGCGCCGCAAATCGAGTCAATGGTCAATATCTGGGCAAAACGCCTGGATTCGGCTTGAGGGGGCGCGATTGTAATCGCAGGGGCAGTGGCTTTCCATGGATCAGTGGGGGAAGCTCATGCCATCCGCTACGGTTTGAAGACCGGCGGCAACGGACACGAGCCGGTCTACACCGACGGCTACTCCGGAGCAGTCGGGGAGACCGTGGCGGAGGGCGGCGATGAGGGCGCTGTCCAGGGGCGGGGCCGGCCGGCCGGCCGCGCGGCGACTGGCCTGTTCGCGCTCGAATCTCGCTTGCTGCTCGCGCGCGTCGGCAAGCTCGCGGTAACCGTTTGCCAGTTCCAGGCCTCCGGTGAAGGCTTCGAAGCGGGCCGCCTCCCCGTTCGGCTTGATGCGCGCCAGCGCCGCCTGGCTCGCGGGGAAACCGTGGACAAACGTAATGCGGTCCGGATCGAATCGTGGCGCGATCATCGTGCCGAGAGCCAGGTCCAGCAACCCGTCGGAATCCAGGTCCCCGGGCGCATGTACGCCGTGATTCGCCAGACGGCGGCGGATAACGCCAGGCGCGTCGGCGGGATCGATCGACAGATAGCGCTGAAACGCCTCGCGGTAGCCGAGGCTCGTCGTTCCCGTTGGAGTGCGGTACGGCGCCAGCACGGACTTCAGCAATTCATCCACTTCCGCCATCAGTTCCTGCTCGTCCCAACCGACCCGGTACCACTCCAGCAGCGTGAATTCCGGCTGGTGCCACCGCCCCAGTTCGCCGTCGCGATAGACCCGGCACAACTGGTAGATGTCGCCTGAGCTGGCCGCGAGCAAGCGCTTCATCGCGTGTTCCGGCGAAGTCGCGAGGTAGTGGAGGCCCTTGCCAAGGGCTTGCACGCGGGCGGTCACAGGTTCGATGTTCGGGTCCGTGCAACCGGCGATGGAGAGTGTCGGCGTTTCCACCTCAAGCACGTTCCTGCGCATGAAGAACTCGCGGATCGACGCAAGGAGGTCCGCCCGCAGACGCAGCGTTTCCATGGAAGCCCGCGGCCGCCAGCCGCCGGAACCGGTCATGGCAGCGAGGCCAGCGCCCGGCCCATCCTGATGGCCTGTCCGGCCGCCAGTCCAGGGCGCCAAGCCACCTTTTCGGGAGGCAGGATCAACACCACGGTAGACCCCAGGTTGAACCGCCCGATTTCCTCGCCGCGCCTGAAGCCGGAGCTTGAGCCGTGCTCCGCAGCCTCTGCTCCTTCCCAGACACGCGCCCGTCCGCTGGCGATCTCGCCCAGCCACGCGGTGCTGATGCTCGAGACGTTGAGCGCGCCCACCAACACGACTGCCATGGGGCCCGCCAGGGTCTCGAACCAGCATACGACCCGTTCGTTACGGCAGAACAGCCCGGGCATGATCGCGGCGGTGCGGGCGTTGACGCTGTACCGCTTTCCGGGGATATAGCGGGTCCCCTGAAGAGCGCCGGCCAGCGGCAGGTGCACTCGATGGTACTGGTGAGGCGCCAGGTAGAAGGTGGCGTAGGCGCAGGACTCAAGGGAGGCTAAACGTTCCGCCGGTTCCCCGAGCAACGCTTCCAGCCGATAGCGGAGGCCCTTGGCCTGAATCATCTCGCCGCCGTCGGCAGAGCCGAACTGCGTGAGAACGCCGTCCACGGGGGATATCAGCGTACGTTCGCCGCCGGCAATGGGGCGCACCCCCGGCTTGAGGCGGCGGGTAAAGAACTCGTTCAGACACGCATAGTTCTCCAGGCGGCCGTGCTCGGCCTCCTGGAGGTCGACTTCGTAGCGCCGGGCGAACCAGGCGATCAGCAGTCTCGAGATCCAGCCCCGGCGACAACGCGCCAGGCGATAGACCAGACGGCCCAGCAGCCGTTGCGGGAGCAACCGCTGGAGCAGCACGGCAGGGCGGTTCATGAGGACGCCGATGGATCGGCGGCATGAGTCCTCAGGTAATGGTCGCGAATCCTCAGAAAGTCGGCGGCGATGACCGCTGCATCGTGGGGCGGGCTGAACACCGCGATCAACTCCGCGCCGGGCCCTATCACGTAGACCGTGGAGTTATGGGTCACGGTGTACGGCTCGCCATCTGCATGCGGGTCCACGTGAACGGCGACTCCCAATGCCTTGAGCCAGGGGTCCATGGCTTCGCGCGGCCCGGTCACCCCCTGAAACGCCGGGTCGAAATGGCCCAGGTAGGCGTCGATCCGCTCCGGGTCGTCGCGAGCCGGGTCGACACTGACCAATACCACCTGGGGAACGTCGATGTGCGGGGTGTTCCACTCCGCGCCCATCCGTGCGAGCACGGCGAGGGTCAGCGGGCAGATGTCCGGGCAGTGGGTGAATCCGAAGAACAGCAGATTGAACCGGCCGTTCAACAGCTCGGTAGTGAACGCCTCTCCCGCCTTGTCAGTAAGACTCACTTCAGGAAGTTGCAGCGGCGGTTCGAGCAACGTCGCCGCAACCGGCACGGGCGGAGGAGACTGACTGCACGACACCGCGCACAGCGCACCGAGCAGTGCGGCGATGCCGGCCGTTCTCGCTTGGCGGAGCGGTGCTCTGCCTCGCGTGCCGCGATCGGCTCGAACCCTCGGCGGTATCGGTGCGATGCGGGTTTCTCGCCTCGGGCTGCTGAATCTGCGGACCGGTCTCATGCGGGGAATTATCTCACAACCCGTATCATTGGCAGCCCATGGATACCATGGAACTGCGCAAGGCGCTTGAGCGCGGAAGAACTGCATCGGACTGGGTCGAGAGCGTTGCCAGGTTCTTCGCCGAGGGCGACCTGACGTACGGACATGGCACCGACAATCCCCGGGATGAAGCGTATTGGTTGATTCGCGCGCAGCAGGGCTGGTCCGAGCAGGCGTGGACCGCGCCTCCGGACAGCGGTTTGATCGAGGGCATCATCGATCTGGTGCGACGCCGGGTGGCGCAGCGCAAGCCGCTGGCGTATCTGCTGGGGGAAGCCTGGTTTGCGGGACTGCGCTTCAGGATCGATGAACGCGTGCTGGTGCCCCGCTCGCCGTTGGCAGAACTCATCGAAAACCGATTCTCGCCCTGGCGCCGCCTTCAGCCCGGCGACCGCGTCCTGGATGTGGGCACGGGCAGCGGGTGCCTGGCGATTGCTGTGGCGTACCACTGCGACGGCGTGAGCGTCGACGCGACGGACATCTCTGCAGACGCGCTGTCCGTCGCGCGGCGCAATGTTCGTGACCACGGAATGGAAGAGCGTGTCCGGCTGATTCGGACGGACCTGTTCGCCGGATCGACCGGCCTGTATCGCATCATCGTGGCCAATCCGCCCTACGTGCCCAGCGAGCGGCTCGAGGAGCTCCCCCCGGAGTACCGGCACGAGCCAATAACTGCGCTGGATGGCGGCAGAAGCGGCCTGGATGTCGTGGATCGGCTCCTTGCCGGCGCGACGAATCACCTGGCGCCGGACGGCCTGCTGGTTGTCGAAGTGGGGGAGGTTGAACAGGCTTTTCGGTCCCGGTATCCACGCCTTCCAGCCACGTGGCTCGAGTTCGGGCGCGGCGGCGAAGGCGTTTTCCTGTTGACGCATGACGAATTGGCTGGATACTTACACGCCTAGCAGTCCGTGGCGGAATTCTCGGCGCGCCAATCGTGCGCACCAGGGCATCTGTCAAGGGCTGCCGGATCGCATACGGGACTGATCTTCATATCGATGCCGCGTTCGCCGTGAACGCGAGGAACAGTGGGTTATGGCTGGCGATACCTACGGAAAAATGTTTACGGTCACGACCTTCGGCGAGAGCCACGGTCTCGCCATGGGCTGCGTGGTGGACGGCTGTCCGCCCGGCATGGCGCTCACGGAAGCCGACATCCAGGAGGATCTGGACCGGCGCCGGCCCGGCCGTTCGCGGCATGTCACCCAGCGCAAGGAACCCGATCAGGTCAAGATTCTCTCCGGGACCTTCGAAGGGGTGACCACAGGAACCGCCATCGGCCTGCAGGTGCAGAACGTCGATCAGCGATCGCGCGATTACAGCAAGATCAAGGACACGTTCCGGCCGGGTCACGCAGACTACACTTATCAGCAAAAGTACGGAATCCGCGACTATCGGGGCGGCGGCCGCGCCTCGGCCCGCGAAACCGTGATGCGCGTGGCGGCGGGAGCCATCGCGCGCAAGTATCTGAAGGAACGGCTCGGGATGGAGGTTTTCGGCTATCTCGGGCAGATCGGACCTTTCGAGCTGGGTGTGCGCGATATCGGCGCCGTCAACGAGAACCCGTTTTTCTGCGCCGAACCGGAGAGGCTGCCGGAACTCGAGCAGTTCATGGACGATCTGCGTGCCGCCGGGGACTCCATCGGCGCCCGCATCAACATTGTGGCGACGGGCGTGCCCGTCGGTCTCGGCGAGCCCGTATTCGACAAGCTCGAGGCTGCCATTGCTTACGGCATGATGAGCATCAACGCGGTCAAGGGCGTGGAATTCGGCGATGGTTTCAAGGTCGTACAACAGCGCGGCAGCACGCATCGGGACGAGATCACGCCCGACGGGTTCGCCAAGAATTCCTCCGGAGGAACCCTGGGCGGAATCTCGTCCGGGCAGGACATCCTGGTGAGCATCGCGATGAAACCCACGTCGAGCATCCAGGTGCAGGGCAGCACCGTGGACCGGACGGGCAAGGCCGCGCAGATCGTGACCACGGGGCGCCACGATCCCTGCGTCGGCCTGCGGGCAACGCCCATTGCCGAAGCCATGCTGGCGCTCACGCTGATGGACCATTACCTGCGTCATCGCGCCCAGAACGCCGACGTGGAGTCGGAAACGCCGGTCATCGGCATTGAACGGAAGGCCTGACCAGGTCTGATCCCAAGGGGCAATCATGTCTGCAAACTACGATGTGGCCATCGCCGGGGCGACCGGCGCCGTCGGCGAGGCCCTGCTGGAAATTCTCGAGTCGCGGGAGTTCCCCGTTCGACGGCTGTTCCCGTTGGCCAGCAAACGGTCCGCGGGCAAGACCGTGCAGTTTCGGGGCGAAAGCCTGGAAGTCGGCGTGCTCGACGATTTCGATTTCCGCCAGGTCGCCGTGGGCCTGTTTTCCGCCGGCGCTTCGGTTTCGGCCTGGGCGGCGCCCAGGGCGGCGGCGGCCGGGGCAGTCGTCGTCGACAACACCTCGCAATTCCGCTACGACGACGACGTTCCCCTGGTGGTGCCGGAATGCAACTCGGATCGCATCGCCCAGCACGCCAATCGCGGCATCATTGCCAATCCCAATTGCTCGACGATCCAGATGGTGGTGGCGTTGAAGCCCATCAACGACGCGGCGGGGATCGAGCGCGTCAACGTTTCAACCTACCAGTCCGTTTCCGGAGCCGGCCGCCTGTCCATGGAGTTGCTGACGGCGCAAACCCGCGCGCTCCTGAATGGCGGCGAAGTCGCCCCGCAGTCGAATCAGGAAAAATCGGTGGCCTTCAACGCCGTACCGAAGATCGATCAACTGCTGGACAACGGGTACACAAGGGAAGAGATGAAGATGGTCTGGGAGACTCGCAAGATTCTCGAGGATCCCGACATCCTGGTTAATCCGACCTGCGTTCGCGTGCCGGTGTACCTTGGCCATTCGGAGGCGCTGCACATCGAAACCCGGGAGAAACTCTCCGTCGAGGAGGTCCGTGACCTGCTCGATGCGGCGCCGGGCGTGGTCGTCCTGGATGGCGAGAATCCCGGGGACTATCCCACAGCGGCAACAGAGGCCGCCAACCGCGACGCGGTATACGTCGGACGCATACGCGAGGATATCTCGCATCCGCGAGGCATCAACCTCTGGGTGGTTGCGGATAACCTTCGCAAGGGCGCGGCCCTGAACAGCGTGCAGATCGCGGAAGTATTGGTGGAACGTTTCCTGTGATGTATCTTGGGGCTGTCGCGCCACAGGATACCAGGCCCTTGCGAACCGCCGCACCATCGCCGAGACGTCCATCCCCCCGGACGTTGCGGGCTTGCCGGCCCGGCTGCCTGGTGCTGTGGCTTGCGGCGCTGCCGGCCGGCGCGGTGGGTCTGGGGGACATGGTGCTGACCTCACCGCCGGGTCAACCCCTGCGCGCGGAAATTCCTGTCGAACTGGTGACCGCTCAGGAATTGTGGGCCCTTCAGGTGGGAGTCGCCTCCGAGCTAACGTTCCTCCGCGACGGGCGGGACCGCACCCCGGAATTCGACGAGCTGGGCTTTGAGATCGTTCGCGACAGCAACGGGGGCAGCGTCGTGCGGATGTCGTCGCCGAACCCGTTGGAGTCCTCGATGACCCTTCTGCTGGAAGCGACCTGGCTTCGGCGCCCGGACTTGCCGCCGGGTCGGCTCATCCGGACTTATACCATCGGGCCTGAAGATCTGCCTGAGAGTGGAGCACCACCCAGGCCGCTGGGTGCAGGATCGCTCGACACCCATGGTCCTTTGGAAGCCGGCGAAACGCTGTGGAGTCTGGCTACGCGGTTCAGTGGGCTTGGAGTGCATCCCAATCAGTTCTTGGTCGCCATGTTCGATGCCAATCCCAGAGGTTTCGGCGGCAACATGAACGGGATCTACCAGGGGGCAATTCTGCGGATCCCGGAAGCGGTGCAGGCGCGGCGGCTCACCGTGGAGGAGGCGACGGCTGAAGTGGTCCGCCAACTGGACGAGTGGCTCGCCGAACTGGAGGCCCGGGGACAGGCGCCACTGACTTCGGAGCCCGGTGAGGGAGCTGAATCGATCCCTGGCCCCGATCAATTGCAGTCCGACCTGCAAGGCGCCCGCCAGTTGCTCGAGACACGCGCTGAAGAGTTGCAGACGCTGCGGGCGGAACTTGAGGAGGCCCGGGCGGAGGCCCAGGCGGCCGAGACGGCCGCTGCCGAAGCGCGCGCCGCCATACCTCCGGCGCCGCCTCCCGGATTGCGCGGCCTCTGGATTGAACTGAATCGGGCCGCCAGCCGTGCGGTTTCCACCGTCGTCGTAATCGGTCTTGGGGTCCTGCTACTGTTTGTAATGCTGATCGGGTTTATTCTGGGCCGGCGCAGTGGCATGACCCGGGAGCGCGGGGATACTCTGCAACCATTGACTGCCGAACCCGCAGACGGCGGATCCCTGCCCACCGGGGATGTCGGCGGCGCGGCCGAATCCCAGACGACGATGGATCTCGAATCGCAACTCGACCTGGCGCGCGCCCAGTTGGACATGGGCGATGCCGCTGGAGCGCGGCGAACCCTGCAGGGCGTCGTCAAGGCGGGCAGCGAGGCCCAGCGGCAGCAGGCGGAGTCGCTGCTTCAGGAAATCGAGTCGTCCGCGAAGAAAGAGAACTCCGGCGGCGCCGACGACTCAGATTGAGCTCGGAAGGCGCGGATTCCGCCGATCGATTCCATGACGCCGATCACGCAGCGGATCGCCGTGGGTCTCGAATACGACGGCACCGACTTTGTCGGCTGGCAGGTACAACGCGCGGGCCGCAGCGTACAAGGCGTATTGGAAGCGGCCGTATCGGCAGTCGCCGACCAACGGATCGGCGTGACCGGAGCCGGTCGCACGGATGCGGGCGTACACGCCCGCTGCCAGGTCGCTCACTTCGACAGCCATGCCCGGCGGACGCCACGGCAATGGTTGCTGGGAATCAATTCCAATCTTCCGGAGGATGTGGCCGTTCGCTGGGTCCGGCATCTCGACGCGGACTTTCATGCCCGCCGTTCGGCAACGGCGCGGCGCTACCAGTACCGGATCTTCGAGCGCAAGACCCGTTCGGCGCTGCTGCGGCACCGAACCTGGTGGCGCCGCGGCAAGCTGGATTGCGCGGCAATGACTGCAGCGGCCAGCTCGCTTCTGGGTGAACGGGACTTCTCCTCCTTTCGCGCCGCGGGCTGCCAGTCAAGAACGCCCATGCGAAGGCTCACGACCGTCGCCCTGTACCGGGCTGATGGGCTGCTGCACCTGGAATTCGAGGCGAATGCGTTCCTCCAGCACATGGTCCGCAACCTGGTAGGCGTGCTGGTTGAGGTCGGGCGAGGGGCCGCGCCCCCTGCATGGGCGGCGGAGGTGCTTGCCGTCCGCGACCGCACCAGGGGCGGCGTTACCGCGCCCCCACAGGGGCTCACCCTGATGGGCGTCCGCTATCCGGCCCGATTCGACTTGCCGTCGCCTGATCGGTCTCGCAACTAGAGTAACGCGTCTATCTGCGCGAGCTGCTGCTGAAGCACCGTGGCGCGGGCGTAGACCTGAGTCGGAAAGATCAACTCGGGCCGATCAAGTTCCGGGAATACATCCTCGGCGTCCAGCGCGTTGGCGACCAGCGCCAGGCCCGCGACCAGTATACGGGCAATGTCGTAGACATGACCGGGCTCCACGTCGTCGGGAATATTTCGGCGGGAGCTCAGCGTCAGCACGGGTATGCCCGCTGCTTCGGCCACCTGACTCATGGCATCGGTATTGTTCAGCAGCAGCGCATAGACGTCGGACGGGCGCTTGTAGCCATCGAAGGGATCGGCTTCGGGGACGAGATTCTCGGCGCCGCTATGGGCCAGTATGGAGGCACTGTAAAGGACCGCCAGCGTCACCTGGTCGAATACGTCGCTGGGCAGAATCGGTTCGTTGATCAGCAGGTTGAGTTGCCGATTGGCGTCCAGAATCGTGAGGAACACGCCGGTTGTCGATGCCGTGGTCCGTTCCTGGATCTGAGCCTCCGTGTCGATACCGAATGCCCTGCTCACCTGGCGGACCTGATCCTGGGCGCTGATGACGACGTTGAAGCTGTCGCTTGCCTGAAGATCCACATCCGGCACGGGCGGGGCTGCGGTGCGTGGCGTTCCGGCGTATTCCTGCGCCAACTGGTTTGCCTTCCGGAACAGGGTCTGAGCCTGGTAGTAGACTTGCAGTTGCGACACGTCCCCCACCGGCAGTCGCGGACTGTCGTCGAAAGGCCGTCCCATGACCTCGCGAATGTATTCGATTTCCTCCGCGACCTGCGAGGCCAGGTTGTAGACATCCGTGTTGTTCACGGACTGGGCATGGGCGATCGGGCTCACGCAAAGCAACAGCGCGGCAGCCACGTTGAGAAGGCGCAAATGGTTGTTTGAATGATTCACCATCCCTTTCTCCAAGATTTACGAGCGACAGGGTGATCATACGCCCCGCGCGGCGTTCTCTCCAAGCGCAAGCCACGCATGTACCGGACGGTGCCACGATAGTCGGTGAGCGATGCCGTTTTCATGACAAGTGCAACGGTCAATGTGAGTTGAACGCCCTTTTGGTTATCATCTGCAACCCGAAACCGTGAGACGGCCCATGGGTTGGTTCGACAAGTTGATGCCTTCGCGTATCAAGACGCAGACGCGCAGGCATTCCGTCCCCGAAGGCTTGTGGGTCAAGTGCACCGGTTGCTCGGCACAGTTGTACCGCGCTGAACTCAAGCGCAACTTCATGGTCTGCCCCAAGTGCGAACATCACTTGCGCATCGGCGCGCGTGACCGGCTGGAGATGTTTCTCGACCCTGATTCCGGCGTGGAGATCGCCGCCAACCTCGATCCCCAGGATCCGCTCAAGTTCCGGGACAGCAAGCGTTACCGTGACCGCCTTTCGCAGGCTCAGAAGGCCACCGGCGAGCGTGATGCGCTGGTGGTCATGGCGGGTTCGGTGAAGGCGATTCCCGTGGTCGCCGCTGCATTCGAGTTCCGCTTCATGGGCGGTTCCATGGGTTCGGTCGTCGGGGAGCGGTTCTGCAGGGCGACGGCGTACTGCATCGAGCATCGACGCCCCCTGATCTGTTTCTCCGCCAGCGGCGGCGCGCGCATGCAGGAAGCGTTGCTGTCCCTGTTTCAGATGGCCAAGACGAGCGCGGCCCTGGCGGCGCTCGGAGAGGCCGGGCAGCCCTACATCTCGGTCATGACGGATCCCACCACCGGGGGGGTATCGGCGAGCCTTGCGCTGCTGGGCGACATCAACATCTCCGAACCCAGGGCACTCATCGGGTTCGCCGGTCCGCGCGTGATCGAGCAGACCGTAGGCGAGACGCTGCCGGAGGGCTTCCAGCGGGCGGAATTCCTCCTGGAGAAGGGCGCGCTCGACATGATCGTGGACCGCAGGCGGGTTCGCGACGAGATTGCCTTTCTGCTCGCCAAGCTGCTTGACCGGCCGCGCCCGGTCTGACCGTGCCCAAGCAGCGATTCTCTGCAGCGATCGAACTAGCCGCGCCGGGAGGGTAATGGTCCATGGAGGCAAAGTCAGCCGAACTTGAGGCCTGGCTCGATCGTCTGGAGACCCTGCATCCGAAAAAGATCGATCTTGGGCTTGCGCGTATAGGAAGGGTGCTGGACAGGCTCTCGCTGCGGATGCCGCCGTACCGCAGCATCGTCATCGGCGGGACCAATGGCAAGGGTTCCTGCGTTGCGATGCTGGAGAGCCTGTACCTGGCCGGCGGCTACCGCACAGGCGCGTTCACTTCCCCGCACCTGTGGCGGTTCAACGAGCGCATCCGGGTGGATGGCATCGATGCGGACAGTGCAACCATCGTTGCGCTCTTCGAACGCATCGAGCGGGCCCGCGGGGAAATTTCGCTGTCGTATTTCGAGTTTTCCACTGCCGCGGCACTGTTGTACTTCGCACGCTCCGAAGTGGACGTGGCGCTGCTGGAAGTGGGGCTGGGCGGGCGCCTGGACGCGGTCAACGCCATCGACGCCGATGCCAGCCTGATCGCCAGCGTTGACCTGGATCACCAGGAATGGCTGGGAACCACCCGCGAAGCGATCGGCCATGAGAAAGCCGGGATCATGCGCCGCGGACGGCCGGCGGTGGTTGCCGAGCGGAACCCTCCGGAGAGCCTGCTGGCCCACGCAGCGGGCATCGACGCCCGCCTGCGGCGGCTGGGCGCCGAATTCGATTTCGATATTCACCGCGGGCAATGGACCTACCGGAGCGAGAACGTGGAAGCCCCCGGACTGCCCTGTCCGGGATTCGGGGGCCGGGAGCAGGTCGCCAATGCGGCGGGATGCCTCGCCGTCGTGGAGTCGCTCGGGAGCGACTTGCCGCTGGACAGGATGGCGTGGTCCCGGGGCATCGAGCAGGCGCGGCCCAACGGACGCATCGAAGAACGCGATCTCGGCGGGGTCAGGTGGATATTCGATGTGGCGCACAATCCGGCCGCGGCTCGGGTGCTGGCCGAGGCCCTGGCGAGGCGACCGGTCAGGGGCCGGACATTTGCCGTCGTTGCGATGATGCAGGACAAGGACCACGAAGGCGTGCTCGGTCCGCTGATGCCCATGGTTCGCCATTGGCTGCTGACCCGTGCGGGTGGAACCCGGGGTGCGGCGCCCGAGTCGTTGGCTGCGGTAGTGGAGCCCGGAATCGCCGCGTCAGTTCATCTCGATGCCGCGGCGGCATGCGAGAGTGCGCGGATGCGCGCCGCGCCCGGTGACCGGGTTGTCGTGTTCGGTTCGTTCTATCTGGTGGGTCCCGCAATGTCGGCGCTTGGGCTATACTCCACAGGGTCACAGGCGGGCAGCAGGTCCGCAACATGGACCGGAGTTTGAAAGAACGAGTCATAGGCGCCTCGGTGCTGGTTGCCTTGGCCGTGTGGCTCATCCCCTGGGTACTTGACGGTCCGGTGCCGGACGCCGAATCGGGAGCCGCGCAGGCGCTCGCGGACGAACGCTCGGCGCCGCTGCGGACCCGGACCATCAGACTCGACAATCGGCAAAACACTTCCGCGCAGAGCGATACGCCGGACATCCCCGCTTTTCCGACGCCACAGGATTCGGAGGAGGTCGCCAGAGTCACGATCGAGGCATCCGCGGGTGCGCAATCGGAAGCGCCTGCGGCGCCGGTTCCCATGCGCACAACCGCTGAAGTGGAGGTGGAAGCCGGGCCGGGCTGGTTGGTCCAGGTGGCGAGCTTCGGCGACGAGGAAAATGCCCGTCAAGTGGCCGGGCGGCTCGTTGAAGCGGGTTATACCGCAAGGCTGTATCCCCACAGGTCTGGCGGGAACCTGATGTACCGCGTCCGCGTGGGGCCCGAACCCAGTCGTGAAGGCGCCGATGAAATCGCGTCGTCCTTGCGCAACCGGGGATATGTTGCCCAAGTCGTCAGCAGCGACTGAAGGAGAATTCAGGCTAAATGTCCTGGGTGGATCTGGTGATCGTTACAGGCTGTTTCGCCTCCGCCGCGTTCGGCGCCATGCGGGGGTTTGCCAAGGAAACGCTCTCCCTGGTCACCTGGATCGTCGCTATATGGGTGGCGTGGAATTTCTCCTGGGCGGTGACCTGGTTCCTGGGTGACTGGGCGGCCGCACCGGAACTCAAGGTCTGGACCGGGCGGACGATCATCTTCGTGGCGGTACTGGTGGCCGGGGGAATTGCCGGGCAGTTGGTCGGATCGCTTATCAGGCATTCGGGCCTGAGCGGGACGGACCGCGTACTCGGGTCGATATTCGGATTGGGGCGCGGCGCAATCATCCTGGGACTCGCGGTGCTGGTGCTGGAAATGGCCGGGATCGACCAGGATCCGTGGTGGAGAGAAGCCCGGCTCAGCCCCTACGGCGACCGCATCGCCGACGGCATCCGGCATTACGCCGCGGTGGGCGGCCTCTACCTGCAGGAACAGGAACTGATCTAGCGGAGCACCAGCGACCATGTGCGGAATTGTCGGAATCGTCAGTCATGGGCCGGTCAACCAGGCGATCTACGACTCGTTGACGATCCTCCAGCATCGGGGGCAGGATGCCGCGGGCATCATGACCGAGGAAAACGGTCAGCTGCGCCTGCGCAAGAACAATGGCCTGGTCCGCGATGTATTCCAGCAGCACCACATGATGCGGCTGACGGGCAATATCGGCATCGGGCATGTTCGCTATCCCACGGCGGGTTCGGCGAGCATGGCGGAGGCGCAGCCGTTTTACGTCAATTCTCCTTTCGGAATCGCCCTGGCGCACAACGGCAACCTGGTCAACGCCGACGAGTTGAAGCGGCTCGTCATCAGCCATGACCGGCGGCACTTGAACACCCGATCGGATACGGAAGTCCTTTTGAACGTATTCGCCCATGAACTGGGCCGGCAGGCATCGGACGAGTTGACGCCGGACGCGATACTGAGCGCCGTTGCGGCCGTGCATCAGCGCTGTTCGGGCGCCTACGCGGTGGTGGCGATGATCATCAACCATGGAATCGTCGCATTCCGCGATCCCAACGGTATCCGTCCGCTGGTGCTGGGTACGCGCCGGACATTCACCGGCATGGAGCGCATTGTCGCGTCCGAAAGCGTCGCCCTGGACGCTCTGGGGTTCGATGTGGACCGCGACATCCTGCCGGGAGAGGCTGTGTTCATCGACAAGACCGGCCGCGTCCACAGTCGCGAATACACCGGCGACAAGCCCTATACTCCCTGCATATTCGAGTTCGTGTATTTTGCCCGGCCCGATTCGATCATCGACAGGCTGTCGGTCTACAAGGCGCGCCTGCGGATGGGAGAGAAACTGGCGGCCAAGATCCTGAGGCTGCGTCCGGAGCACGGTATCGACGTGGTCATCCCGGTTCCCGACACATCGCGGACAGCCGCCGTGCAGGTCGCCCACGAGCTGGGGGTCAAGTACCGGGAAGGCTTCATCAAGAACCGCTACATCGGGCGGACCTTCATCATGCCCGGCGCGGCGGAGCGGCGGGCGTCCGTGCGCCGCAAGCTCAACGCCATCGACCTTGAGTTCAGGGGCAAGAACGTGCTGCTGGTGGATGACTCCATCGTGCGCGGCACGACATCCCAGCAGATCATCGAGCTGGCCCGGGAAGCCGGCGCGAGGAACGTGTATTTTGCCTCCGCGGCGCCGCCCGTTCGGCATCCCAATGTCTATGGCATCGACATGCCGGCATCCAATGAACTGGTCGCCTACGAACGCACGATCGACGAAGTCCAGGAGATCATCGGCGCCGACTGGCTGGTCTATCAGGATCTCAAGGACCTGGAACTGGCCGTTGACCACGAGGACGCTGAAATCGATGCTTTCGACACGTCGTGTTTCTCGGGGGAATATGTCACGGGCGATGTGAGCCGCGATTACCTGGAGCACCTGCAGGTGGTGCGCTCTGACCGCGCCAAGGCGAAGCGCGACGCGCGGGTGTTGCGCGACGAAGCGGGGTACGACGGGGACGGGATGCAGGTTGCCAGCGGGTTGTAGGCTGTATTTTTCCCAACCACCGTGACGAGGGCGTGCGCGGACAGCCCTTGTACGCTAAACAGTTTTTTATTTTCCGCCGACCGCACCGACTACGCGTGAACTACGCCCGAGTACTATAAAGTGCTGATATTCTGTCTTATTTTCCATAATCGCTGTAGGACACCCGGTTGCAATTCCGTTCCGAATGCGCTCCAATAGCGCCTGACTTTTACTTCATTCGCTTGCGGATTGCTTACTCGGTTTTTGCGGTTCTCGGCGCGGAAAAACCTTTCTGCCGATTTTCGCCGATTCTGCACTTTCCGGTTGCATATTACTTCCGCCAAATGGAACGAATCTAACGGAATCTCGATGCCCAGACGCTCAACCCAGAGGATCACCAAGCGCACGGTGAACCGGCTGTCCGCGCACGGCAAGCCCGCCGTGGCGTGGGACCGCGACGTGGCGGGCTTCGGCGTGCGGGTCTATCCCACCGGGCGCATCGCCTACGTGGTGCAGAGCCGGGGTCCGGACGGCTCGCGCCGGGTAACGCTCGGCCGGCACGGCAAGCTCACCCCGGAGAAGGCGAGGGAGCGGGCCATTGCGGTCATCGACCGCATCAAGGCGGGCGAGAATCCGCTTCCTCCCGACTGGCGTTGGGGGCGGGAGCGGACGGTGGAGGATCTGGCGAGTCGGTGCTTGAAGCGCTACGTGGACGTGGAATGCAAGCCCTCCACCGCGGAGAGGTACCGGCAACTGCTTGCAAGCCATATCCTCCCGGCGCTGGGGGAGATGGCCGTGACGGCGGTGAAACGGGACCACGTCGTCGCACTGCACCATGAGCTGCGGGACCGGCGCGGCACGGCGAACACGGTCTTGTGGGCACTGTCCAGGATGTTCTCCCTGGCCGAGGCCTGGGGGTGGAGAAAGGCCGGAACGAACCCCTGCCGCTCGGTCCGTTCGTACAAGTCGCAGCGGCGCGAGCGGTTCCTGAGCCGGGCGGAGTATCGAACGGTGGGTCGGGTATTGCGCGAGGCCGAATCGGACGGTTCGGCCTGGGCGCCCGCGGTGGCGGCGATCCGGCTGCTGATGCTGACGGGTTGCCGTCGAGGGGAGATCGTGACGCTTCAATGGGACGACGTGGACCGTTCGGCCGGGCACCTGAGATTGCGGGACAGCAAGACGGGCGCACGGTTCGTCCCATTGACGGACGAGGCAATGGAAGTGCTCGACGGCATCGAGCCGGTGCCGGGCAATTCCTGGGTGTTCCCGGGAAAGAAGCCCGGGGCGCACGTCTCGGATCTGAGCGCATTCTGGCACCGGCTGAGACAGAAGATGGACTTGGAGGATGTACGTCTGCACGACCTGCGACACAGTTACGCGTCCCGGGCACTCGCCCTGGGCGAGAGCCTGTCGATGATCGGGCGGCTGCTCGGTCACTCGAGCGGGAACACCACGGCCCGGTACGCGCACCTGGCCAGGGACACCGAGAAGGCCTCCGCCGCCCGGATTGCCGGCAGCATCGAGAACAACATCTTGCCCACGGTCCCGGGAGCAATCTAAGTCATGGCGAAGCTCAAGCGCACGAGAATCTCCCGCCGCACGGTGGAGAACCTGACGGTTCGGAAGGACACGGTGTACTGGGACAGCGAGTTGCCGGGATTCGGGGTGCGCGCCTATGCCACGGGCAGCAAGGTCTATGTGGTGCAGACGCGGGCCAACGGGCGCTCCAGGCGCCTCACGCTCGGGCGCCACGGAATCCTGTCGGCGGAGGAGGCGAGAAAGCGCGCGGCGCTCGCGATCAGCCGGATCAAGTCCGGGCAGCCCGCGGCGGTGTCGACCGTGGAATCCAGGGGTCCGACGGTGGCGGAGGTGGCCCGGCGGTACCTGAAGGAACACGTGGAGGTGCGGCTCAAGCCCGCCACGGTGCGGGCGATCCACGGGGATCTGGACAGGCACATACTGCCGAAGTTCGGTTCGCTGCCCATGGAGTCGGTGGGTTACGGGCGGATCGCGGATTATCACTCGAAGCTGTTCCGGGTCCCGATGATGGCCAACCGGATGGTGGAGACGCTCTCGGCGATGTTCTCCATGGCCGAGACGTGGGGAGCGGTGCCGGAAGGCACTAACCCGTGCCCGCGAGTCGTCCGGTACAAGCGCAAGAGCCGGGAGCGGTTTCTGACGGAAGCCGAGTTCGAACGACTGGGCCGGGTTCTGAACGACATGGAATCGGAGGGCAGTATCCTGCCCCGCGCAGCGGATGCGTTGCGGTTGTTGATGCTCACCGGGTGCCGGTGCAACGAGATTCTGAGACTGAGATGGGACGAGGTGGATCTTGAGCGGAACGAACTGCGGCTGAGCGATTCCAAGACGGGGCCGAGGACGGTCCCTCTGTCGCCGGCGGCCGCGAGAGTGCTTGAAAACCGCCCGCGCGTGCCGGGCGATCCCTGGGTGATACCGGGGCGTTTCCCGGGACGGCCATGGAGGAACATCAACGGGTCATGGTGCAAGGTGCGGGCGCGGGCAGACTTGGACGATGTGAGGCTGCACGATTTGCGGCATTCGTTCGCGTCCCGGGCGCTGGCGCTGGGGGAGAGCCTGCCGATGATCGGGAAGCTGCTGGGCCACACGCGGGTGCAGACGACCGCGAAGTACGCGCATCTGGCGGAGGACTCGGTGAAGGAATCCGCGCAGCGGATCGCCGCCAGCATCGGCGAGGACATTCTGCGGGGATGACGGGCGCGGCGGCGGAGCCGGACCGGTGTCTCCGGAATGCCCGCAACACCGTTCTCATCGCACCGGTGCTCCATCCCCACCCTGTCGGAGTTGGCATGGTTCGCGACTGCGCGAAGCGCCACGACGTGATGTCACGGGAGTTGCCGGAAGGGCCGGCCGCCATGGGCAGCCCAATGAGACATGAGCCCGCAGCGTGGCGTGCGGGATCATCCGGGGATGAAATGCCATGATCCCCAATCCTTGTCTCGAAACGCGCAATCGCGGATCATCGGCCACCGGGTTCGGGTTCGAGTGCATGCCGATCGTCTGGAGGTGTACTGCGGTGGCGAGTTGGTGGCGCGTCCGGATCGGGTCCAGGGCGATGGCCTGGAGGGGATCAACTACCGGCATCTGGCGCACTCGCTGGTGCGCAAGCCCGGTGCCTTTCGCCGCTATGTCTACCGAGAAGCGCTGTTTCCGACATTGACCTTCCGGCGCGCCTACGACGTGCTGGAGGCACGCTCGCCGAAGTGGGCGGATCTGGAGTACGTGCGGATCCTGCACCTGGCGGCCACGACCATGGAGTGCGAGGTCGAAGCGGCCCTCGGCGGGTTGCTCGAGGCCGGCCAGGTCCCGGAGTTCGACCGGGTCAAGGCCCTCGTCAAGCCCACCGCGCCGCAGCCGGTGCCGCACGTGCACGTGAGGGCGCCGGACCTGGCCGCCTACGACGCGCTGCTCCAGCATCGGGAGGTTCGCGCATGAACGCCCCGTCGCTGCAACTTCGATTGAAGGCCTTGCGCCTGCCCTCGTTCGCGGTGCACTACGCCACGCTCGCCGAGCAGGCGGCCAAGGGAGGATGGAGTCACACCAAGTACCTCGACGAGCTGGCCGCGGTGGAAGCCGCCGAGCGGATCGCGCGGCGGATCGCGCGCCTGATGAGCGCCTCGAAGCTGCCGCGCGACACGCATTGCCTCACTTATTTTGTTACCGAACAATGCTCGTTGCCTCATTGGTAATGTTACCGAGATGTTGGGAGGTGAAGGGTGGACGGAGGAATCAGTGTGAGAGCCCGGTCGGAGCTGCTGGAGGCTCTTCGGAAACGATATCGGGGCGCGAACCGGCGTGAGAAGAGCCGGATTCTCGATGAGTTCGTGGCGCTGGCGCGGTGTCATCGCAAGCATGCGATTCGGCTGTTGGCGCGCCCGAGGGTGGAATCGGTGCAGGCCAAAGGCCCGTCGGGCAAGCGCATCTACAACGAGGCGGTCCGCGAGGCGCTGGTGGTGCTATGGGAGACGTCGGACCGCATTTGCGGAAAGCGCTTGAAGGCGGCGATTCCCGCGCTGGTGGACGCGATGCAGCGGCACGGGCACCTGGATCTCGACAACGACGTGCGTCACCGGGTCCTTGCTGTCAGCGCCGCCACCATCGACCGGCTTCTTTCGCCAGTGCGTCGAGAGGCCGGAAGCCGGCGAAAGCGTCGGCGCGGGAAGAAGCTCAGCGCGCGGGTACCGGTTCGTACCTTTGCCGACTGGACTCAACCCTTGCCTGGATACCTTGAGGTGGATTTCGTCGCGCACTGCGGAGGCCGGATATCCGGTGTGTACATTCACAGTCTGGTGGCGACCGATGTATGCTCGGGTTGGACGGAGGCCATTCCCTTGTTGGTTCGAGAGCAGTCCCTGGTTGTTCGGGGATTCCAAGCCATCGCTCGACAGCTCCCCGTGCCGATACGTGGCATCGACTCCGATAACGATTCGGCCTTTCTTAACGAGACACTGATCGACTACTGCACGAGCGGGCGGATCGAGATGACCCGCTCGCGGGCCTACCGCAAGAACGACCAAGCGTGGATCGAGCAAAAAAACGGCGCGGTCGTTCGCCGATTCGTCGGCTACGACCGCTATGCGGGGCCGGTGGCCGGACAGGCGCTGGCGCATCTGTACGGCGCCCTGCGGCTCTACGTGAATTTCTTCCAACCGTCGTTCAAGCTGGTTGGGAAAACGCGCATCGGTGCCAGGGTCACGAAGCGATACGAGAAACCCGCCACCCCGTGCGAACGACTGCTCGCGCACGAGGCCGTCAGCGCACACATCAAGAGTGCACTGCGCGAACACCGCGATCGATTGGATCCGGTCGCGTTGCTCCACACGATTCGTGAAGCGCAATCGGCGCTTGCGGCCATCGCCCGTCCCGAATCCTGCCGGGCTGTTGACCGCGTCAGTCTGGAACGCTTTCTCGAGCAACTGCCGGAACTGTGGCGCCAGGGCGAAGTCCGGCCCACGCATTCGCCGCGGCCTCGTTCGCCAAGGACATGGCGAACGCGAAAGGACCCGTTCGAAGGCGTTTGGGGCCAAGTGCTGATGTGGCTGCAACAAGAGCCGGACTCGACGGCGAAGGCATTGTTCGAGAGGTTGCGAGCCGTGCACCCCAATCGGTTCAAGGACGGTCAGCTTCGCACGCTCCAGCGCCGAGTTCGGGAGTGGCGAGCGGTCATGGCTCGACAACTTGTCTACGGTTGTCTTGAAGACGAGGGGCCCTGGACGATCGCGCCAATCGGCATACCCGGCGAATCGCTCGATCGGTTAGACGGCCAATCCGCGCAGGCCCACAACGGTCGCTCCGCTCCCTCTGTGGGCCTGCGCGCAACGTCCAATGCGGTCGACGGGAGTTGAATAGTTCACCATGTTGGCACCGTGATGAGTCATTCAAAATGCCGGTAACATTCTTCGGTGAGGCAACGCGGGCTCTCATCTTGATTGTCGCTGTAGACCCGGACCACTGCGGTTAGCCCGAATATTGCATGAGTCGCCGATTTTAGCCGGAACTTCACGCGTCGATTTGGCGGATAGTGTAATCGTATCAGTCGGTTAGCGTTATTCAACCTGGACGCGTACTGGGAACATTTTCGCCGGATCGACGTCGAGCAGTTCGAAGGCGCGCCGCTGTAGCGGGGTCGGCTGGGTGGCCACGTTGA
>JAJEFE010000148.1 GCA_022820625.1 Gammaproteobacteria bacterium | reverse complement strand
ACCTCGCCACACCAGGATCCGAACCGAAACAAGGCCCTCGACCGCCTCCAGCGCACCCTGAACCCCACTGAATCCGCCCGAACCCGAAAATCACTCAGCCTTCAAGCTAAAATCGGCGACTCATGCAATATCCGGGCTAGTCAAAACGTAACACTTGATCGTCCGGATCATCGGGTTTCAGACCCGGACATACTCCTGTATTCACCGCCTCCATTCCGCGCTTTTGATCAAATATCTTTATTTATAACAACAAGTTACTAGTTCTTCTCAATCACATCCATCCTATAGGTACAACTCTACAACAACTACCGGTAAACACGATGAATAGGGGAACGCTCATGGTTCTAAAACGTTTACTGGCTACGGCGCTGGGCGCATTGGGGTTGGGAGCGCTCGCGGCGGGGACCGCGTCAGCCCAGCAGATTCCGGCCCCTGACATCTTCGACGATCAAATCACGTGCTCCATGAACGTGCCGGGCGCGATGGCCACGCCGACCCCGTCTGTGGTGCCCATGGGCGCGATGGAGAGTGCGCTGGACACCCTGATCGGCATGGGTACGGTCTTAATTGACGTCACCGGCACCGGCGCGGGCAGTTACGAGGAGTTGGGTTACGTCATCGATGCCATGGTCGCCAACTGCGGTGGGGCTAGCGTGACCCCGGGAAGCACCGACACGCCCGACACCACCCCGTTTGCCGCCACGGGCACTGGCGCCCAGGGCTCCATCCCCACGGACGTGGCTGAGGGTTACACTGACTTGCTGACGAAGTTCGTGGCCGTCTATGGCGATCCCGGCAACAATGCGAGCACCGGCGCGAAAGGCGCGCTGGATGATGCGAACGAAGCCCTCGCCATGGGAATCGCGGCCATGACCAGCGGTGCAGCACTCACGCTGCTCGAAGAAGCCGTCACACGTGCGGAGGAAGCGTATAACAAGGCTTTGGCAACGTTCAACGCGGCCAACATGGGCCCGATCAACCAAGCCGGTGCGATGGAGTGGATGGCGAAGGCGGCCGTGACGAAGTCCGTTGCCGACTACAACATGCAGGTCACCACGACCAATACGGCATTGACCACCCTGAACGCCACTGCTTACGTGGAAGCCCCGGCGGCCGACGGTACAGCGGGCGCAAGCAAGTGGGTCCCGCTCGGCAACAACGAGCTCTTCACAACTGTCGTGACCATCGCCAGCGGTATGGGAACCGTCGTTCTCAGCGAATTGATTCAATATGCCAACGGCAACCTGGCCGCTCCCCAGGTTGGAATGGCCGGGATGGCCGGGATGGGCACGGGCGATGGGTCAGCAGGCAATGAGGCCGCTGTCGCGAGCGTCACCACGGACAGCAACTTCGACGCGGCGGGCAATCTGATCATCCCGATGTCTGTGGATCCAAATGATGCGGCCGCTCTTGTGCGCACAACCTCGGCCACCAACACGATCGCCGACATTCGTACGCTCGTAGACAACTCCAGAATCGCCGCGGCGGCATTGAAAAAGGCAGCGGACGAAAACGTCGGCCTGAACCAGGCCATTTACGACGAAGCCTATCGCCGGGCCCAGGCGGAGGCGGATTACTACGCCGCACGATGGGCCGAGGTGCTGGCCGACAACACGGATCAGCGGACGACTACGCAGAAATTGGAGTTCGTGGACGACAATAGCAATGGGGTGAACGACCCTGGCGAGAACACCGAGAATACCGCTTACGTGAAGGATCCGATCTCGATCGCTGCGCGCAACACCGCCTATACGGAGGAGTCGAACAAGCGGTTACTGGCGGAGACGGACCTCCGAGCGAAGGTCGCGGCGCGCGAAGAGGCGACCGCAGCGGTTCGGGCGGCGTTCACTTCGCCGCAGGGCTTCTACAATCAGTTGGTCGCCAGGCGAACGGCCCTGAAGGCCGCCGCCGACAAGGCCGTGGCGGATGCCACTACGCCTACCGATGCGCAAAACACGGCCGCCGAAAATGCAGCGAAGGCGCTGATGGAAGCGGAAATGGCGCGGGACAACCTGGTGGGATTGTTTGAAGACGACGAAGATCCGACCGTGGAGTTGATCGGGGAGCTGCTGAAGGGCGACGACGACGGCGACGACGGCGGCGCGCTGGTGAAAGCGATCTCCTCGAACTACGACACGGCAAAAGCGGCCAACGACAAGGCCAACGAAGTGGCGGAAAACGTCGCAGGTCTCACGGGCGACGATGGTGCGGTCAGCCAGAACACTGCGGCCATCAAGGAAAATGCGGCTGATATCGAGGGGCTGGACGGCCGCGTGGCCATGAACGAGGCCGAGATCTGGGATGCGGACGGCAACAGCCGGATCGACGCAAACGAGATGCGCAGCATGGCGAACGCCACGGCGATCATGACGAACGCCGATAACATCGCCACGAACGCTACCAACATCATGGGCCTGCGTACCGATGTCGACCAGAACGCGGACGACATCATGACGAACGCCAGCAACATCATGACCAACAGCGGTCGGATCGATGCCAACGAGGCGGCCATCATGGGCAACAGCGGCATGATCGCCGACAACGCTTCGGCCATCGGCCGGAACAGCGGGGCGATCACCGACAACCGCAACATGATCGGTGAGCTGAGCGAGGACCTGGACTTGGTCCGTGCCGGTGTGGCGGCCTCCATGGCGCTGGCCGGAATGCCTGCGATCAACGGCCGCGGCGTCTCCATCGGCGTTGGATCGTTTGACGGTGAGTCCGCCTTCGCGGTGGGCTTCCAGATCCAGGGCGAGATGGCGTCGTTCAAGGTTGGCGTGACCAGCGCCAGCGGAGCGACGGGTGCCTCGGCCGGTGTGGGCTTCCAGTTCTAGGAGGCTGCGCCGTAGGAAATTAATGAGATAATTGTGTCGCAGTTTGTGGGAGATTGCGATGCCGACGACGTTTCGTCCCTATCATCCGGATCAGGGTTTGTTGCTGCCGTCCGATATGAGGGACTGGTTGCCGGAG
>JAJEFE010000045.1 GCA_022820625.1 Gammaproteobacteria bacterium | reverse complement strand
ACCTCGCCACACCAGGATCCGAACCGAAACAAGGCCCTCGACCGCCTCCAGCGCACCCTGAACCCCACTGAATCCGCCCGAACCCGAAAATCACTCAGCCTTCAAGCTAAAATCGGCGACTCATGCAATATCCGGGCTAGTGCTGATCCGCTATCATCGGTTGGATAGAGCACTGGAATTCCCTACGTAACGCGATCAGGGCACACGCCATGGCAGAGGCATACCACAAACTCCGCACCGAGCGCGCTCCCAAGCCCGACGGCTGTCCAGTGGACCATGCGTTCTCGCCCTTTGCAGCAAAGTATGTCGCCGACCCGTACTCGGAACTGGCCAGGCGGCGCGAGGACTCTCCGGTCTTCTATTCCGAGGAACTGGGTTACCTGGTTGTCACCCGGATGAAGGACGTCGCCGCCGTATTCACGAACCCTGATGTCTTTTCGTCCGAAAACGTACAGGATCCCGTGCTACCCATTTGCGACGCCGCCGCGGATGTGCTCTCCGCAGCCGACTACGATCCCATCGCGGTGATGTCCAACCGCGCTCGACCGGATCACACGCGTATCAGGAAGTACACCCAGGCCGGGTTCTCGGGCCGGCGCATCAGGGCGCTGGCGCCCTACGTGCGCGAGCGCTGCGAGGTGCTCGTTGACGGGATGCTCGAGGCCGGCGCACCCTGCGAATTCGTGTCCACCATCGGGCATCCCCTGCCGGGGGAGACGATCTTCCGCCTGCTCGGCTTCCCCCGGGAGGACGATCCCCAGCTTCAGGAATGGACCACCAACCGGCTTGCCTTCACCTGGGGCAATGCGACGGAGGAGGAGCAGGTCAATATCGCCAGGAAGATGCTCGCCTATTGGCGGTATTGCGTGTCGTTCGTGAAGCACCGGCATGGGGAACCGGCCGATGACTTCACGTCAGAACTGCTGGCCGGGCACGATGCGGACCCCGAAGACCTTTCCTACAAGGAAGTGGAGTCCGTGGTCTACGGCCTGTCCTTCGCAGGCCATGAGATCGTCAGCAATTTTCTCGGCAACTCGCTGGTCTGTCTGCTGTCCAGGCGGGAGAACTGGGAGGCAATCTGCGCCGAGCCCGCGCTGATACCCAACGCCCTGGAAGAGGTACTGCGTTTCAACTCGCCGCAAACCAGTTGGCGCCGGGTAGCGGCTCGGGATACCGAGATTGCCGGCTACAAGGTGCCGGCGGGTACGCAGGTTTTTCTTTCCCTGGGTTCTGCGAATCATGACGAGAGCCTCTATCGCGATTCCGAGACCTTCGATATCCGTAGAAAGAATGCCCGGACCCATATCTCGTTCGGGCGCGGCATCCACTTCTGCCTCGGCAATCGGCTCGCGCAACTGGAGGCGCGGATCACGATGGAAACACTGGTGCAGCGAGTGCCGTCGCTGCGCCTCGTGGAAGGTCAAGTACTTGACTATTTTCCGAACTTTACGTTTCGCGGCCCGAAAGAACTCTGGTTGAGCTGGTGAGCGATCGGCGAAGGGGAAGCGGCAATTCCAAATAAGGTGACGCTAATGCTGGCAATTTTCGGAATCACTGCGAATGCGATCCGTACCCGAGCGGCGCATCGCCGCCAAGGCATCGTTACCGTCACAGCAGTCTGTGGTTTGTACGTGCTCGCGGCACCAACACTGGCGCAACAGGAATTGTCGTTCGACTATTGGCAGTTCAACCGCGAAATGATCAGCCGCGGGCAACAGGCCGTATTCATGTGCAACGGCCTTTTCGTTTCGAATCGCACGCTCGAACAAGTCTTTGAACAGGAATTGGCCTACTTGTCCGACCCGGTGGGAACGGCTTCCGGCGGAGATTACGTCGTCGACACCGACCACATGGCCGTCGCAATCGGCAGACCGGATGGTGTGCCGGTCATGCGCGCCGCATTTCGCGAAGGTATCGGCTGCGTCGTACTCGCACCGGATCAGACCTTTGACGATATAGACAGCCTGCCCGCACTGCGAATGCCGGCCCCGCCCGGCGATCCAGCCACGATCCCATGGCCGGACGGCGACATGCTCGAGGATGCACCGTTGCCGGCGGCTATCGATCAAGCCGCCCTGGCCGCGGCGTCGGACTGGGCTTTCAACCGCGAGTCGCCGGAGCAGATCACCCTGAGCCTGCTGGTCGTCCATGACGGACAAATCGTTCATGAACGCTATACGCCGGGCGTCACGATGGAGACGCGCACGCGTACCTGGTCGACGGCGAAGAGTATTGCGGCAACGCTGATCGGAATCCTGGTGGGCCAGGGACGATTGTCGCTCGACGCACCACTGGGTCTTGCCTGGTTCCCCGAAGCCGATGAGAACGATCATGACCCGCGATCTGAAATTACCCTCAGGCACGTTCTCAACATGTCAAGCGGGTTGTACACGATAGACAACGCAAATCTTGAGTACGCGACCGGCTCGGGCTTGTCGTACTGGGCCGGTGAGAGTTCGGCCATTCACAGTCGCAGCCGCGGCCTGATCCGGGAACCGGGCACCCATTGGGATTATGAAAACTACGACACGTTGCTTGCGGTCTACAGGATGAAGATCGAGCTTGGCGAAACCGGGTACCACGAGTTTCCGCGCAGCGCTCTGTTGGACCGGATCGGCATGCGCAACACACTGCTCAGCACCGATCGATTCGGCGATTTCATCCTGAGCAGTCAGGTCTATACCAACGCACGCGACCTGGCGAGATTCGGACTACTCTATCTGCGGGGCGGAGTCTGGAATGGAGAACGCCTGATCTCCGAGGAATGGATCGACTTCGTGCGCACACCTGCTCCGTCACTGGCCGAGTACGGCAATTTTTACGGCGGTCAGTGGTGGCTCGTTCCGGACGACCGGACCGACGTACCGAAGGATGCCTATTCGACGGCGGGTAATCGCGGCCAGTACGTGATCGTGGTGCCTTCCCACGATCTGGTCATTGTCAGGCGCGGCCTCGATTACGGCGCCCAAGGCTTCGACAGATGGGATCTCGCGCGAGAGGTGATCAGAGCCGTCACCAATTAGTGTCCGGCATCGCAAGCGATGGACGGTTCGGAGCGAACTTGCGCTATGCGAGACTCTCGACCGGACTCGGGCGTCGATCCAGATGGTCAGTAACGAGTTCGTAAGCTAACCCGACCTCCAGCACGGACTGGTCGGCGCCCATGGGGCCGATCAACTGCATGCCCATCGGCCGGCCGCGCGCGTCGAAGCCGACCGGCACGTTGAGCACGGGTACGCCGGCAAGGGTCCCGGCGATAACGACTTCCATCCAGCGATGATAGGTGTCCATGGCACGGCCATTGATCTCGCGCGGCCAGTGCACTTCAGCAGGAAACGGGAAGACCTGGGCGCTGGGTAGCGCGAGAACGTCAAATCGCTCCAGCAATGCATGCAGAACAAGATACCAGGCTGCTCGAGTTTCGGATGCGGTGGTGATTTGCGCCGCCGTGAGATCGAGGCTGCCTTCGATTTCAAAGATCATCTCGGGCTTCAACAGTGGCCGCAGCGACGGGTCATCCAGCATCGGCTGGCGCCCGGCGTGGGACCAGTGCCTGAGTGTGAGCCAGCATTGCCACAGCCGGTCCATGTCGAAATCCGGGAGCACGCTCTCCACGCGTGCGCCGTGGGATTCAAGGATCGATAGCGACTGTTCGCACAGATCGAGCACGCCCGGCTCGGTCGCCAGATAGCGGTCGTAATCGCCCATCCAGCCGATGCGCAGGCCCTCGAGTTCCCGTACACGGTAGGCGTCGAATCCGGGCAATTCGTCGCGCATCATCATCGGCGCCCGCGGGTCGAAGCCTGCCATGGTATCGAGCAGGCGGATCGTATCCTCGACATTTCTGCCCATGGGTCCGTTGATCGAGAGCTGGTTGTAGAACAGGTCGTCGGGGGTTCGCGGCACGCGGCCCTGGCTCGGCCTGAAACCGATCACGTTGTTGAATGCCGCCGGGTTCCTGAGCGAGCCCATCATGTCGCTGCCGTCGGCGATGGGCAGCATCTGAATCGCCATGCCGGCTGCGGCGCCACCGCTGCTGCCTCCGGCCGCAAGCGCCGGTTCGTACGCGTTGCGCGTGACACCGAATACGCTGTTGTAGCTCTGCGAGCCCATGCCGAACTCGGGTACGTTCGTTTTGCCTATGAAGATCGCGCCCGCGTTACGGATGCGGGCAATGTGCAGATCGTCTGCCTCGGGCATGGTGCCCGCAAAGATCGGCGAGCCAAGGCTCGTGGGCAATCCTGCGGCGTTGGCCAGGTCCTTGACCGCATGCGGTATGCCGTGCATCCATCCCCGATACTCGCCACGCGCGAGTTCTTCGTCCGCGCGCCGAGCCTCCGCCAGACACGTATCGGCATCGAGCATGCTGACGATAGCGTTGAGGACCGGATTGAACGTCTGGATTCGCTCGAGATAGGCCTGCATTGTCTCCACGCAACTCACCTGGCCCGAACGGATTGCGGAGGAGAGTTGCGCCGCGGACAGCGAGGTCAATTCGCCCGGCAAATTCGCGCGCGTCTTGTTCGTGGCTAACATCGGTATCGCAAGTGCAGCGCCAACTCTTGCAGAGTCTTCAATGAATCGTCGGCGACTCAGGATGGATCGCAGCAGTCCCATCGTCTATCCCCGCGCGCGAAGCGCATGATCATAGCACTGCCGCACCGGACGGAATGACGGAGTCATCCGCGGGGACGAACGAATCGAAGCCCGACGAGGAGTGCAATTCCGGCAACAGCCAGCGCAGGCACGCCGAGCGCCTCCGTCCCGAACCAGACCGAACTGCTACCCACAATCAGCGCACCGGAGAAGATCAGCAGGCCGCTCAAGACACCGATCCCCGTGCCGAGCACGGCGGTCTGCAATGCCTTGGCGGTGAGCAAGGCAGCCACCAGCGCCGTGCCGACTGCGTAGAAGTTGGCCAGCCCCGAACCTTGCAACAGCAGGGCATCGTTGTAACTCCAGAGAAACGGCAGCAGATAGGCGACGGCGCCAAGCTGGACACCGATCCAGGAGGTGCGCCACACCTCGCTCCCCGCAAGCCCGGAGGCGACGGCGCTGGCGATGGCCACCGGCGGCGTGAGGAAAGACAGCAAACCGAAGTAGAAGATGAACAGGTGCGCGGCGATCGGCGCAACGCCCATCTCCACGATGGCGGGCGCGAGAATGACCGAGAGGACCACGTAGATTGCCGCGGTGGGCATCCCCATGCCCAGGATGATGGAGATCGCGCCGGTGATCAGCAACATGGCCAGCAACCCGGCACTTTGCCCGATTCCAGTCAGAACCAGCGACAAAGAGAACCCCAGACCGGTGATGTTCATGACGCCGATGACGATGCCCGCGCCGCCGGCGATCATGAGCAGGGGCAGCATGTTGGCGCCGCCGCCCACGATGAGGTCGAACCACTCCGCCCTGGACGGCAGCCGCCGTTTGCGAAACACCATCAAACCCAGCAAGGCCACCACCGACCACAATGCGGCCACACCCGGGTTGAAGCCTCGCCAGAACAACAGGTAAAGCAGCAGCGCCAGCGGTGCGAGAAAAATCCATCCCTCACGCAACTCCTTGCCGGCGCTGGGGAGCTGCTCTCGCGGAAGGCCGTGCAGCCCGTAACGCAGGGCGATGGCGTCAACCTGCGCAAACAGGCATACGTAATAGAGAATCGCCGGAACCGCGGCCGCGATGACGACGCTTGCGTAGCTGACCTGGAGGAAGTCCGCAATCAGGAACGCGGTTGCGCCCATGACCGGCGGCGCAAACTGCCCGCCGTTTGAAGCAACGGCCTCTATGGCGGCGGCGTAGTGGGGTTTGAAGCCGGAGCGCTTCATCAACGGTATGGTCACGATGCCGGTGGACATGATGTTTCCCACCGCCGTACCGTTGATGGATCCGAATACGCTGGAGGCAACGACCGCCACCTTGGCTGGCCCGCCGCGTTGATGGCCCATGCCGGCCATGGCCAGGTTGGTGAAGAACTTCGTCGCGCCGCTGACCTCCATCAGCTTGCCCAGGACAATGAACGCAAGCACCAGCCGGGCGACGACCGTCAGCACCTGTCCGGGCACGCCATTGGTATCCGCGTACAGGTACATGATCAGGCGCGACATCTGCAGCTGTTCGGCCTGAAACGGCGGCGGCAACAGGTAGCCGAGGAATCCGTAAGCGATGAGGCACCAGACGAGAATGGTGATGGGAAGTCCCGCGGCTCGACGCAGCGCCTCCATGAGCAGGAGGATCGCCACGAACCCCGGAATGTACTTCTGCGGGGTATACCCGAAGATATCGATGATCCAGTCGGAGTAGTTCAGCGACATCCAGCCCCAACTGCCGATCGCGGCCAGGCCGAGCACCAGTTCGACCACCCCCGCCTGTTTGCCGTAGGGATGGCGCAGGTACGCAGCCGCAATGCCCAGCGCCATCAGCGGCCCCATCCACTCGGCTGAAATCACCGAAACGCCGAAGTACTGCGGGATGTCAATAATCCACGCGACGCCCAGGACGATGACCGCACCGAGATAGAAATGCTCCAACCGCTTCAGGAAACCGCCCAATTCAGATACCCCGGTCCGGTCCGCTGCGATGGGATCGACGCCTGGCCGCCCGTGGCGATGGTTCAGCGCTGGGCGTCAGCCAGCGCCCGTACCTGGTTGCGCTCATGCGCCTCCGTCCAGAGCCCCGCCTCGCGGAAATAGCGGGCCGCTCCGGGATGGAACGGGTGAGGACTGTCCGACGGCACGATGTCGTCCGCATCAACTGGGGCGAGCAGCGCATAGTCGCGCCGCAACGATTCCCATTGCCGGTGAATCGTACTGGCAACCAGGTACGCATCATCGTCGTCAAGATGGGCGCCCGTATTGAGATAGGTGGCAAATCGGGCGAGTCGCGTCGGTTCGGGGACGCCCACTGCCGCCATTTCCGGGGTGAACGGGTCCACACGCGCTCCCTGCATGGTGTCTGTCAGTTGTGCCTCGTCGCCTCCAACCCCCAGAAAGCGGATGCCGCCCGGGATGGTCGCTTCGGCCTGCCTGGCCAACGCCGTGGCGATTCCGATGGGGGCCGCGTCCACTCGTCCCTCCGTCAGCAGGCGCACACCGTCGGGCAGGCTCGCAACGCTGACCATGTCGATATCGTCGGGACCCAGCCCTCCGGTCGCCAACAGCGCCCAGTGCCAACGCTCCAGCGCAACGTTCGAGCGGATGGCCACCACCACGCGGCGTCCGCGCAGATCCTCAATGGTCCTCATCCCGGAATCGGCCCGCACCATGAGATTGTCGCGAAGCGGCATCATTGCGGCCACCAGGCGCAGGTTGGACATCGGCGCCGGATAAGGATCGAGTGCCGAAAACGCGGACAGACTGTCGATCTCCGTATTGATGCCGAGTGCGATCTCGCCCCGCTGCAACATGGGCATATAGACCGAAGAACCCGAGAAGGGGCGAACCGTCGACGGAATCCCGGTCTCGTCCTGCAGCAGCTTGGCGATGCCGCTGGCGACTACGTAGTAATTCGTTCCGGCCGGATTCGAACCGATGGCGATGCGCCGCAGTTGCGCGTCGGCATGATCCGGCGCGAACGCCCACAACAACCCAATTGCCAGAGCGAGCGTAACGGCGGCTGCCCGCCGGATAACGTTGTTCATCATGCGCACTAGTCTATGCTGCGCTCAAACCGGAGTCATCCGGTTTGAGCGATAGGGACTGGGCCATACGCCGCCGCGCCCCGGCGAAATGATGCCGTTAGGATCCGCGGCATCCTTGAGCGTTTCCAGAAAATTGCGCAGGGCATGGTCGTTGAACGAGTAAGCGGCCATGACCTGATCCTGAAACGTGGGCGAGGCGCGATACTCGCTCCAGCCATTGGCGGATGCTATTTCGATGAGCTGGGACATCCACGCCCGGGTCCTCTGATTGGCCTCCGTATTGGTTCGATAGGTAGGCAAGCCGACGATTATGATGAAATTCCTCGCGTGCCAGGTGGATGGGGTGAGAAACGGGCCAAACGGATACTGTCCGCCGGTACTCACCATCCCGGTCCCCTGCGTTGCATCGAAGAAGATCCGGCAGGCGTCGAGAAAGTCCTCGCCCGTCTTGGGAATGACGCAGGTGAAGTCCAGGTGCCCATCCACGGGAATAGGGTTCTGCTCGCTGCGGGCGCCGATGAAAAAGATGGCCAGATTGGGGACACCGAACGCAACCTTGCGCTCGTTCGCAATCTCCTCCGCGGTCATGGGCATTTCGTAGTATTTCTCATCCTCGAACGTGGCGCCCGGAATCGCTTCGGCGAGCTTCTGCCTGGCCTGCCGCCACATCGCCCGGACGACTTCCGTGCCGCCGTAGAACTGCAGCTGGCAGGCCCATGACGGTACGCCCATCTCCTCGGCAACCCGATCGAGCTCGGCGTCATCCGGGAAGGGATTGCCGGCCAGCAAATCCCTGAGCGGAGGTTCGTTTCGGACCGCCCCCAGCGGGCTCCGGTAGCGCGGCTGACCGATATAGGACGAATTCTCCAGGTAATTGACCACGTCGACGAGCGGGATCAGGTCCCGGCGCCTGGGCACCGAAACGATGCCGCTGAGATAGGCGTCGGGTTCCGGCAGCAGCCAGAATCCCATCTTGGTCACCACGCCGAAGTTGCCCTGACTGAACAGGCCATCCACCCATGGACCGTAACCGTAGCGATTGTCCTGCCAGCTTCTGGACCCCGGCACGGCGCCCATGCCGGTGCGCATCAGTTCGCCGTTGGGCAGTACGACCTCCATTCCGCAGTGCGCTCCGAAATGATCCCTGAAGGGCCAGGTCGTATAGCCGAGGCCGCGGTCCAGCGAATTGCCGACGACGCTGCCCCAGCCCGGGTCGGGACAGTCGATCCAGACTTTCAGTCCCCGCTCCTGGATGTAGTTGTAGAGATCGAAATAGGAAACGCCCGGCTCCACCAGCGCGAAAGCACGCCGCTCATCCACTTCCAGGACTCGGTTCATGCGCTTCAGATCCAGCACCAGGGTGCCCGACATGTTCGGCGCCGAACCGCCGTAGGTCAGGTTCTTGCCGGTGGAAATCGGATACAGCGGAACACGGAACTCATTGGCGATGCGAACGATCTGCTGGACCTGTTCGACTTCGATAGGCGCAACGGCCCCGGACGGCATCCGCTCGCCGGGTTCGCCCCAACTCGGCGAATAGGAGTCGCGGTAAAGATCGACATCCTCGTCGCTTGAAAAGACCCATTCCTCGCCGACGACTTCCCGGAATCGGCGCAAAGCGTCGTCGAAGGTTGCCTGGCTTACGTTGGGGGGAAGTACCGCCATTTCTTCTACTCCTTGTGTACCGGGGCCCGTTGAAACCTTAAGGGCATTCTACAGCCGCCTGCAATCCACGACAGGCGCCATCATACTTCCTGCAAGAATGTGGACACGGTCGACGTGTGGCCCCTGCCGTATTCGCTCGGGCGCGAAAACTGACTACACTCATACATGTCATTGGCGAGTCAGTTACAACTTTCGGCGCACGCTCGACACCAGCTCAATTATAGTAGGCACCGTACCCGGAACCTTGAAAAGACGTGGCTGAGTTGAATTCCATGGATCTGCTGGACGTCAGTTCGCTGTTGACGGAAGACGAAGTGTTGGTCAGGGACACCGTGGCTCGATTCGTGTCGGACAACGTGCTTCCCGTCATCAGAGAGTGCTTTGAGGAACACCGCTTCCCAAAGGAGTTGATCCCCGGGATGGCCAACCTCGGATTGTTCGGCTCGACGCTGCACGGATACGGCTGCGCAGGCCTGAACAATATCTGTTACGGCCTGATCTGCCAGGAACTCGAGCGCGGCGACAGCGGTCTGCGCAGCTTCATCTCCGTGCAAAGTTCGTTGACCATGTACCCGATCCACCGCTACGGCTCGGACCGACAGAAGGAACGCTGGCTGCCGGCGATGGCGCGCGGCGAAGCGCTCGGATGCTTCGGCCTGACCGAAGCCCACGGGGGATCCGACCCCGGCAACATGAAGACGCGTGCGAAGCGGGATGGCGACGACTGGATTCTCAACGGTTCCAAGATGTGGATCACCAATGGAACGATCGCCGACGTCGCGCTGGTGTGGGCGATGACCGACGAGGGCATTCGCGGATTCCTGGTGGAACCGGGAATGCGGGGGTTCGAAGCGACCGATATCGAGCGAAAGTTCTCGATGAGGGCGTCAGTCACCTCGGCGCTTTTCCTCGACAACGTTCGGGTCCCCGCCGAAAACGTTCTTCCCGACGCCGTGGGGCTTCGGTATCCCCTGAGCTGCCTGACCCAGGCGCGATACGGAATATGCTGGGGCGCTATCGGGGCCGCGCAGGCCTGCTTTGAGGAAGTGCTCGCCCATGCCCACGACCGGATCCTGTTCGACCGCCCGCTGTCGCACACGCAGTCGATACAGATTCGCCTGGCGGAAATGGCACGCAGGATCACGACCGCCCAGCTGCTCGCATTCAGGCTTGGAAAATTGAAGGACGCGGGCCAGTTACAGCCGGCGCAGGTATCGCTCGCCAAGTGGCATAACGTACGCGCGGCGCTTCAGATCGCCCGGGACAGCCGCGACATGCTCGGCGGCAGCGGGATCACCGTCGAGCACACGGCCATGCGCCACATGCTCAACCTTGAAACCGTGAATACCTACGAAGGCACCGAGACCGTGCACCAGTTGATCGTGGGCCAGGCGCTCACCGGCGTGAACGCGTTCTGAGTGACGGCGACTTTTCCACTACAATGGACCCGATTCCGCGCCCTGAAAACAGGTCGGCCAGACTTTGACCGTCAGCGGCATATCGAGCCGCGTTCCGGATAGTGCCGGCCAGGTAGCGGCCCCGCAGGGTCATCCGCAGCCACGGGGGAACTTGGGCAAACAGGTAGGAGAACAAGGATGTCCGAAGCGATCATTGCGCAAAAGAGTCCCTACGCGGTCGAAGTTTCCGAGGGCACAGCCTATTTCTGGTGCCGCTGCGGCAGAAGCCGGAACCAGCCCTTCTGCGATGGCTCCCACAGCGGCACCGAATTCACCCCCGTGAGATATGTGTCGGATCGGGGCGGCACCGCCTACTTCTGCGGTTGCAAGCGAACGGACAATCAGCCGCTCTGCGACGGGACACACAACCGGATCGGGTAGGACGCGATCCTTGCCCGGAACGTGAAAATTGACTCATACTTTATGAGTCAATTAAACTCATACTCATGACTAAACGATTGCAGGTTCTGTTCGATGACGAAGAATACCGGGCGCTCCAGCAGTCCGCCCGCGCGGACCGCATGACTTTGGCCGAATGGGTTCGTCAGGCCTTGCGGCAGGTGCGGCGGCAGCGGCACCGGGCGGTGGAAGCCAAGTTGCGGGCGCTGGACGAAGCCTGCCGGCACGAGTTCCCTACTGCGGACATCGAGACGATGATCGAGGAGATAGAACAGGGCTATCAAGCCGGTGATTTTCGTTGACTCGAACGTCCCCATGTACCTGCTCGGAGCTCCGCATCCGAACAAGGTTCGCGTGCGTGCCGTGCTGGACGAACTGACCCGCTCGCAATCGCGTTTCGTCACCGATGTTGAGGTCTACCAGGAAATCCTTCACCGGTACACGTCCATCGGCCGTCCCGATGCGATCGACCCCACTTTCGCTTGCCTGGACAGCATTGTCGACAAAACGCTGACGTTCGGCATGGCGGAGATCCGCTCGGCCAGGGCCATCCTCGAATCAGTGAACGGCATATCCGCGCGCGACGCCCTGCACGTCGCCGTGATGCGGGCAGCGGGCGTCAGCCGCATCCTGACATTCGACCGCAGTTTCGACGCCTGCCAGGGCATTGAACGGCTAAGCTGAACCCGGCAGAAGGTCGTAGCAGGTTCGGCGAGACCCTCCGGGTCAGGGATACAGGCTCGCCAGGCGATCCGCGCGATAGATAGCCCAGTTGGAATCGTCCTGCTGAAGGCGCATCTCCCAGACCTTTTCCGGCGGGTCCGTGTGCGTCACCTCCATGAGCCGCGCCCATCGCTGGGCCTCGCCCGGCGGGACGTTGACGCCTTCCGCATTGGTTTCCGCGCCGCCAACGTTGATCAGTATCGTATTCGCCTCGGGATGCCAGTCCACATCGCCCAGGTAGCGGCCGTAGTAGACTTCCTGTTCCGGGCCGTAGACCCACGGCTGGCTGACCTCCATGGTCTCCTCGTTGACCGCGTACTCCACCGCGCGGCTGTAACTGTCGGCCAGGGGCATCTTCTCGTTATACGGACTGGCGCGCGCGGTTCCGTTGTCGAACAGCAGGTACGTGCCGTGCTCGGTATGGGTAATGGCGTGGTGCTTGTAGGACCACTCCACATCGCCCACCGGTGTGAGCAGCTTCTCGCTCCAGGGTTCGTTCCAGTTCTCGTGGGTACCCAGGATCCAGACCAGTTCGCCGGTATCCATGCTGACCTTGATCACCGCATCCTGGTAGGGCACGGACATCAGGAAGGAGTTGTCCTCTTCTTCGTAGATCAGCGCATTGCCGTGGGTCCAGTCGTAGACGATGCCTTCGACCACACCGTCGTAATGGTTCTCCCAGAAGTCCTCCCGCAGCGAGTTGTAGCCGATGCGGTTGATGTCCAGGATGTCGAACAGGCTCCACTCGTTGACGACCTCGCCCTCGGGCGTGAATTCCACTACCAGGTCGCCGATGACGTTGGCGTCCGCCCGCGGTGCGTCGGGATCGGTCTCGCTGGTATACCAGTCCTCGATCACCCGATGCTCGCTGCTCAGCAGCAGGAAATTGCCGTTGGGCAGTTCGGCAAAGTCGTGGTGGAAGGAATCGGTTTCCACCGGGATGCTGTCGGGCGCGGGGTCCTTGGCGGTACCGGTGAAGTGCCAGCGGCGCTGGATGTTGCCCAGCATGTCGATCTCGATCATGCCGCCGGTGCCGGGCCACACCTCGTAGACCAGGTTGCCGTTGTTGAGCCGGCGTACATCGTGGACGCGATGGTTGCCCGGCAGGTAGTACCAGACGATTTCGCCCGCGTCGTCCACGGCGATGGCGGGGGAGAAGTTGGCCGGCGTGGAATTGCCTTCCGTGTCCCAACGGCCGTTGATGTTGAAGATCGTCACGCCGGGCTCCATGCGTGCCGGGTCCCGGGCGGTGATCAAGGGCGTCGGAAACGCCTCCGGCAACGGCGGCGTGGTAAACGTCTGGGCTGCCGTTTCTGCGGCAAGCCCACCTTCATCTTCGAGTGTGGCCGTGATGGTATGAGTCCTGTCGGGACGCATACCGAGCACGGGAACCTCGTGGTCCGTGGACATCTCGTCGCTGGGCGTGACGCTCCAGCTTCGCTCGCCATCGTCCAAGTTGATCGTCAGCCGTGTTGGAACGTCGGTGACGACGCTCAGAATGGCAGCCAACGGCACGGTGGGATTCGGATTGCCCACCAGCGTGGCACTCTCGACGGATGGCCCGGAGGCCTCCGGCATGGCCGTGCCCGCGTCATCGCCCGCCGGAGACCCGCACCCGGAAATCAGGAGTGAAGCCGCGACCAATGTCGCCGGAAGGGAAATGGATAGACCTTTCATACGGGGCTCCTCGGTACCGCAGAATTGACTTGGACGTGCAATTTACCCCGTTGCCGTTCAATTCGCTAATCAGACGGCCAAATCGAGTGCGGTTCGGGTAAAGTTGCGTTCCTGTCTATGGCGAGTCTGAAAGGTGGAACCGTGAAACGGAATTTCTTTGCGGCGGTGATTGCATTGATCTGCGCCCCGGGTGCGTTGGCCCAGCCCAGCGATGCCACCCTGCGGTTGCTCGAACGAAACAACATGTTCGAACCGGACATCATCCAGGTCGCCGACGATGTCTATACCGCAATCGGCTACCAGGTGTCGACCAATACGATGATCGTGGGGGATGACGGCGTCATCATCGTCGACCCCGGGCAGCAGGTGGCCGGCGCCCGCCTGGTGCGTGCCGAATTCGAGCAGATTACCGATCTGCCCATTCGCGCGCTCATCTATACCCACGGGCATGGCGACCATGTCAACGGTTCGCCGGCGTTCTTCGACCCGGACTCAGGTATCGAGGTTTGGGCACGTTCGAATTACGGCTCGGAGACCGCGAGGGTCGCGTCGGCCGGCTTGACCGGAGGCGCGCGGCCGTCCAATACGCAGGGATTTGACTTGCCGCCTGAGCAGCGGATCAGTGTCGGCATCGCCATCCCGCCGCAACGCCCGGTAGGCAACCAGATGGGAGACGGTGCGCGGGCCCAGGTTCAGCCGGCCCGGCCGATCGAACCGACGCATACGTTCGCCGAAGACCGGATACGGCTCGAGATCGCCGGTGTCACGCTGGATCTGGTGGCGGCGCCGGGCGAGACGGCGGACCAGGTCTATGTCTGGTTGCCGGAGCAGCGAGTGGTTTTCGCCGGTGACAACTTCTACCAGTCGTGGCCGAATACCTATCCGCTGCGGGGCACGGCGAGGCGATCCATTCGCGACTGGATCCGGAGCATCGACAGCATGATCGGCGAGGACCCGCTGCACGTGGTGGGAGGCCATACCACACCGATGCTGGGCAACGCGGTAGAAGTGCTGACCAATTACCGGGACGCAATGCAATGGGTCCACGACCGCACAATCGAGGGCGCCAAACAGTACATGACGCCGGACGAGTTGGTGGAATACGCGGCGCTGCCGGAGCACCTGACCGATCTGGACTACCTTGCCAATTACTATGGCAGCGTCTGGGGCACGGTTCGCGACATCTACGCCCAGGACCTGGGCTGGTTCGACGGCGATCCGCTCAACCTGCATCGCGAGAGCCCGCTGAAACAATCGCAGCGCATGGCCGATCTCGTGGGCGGGGCCGATATCCTCATGGAGAAGGCTCTTGAAGCAATGGCGGCCGACGACCCGCTGGGCGCCGCGCAGTTGGCGCAGCACGTGATCCGGTTGCGGCCGGACGATCCGGAGCCGAAATTGCTGATGGCCGACGCACTCGCAGTGATCGGTGAACGCACCTTCAATGCTCCGGCGCGCAACTACACGCTTTCTTCGTCGAACCGTTATCGTCGACAGGCCACGGAAGCCGAGTAAGGGTGCTGCATCGACGCTGCGGCGCTGACTGGATCCGCCGCGAATCCATGACTATTCATGGCCCCAAGCGGATTTAGTGTTTGCCATCAACTCGAAACTGTCGGTTGCGGCCTGTCTCCCTGGAAAACCCGTGATCGAAGAACTCAAGAAGTCCAGCATCTGAGCGAGATCTTGGTGAACTGAAATGTGCCGGAATTGCGCTATTCGCAACAAATACGAGGGCGTCGTTAACATTGTTTCCGAAGGCTACGAATTGGCAGATGTTCCAGTGGAGCATGCCATCCCTCCGAATGCCACGATTGAGCAGTGCCTGAAATACACCCATGCCTACATTATGGGCGGAGAAAACAATGAGCAGCACTATCGGTTTGACTACTACTCGCAGGCACTACAGGAGATGCGTTTCGACCTCGAGACCTGTGAGACGCTAGTCCATATTGATTTGGGGTGTGGTCCCGGGCTGTTCACCTGGGTCGTGCAGGACCACTTTCGGGCCAACCCTCACATGAATCTGGAATTGTATGGATATGATCATTCGCCAAACATGGTCGATTTGGCGAATTCGATCTGGGACCGTTTTGAAGAGGAGACGCACTACTCCTGTCACCATAGCATTGAGGAACTCTGCGCGACGGCATTGGCAGGAAGGCCGACCCCGTGCAATGTCTTGGTTACATTCGGATACGTCTTGGTGCAGACAATCGGCAACCAAACGGCAATAGGCGACTTTGTGTATGTAGTCGAAAATGTCGCGACGCTGGGAGACTGCCGAATCTTGGCCGTTGATGCCCGTAGCGAGACTGGCCGGGAAACGTTTCGCGAGGCTTGCAGAGATCTGAC
Source organism: Gammaproteobacteria bacterium (assembly GCA_022820625.1). GTDB lineage: Bacteria > Pseudomonadota > Gammaproteobacteria > Steroidobacterales > Rariloculaceae > UBA6522. The sequence goes on along the minus strand of JAJEFE010000045.1, from coordinate 2,040 downwards.
GGATGCTCTTGAACAGCGCGGGCTGATTGTCGGATACAATGTACCTGACTTCGGGTCCAAGATGTTCGCCCGCATCGCGGTCAGGGAGTAGGAGATGAGCCATCAACTCGATATGGGACTTGAATGGCCAGTTGCGCAAGGGATGCGTGATCGTGCCGAGCGAATCCCCGACGTTTCCGGTCTGTGGTACTACCCGGATTTCTTGACCGGCGATCAGCAGCAGCAAGCCATCGACCGTATCGACAGTTTGCCTTGGCGTAACGATCTGGAGCGTCGAGTCCAACAATATGGCTGGCGTTACGATTATCGTGCACGCACGGTATCGCGCGATATGCATATCGGGCCACTGCCAGTCTGGCTTCAGGAGATGGCTGAGCGGCTCACCGACACAACCGGGCAGTTTGAGTGCGTGCCTGATCAAGTAATCGTGAACGAGTATCTGCCGGGTCAGGGAATCGCCATGCACGTTGACCGTCAATGTTTCGGTCCTGCTGTGGCTACCGTCTCGCTTGGTGATACCTGGCGGATGAATTTGCGGCCTACTGCCAATGAGGCGGGTAAGCCCGAATACGTGCTATTGGAGGTGGGCTCGGCACTGGTCATGACGGGCAGCGCCCGGTTCAGATGGTTGCATGGTATCGCCAAGCGCAAGAGGGAACGGATCGGGCAGAACTGGCGGCCCCGACAGCGTCGAATTTCACTTACGTTTCGGACGGTTCCACAGCCATCACGTTAGCATCAGGACCGTAACCTTCGGTGCCAAACTCATTTACTTGACTGCCATTTGGTGATTCGTTTGGATGGCAGCATCGCTCGCAGCCGACCGCATCGAGCTGGGACCTGATGCCCTGCAGTGACCGGTAGCGAACACGGAGGAAACGAAGGGCGTTCGATTAGACACTATGCCACGTACTGGATGTGCGTTCTTATGGTTCTGTCGTCGCTGTCCGGTCACGCTGAGACGGCTTCCGAGCAAGTGCGCGCCAGTGCGAAAGCGCTGGGTAGTCTGGAGCGCATTCTCGCGATCCGCAACATTATATAGGCGGCCTGACACAAGGGATCCCCGCGATTTAGCCTTCCGCCCGCAGCATCCGGTACCCGACCTCGCACACGTTGAGTTTCCACTCGGCGTTCGATGAGTCGTCGCCGAGCTTTGCGCGAAGTTGCGCACCAAGGTGACGTTACTCGACGCACGCTTGGGTCAGATCTCCAGCAGCAGGTCCTCGGAGGTCAGGACCCGTCCGGTGGCAGACTCAAACGTGCACAGCAGCTCGTACTCGGTCACAGTCAGCCCGATGCCGGAACCGCGCAACAACGCCAAAACGGCACCCTGTTGTTCGGTGAACCCGCCCTCGGCCCACCGAGTGTCCAGGAACTTGGTACTGTCGAGACTCACAGAACGCGCGACGGGCAGTAGGCATGTCGCATTACAGGTGCCTATCCCGCCCGAAAGAGCGCACCGTCCCGCATTAGCCCCTGGCCACACCGGAAATCTCCCGTTCGCGGGTACCCAGTGCTGAGGTCCGGTCCATCCTCAAATGATGGAGCCTCCGGAAAAGTCGGGGTGGTTTACCTACGGCCAGGTCACCCGCGAGACCTACGCCAACGGGGTGTCCACGGTGCGCGCGTTCGATCCGAACTCGGGCCGCCTCACCGGCATCGACACCACCGCGGGCACGGCGGTGCTGCAGGACAACGAGTACGCCTGGCAGAGCAACGGGATTCTCAGGAGCCGGATCAGCGGCAGTGGCGCGGGCAGGAAGGCCGAGACGTTCACGTACGACGCGCTGGACCGTCTGAGAAGCGCGGTGACGAAGCTGGGCGTCAGCTCGGATGCCGCACGCACGCTCTCGACAACCTACGACCGGCTCGGCAACCTCACGGGCAAGAGCAGTTCCGTCAGCGGCGACACGGGCGTTAGCGCCTACACCTACGGCAACGGCGGGCATGAACAGCCCCCGCTGACCGCGCTGACGGGCGTGTCCATCGGCGGCGTGAGCCACACGCTGATGCACGACACCTCGGGGCGGGTGACGAAGG
>JAJEFE010000042.1 GCA_022820625.1 Gammaproteobacteria bacterium | reverse complement strand
CGTTCCCATTTGAGCGGAACCCAGGGGCCTTTTCAACCGAACGAGCCGACTTGGCGCCTCATCATGCCCTCGAAGAACGAATCGCGGCTCCATCCAAGACATCGGCGGCGGCCAAAAAACGCCACAACGCAAGTGCCTCTGACAGAGTCTGCCTGGACACGCCATGGATGGGTTGGAAGCACTCTCGTGCTTTCCCGAAGGAGAAGGGGCTGAAGTTGGCATTGCACCGAATCGGCGGCACGAGATTTCGACCGGCACCTCCGCTGCTCCTGGTGGCGGCCTGCAGTCTGCCTGCCACGGGCTTGCCCGTTACAGCGTCAGATGAGTCTTCCGGCTCCACAGCCAGGGCCAACACCGCCGGGTACGAGCCCTACGTGACAGCGGGAATCGCCGCAGTCCGCTCCAGCGGCGCCCGGTTCGTCGATGGCGCGGACGCCGGTTACGCCGCGTTGTACGGGAGCGGGAATACGTTCGATGCCGGAGCGTTCGACGTTGGATTTACCGTTGACGTCGCAGCAGGCGTTCGTCTGGGATCTGCACTTCGGGCCCAGTTGGAATTCGGCGTTGCCCGTGCCCCGGATTATCGAGGCAACACGAACTACCGAAACGCTGGAGCACATCAACCGTCCGAAGCGGAACTGGACCTCTCGCAAGCCTTCCTGATCGGATTTTACGAGTTCCCGGACTGGGAGCTCTCGTCGAGTCGCAAGGTTTCGCCGTTCCTCGGAGTCGGGGCGGGGGTCACAACGTACCGATTGAGCGGCTATGTTCAACGGTTTCCCGACCCGGAAAATCCGTTCGGCAGTCTTCGCGCGGGTCCGGGCGGCGAATTCCCCTTCACCGCCATTCCCGATGGACGCGGGCGAAATCGCAGCTGGATGCTGACGGGCGGGGTTTCGATACCGATCCGCGAAAGAGTTCAGCTGGACCTCGGTTACCGATACACCGACGCGGGGACGATCCGAACCCGCACTGGCGATATCACCATCGTGCGATACCGCGAGGAGGGAACCCGCAGACAAATCCATGTCCCGATCAACGAAACGACCGCCGAGCTTCAAACCCACGCGCTGCTCATGACACTGCGGTTCGATCTCTAGCCTGTAGAGTTTCCGAGGGACGCTCGTCGCCCCACGACAACCGCAAGGGCTGGCGACACAGGCATTCGCTTGATCTTCTCTTGCGATGGCCGAACAATACCGGCCGCATGAATACGGAGACATCCCCGAAGACAGGCACGTTGGTGCTGGTCCGGCACGGCCAGAGCGAGTGGAACCTGGAGAATCTGTTCACCGGGTGGACGGATGTGGATCTGACGGATCAGGGCGTTGGCGAGGCGCGGGCCGCCGGAATCGCGCTCAGGGAGGAGGGGATCGGCCTTGATGTCGCCTTTACGTCCGTCCTGACGCGCGCCATTCGGACCTTGTGGCTGGTACTCGATGAGATGGGCCTCATGTGGATCCCGGTGCATCGCGACTGGCGTCTGAACGAGCGTCACTACGGCGCGCTGCAGGGTCTCGACAAGGCGGAGACGACGGCGCGGCATGGCGCCGATCAGGTGAAGATCTGGCGGCGGTCGTACGATATTCCCCCACCCGCCCTTGAAGCGCACGACAATCGACATCCGCGATTCGATCCGCGGTACCGGGGGCTGGACCAAACGCACCTGCCGGACACCGAATCCCTGGCGACGACCCTGGTACGCGTGCGGCCGTGCTGGGAGGAGCGAATCGCGCCGGCGCTGAAGGGCGGACGAAACGTGCTGGTAGCGGCCCATGGAAACAGCTTGCGGGCGTTGGTAAAGATGCTTGAGGGCATTTCCGACCAGGCGATCACGGAGTTCAATATTCCCACCGGCGTGCCGAGGGTTTACGAACTCGATCCTGATCTGCGCCCGTTGCGAGCGGAATACCTGGGCGACCCCGATGCCATCGCCGCGGCGGCGCAGGCGGTGGCCGATCAGGCCGGGGGAACGGGCTGACAGTCACCACTGCGGACGATCATTTCAGGAAGGACCACCAGCAATGCTTTACGATCTGGGCGATTATCGAGTGCAGACGGTCGGTGACCGGTTCTTTGTCGCACCCAATGCTGCGGTCATCGGCCAGGTGATTCTGGGCGAGGATGCAAGCGTATGGTTCAGTGCGGTGCTCCGCGCGGACAACGACAGGATCGTCATCGGGGACCGGTGCAACATACAGGATGGCTCGATGTTCCACGTCGATGAGGGCGCTCCCGTGGTGCTTGAAGAGGAGGTAAGCATCGGTCATTCGGCAACGGTACACGGCTGCCATATCGGCGCCGGGTCGCTGATCGGCATGGGCGCGACGATTCTCAATCATGCCGTTCTCGGAAAATACTGCATTGTCGGGGCCCAGGCGCTGGTCACCGAGGGCAAGCGTTTCCCCGACCGTTCGCTGATCGTGGGAACGCCGGGCAAGCGCATCCGCGAGGTCACCGACGAGGAAATCGAGTTCCTCAAGTGGAGCGCCGAGCACTATGTGCAGCGCGGCATGTATTATCGAGAAAACCTTTCGCCGGTAACGTCCGGGGTCCCGTCCGGATGAAATGGCCGTACAAGTAGCGGCGGATTGGCTCCGGCAAGTCTCGCTCAGTTCACCTGGAGATCTTCCAGCGAACCCGTACCTTGCGGCGAGTAGAAGGTCGCTACGTCGCCGCTGGGCAGGAGCGCATGGGTGATGCGCAGCATCGTCGCGCCCTGGCGGCCCGGATTGCCGCGTATGGTAAGCGTGTCGCCGGGCTGGATCATGTCGCTCTCCACACCGTTGCGGCGCATCATGTTGTTGGCGGGGAGCTCGGCGACCCACTCCGTCACGCTGCCGTCGGCGTCCGCCATGGTGTAGACGAACCGCCCGTGGGGATTGGCGGGCGTGAAGGACACGGCGGTGACGTCGCGGTGGATCACGACCGTCCCCAGATCGAAGTAAACCCCCGGATTGTGGTGGGCGGCGACGGCAGCCGCGGCCAGGGAGCCGATCATCAGCAAACCTGGGATCAGGGGATGTTGCACAGACTTCATTCTCTACCTTCCCGTCCGGAGCATGGCCTCCGAAAATCCTACTTCAGTCTTGTTGCGTCCGACAACAGCCGGCCCGCCCATTCGATCTCCATGAACTTGATCCAAAAACTGTGTTGCCCGTCCGCCTTTGCTCATTCCCCGGGCTGCGGCCAGATGCGGATCAGCCCTTCCTGGGCGGTGGAAGCTACCAGCGCGCCGTTCTCGTCGTAGAACCGGCCGGTGGCAAGCCCCCGCGCGCCCGAGGCGTTCGGACTTTCCATGCAATACAGCAGCCATCGATCGGCCCGGAACGGGCGATGAAACCACATTGCGTGGTCCAGGCTCGCCATTTGCACGTTGTCCTGCTCCCAGCGGATACCGTGGGGCAACAGGGTCGTTCCCACCAACTGGTAGTCGGAGATGTAGGCGAGCAGATTCCGGTGCAGGTCGGCATCGTCGGGCAAGTCGTCGACCGTACGTATCCAGAGATGGCGGCGGGGCGCTCGCGGCGCTCGGGTCAACAGGTCCACCGATTCGACCGGCTTCATCTCTATGGGTCGCTTCCGTTTCAGGTAGCGGCGCATCTTCTGGGGCACGTTCTGCATGCTCGCCGCCGGCACGTCCCGAAGTTCGGCAAGTTCTTCGGGGGGAGGTACGTCCGGAGCCTCGGGTTGATGCTCGATCCCCGTCTCCGGCTTCTGGAATGAGGCGGTCATGTTGAAGATGGGGCGGCCGTGCTGTACGGCAACCACCCGGCGGTTGCTGAAGCTTCGGCCGTCGCGGGCGCGGTCGACCTCGTACAGGATCGGCGCTTCCACATCCCCGGCGCGGAGGAAGTAGGCGTGGAGCGAGTGAACCGTGAATTTGTCCACGGTGTAGCTTGCGGCGCTCAGCGCCTGGCCCAGCACCTGGCCGCCGAACACGCGGCTGCTGCCGATGTCCCGGCTCCCGCCGCGGAAGAAGTTGTCCTCCAGTCGCTCCAGTTCCAGCAGCCTGAGCAGGTCGGCCAGGATCGGCTTCATGGATCAGGGCCCGTCAACGATTTCCGATTCATGGCTCAATGCCTGTCCACGCAACCGGGATCGCACTAACTGGCCCTGCGCGGCTGATTTCGGTTGAGGCGCGCGATGAGGCTGCTGGTGTCCCAGCGTCCGCCGCCCATGCCCTCGACGTCTGCATAGAATTGATCGACCAGCGCGGCGACGGGCAGTTCCGCGCCGTTGCGCCGGGCCTCCTGCAGGCAGATCCGCAGATCCTTCCTCATCCACTCCACGGCAAAGCCAAACTCGAACTCTCCGGCCATCATGGTTTTCCAGCGGTTGTCCATCTGCCAGGACTGGGCGGCGCCCTGGCTGATGACCTCCACCGCCTTCTGCGGATCCAGTTCGGCCTGGCGGGCGAAATTCAACGCTTCGGAGAGGCCCTGGACAAGCCCGGCGATGGCGATCTGGTTGACCATCTTGGTCAACTGGCCGCAGCCCGCGCCGCCCATGAGTCTGACCGTGCCGGCGAAGCAGCGGATCAGCGGCTCGGCCCGGCGGAACGCTTCCGCGTCGCCGCCCGCCATGACGGTCAACTTGCCCTGTTCGGCGCCCGCCTGGCCGCCCGAGACCGGGGCGTCCAGGCATTGTACGCCGCGTTCCGCGCCGGCCGAGGCCAGTTCCCTCGCCATGTCCGCCGAGGCCGTGGTGTGATCGATCAGCGTGGAACCCGGCTGCATGGCGTCGATGACGCCCTGGTCGAGGATGACTTCCCGCAGGTCGGGGTCGTCTCCGAGGCAGGAGAAAACGAACTCCTTGCCGGCAACCGCATCCGCCGCCGCATCGGCCCGCGCGCCCCCGTGCTGGCCGCACCACCGCCGCGCCTTGTCGGAGGTACGGTTATAGACCGTCACCTCGTGTCCCGCGTGGCTCAGCCATCCGGCCATGGGATATCCCATGACACCCAGACCCAGAAAGGCGACTTTGTTCGGCACGTTGGACTCCCCGTGGACCGCAGAAAAACGGTCGCTACCTTAGCACCGCCGCCATCGCAGCGGCAAAGCGTTGCAGATCGTCGGCCGTTTCATTGCCGTCGTGGGCAAGTGCCCAGAAATAAGCCAGAAACCGGACCATCCTGACGACCCGATCAAACTGCGCGACGGAGACGGGAACGGACGCTGGTCCGTAGTAGGCATTCAAGAGGCGGCGGGTATTGTCCGGGCCGAATCCGTTCAGCCCGGACAGCCCGGCAAGATCGACGATTGGATCTGCGCGTACCGCGTACTCGAAGTCCACCAGCCAGAGATGCCCGTCGTCGAGGATATTGGCCGCCACCAGGTCGTTGTGGCAGAGAGCTGCCGGTTTGAACGCTGCTTCGTATTCCTCTGCGAGGTGAATGAACTCGGCGCTCCAACGGCGTCGTTCGTTCACGAGGTCATGTCGCGCACCGGGCAAGTCGAGAGCGGCATCGATGTAGGCCCGTGCCAGTTTCGTTGGTCGAAAAACTCCGAGCGCAGGAGGCGCCGGCAGGCTGTGCAACCGGCGCATTGTGGCCGCAATCCGATCGATGCAGGCGTGTTCTCGGATTTGTTCGGCATTCAGGGATGCCGCCCCCTGCAGGTATCGGGTCACGAGAACACCGGTTTCGACGTCGAAAGCGACCACCTCGGGCGTCAGCCTCTCATTGGCGGCCACGGTCAGCACGCGTGCTTCGGTCTCCGGGTCCGGAGTCATGCCGACACGGGCGGGCAACGGCAGGCGAACCGCCCATTGGTCACTGCCGCGAGCAAGCACAAAACTGTGATTGCTCATGCCGCCGGTCAGCGGCTGAACCCGCAGTTCCGCCGCCGTGACTCCGAGAAGTCTGGCGAGCCTCGCAAGTGTCGCCGGATCGATCATGGGCTCACGAAGCTCCGGCCAGGTAGTCGCGCCTCCAGCGCCGGAAGCCGATGAGGGCCATGACCAGGTAGAACACGAATAGCAGGGCGGTCAGGTAAAGCTCTCTGGCCAGGTAGAGATACACGGCAATGCTGTCGATGACGAACCAATACAGCCAGTGCTCCAACACTTTTCGCGCCACCATGAAGGTTGTCACGATGGCCGCCACGGTGATAAAGGCTTCGGCGTAGGGGAAGGGGGTGTCGGTGCGGCTCATGATCCAGCCCAGGAGCAAGGCGGTAGCGATGATTCCGGCGATCACCTGAATATGGCGGCCAATCGTCATGGTGTGAATCTGCACTCCGGTGCCTGCGTCTCCTGCATAGCGCCACTGGTACCAACCGTAAACGGCCATGCCCACGTAGAAGATTTGCAGCGCGGATTGCATGTAGAGGAGGGCGGAATAGAAGACCCCCATGAAGATCAGGGCGCTGATCATCCCGGCCGCCCAGCAAAGGATGTTCTGGTGGATGGCCAGCACCAGATAGGCGATGGCCAGCAGGACCGCCGCCGTCTCCGGGATGGACAGCGCCGAGACAGCGGTTCCGAGGTAGTCAAGCATGGCGCAGTGATGCCGTCAGCCGGGATGCATCGTCGGTTGATCGGCCGTCTTCGGCCAGGCGGTCTTGCGCCCCATGCAGCGGGCTCTTCGCCACGGGCTGCCGTCTAGGTACCCAGATCCGGCGGCTCGTCCAACGGCAGATCGGCGTTCAGGAACTTGGCCACCAACGCCTGGGAACCACCGCTCTCGAAGGAGCGCTGAAGGGCGGTCTCGACGGCCCGGCATACGTCGCCAAGCTCGCCGGTGAGCTGGGTGCTCATCTGGTTGACGCGGATCTCGATGCCCTGCATGTCCCGGATCACGTGAATGAAGGACTGCACGGCGGGGATGTATTCGTCCCGCAAGGGATACAGGCTGAGCTCGGCCGTGATTCGCATGGTCTAGCCTGTCTCCTTGAGGCGAGGTATCAGTTCGGCCAGATTGCAGGGCCGGGTCCGATAGTCCAGTTGCAGGGCGATGATCCTGTCCCAGCCTGTGGCGCAGGCGTTGGTTGAGCCAGGCAGGCAGAAAATATAGGTGCCATTGGCTACGCCTGCCAGACAGCGGGACTGGATGCTCGACGTGCCGATTTCCGCGTAGGAGATTGCCCTGAACAACTCGCCGAAGCCGTCGATGGCTTTCTCCAGCAGCGGTGCGACCGCTTCAGGCGTGCCATCGCGGCCCGTGACGCCGGTGCCGCCGGTGGTGATCACCACCTCCACACCGGGATCGCCGATCCAGCCGGAGACGCGAGCGCCGATGGCATCGAGATCGTCCCGCACGATCGCCTTCTCGTGCAGGCGGTGTCCATCGTCCGTCAGCCGCTGCACCAGTAGAGCACCGGACCGGTCCGAAGCCTCGTCACGGGTGTCCGACACCGTGAGCACGGCTATGTTGAGCGGGATCAGTTCCCTGGATTTCGCCTCCGGCATGGGGCGATAACATGGCAGGATATCCGGCGTCCCGCAAGGAACCCCGCCAGGCGTATTGCCGGTGGGGAGAAGAAGGGCCCCGGCAAGTCCCCCAGCCGGGGCCGCTGGGCTCCGATAAAAGTTGTGGGCGGTTAATCGAGGGTCATGTACCGCTCGAAGCGCCCGACCTCGTCCTCGTCGACGTACTTGCCGATCTCGCGGCGGAAGTGATCCATGTCCGAATAGGGCTGGTACTCGAGGAATTCGCGCACCATGCGGTTGCTGGCTCCGGGTACGGTGGCGAAGATGTCCCGGGTGGCGGAATTGAGGTTCAGCGGCACGAATACGTACTGCTCGAGCCGGGCGACCTCGTCCGCGTCGACGTACTTGCCGATCTCCTGGCGAAACTGCTCCAGCGACGTGTAGGGCCGGTATTCCTCGAACTCGTGGGTCATGCGGTTGTTCATGCCGGGAATCAGCATGATCTCGTCGCCTGACGCGGTATTGAGGTTGAGCGGAAGGAACAGCGCCGCATACACCTCGGCGCGCTGCTCCTCGCTGAGCGAGCCGCTCAGGAGCGCATCGAGCTCCAGGGAACTGGCGAGCGGCCTTGCATCGACGATGCTGCCGACCAGTGCCGCGTCCAGGTGAGCCACGCCCGCGAGCTCGTCCTCGCCGGCCAGGTTGGGGTTGAGAATGCTGTCGTTGTTGCCGACCTGTGCCTGCGCCAGGCTCCACGACAGGGCGGTTGCCACGAAAAAGACGGTATTGATTCCACGCATCGGTTTTCTCCCGGGAAGTGCTGCTTGCTTCTGCCCCAATTCTTGCGCCTTGGCATGGCAATCACCGGCCGGCCGACGACCGCGACATATTGAGGGACAGTTTGCAGCCATCCTAGGTTTGCCCCCGAGAGCCAGCGATTCCCGCTAACACATTGAGTTTGCCTGTTGGAACGATTCTTGGGTTGTCCGAGGTGGCGGATCGGTCACTGAGGGGAGCGGTTCCGGCCGGTTTGTCTCCGGAAGGGTTGCGTGGCCACCTGTTTCCCTGAAGA
>JAJEFE010000084.1 GCA_022820625.1 Gammaproteobacteria bacterium | reverse complement strand
GGCAGACTACTCAGGCCGTCATCCGCGTCGGCGCTCCTCAGGGTGGCAACTTTGTGCCGTAATCGGTGGCAACTTTCGCCCGAAATGGGTGGCAACTTTCAGCCGTAATCGGTGGCAACTTTCAGCCGTAATACGCACCTTTTGCCACGTAGTCGTATATCGATCTGCCGGTCCGCGACTCGTTCACCTGTATGGCTTTCGTCGATCCAGGCCAATACTGCCGCGGCATATGCCGACCGAATCAGTTCAGATACCACATTCGCGTCGGCCGGGATCGCGAATCCTCGGAAAGCGAGCGAGTGGGGAGCTCCCGACGGAGACTCTGGGCCCTCTGAGTTAGGATCAGATCGCCAGCAACCTTTCGATCGTCCAGAAGCTGGCGATCGCTCCCACCGCGTAGGCGGTCGCCGTGGCGGCGGGCGACCCCTCAACCATGAACCCACGGCGCCCGAAACGCGAGCGGCGCATCGCAGCCTGCCAACCGAGGCCGGCGGCGTAGATGACCACCACGAATACGATCTGGCCGATTTCCACGCCCACGTTGAAGAAGAGCAGGGCGGTGGGCAGTTCGGTGGGCGGCAGGCCCACTTCGCGCAGGACCGAGGCGAACCCGAAGCCGTGGAGGAGGCCGAACAGGCCGGTCGCCAGCAAGGGGAAGCGGTGCGTCAGGGTCTGCCGGTTGCTGCGGGCGATTTCCGCGGCGAGGAATACGATGCTGAGCGCGATGGCGGTCTCTACTACCGGGATGGGCAGCGACACCAGGTCCAGGGTGGACAGTGCCAGCGTCAGCGAGTGGGCCACGGTGAAGCCGGTGACCATGATCAGGGTGCGCCTGGGGCTGCGGGCCAGCAGGACCATCAGCGCCACGAACAGCAGGTGGTCCCAGCCGACGGCGATGTGTTCGATGCCCAATTCGGTGTAGTTCGCGGCGACCTCCCAGCGCCCGGGAGCTTCGGGGATAACCCAGGCGGTTTCGTCGGGGGGCAGCAGTCCCGAGAGCAGCAGGCCGTCGTGGGTCAGTACCCGGATGATGGTGGTCAGCGATGGGTTGGTCGAGGGAAAGTCCAGCGAAACGGAGGCTCCGGCCAGGGCCGTGGCGCACTGGTACGATTGCTCGCCCTGGTACGAGTCGGCCCGCAATACGAGGCGAAGTTCGGATTCGGGTGTACACGCCTCCGACAGGGCGATGGCAGGGAGCTGAGCCCGCGATACCGTTGACGGGACCTTCCAACGCAGGGTTGCATCGATTGCCGATGTCTGCGTGATATCGATGAAGATCGGGCGCAGATCGTGTCCGAGTGCGGTGGCGGCGAGGGCGAGCCAAAGGCCCAACAGGAGCGGCGCCCGTCTCAATACGTCAAGTGCGGCAGGCCACGTTGAACTGGCGAGCGCGGAAGGCCACCTCAATCCGGCAAGAGGGGCAGGCCGCCTCATTCCAGCTCGGCCCCGGTCCCCTCGTCGACGGTCTGCAGATCGGCGCCGATGACGATGGTGTAGCGCGCCACGATTTCATCGATGGCCGCGTTCGTCAGTGCCCGGTCGCGCGCGGCCTGGGCGTCGGCCGCCACGCGCTCCCTGACCTCGTCGAAGTCCGGCATGCGCTCCGGTTGCTGGTTGGTGACCAGCACCAGGTGCGTTCCGAACCGGGACTCGTACGGTCCGTGCCACGATGTCGCGTCGACCGGGAGCTGAAACAGCGCCTCGGTCATTGCGCCCCCGAAGTGGCTGGCAATGAGTTGCGGCGGCCGCTCGATGTAGTTCACGAAGTACGGGAACCGGTCGCCATGGGCGGAACTCTCTTCGAACGGCACGGGTCCGTCGTTCAGTTCCAGGAGCTTGGCCTCGGCCAGCGCACGCGCCTCATCCCATCCGCGGCGCTCTGCATTGAAGAACACGTGGGTCAGCGTTATGTAGGGATCGAGTTCGTAATTGTCGCGATTGGCTTCGAAATACGCTTGAACGTCCTCTTCGCTCAGACCGGCCGCATCGCTGGCGAAGCCTTCCGCCAGATACCTGAGCTTCTGAACGAGACGGCTGCGAATGATGTAGTCGTCCCGGTCCAGCTCCATGGCCAGCGCTTCCCGATAGAGGATTTCCTCCCGGGCGGCTTCCACGATCAGGTCCGCCGTTTCGCGCGCGGACATGTCGTCGAGGAACAGTTCGAACTGTGCCCGGTCGAAGGCCACGGACTGATACTGCAGGTGCCGCAGCAGGGCATCCCGGTCGATGAGGATTTCGTCGTCCTCGGCCTGTTGGCCGGTGAGCTGATAGAGCAGGAACAGGCCGAGGCCCAGTACCACGAAGTGAAGCAGCGGATCCCTCAGCAATTTTTTCATTGTTGCACCCGCAGAGACTCAATCTGGCCCTGGCAACCGTGCAGCGGCGACGCGTCAGCGGACCTGGAGCCCCCCGCCCGGGGCTGCCATGGGATCGCTACCCGGCACGATGATCGACGAGGCGGCTTCCCGGCGCATCTCCTCGATGCGCTCCATGGTCCCCGCGAGCGCAGTCTGCGCGCTGTCACCGAACTTTTCGATCGCCTCTTCCAGCGACTTGGCCTCGATCTCGAAACTCAGGGGCAGGGCGCCCGCAGGCGTCAGGATCTGGGTCTGGCCCACGAACAATTTCTGCCGCGAAAAATCGGTGGATCCGTCCTTCTTGACCGGAGTGAGTATCTGCAGGCTACCTACCTGCCGGTCGGTATAACTTTCCTCCCGGTAGAGGTTGCCCGCCGACATGCGGATGTCGCCATCTCCTGGATTGTCTGCCATGGATCCATTCCGTTGTTTGTGCGTTCACACGACGATGGGCGCATAGGCTAACACAGGCAACGAGGGTCGCCGTGCGCCCCGATGGCCTGGAGCGTTGCGATCCCGAGCGATATGGTCCCCCGGATCGGCGGAGGAAGGCCGCCCTGCACCCTGATGGCGTGGCGATCCTTGCGCAGGATCTCAGCGGGCGCGCATCAGTGCGTCCCGCGCGTCCCGCCGGGCGGCCTCGGCTTCGCGAATGGCGCTGGATGCGTCGCGACCGGCTTGCTCTACCTGCCGCTGAAGCGTGGTTAACTGGCGTGTCAGGTTGTCAACCTGTCTCTCCAAAGCGTCAATGCGCCGCTGGACCGACAGGCCCGCCACGGATGTATCCAGCGAGCCTGTACCCGCGGTAGTCCGGGTTGCGAGGCGGGTATCCAGCGTCGCCACCGCAGCCTCCAGGCTGCGAATCCGGTCTTCCAGACCGTTGTTGGAATCCTGAGCGTAACTATTTGATAGAAAAAGAAAGAACGCGATTGCAATCACGGACCCTGAGCGCATGACAATCCCCCCGGAAATCATCTTGAACACGGGTCGCTCGAGGCTGCGAGCGACCGGAAGACCGTGGCCGCCCAAAACGCGTCTGGCGCTTGGGCGGTCACGATCAAGTCATGGGGCCTGACTACTGTCCCATACCCATACCCATGCCCATGCCGGCCGGGGCGCCGCCCTCGCCGGGACGGGTGGCTTCGATCTCGATGCTGAAGTTGACGTCCGTGCCAATGTTCCCCGCACCGAAGTTCATGCCGTAGGCGGTTCGGTCCAGCGATCCCGTGGCGCTGAAACCGATCTTGGGGCCGCCGCGAAATACTCCGGCCTGATTGAGAACCGCATCCAGCGTGACCGGATGTGTCTGGCCGATCATGGTCAGATTGCCGTTTACGCGAAGCTGCCCGTCACCCAGATCTTCGACTGACGTACTCTCGAACATCAATGATGGGTGAGTCTCCACGCCGAAGAAGTCGTCGTTCTTCAGGTGATTGTTCAGGCCGTCGTGGTACATGTCGACGCTGGAAGCGTCGATGTCGATGCTGACGGAACTGGCCGACGGATCCTCCTCGTCGTACATCAGGGTGCCGTCAAAGCTCCGAAACATTCCGCGCATCATGGAATATCCCTGGTGGTCGACGTCGAAAAAGACCCGGGAGTGGTTCATGTCCAGCGAATACTCCATGGGTTCGGCAGCCACCAGGGCCGGCAGGATCAACGCCGCCGTCGATAGAACAAGAGTGCCCTTCATCGGTTTCTCCTCAAAAAAGTTGAAAACAGTCGTGGTCTGAAGGCGCACAACCCACACTCCCGAAGAATGCCGGGCGTCCTTCTGTGCGGTATTCTACAGCGGTGCGCCGGGCGTTGCCGCAGTCGGGCGGCATCAACACAGACAGGAAGTGTCGCGGATTTGCGGGATTCCCCGGGCACAAGGAGACCGTGTGAGCTTTACGCAGCGAATTCTGCTGTCGATGTTGGCTGGAATCGTGGTGGGCATTGCCCTGAACGCTTCGGCCGGGGCGTTGCCCGCGTTGAACGCGTTTCTCGTGGACGGTCTCTTCTACGTCGTTGGCGGAATCTTTCTCGCGCTGCTCAGGCTGATGGTGGTTCCGCTGGTTCTTGTCTCGCTGGTTTGCGGGGTCAATGCCATGGGCGATCTCAGGACCTTCGGGCGGGTGGGTGCGAAAACGGTGGGCCTGTTCCTGGCGACCACGGCCGCGGCCGTTTCCGTAGGCCTGTCGATGGCCCTTGTGGTATCCCCTGGCGCCGGCTTCGAACTGGAGGGCGATTTTGCCGAAGTCGCCCCCCGGGAAATGCCTCCCCTGGCGGACACCTTCATCAACATCTTCCCGGAGAATCTGTTCCAGGCCATGGCGGACGGGCAGATGCTCCAGATCATTGTATTCGCGCTGCTGTTCGGGTTCGCGGCGAATCTGGCCGGCGAGAGGGCAGGGTCCGTGGTCAGGTTTTTCAGGGACCTGAACGAAGTGATCCTGAAAATGGTGATGCTCGTCATCCAGCTTGCACCGATCGGACTGTTCGCGCTGCTGGCCCGAACGTTTGCGACGCAGGGATGGGAAATCTTCATTCCGCTGGCGGGCTATTTCCTGCTCCTCGCCGGTACCTTGCTGGCGTATCTGCTGGTCGTCTATTCGCTGGTGCTGCGGGCCTTCGGGCTGAATGCGCTCAGGTTCTTGGCGCGAATGCGAGCGCCGATGACCTTTGCCTTCAGCACGGCCTCGTCGGCCGCGACGATTCCGGTCACGCTCAACGCATTGACGAAACGCCTGGGCGTGCCGAACTCCATTGCCTCGTTCACCGTCCCGCTGGGTGCGACCATCAACATGGACGGGACGGCCATCATGCAGGGCATCGCCACCGTGTTCATCGCCAACGTGTACGGGGTGGACCTGGTCTTTGCGGACTTCCTGGTGATTATCCTGCTCTCCACGCTTGCGTCCGTCGGCACGGCGGCGGTCCCCTCCGCCGGCCTGATCACGTTGACCATGGTATTGACCCAGGTGGGCGTGCCGGTGGAAGGTATTGCGCTCATTTTCGGGATCGACCGGTTGCTGGACATGATGAGAACGGCGGTGAATGTGACCGGCGACGGCGTCACGGCGTGCGTGGTGGCCTACAGCGAAGGGATTCTTGAGAACAGGGGTGCCGAAGGTCCGCGTGTGACCGGTGTTTACGGAAGCGGTGCAGGCACAGCGCTGCCGGAATCGGAGTCGGAATCGTGAGCGGCCGTGAAGCGATTCTGCTGGTGGGCGGCGGCAACATGGGTCAGGCGCTGCTGCGCGGGTGGCTCGCCGACGGCCGGGCGCCGGAGACGATTCACGTGGTCGACCCGGACGGGAGGGCGCGCGAGGCGGTCGAATCGCTGGGTATCAAGGCCTCCCCGGGGCGGCCGGATTCGTTTCGCCCCGATGTGATCGTATTGGCCGTCAAGCCCCACTTGGTCGAGGGAGCATTGCAGGACTATCGCGACCTGGCCGATGGCCGGACGGTTTTGCTCACCATTGCCGCGGGCAAGACCATCGCGTTCTACCAGGGCCTGCTCGGCGCCGGTGCGGCCATCGTCCGCGGCATGCCCAACACGCCGGCCTCGATCGGCAAGGGAATCACGGCTCTGGCCGCCAGCGACATCGTGGACCCGGATCGGCAGCGGCTTTGCGAATCGCTCATGGCTGCGGTGGGGCAGGTCGTGTGGCTTGAGGACGACGGCCTGATGGATGCGGTCACCGCCGTCTCCGGCAGCGGCCCGGCCTATGTGTTTCTGCTGATCGAATGCCTGGCGGCGGCGGCGGTGAAGGTCGGATTCGAGAGAGATCTGGCCGAGCGGCTGGCATTGGCGACGGTTTCCGGCGCGGGCGCCTACGCCATGGCGTCGGGTACGGACCCGGCGGAACTGCGCCGCCAGGTAACCAGTCCCGGCGGGACCACGCAGGCCGCGCTCGAGGTGCTGATCGGCGACTCTGGCGCCCTGGAATCGCTCCTCAGCGAGGCAGTGCAAGCCGCCGCCCGACGGAGCAGGGAACTGGCCTGAGACACGCCAGCGTGCTGCATTGAATTGATGATTTCGGGTCCACGCGCCCGTAACCGTGCGCATGCACGCCAAAGGGGCGTTTTCGATATTGGTGATGCGCTACCATCCGTTTGTTTCGATGCCTGCGCCATGATCGCAGCCGCATTTCACCGAAGGGGATTGTTCGAATGAAGGAAGTTGTCATCGTCGATGGCGTTCGCACGCCGATCGGGGCCTACGGCGGCGGGTTGTCCAGCGTGCGGCCGGACGATTTGCTGGCAGTGACCTACGGGGCGTTGGTGCGCAGGACCGGGATCGACCCTGCAACCGTCGACGACGTTTACGCGGGCTGCAGCAACCAGGCGGGGGAGGACAACCGCAACGTGGCGCGCATGGCCACGCTTCTGGCGGGTTTCCCCAGCACGGTGCCCGGCGTGACCGTCAACCGGTTGTGCTCTTCGGCGCTGGAGTCGGTCAACCTGGCCGCCAAGACCATTCTGGCCGGGGAGGCCGACATCTGTATCGGCAGCGGCGTGGAGTCCATGAGCAGGGCGCCCTGGAGCGTGCCGAAACCCGAACGGACCCCGAGTACCAAGCCGCCCGTCATGTACGACACCACGGTGGGCTGGCGCTACAACAATCCGAAAATGGACGCTCTTTACCCGATCATCAGCCTGGGTCAGACGGCGGAGGCGCTGGCCGAGGACATGCAGATCAGCCGCGAGGATCAGGACGCCTTTGCACTTGAAAGTCAGAAGCGCGCCATTGCGGCGATCAACGACGGCCGGTTCACGGATGAGATTGTCCCGGTTGAGGTTCCGCGACGGCGCGGCGACCCGTTGATGGTGCGAACCGACGAACATCCACGTTACCGGCGAGTCAACGGCTGCTACGAGGTGGATACGAGCATGGAGCGGCTCGCAAAGCTGCGGCCGGCGTTTCAGAAGGGCGGAACGGTCACGGCCGGCAATTCCAGCGGCATCAACGACGGCGCTGCGGCACTGCTTCTGACCACTCGCGAGGGGGCGGCGCAGCTTGGCCTTCGCCCCCTGGTGCGCTGGGTCGGTTCCGCGGTGGCGGGTGTCGACCCCGGCGTCATGGGCTACGGCCCTGTCCCAGCCACCGAGAAACTGCTCGGCCGATTGGGCCTGACGCTGGACGACATCGGCCTGATCGAGATCAACGAGGCGTTCGCGGCCCAGACCCTGGCCTGCATGCGCAAGCTCGGGCTGCGCCACGACATCACCAACGTCAACGGCGGCGCTATCGCCCTGGGGCACCCCACGGGATGCTCCGGCGCCCGAATCCTGGTCACGCTCATGCATGAGATGAAGCGGCGCGCACCCCAACAACCTCGGCCGTTCTACGGGCTCGCCACGCTGTGCGTCGGTGTCGGGATGGGCGTGAGCACCGTGGTGGAGTGGATCGGGGACTAGTCCGCAGCAAATGTTCCTCGGCATGGGGCGGAAAGATGGTTTCCTGCGCCTGTTCATGGTCCCCGGGGATGAAGCACCGCAATAACGGCGCCGGGCTCCACGAATTCGACGCTCGACGCCCTCTTTGGCGCGCCAGCGCGCGTCCGCCCTGCTTCAGAAACGAGATGCTCAGCATGTAGCCCGGATTCTTGTCGTCCACCGCGCGAATGGTCGCGAGGATCACCATGACGAACCAGTAGATGGTGCAGACGACGAGCAGCGGGAGACCGATGAAGACGATCACGAGAAATCACTTCGCTGGACTTTTGCTTGCAAGCCGGTTGATTGCGATTCAGAGTATTTGCTGGTGTCCGCGGGCAGCACCGGTCAGGCACGGTGTACGGAGAAGACCATCGACGTACGGGTCGAGACGTACCAGGCGATACATGTGGCGTGCGTGCGCGAAGTCGGTCCCCTGTCGGCCGTGGCGCCGTGTTTCAGGCGCCTGTTTCACTGGGCCGAGAGCGTGAACGCGCCGACCGGACGGCTGCTGACGCTGTCTTTCCACCGCAAGGAGGCGGAGCCACCGCAGCGCTGGTACTGGAAGGCGGGGGTGGAGCTGTTCACCCGCCACTCGCCGCCCCCGGGGATCGGGCTGGAGGAAGTGGGCGCCGGACGCTACGCCGTGTGCCGGCTGCGGGGTCCGCACGAGGGCATGGCGGAGGCGTACCGGTGGTTGTTCAAGGAGTGGTTGCCGGGCAGCGCGGAGGTGGTGGACGGGCGCGCGTGCCTGGAGTTTTACCGCAACACGCCGCTGGAGGTGGCGCCCGAGCAGTTGATTACCGACCTGTGCGTGCCGTTGCGCGCGCCGCCGCAAGACGGTTGAGGAAATCGACAATGACTGAACGCAACATGGCTACGGCGGTTCCGGGCGGTCTGCGCTCGAATCGCAAATCCATGCCGGCGAGGAATTCCTTCATCTCGCCGATTCATCTCACCGGCGCCAGTTCGATGCGGTCCCCTCGATCAACGGCCACTGTCGGCGGTGGAATTCAGGGCGTCTCTTCCGAATCGTTCGACCGCTTTCAGTGTCGCGCGAACATCTGTCCAGGTCGTATTGTGGTTGATGATGCAAAGCCGCAGGAAAAATTTCCCGTGCAGACTCGTCGATGAAATAAACGCCGTGTCATCCCAGAAGACCTGCGCGAGCACTTTCCTGTTGATCTCTTCGAGGGTTGCTTCGCCAAGACCGGCATCCCCGGGATTGACCCGGAAGCACACGATACTGAGCGACGCGCCGTTTACGACCTCCAGAACGGGACTCGCCCGGACATGGTCCTCCGCCCGCGCGGCCAATTCCATGCCGTTCGCAACGGCACGCCGGAACGCGGCCATTCCGAAGGTCTGAATCGACATCCAGACCTTCAGGGCGCGGAACGAACGGCTCAGTTGCAGGCCTCGGTCGCCGAAGTTCGGGTGATCCGCACCCCAAATCGTGTCCTGCAGGATGTCGCATTGAACGCCGAAGGCTTTCTCGAGCGTGCTCAGGTCCTTGACGAGCAGGCAACCCGCCTCATACGGCTGGAACAGCCATTTGTGTGCGTCCAACCCGATGGAATCGGCGCGCTCGATCCCCGCCAGGAGCCGCTTGCCCTGCTCGGTCAGGACCGCGAAGCCTCCGTAGGCGGCGTCGACATGCAGCCAGATGCCCTCGGCGGCGCAGTAGTCCGCCATCGGTCCGAGCGGGTCCACGGTTCCCGTGCTCGATGTTCCCGCATTGGCGCAAATCGCCACGGGGTTGTAACCGGCGGCGCGGTCCTTCGCCACGCTTTCGGCGAGTGCTTTCATATCCAGACGGAAATGCCGGTCGGTGGGTATCCTGCGAATGCATTCCCGCCGGATGCCGGCAATGATTGCCGCGCGCAGGAATGCCGTGTGGCTCTGGTCGCTCATGTACACGGTCGCGCGCTCGGGATGGCCGGCGGCCTCCCTGGCCGCGACGAAGGCATCGAGGCTGGCCGCGGAACCGCCGCTGGTGAACAGGCCTCCCGCGCCCTCGGGATAGCCCAGCCAGCGGCGAAACCACTCGATCACCACCAGTTCAAGCTGGCTGGGGCCACTCGCGACCAACCAGGTACATGCATTGATGTTGTAGCCGGCGGCCATGAATTCAGCCAGCACGCCCGGCCACGTGGGCGCCGTGGGAACGAACGCGAACGAGCGCGGATGATCGAGCCGGAGGGTCAGCGGCAGGATATCGCGGGCGGCCTGTTCGAGCACCTCCGAACCCGGCCGGCCCTTCTCGGGCGGATCTTCCATCAACGCCTCCGCGAGGACTTCGCGGAACTCCCCGTCCCAGGCAATGCTCTCAGGCAGGTTACGGATCCTGTCGACCACGATTTCCGAAGTCTGGCGGGCGAGGTCCAGCATGAGATCCGGCGCCATTTGCAGGCCGGCGTGTTCCTCATCCATGCCGCTGGATTCGCCGGAGCCCGGATCGGGAAGGGAGGCATTCCCCTTGCCATCCTTCGCGTTCACGATGAGTTCCCCTTTTGCACTGAGCGCCCGCGATATTACTTGACACGTGTGAGCCGCCGCATAGTTTCGCACAATTGTGCAACGGTCGAACGGGTCAGCCGACCGGTTTGCCCGAAGGTCAGACGAGCCCCATCGAGAAATCCACGGCGCGAACGTGCTTGGTCAGGGCGCCGACCGAGATGTAGTCGACGCCCGTCAGAGCCGTTTTCCTAATACTATCGAAGCCCACGCCGCCCGAGGCTTCAAGCGCCACGCGAGGGCCGTCGCTGGCGTCGCGCACCCTTACGGCTTGCCGCATGTCCTCGAGGCTGAAGTCATCCAGCAACACCCTGTCGACCTCGCACGCCAGCGCCTCGCGCAATTCGCTGAGGCTCTCAACCTCGGTTACCAGCAATGCCGATGGTGTCTTTTGCCGGGAGGCTTCCACGGCCTGGCGTAATCCTCCTGCCGCTGCAATATGATTTTCCTTGATGAGAATGGCGTCGTAGAGCCCCTGGCGGTGATTGAGTGCGCCTCCACAACGAACGGCGTATTTCTGGGCGGCGCGAAGTCCGGGAATGGTCTTTCGCGTGTCCAGAATTTTCGCTCCGGTGCCCGCCACGGCATCGACATAACGCCGGGCGGCGGTGGCTGTCGCCGACAGGGTCTGCAGGAAATTCAGAGCGGTCCGCTCGCCGGACAACAGGGCTCTTGCAGGACCACGCAGGTGACAAACGTCGGTTCCCGTTGTTACGGCTTCTCCATCTGTGCAGTGCCAGTGTACCGTGACGTCTGTGTCAAGCTGGTGGAACACCTCGGCAAACCAGGCGGTTCCACAGAGAGTACAACCTTCCCGTGCAATGACTCGTGCATTCGCCGTGTCATCCGCCGGGATCAGTTCGGCGGTCAGGTCACCCGCACCGACATCCTCACGCAGCGCCTGCGCCACTGCTTTCGAGACTGCATCGGCAGAGATGAGTGTATCCATCATTAGGGAAGTTTAGCGCGGAACACGAAAAAGCCCGGAAAGGCGGTCTGCCTTTCCGGGCTTCAAGAGCCTGTCGACTTGCCGTCTAGATGATAAAGCTACCATGCCCATAGCCGACCATACTCATCAGCATAGGGATGGATAGCAGCGTGTTAGTGCGTGAGGCGAGAAAGGCTACCCGACGCGCCTTTGCGATCTCGTCGTCTGACGCGTCTACCATTCCGAGGATCTTCTTCTGATTGGGCCAAATGAGCACCCAGACGTTGAATAGCATAATCGTGCCCAACCAAGCGCCGACACCAATCAGCAGACCTCGGTCGTCAGCGGCACCCAATCCCAATACCAAAGCATCGTCAAAGTGCCCAAGCCGTATCAAGGCCAATGCGCCGGAAAGCCATGTTACGACCGCACCCCATCGGAACCACCATAACGCCCGAGGTGCAACGTACTTGGTGATACCAGCCCCCCCGGGGCCGCCCTCGTCCGATGCGGCTTCCGCTAGTGCCGGGACTTGGACAAAATTAAAATAATAAAGCAGGCCGATCCAGGTAATGCCCGCAAGGACATGAATCCATACGATCAGACTAATTTCGCTCGCAAGGTTCCAGGTGGCGCCTCCCATGGTGACAAGACCGATCAGGATGGCAAGAGCAACACCGGCACCAATAGTTCCCTTTACAGTATTCAGCGGATTCATGTGTAGATTTCCTCTCCGATATTCTTGGGCGTAGAGTTTTCCGGACTCGATCAGACCTGCTCGATCGGACCATTGTTTTCGGAACTTGAAGAATAGGTTAGGGACCCGCATTATTCAATCACCAGCCCGCTGCCAAACGGCTTTCCCAGGCAGGAAGCCGATGGCTGCGGGTCGCTTGTCAACGGAGGCCTGTGGAAGCGATGGACGTCAACGAGAGGATCGAGAGCCAACTGCGCAGCCATCCGGTGCTGCTCTACATGAAGGGCACGCCGGACTTTCCCCAGTGCGGCTTTTCCGCGCAGACCGTGGCCGCGCTGCGGGCCGTGGGCAAGCCCTTTGCCTTCGTCAATATATTTGAGGATCCGGAGATTCGCGAGGGGTTGAAGGTCTATTCCAACTGGCCGACCTATCCCCAGCTCTATGTCAACGGCGAACTTATCGGCGGCTGCGACATCGCCATTGAGATGTACCATTCCGGCGAGCTCAAGACCGTTGTGGAGTCGGCGGCGCCGCCCCCGGAGGCGGAAGCGGACTGACAAGCCGCCGTTCGCCCTGGCGTGGAATTACGGTACGGGTCCGGCACGCGGATACGGCGTATTGCCCTGGGCGACGCTCGCAGGTATTGGGTTATGTGGATCGACGACGCAACGCCGGTGCGAATGCGGCGTCATGATTTGGACTTGTGCAATGTGTATAATTCACTAATCTATACACATCAGGAGCCAGCATGCGCACCAACATCGAGATCGACGACGCCCTTATGGCGGAGGCATTGAAGGCAGGCGGATACAGGACCAAGAAGGCTGCTGTGGAGGAGGGACTGCGCCTGTTGGTGCGTACACGGAACCAGGCCCGTATCCGGCAGTTGCGTGGGAAGTTACGCTGGGAAGGCTCTCTTGACGAGATGCGGCGCGATCGGTGATCGTCGTCGATTCCTCCGTCTGGATCGGCTATTTCAACGGCACGGAGACCCGGGAGACGTTACTTCTCGACGGCATTCTCGGCGTCGAACCAGTCGTGATTGGCGATCTGATCCTCGCGGAGGTCCTGCAAGGCTTTCGTTCCGACCTCGACGTTCGCAGAGCGCTTGACGCGATGGACACGCTCATGTTCGAGCCCATGGTCGGCCGGGACATCGCGCTGGCCAGCGCTCGAAACTACCGCGTGCTTCGCGCCAGGGGCGTTACCGTGCGCAAGACAATCGTCATGCTGATCGCCACCTATTGCATGGAGAACCGGC
Organism: Gammaproteobacteria bacterium; assembly: GCA_022820625.1. Lineage (GTDB taxonomy): Bacteria > Pseudomonadota > Gammaproteobacteria > Steroidobacterales > Rariloculaceae > UBA6522. Next base: position 20,108 of record JAJEFE010000084.1, on the reverse strand, counting down.
ACGCCCTGCTTCATTCCGACAGGGATTTCGAGCAGATTCAGCAGCATCTGGGCCTGGAAACACTCTAGCCAACCATAGTGCAGGCGGCTAACCGTCGATCAAGCCCTCGTACACCGGCCTGAACCGGTTCACGATTTCGCAGAACACTCGCGCCGTGACATCGGCGTCGTACGCGGCCGAATGGGCCTGGCTTTCGTCCCACGCTATTCCTGCGGCAGTGACGGCGCGGCTGAGTACTGTCTGGCCATAGGCGACACCTGCGAGCGTTGCAGTGTCGAAGCTCGAGAACGGGTGAAACGGATTGCGCTTGATCTTGTTGCGCTCCGCTGCCGCATGGACGAACTGCAGGTCGAAAAACGAGTTGTGACCCACAAGCACGGCCCGGTTGCATTTTTGTGCCTTGATTTCCTTGCGAACCATGTCGAACACGCCACGCAACGCTTCGTTTTCGTCCACGGCCAGGCGGAATGGATGAAACGGGTCGATGCCGGTGACTTCCAGGGAGGCCGGATCGAGGCGTGCGCCTGGAAAGGGCTCGACGTGATAGCGGACAGCCTCGGCCGGGTGCAGTTCTCCGTCATCGTCCAGCCGCAACAGTACCGCGGCGATCTCAAGCAGCGCGTCCGTGGCGGGATTGAAACCGCCCGTCTCCACGTCGACGACCACCGGCAGGAAGCCGCGAAAGCGTCCGGCAATGCCCGGGGACGGTCCTGCAGCCTGGCCGGCAGCCTGATTCGCGGCGCTCATGTCAGTCTTGTGGGTAGTACCACCAACAGGCGATCCGGGCCCTCCACGGTGTCGGCGGCGATATTAGCAGAATCACACCCGGCGGAACCGCCCGATATAATTCCGGCGATTCAATTTGTCATCACCAGTCCGCGACGAACGATGTCCCGTTCAAGAAGCCCTACCGCAAAATTCAGGGAGCCCAGGATGAAATTATCCATAGTAATTCTTGCCGTAGGCATCGTGATGTGGCACGGCGTCGGGTGGAAAGCGCGCGCGCAGGATGTAGTCCCGAAAGAGCAATATGACGAACTGATGCGCGAGGTCTCCAATCGCGGCCGGTGGGGCGCGGACGATCAACTCGGGACCGTAAATCTGATCACGCCTTCCAAACGAATTGCCGCCGCCGGACTCGTCGTGGATGGCGTGACTGTTTCACTGGCACACGAAACACTGACCGACGTGACGCCAGACAATCCGATGCCTTATTCCCACGCGCTATATCAAATCGAGGCAGCGCCGGAGTGGTTTTTCGATCACATCGGGGTTGAGTATCACGGGTTTGTACATTCGCACCTGGATGCGCTCTGCCACCGCTTCTATGACGGCGAGACCTACAACGGTTTCGCGATCGATACCGTCAGCGAAGATGGGTGCAGTCTGGTGGGTATCACGGCGATGGAAGATGGAATCTTCACGCGCGCCGTGCTCGTCGACCTGGCTCGTCACAGGGGCGTGCCGTGGCTTGAGCCGGGCACTGCCGTTTACAGCGAGGAACTGGATGCCTGGGAGCGGCAGTTGGAAACGTCCATCGAACCTGGCGACGTGGTGCTGTTCAGAACAGGGCGCTGGGCGCGCCGCGAAGCGCTGGGCGCATGGGATGTCGCAGAAGCGGCGGCCGGACTGCACTATACGACTGCGGCCTGGCTCCGTGAACGCGATGTCGCAGTGGTGGGCAGCGATGCGGTCGTCGATGCGGCCCCATCCAACGTGGAAAACAACCGGTGGCCACTGCACACGTTGCTGCTTGTCGCAATGGGTACGCCGATTCTCGACAGCCTGGATCTGGAGGCCGTGGCCGAATACTCTGCCGAAGCAGGACGATGGGAGTTTGCCATCGCGGCCGCGCCCTTGCGTGTTCCGGGCGGCACCGGTTCCCCGCTCAATCCAGTCGCGATTTTCTGAGGTCCACATGATCGGTCAATACAGCTCGTCCCGGATCGAGCGCCTCGCAGTAATCTTTGTTCTCTGCGCAGCATTGGGATCCCTGGGCTCCATTCCCGTCAGCGCACAGGAGAGTCTGCTCCCGTCTCCCTACGGCCCCGACGATACGCTCGGCGCCGTGAACAACCTGTCAGCCGAAATTGTGCTCGAAGCGGCGGGTCTGGTCCGTGACGGCAAGGTCTATTCGCTTGCCATACCCACCGGGCCCGGCACACCGGCCTTCGGGACACGCAACTACCAGATACAGGTGAGCCGGATCTACACGGATGAAGGGGTTGTCAGGGGTTCCAACAGGGCCAACGGCAATGACGATCTGCTCATCTCATGGCTCGGGATCGGCACGCAGATCGACGGCTTCGCACACGCGGGCGTCGACAGCCATCACTACAACAACGTGCCGATCGAGGATGTCCTTCGACCGGACGGCGTCATCCGATACAGCATCCACGAGGTCCCGCCCATCGTCACGCGCGGTGTCCTGCTGGATATCGCGGCAGACCTTGGTACGGACCTGGTTCCCGGCGGGACCGCGATCAATCGGCAGGAACTGGAAAGCGCCATGGCGCGGCAGGGAATCGAGATTCGCCGGGGCGACGTGGTACTGCTGCACACGGGCTCCGTGCAGCTGATCGACAGCGATCCCGCGCGCTTCATGGAGTCCGTGGCCGGACTGGGCGTGGACGGAGCCGAATACCTTGCCGGTCTCGGGGTGGTCGCGGTGGGCATCGATACCTGGGCTCTCGACGTGATCCCGGGCGAGAATGCTGACGAGCGCCTGCCGGTGCACAGCGCGCTGCTGGTCAGGCACGGTGTCCATATTCTTGAAAACATCCGCACCGGAGAATTGGCCCGCGACGGCGCCCACGAGTTCCTCTTCGTGCTCGCCGCACCGCGGTTCGTCGGTGCGGTACAGAGCCCCGTTCACCCCGTAGCCATACGCTGATAGCATGGCACCGCGCCGTCCATCGGGGGTGAACGCTGCATAACCGCGGAGAGTGGGCCGGTCAGTACGGTGCGTAACACTCCACGGGAATGAACTCGTAACCTTCCGTGTAGAGTTTTTTCCAGACCATTTCCCAGGGTTCCGTCAGATAACCCGGGTCCGTGATGATCATCTCCATCTCCACCATGGGCCCCTGAGTGGGGTCATCCAGGCGGCGATAGGTCTCGACCGTGGTTGCCTGGTCGCTCAGCCAGTGGCCGGGCGTGCCAGTGGGATTCGCCGGCAGGTGGGTCGACTCGATGACCAGGGTGTCGCCCTCGTAGCGTGCCACGGACTGGCCAAGACGGCGAAACTCGTCGGTGATATCCCTGTCATCGAAGTAGATCGTGCGCACGCCGCCATACTCCTCGTACGAGATCACGACATGGTCGTCATTCTGCTCGATGCGCACGGGATGAGGAGTGAAACCGGCCTGTCGTATGAGGCCCGGATCTTCGCAGGCGACCTGCGGATCGTTGATCGGGTCCCACTCAGCCTGCAGCGCCGCGCCGGCCTCGTTGAAGGGGGGCAGGCGATGATTGCGGAATCCCGGGCCGTCGCGTCCCCGGGTCCAGGCGCCCGTCAGGTTCGGGCGCCCGTCTGGCAGATGCAAGGGGATGGACACGTTCTCGCCCGCGGCAACCTCGGTTCGATCGCTGTCCATCGACGGGATTCGAAGGACTGCCCGCGAATCGGGATCGAGGACCTCGACATGTTCCATCGAGATCATCAGCTTGCAATCGCGGCCTGCGTTGCCGGTAATGCGCACGAGGTCGCCCGGCTGGATCGTGTCGGCAGACCATCCGGCCCTGCGCAGGCCCGTCGCGGCACTGCCCTCGACCATCCACTCGGCCTGCTCTCCGTTCCCGTCCTCGACCGACATGAAGAGGATCACGTGCGGATTCCTGAATACGTACCGGTTGACGATGCCCTCGCGAACGATCTCGTCCTCCGTGAACGACGCTGCGAAGGAATGATGAGCGGACGCGTGATTGGCAGCGAGACCCAGGGCCAGTGGCAACAGGGCGATGATGAGTTTCACGTGGTCTCCGAACGTGTGGATGAGTCGACCAGCGATCTTATCATGGGCGTGGCAGCGCCCCGACGGCTTCGCCATCGGGTGCGGCAGCGCGTTGACGACTCCAACCGTGCCGGTCGCCTGGGCGCCTGTCAGCCAACCCGGTCCGCCACCTTTTCCTTGTACTCGCAAAGATTCGCGATGACGCAGTGGGGACACTCGGGTTTGCGTGCCTTGCAGACGTAACGGCCGTGCAGGATCAGCCAGTGATGGGCGTTCTTCCTGAACTCCAGGGGCGTGACGCGCACCAGTCTGTCCTCGACCGTTCGCACGTCCTTGCCCGGTGCGAGCCCCGTCCTGTTCGAGAGGCGAAAGATGTGGGTGTCCACGGCGATGGTCGGCTGCCCGAAGGCCGTGTTGAGGATCACGTTGGCGGTTTTCCTGCCCACGCCGGGCAGGGCTTCCAGCGACTCGCGGTCCGTCGGCACTTCGCCGCCATGTTCATCCACCAGGATGGCACAGGTGCGGTGTATGTTCTTTGCCTTGGTATTGAACAGCCCGATGCTCTTGATGTATTCCCGGAGTCCGGCTTCGCCCAGCGCCAGCATCGCCTCCGGCGTACTGGCGGCCCTGAACAAACCGGCAGTGGCCTTGTTGACTCCGACGTCGGTCGCCTGCGCCGAGAGAACCACCGCCACCAGCAACTCGAAAGGCGAGTTGTAGTTCAGTTCCGTGGTCGGTTCAGGGTTGGCGGCGGCCAGCCGCTCGTAGATCTTGCGGCGTTTTGCTGCGTTCATGGCGCGGGCTCTGCGATCACGGAATGCGTACGCGGTTCACGGTGTGAGCGCGGACATCATTGTCGGATCGCCGCTGCTTCGCGCCGGGCAGGATCAGGCTTCTTCCTGTCCGCCAGGTAGTTGCGCGCGGCAATCAGCACGGCCAGTCCGAAGAAAGCACCGGGTGGCAGGATCGCCGCCAACATGCCGTCATACGGCAGGTCCAGGTAGACGTCCCGGGCCGCTTCGCCCAGCAGAAACTCCATGCCGGAAAACAGCGTGCCGGATCCGACGATTTCCCTCAGCCCGCCCAGCATGACCAGGGCCGCGGCAAATCCCAGGCCCGTCGCCAGGCCGGACAATGCGGCCCGGTCGATTCGATGGCGGCTGGCCACCGATTCGGCCTGCGCCAGGATGGCGCAGTTGGTGATGATCAGGGGGATGAACAGTCCGAGTACCCGGTACAGGTCGTGGAAGAACGCATTGGCCAACATGTCGATGGTGGTGACCAGGGAAGCGATGATGAGCACGAAAATCAGGATTCGAACGCTCGGCACCAGAGCCCCCCGGATCAGGGACACCACCGAATTGGTCGCGATCAGCACCAGGGTGGTGGCGATGCCCAGGGCAAGCCCATTGACCAGTGTCGTAGTGATGGCCAGCAGCGGACAGAGCCCCAGCAACTGCACGAACGCGGCGTTGTTGCGCCAGAATCCGTCCGCGAAATGTGTTCCCGCGCCGTTCATGGAAGGGGCGCTCGCGCGGGGTCCGAAACCGTCGCCATTTCCGCGCCGGCCGCGTCAGCCTCCGCGGCTGCGGCGCGCTCGAACAGTTCAGCCTGGTTTTCATCGAAGTAGACGAGCGTATCCCGCACCGCCTGGACCACCGCCCGGGGCGTCACGGTTGCGCCGGTGAAGGCGTCGAACTGTCCGCCGTCCGCCGTCACGGCCCACTGCGGGAGCGGCAGGTCTGAGAGGCTGGTCCCGTCGAATCCGGTGATCCAGTCGGAAATCGAAATCTCGATCTGGTCACCCAGTCCGGGCGTTTCCCGATGATCGGTCACGCGCACGCCCTGGATCACGCCCTCGGCATCGACTCCGACGAGGAGGTCGATGGCGCCGTTGTAGCCTCGCGGGGCGACCGAGGCGAAAATCGCTGCGGAGGGTGCGCCGCCGCGCGTGGCCAGGAAAACCTGTACGGAATCCGTGGTCCCGAGCAAGTCAGGGTCGATCACCTGAACCTGGGATCGGATCAGGTCGTTATCGTAGAGGGACGGGTCCAGGACTTCATGGAGCGACTGCATCATCCGTTCGGCAATGTTGCGCTCGATCCGCTCGGCGCTGATTTCGTGGCTGGCAGAGATCAGCCCGGCCGCGCACACCGCGATCACGGCAACCGCCAGAATGGCGCGCAGGCCCTGTCTATCTCGGTCGGCCATAAATCCTCGGTCTGGTGTAGCGGTCCAGCAGGGGAACCGTTGCGTTCATCAGCAGCACGGCGAAGGCGACGCCGTCCGGATAGCCGCCCCAGGTACGGATCGCGTAGACGAGTATGCCAATCCCCGCCCCGTAAATCAGCCGGCCCCGGTTGGTCGTCGCTGCGGAGACGGGATCCGTGGCGATGAAGAAGGCGCCCAGCAGGCTCGCACCGCTGAACAGATGAAAGCTCGCCGACGCGAAGCGGCTGGCATCGAGTGTGTGGAATACCGCCGCGAGCACCGCGATGGCCGCCAGCATCGAGACGGGGATGTGCCAACGGATAATGCCGCGAAACAGCAGGTAGAGGCCGCCGACGGCGATCAGGCTGTTGACCCAATCCCAGCCCCGGCCGCCCATGCCGCCGAACAGGGGGCCGGCCTGTACTTCCGCCAGCGTTTGCATGCTGGTCAGCCCTTCGCGCACCAGGTCCAGCGGAGTAGCCTGGGTGACTGCGTCGACGGCAAGCGCCTGGGGCAGCGAGCCGGTCACTGCGAAGCGCAGGCTGTCCCAGGCGCCAACGGGCGAATGCCCGAGTTCTGCGCCACGCGGGGGTAGCCAGTAGGTCATTTCCACCGGGAAGGAAATCAGCAACACCGCGTATCCCACCATCGCGGGATTGAACAGGTTCGATCCCAGCCCGCCGTACAGGTGCTTGGCGAGCACGATGGCCGAAACGGCGCCGATCACCGGCACCCACCAGGGTGCCAGGGGCGGGATCGCGAAGGCCAGCAGCACGGCCGTGACCGTCGCCGTACCGTCGAGCAGCGCGGGTTTGACGGGCCGGCTTCGCACGCGAAGCATGAGGGCCTCCGCGCCCAGGGCCGCTGCAGTGGCTATCAGCGCGTTGATGCAGATGCCCCATCCGAAGAACCACACGTGGGCGAATGCCGCGGGCGCCAGCGCGTAGATCACATGGCGCATCACCTTCGGCACGCTGGTGGTGGGAAGGGCGTGGGGCGGCGGTTTCAGTTCAAATCGCATCAGTGAGCCGTGTCGCTCTCGCCGCGCCGCCTGCTCGCCCGCGCCACCGCAGCTTCGATCATTGCCCGGCTGTCCTCGCTGCCGATCGCGGCGATCAGGTCGTCCTGTTGCCGGTGGATGTCCTCGGTCTGTGCCGCCAACCGCGCCAGCTTGCGCCGGTGACGCCGAGTTGCAAGGTCCGCCATCGCGGCGCGTTGCGAGACCACCGCCCATGCCTGTTTGGCCTGCCTGAATCGTTCGGTCAGCGCGATCTGGCTGGGGCAGGCGATGTCGCAGCATCCGCACTCGATGCAGTCGTTCAGGCCCAGGGAGTCCAGTTGGTCGAAATCCCGAACGGTGGCTGCCCGCAGCAGTTGCTGGGGCAGCAGCCGGGGAGGGCAGACGTCGGCGCAATCGCCGCAGCGGATGCACGGCCACTCTCCGGTGGATTCCCGGATCTCGTCCGCATGAGCCGCGACGATGCAGTTGCCTGCCTTGGTGATGGGCAAGTTGTCGCCGGGAAGCGCATAGCCCATCATGTTTCCGCCGAGGATCAGCCGCGTCACGTCGCCCCGGTAGCCGCCGCAAAAGTGGATCAGGTCGCCAATGGGCGTGCCGATGGGCACTTCCACGTTGGCTGGATGGGCGACACCGTTGCCGGTGACCGTCACGATCCGGCTGGTCAGCGGTTCGCCGCGCCGCATGAATCGATCCAGCGCGAACGCCGTGCCCACGTTCTGGCAGATGCACCCGGCCGCGGGGGGATAGCTGCCGCTGGGCACCTCGCGCCCGGTCAGCAACTCGACCAGCTGCCGTTCTCCGCCGGCGGGATAGACCGTGGGCACCCGGGCAAACTCGATCCGCGTATCGCCCAGTTGCGCGGCGGCCTCGCGTACGGCCCGCAGCGCATCCGGCTTGTCCCGTTCGACCGCGAATACGGTTGACTCAGCCCCCGTCAGGTCCATCATGGCCAGCGCACCGCGGACAACCTCCAGCGGATGCTCCCGCATCAGCATATCGTCGCAACTGATGTAGGGCTCGCACTCGGCGCCGTTGAGAATCAGCAGATCGCATTCGGCATCGTCGCGCAGTTTCTCCGCGGTAGAAAAGACTGCACCGCCCAGACCCACGATTCCGGCATTGCAGATGGCATCGATTCGCGCATCCCGCTCTCTCGGCCAGCCCTCGGACGGCGCCTGCTCATCCCGGCCGTCGGTTTGCAGGTGCACGCACAGCGAAGTCGTCAGTCCGTTGACCGTGGGTACAGGTCCCTCCCGAATTGCGCCGATCGTGCCCGAAGCCGATGCATGTACGCCCGCCGAACGCAAGCCTCCGGGCCGGCCGATCATTTCTCCCTTGCGTACCCGCTGGCCGACTTCCACGACCGGAACCGCTGCCGGCCCCGCCTGCTGGTCCATTGGAATAATCAGGCGCTCGGGCAAGAGCCCACGGGCAATGGGCGTGCCCGTAGACATCGCCTTCCTCGCCCTGATTCTGAAGCCGCCGGAAAGCTCGCGCTGAAGGCTCCGCTCAAGCATGGCGCGGCGTCAGAGAAATGCAGTCCACGGGGCAGGGCGGCAGGCACAGCGCACACCCGGTGCAGTGATCGGTTATCACCGTGTGCATCATCTGGTGAACGCCCACGATGGCATCCACGGGACAGGCGCGCACGCAGAGATTGCACCCGATGCACAAGTCCTCGTCGATAACGGCGATGTCGTCCAGGCTGGCCGGAACCGCGGCGACTCCCGCGACGGCCGCCGGACTTGCAAGGTGAGCGGCGTCGCGCCCGAGGAACCTCGCGAGTCGCCTTACCGTATCCTCGCCGCCGGGAGGGCACAGGTTGAGCGGCGCCGAATCGGCAACGATGGCGGCAGCATAGGGCCGGCAGCCGGGATAGCCGCACTGCGCACACTGGATCCGCGGCAGTATTCGCTCGACCTCGTCAACGACGGAATCTTCCGGCTGCTCCATATAACGGCTGCACAGCACCAGCCCGATGGCCAGCAGGATCGCAATACTCGACAGGACAACGGTACCGGTGATCATCAAAACCGGCTGAATCCGTTGAACCCGAAGAAAGCCAGCGACAGGATCCCGGCGGTGATCAGCGTGATCGCCGAGCCGCGGAACGGCGCCGGCACGTCTTCGCCTTCCAGGCGTTCGCGCAGGCTGCTCAGCAGCACCAGGACGATGGCGAAGCCCAGCGCCGCGCCCGCGCCGTAGAAAATGGCGGCCGCCAGGCTGCGGCTGGCATTGGAGTTCAACAGCGCGACGCCGAGCACGGCGCAATTGCTGGCGATCAGCGGAATGTAGATGCCGAGAACCTTGTGAAGCAGGGGAAAGGCGCGGCTCAAAACCAGCTCGGTGAATTGCACCGCCGCGCCGATGACCACGATGAAAGACACCAGGCGGAGGTAGCCGACATCCAACGGTACTAGTACGAACCGCTCCACCAGGTAGCTGAACGCGGAGGCCAGCGTCAGCACCAGGCCCGTGGCCAGCCCCATGCCCAGGGCGCCTTCCAGCTTGCGCGTGGCGCCGAGAAAGGGGCAGAGCCCGAGAAACTGAACCAATACGAAGTTGTTGACCAGGGCGGCCGAGAAAATGATTACCACCAACTCCGTCATGACGTTCGGATGACCTGTTCGTTGATCGGGGCGGTCGGGAACATGATAACCGCCGGCTTCGCCGCGTGGCTCAGGTGACCTTCATGCCGGGTTTGGCGCCGCTATCCGGACTCAGCAGAAAAATGTCGCTCCCCCCCGGGCCACTGGCCAGTATCATGCCTTGGGAGGTGCCGAAACGCATCTTCCGGGGTTTGAGATTGGCGACCACCACCACCAGTCTTTCCACCAGGTCCTCCGGGCGGTACGCGGAGCGAATGCCCGCAAACACCTCCCGCTCGTCGCCGCCCAGGTCCAGGCGCAGCTTCAGCAACCTGTCCGCGCCCTCCACGTAACCGGCTTCGATGACCCGGGCGATGCGCATGTCAACCCTTGCAAACTGCTCGATGTCGATCTCGTCCTTGTAGGTGGGTTTGGGGGTGTCGGGGCCGGTGCGGCTCTCGTCGACCATGGCTTGGACCTCCTTGGGTGGTACTCGCTCCAGCAGACTCCGGAATCTCCGGAGGCGATGATCCAGCAGGGGCGTGCCCGCATCGCTCCATGCGAGCGGGGCCCCGTTGAGAAATTCTTCCGCCCGCTCCGCCAGTCCGGGAACGACGGGCTTGAGGTAAACCATCAGCGAACGGAACAGGTTGATGCCCTGCGTGCAGACGTCGACCACGCGTTGCGACTGCTGCGGATCCTTCGCGAGAATCCAGGGTTTTTCGCCGTCGATGTAGCGATTGGCGCGGTCGGCCAGCGCGATGATGCGTTTCAGTGCGCGGGAGTAGTCGCGCTGTTCGTAGTCGGCTTCGATTTGCTGCGCGGCGTCGGCAAAACTTCGGTACAGCTCCTCGTCGTGGAGGGTTTCGCCGAGCAGTCCGCCGTTGTGGCGGTGAATGAAACCGGCGCAGCGGCTGGCGATGTTGACCACCTTGCCGACAAGGTCCGAGTTGAGCCGGGCGATGAAGTCGTCCAGGTTCAGGTCGATATCGTCTGCCGACTTGCTTAGCTTGGCGGCGAAGTAATAGCGCAGGTAATCCGGATCCAGATGTTTCGCGTAGGTGGAGGCCATGATGAAGGTGCCCCTGCGCTTGGACATTTTCTTCCCGTCCACGGTGAGAAACCCGTGCACGAAGACGCCGGAAGGCTTGCGATACCCCGCGCCGCTGAGCACGGACGGCCAGAACAGGGTATGGAAATAGACGATGTCCTTGCCGATGAAGTGATAGAGCTCGGTTTTCGCGTTGGCCGCCCAGTAGTCGTCGAAGTCGAGCGTTTCGCTGCCCGCCGCCGCGGATTGCCTGCAAAGCTGCAGGAAACTCGCCATGTAGCCGATGGGCGCGTCGAACCAGACATAGAAGTACTTGCCGGTCTCGCCGGGGATCTCAAAGCCGAAGTAAGGCTTATCCCGCGAAATGTCCCAGTCCTTGAGCCCGGCCCGGAACCACTCTTCGAGCTTCCTCACCATGGCGGCATCGACGTGCTCGGGCACCCACGCCCTGAGTTCTTCTTCGAACGCGCTCAACCGGAAGAAGAAGTGTTCGGATTCGCGCAACGACGGCGTGGTCCCCGACACCACCGAGACGGGATTCTTCAGGTCCATGGGTGCGTAGGTTGCGCCGCAAACCTCGCAGGAGTCTCCGTACTGATCCGCGGCGCCGCAGGACGGGCACTCGCCGCGCACGTATCGATCTGGCAGAAACATGCGCCGCTCGTCGTCGTACGCCTGGGTGATGACCCTCCGGTCGATGTGTCCGTTCTCCTTGAGACGCCGATACATCTCCCGGGTCAGTTCCAGATTCTCCGCGGAATGCGTCGTCTGGTAGTTGTCGACGCTGATCCTGAAGCGCTCAAAATCCTTGCGATGCCCTCCCGCGACTTCGGCCACCAGCGTCTCGGGGGCGACCCCCGCCTCATCCGCGCGCATCATCGTCGGCGTACCGTGGGCGTCACTGGCGCAAACGTAGATGCAGCGGTGGCCGCGCATGCGCTGGAATCGCACCCAGATGTCGGTCTGGGTGTATTCCACCAGGTGTCCGAGGTGCAGCGGTCCGCTGGCGTAGGGCAGGGCGCTGGTCACCAGAATGTCGCGTGGGTCGGCCACTGCGCGGGACTCCGATCGGGGAAGTTGACGTGGTACAGGGATTGGTGCGCGATTATGCCATCGGAGCAGTACCGATGCTCTGGCAGCCCGTGGCAAGAGTCCCGCGGCATGGGGCGGAAGACCGCCTTGCCGGCCGGGCGCCTTGTCGGTCTCGGTGCGACGGGCGGCGATTGCCGCGGGTTGCTTGCGTGGCGATTGCTTTGAACGGATCGAAGTTCGACAATTGCGGTTTCCACGATATCGGAAATCCCGCATGAGCAGCCAGGAACAGGCGGCGCTCGAGGAGCGCGTTCGTACCTTCTTGATCCCCCATACGAATCTCCGCCTGGGCGACTCGGGTGCTCGACTCAGGGTCGAGTCCGCCGCGAACGGGTATCGGGTCGTTGTTCGCCTGGGTTTTCCGGCCGAACGCAGCGCCGAGGAATTGACGGATGCGTTGCGTGACCACACGTCGTCACTGGGAATCGAAGCCGATATCGAGATCTCCGTGGACTGGGCCGTGGAGTCCCACTCCGTGCAACACGGGCTCAAGCCAATGGGGGGCGTCAGCAATCTGATTGCCGTGGCGTCGGGGAAGGGCGGCGTGGGCAAGTCCACCGTCACGGTAAATCTGGCGCTGGCGTTCGCCCAGGAGGGTGCCCGGGTGGGAATTCTCGATGCGGACATCTACGGTCCCAGTCAACCGCGGATGCTGGGGCTGATGGGCCAGCGGCCCGTGAGCAGGGACGGCAAGTCGCTTGAGCCCCTGGAAGCCCACGGAATCAAGGCCATGTCCATCGGTTTCCTGGTGGACGAGCGCCAGCCGATGGCCTGGCGCGGGCCCATGGTGACGTCGGCGCTGAACCAGTTGCTGAACGATACGAATTGGGGCCAGCTCGACTACCTGTTGGTGGACATGCCCCCCGGTACCGGCGACATCCAGCTCACGCTCTCACAGCGCGTGCCCGTGAGCGGCGCGATCATCGTGACCACGCCCCAGGAAATCTCCCTGGCCGACGCCCGCAAGGGCCTTGAAATGTTCCAGAAGGTCAACGTGCCTATTCTGGGGATCGTCGAAAACATGAGTCGGCACATCTGCTCCAGTTGCGGGCACGAGGAACCCATCTTCGGTCATGGCGGCGCGGAGCGGCTGGCCGTCGAGTATGACCTGCCGATGCTCGGAGGGCTGCCGCTGGACAGCCGCATCCGCGAAACCACGGACCGTGGCGAGCCCACGGTGGTGGCTGCACCGGACGATTCACTCGCTCGTTACTACCGGCAGATCGCAAGGGCGGCGGGCGCGCAACTGGCCGCGCAGGGCAAGGATTACAGCCAACTGTTCCCCACCATCACCGTGGAGGAAAACACGTGACCATTCGCTCCGACCGGTGGATACGGCGAATGGCGCTCGAGCAGGGGATGATCGAGCCTTTTCAGGAGGAGCAGGTGCGGCGCGTCAACGGCCAGAGAGTGATCTCCTACGGCACCTCGAGCTATGGCTATGACGTGCGCTGCGCGGCGGAGTTCAAGGTCTTCACGAACATCAATTCCGCAATCGTTGACCCCAAGGGATTCGACGACTCAAGCTTCGTCGACAAGCAGGGTGAGATCTGTATCGTGCCCCCGAACTCCTTCGCCCTGGCCAGGACAGTCGAGTACTTTCGCATTCCGCGAAACGTTCTGACAATCTGTCTCGGCAAGTCGACCTATGCTCGCTGCGGCATCATCGTCAATGTCACGCCACTGGAACCCGAGTGGGAAGGGCATGTGACGCTGGAATTCTCGAATACCACGCCGCTGCCCGCCAGGATCTATGCCAACGAAGGGGTTGCGCAGATGATCTTCTTCCAGGCTGACGACGTCTGCGAGATCAGTTACCGCGACCGCGACGGCAAGTACCAGGGGCAGACCGGGGTGACGCTGCCGAAGGGTTAGCGCCCGCGCCGTAGCGGTCGCGCCCGGACGAGGGCATCCCGCTCCGAGCCAAGGGATGGCGCCCGGAACGAGGGCATCACGCTCCGAGCGAAGGGGTGGCGCCCGGAGTTATTCGTGCCAGTTCACGTGCTCGAGTTGAAACGTCGCGCGCGTTTCCCCGTCGTTCTGGCGCTCTATACGAACAGGCAGGTCTTGCAGCTCGGGCGCCAGCCAGACCAGGGTCCTGCGCGATGACCCCAGTCGTTGCTGGATCACCTTGCGGGTCGCAATCCGGCCCACCGCCGTGTCCAGTGTTTCTTCGCCGTCTCCGCGCAATTCGTGAATTTCGGGGCCGTCCTGGTCGAGCAGGGTCACTTGCTTGGTGGAGAAATCGTCGGCGAGCAACATCAGCACAACCTGAAGGCTACCCCGGCCCAGCATGCCGGGCAGCAATTGCGGTTCCATGCGGGTCTCTCCAGCCGTGATGGTGGCGTATTCGCGTTCCCAGTCGAACTCGACATTGAAACTGTTCCGGCCCCGGCGCGTGCCGTCGCGCAACGAGTAGGCCAGGGGCCGGATCCGTCCGTCCTCGAGAACGAAAACGCTGAGTTCTTCCGCCGGCCCGGGAACGAAAAGCCTGTACAGGCCCCTGACCCGCGAAACGGAGCGGAACTCGTAGATGCCGCGCTCGGCATCCAGCCGCGTCACGGAGAACTCCGCTTCGCCCACGGCGCGGTCCCGGTTGTAGACCTCGTAGACGGCGTTATAGCCGGGCAGCAGGTCGCCTGACGCAAGAGCGGTCCCGCTCGCGACGCCTGCTGCGATACTCAGGAGCGTTGAGACAAGGGAACTACCTCTCATGCTTCACCAGCACCGGGCCGTGCATGGGCATACCGTCGAAAAGCGCTTCACCATCGGAAAATTTGACCAACCCGGTGGCGCACAATTCAACGGCACGGGGAAAAATCATATATTCGACTTCGTGAACGCGAGCTTGAAGGCTTGCTTCATCGTCGTCCTGAAGCACGGCCATGCGGCACTGGATGATTCCGGGTCCGGCGTCCAGGTCCTCGGTCACGAAGTGCACCGTGGCGCCATGAAACTCGTCGCCGGCAGCGAGGACGCGGCGGTGGGTGTGCAGGCCGGTAAAGCGCGGCAGCAGGGACGGGTGGATATTGATGATGCGGTCCGCGAAGCGCGCGACGAACGCCTCTCCGAGTATGCGCATGAAGCCCGACAGCACGATCAGGTCCGGCCGGCAGGCGGCGACCGCATCGCCCAGCGCGGCGTCGTAGGCGGCCCGGTCCGGGAAATCCTTCGCGGACAGATGGTGTGCCGGGACCTCTGCGGCTCGCGCCCGCGCAAGGCTCCTGCTGCGCTGGTCGGAGAAAACGGCGGAGACGCGGATGCGATCGTTGCTCCGCGCGGCGTAATCGATGAGGTTCTGCAGATTCGTGCCCGTACCCGAGCTCAGGATCACGAGCCTGTACGGATCGCCCGCGGTCAACTGACCCGCACCTTTCCATACCTGTCGCGCGCGACTTTACCGATGACCCAGGCGTCCTCGCCGCAATTTCGCAGCAGCGCAAGGGCTTCATCGACCTCGGCCGGCGAAACGATGACGCACATGCCGACGCCGCAGTTGAACGTGCGCAGCATTTCGGGCTCTGCGACGCCGACGTCCCGCAGCCAGTCGAATACGGGGTGGGACGGCCACGCGGTGGAATCCAGCCGGGCGCCGAGCCCCTTCGGCAATATGCGCGGAATGTTCTCGATCAGCCCTCCGCCGGTGATGTGCACGATGCCCTTCACCGAAACTTCGCGGCACAGCTTGAGGATCGTGTCGGCATAGATGCGCGTCGGCGTCAGCAACTGTTCCATCAGGGGGCGGTCGCCGACCTGCGTTTGCTCGTCCGCGCCCGTGTGGTCCAGCGCCCGGCGTATCAACGAGAAGCCATTGGAATGCGGTCCCGACGAACCGAGGCCGATGATGGCGTCCGCGACTCTGATGCCCTGCCCGTCGATAATCTGGTTTTCCTCGACCACCCCGACGCAGAAGCCGGCAAGGTCGTAGTCCACGGACATTTCCAGTCCCGGGTGTTCGGCAGTTTCGCCGCCGATCAGGGCGGCTCCCGCCAGTTCGCAGCCCTTGGCAATTCCGCCCACGACGCGCGCGGCAATGTCCACGTCCAGCCGCGGCGTGACCAGGTAGTCCAGGAAAAACAGCGGTTCCGCTCCGATGACGATCACGTCATTGACGCACATCGCGACCAGGTCGATGCCGACGTTTTCGTGGGCGTCATGTTGAATGGCCAATTCGATCTTGGTGCCGACGCCGTCGGTTCCGGCGACCAGCACGGGCCGTTGCATGCGGTCCACCGGCACCTTGAACAGTCCGCCGAATCCGCCCAGGTCGCCCAGCACCTCGACACGGCGCGTGCGGGCAACCGCGCCCTTGATCCGCTCGACAAGAGCCTGCCCCGCGTCGATATTGACGCCGGCGGCCTTGTAGGTGAGCCGTGGTTTGGCGCGCATTTCTTCTGCTCTCCTCGTTGCGGCGCCCACGGACCCGGAGGCGGGCCGCCCAGCCGCTATAATACGGGAGTACCGCATCCCGAGTGTATCCATGAGGAAATCCATTGGCCGGACAGGTCGCGTCCGGACCTGCGCCTTGATGATCGGGATCGCCACAGTCCTTGTCCCGACTCTGGTTTTTTCCGCGATATTCGAGAACCTCTATACGATCACCGTTCCGCTGAATCCCCAGGTCGCCAGGCCGCAAGTTCTGCGCACGGACGCGGATTTCGACCGTTTCGCCATGGGGGAACTGTTGATTCGCCTCACCGGTCAGCGCGATGCTCCCACGAATCCCGCCCTGCTGGACCTGGTTCGCGACGCAGGCCGATACGTCGTGCAGCGGGGTAATCCCGACAGGGAGAATCTGCTCATCGTATTCGATCCGGTCGGCTTGCAGCAGGCGCTGACGGCCAGAAACCAGCCCTTGTGGGGAGAGGAACGTCCGCTGACATTGATTTGGGTCGCCATCGATGGCGGTCCCGGCGAACGCGGCATATTGGCCGCGAGCGCGTCGCCGGTCCCAAACAGCGAAACCGTAGAGGCCGCGGCCTCGGCGCTGCGAGAGGAACTGCTCGCCGCCGCAGGCCAGCGGGGCCTTCCCGTCTCCCTGCCGCTGATGGACCTGCGGGACCTGGACGCAGTCAACTTTATCGACGTCTGGGGCAATTTTTCCGAACGCCTGGGCCGGGCATCGGAGCGCTATGCTCCGGACGCGGTACTGAGCGGCCGCATCCGGCTCGGCGAGGAGGGGATCGAGACCGCCCGGTGGACCCTGCACAGGGGAGGGGACCTGCGCCCGTTGTCCGGCGTGTCGGTCCGATCGGGTCTGGATGTCGTGGCCGATCTGTACGCGCAGGAATTCAGCGGCATCGGCGGCGCCACGGGCGCGCGCCTGGTGGTCGAGGGCATCGAATCGCTGGACGACTATGGCCGGGTGATGAGCTACCTGGAGAGCCTGAGTGTCCTGGAGTCCGTACAACTGGAGCAACTTGTGGGAACGGAAATGACGTTGCAGGTGCAGGCCCGCGGCGGCGCACTGGTGTTGAACAGGGTCCTGGCCCTGGGCGACGTGCTGTCGAGATCGCCTGCAAGCGGCGACGAAATCGGCGGCAACCTGATTTACTCGCTGTCGCGATAGCGCGAAAATAGCAGCCCGGCCTGGCCTGAATATCCCGAGACTTGATACCAGATCACCGACGGACAAAGATCGAGCACCGGATTCCCCATGCAACTCAACTGGATTCCCAACGCGATTTGTATCGCGCGCGTCATTCTGGTCGCGCCGATCGTGGTTTTCCTTGCCCAGCAGGAGTACCTCACGGCCGTGATCCTGATCGGCCTTGCGGGTATTTCCGATGCTGTTGACGGCTTCCTTGCACGGCAATTCCATTGGCGGACGAGGCTGGGCAGCATTCTGGACCCGGCGGCGGACAAGCTCCTGGCGATCAGCGTCTTCTTCACGCTGGCCTACCTGGGTTTGATCCCGTTGAGTCTGGCCGTATTGGTCGTGGTGCGGGACGCGGTCATCGTCGGCGGCGCGGCGGCCGTCCAGTGGCTGGTGGCTCCGCTTGAAGGCGAGCCCAGGCTCTTCAGCCGCATCAATACCACCTGCCAGTTCATATTCGTGGGGTTGACATTGACCGCGGCTGCCTTCGCCTGGCCTCCTGACGTCGTTGTGGTGTTGGCAGGCGCCGCCGTGGTCTTCACCAGTATCACCAGCGGCCTGGACTACGTGCTCTACTGGAGCGCGCAGGCCTGGCAGGAGAAGCGCGTGGCCGGAGCCGTTCTGGATTGACCGGGAACACGGATTGTTTGATGATTGATCGAGACTAGGCCCATTGCGTGGAGTGAATCCCATGAAGAGTATCCGACTGACATCCGCCCTGTTTGCCCTCGTTGCGCTGACGGTGGGCGGACCAGCCCATACCCAGTTCGAAAATGTCGGCACCATCGACTTCCCGACGTCGGCCACGGAGGAAGCGCAGCAGCATTTCCTGCGCGGGGTGGCGATCCTGCACAGCTTCGGCTGGAAGCAGGCGATCGAACAGTTCCGCGCCGCCCAGGCCCTGGAGCCGGATTTTGCATTGGCCTACTGGGGCGAATCGCTGTCCTACAACCACCCGTTGATGCTCGAGGCCGATGCCGAGTCGCCGCGGGAAGCCCTCGCGCGTCTTGGAGCAACGCGTGAAGAGCGCCTGGCCAAGGCGCCTACCGCCAGGGAAAGGGGGTTGCTCGAAGCGGTTGAGATTCTCTGGGGCGAGGGCACCTGGCAGGAGCGCCGGGTCGCCTACATGGACGCCATGGCCCACCTGTACGAGCAGTATCCCGAGGACGATGAAATCGCCACATTCAATGCCCTTTCCATGCTGAGCGGCGCACGGGCTCTCGGCGACGACAGTCTGCGGCTGGAAATGCGCGCCGGCGCCATCGCGCTCGGCGTGCTGGAGCGCAATCCCGCCCATCCCGGCGCCGCGCACTTCGTGATCCACGCCTTCGACGATCCGCTGCACGCCCCGATCGCCCTGCCGGCGGCCTACGTTTTCTCCGAAATCGCCCCGGCGGTATCCCACGCCCGCCACATGCCCACGCACATCTTCATTCAGCACGGCATGTGGGACCTGGTTTCCACGAACAACCAGTCCGCGTACGACGCGGCGCAGAATCTCTGGCAGCCCGGGGACTCGGTGGGTGACGCGGTGCACGCGCTGGACTGGGGCCAGTACGGCGACCTGCAGCGCGGCGACTACGAGAAGGCAAGGCTGTGGATCGACCGCCTGCAGGCGATCATCGAGGCCAGCGAGGGCCAGGCCAGGGCGGTCTCGACCCTGCCGCTGATGGAAGCGCGGTACGTGGTGGAAACCGAGCAGTGGCGGATCGACGCAATCACCGACGAGACCTCGCCGCACACGCTGCTCGCCACCGGTCTGAGCGCGGTCAGGACGGGTGACGTCGAAACGGCCCGGACGGCCGAAGAGGCGCTTGCGCGCCGTGTGGCTGATGGAGACAGTGGCGGCAATACGCGACCGGGCATGGGGCAGCGCTGGGTCCAGGTCATGCAGAAGGAGGTGGCGGCCCTGGTGCGCCTGGCCCAGGGCGACGCGGACGGCGCCGTTCGATTCATGGACGAGGCGCTTGCCATTGTCGCCACGATCCGCCCGCCCAACGGGGCGGCCGACCCGGTCAAGCCGGCCTACGAGTTGTACGGCGAGATTCTGCTTGAGCTGGGGCGGCCGGAAGACGCGGCGGCCAAGTTCGAGACATCGTTACTGCGTATGCCCAACAGGCCTCGCTCTGTGCTGGGTCTGGCCAGGGCTCTGGAACAGATGGGCGATGCGGAAGGCGCCGCCGAGCAGTACGAGATTCTCAACGCCATCTGGGACGGACGCGATTCGTTCACCGGCCTGCAGGAAGCGCGGCGGTTCCTGATGTCGCGTAACTAGCAGCTTGCGGCGTGGGCCGCGCTGCAGTGATAGTAACTTCCGGGACGGGAAACTAGTGCTGCGTCAACCTCATAATGTCGTATCAGTGGCCGCAGGCCCGCTCCTGGCAAGGCGCGGCCCGCCGGCCATGGTGGGCCCATGGTCAAGGGTCGCAACACGGCCAGGGGCGGGCCTGCGGCCACCCGAAGGGCGCGTCCACAAGCGCCCATCTGCTTTGTTGTCGTCTCTTGACGTATGCCCAATACGTCGGCGAGCCGACGCCGCGCATCTGCGCGCTTGTGAACGCGCTGATACGACATTATGAGGTTGACGCAGCACTAG
>JAJEFE010000124.1 GCA_022820625.1 Gammaproteobacteria bacterium | reverse complement strand
ACGCCGATGCACCCGAGGAAACTCGAACGAGTTCTGGTAACATTGTGTCACGGCAAGGTCTCCTTCGATATCAGCCTAAGCAACTGAATTATATCGAATAATAGGAGCCTTGCCTCCTTATTGGTGCAATATTCGGGCTAGCCCGGTTCGGAACCCTCCCGGGCGGCAAGTCGTGGAGATTGCAGTGCGGCGATGGCGATGGCCGCCATCAGGAAGGGGGTCGCGTAGATAAGGAAATTCATCCCCCTGGAAAGCCCCAGGGCGATCAACAGCCCGGCGACCGTGGGACTCAGGATGGCGCCTACACGCCCGATGCCGATGCCCCAGCCGAGGCCGCTGGAGCGCGACCGCGTGTCGTAGAGCCGCACCGCCGCGATATACAGAGCGACGAAACTGCCGTTGATGAAGATTCCGGCGAAAAATGCCAGCACCGACAGCAGGGTCACGTTCAAGGGCATGAATCCGAACACGGCCATGAGCGCGAAGCTGCTCAACAGGAAGGCCGTGAGCATGGGTCGTAGACCCCGGGCCCGGGATTGCAGCCCCATCCAGAAAACGCCGATGGCGCCGCCGGTGTTGAAGATCACCGTCACGTAGATGGCGCGGTCCAGCGGCAGCCCGGCGCTGACGATGACCTGCGGCAGCCATGTATTGACGAAATACAAGCCGAAGATCACGCAAAAGAAGCAGATCCACAACAGCACGGTCCACGCTACCGGATTGTCTTCGAACAGGCCTCGTATTCCCACGCTTCCGGGCCGTCGCAACAACGACGCGGCCGCTTCGGCGTCAACCGGCCGCTGACCCATGCGCCCCAATGTGGCATTCAGCTTTGTCAGGCCCCTTCCGTCGGGTTGGCGGAGCAGGAACTCGGGGGACTCCGGAACCAGCGCCAGGGCGAGCAGGGTGACCAGCGCCGTCACCGCACCACCGGCGATGAATACCGATGTCCAGCCGTATTGGGACATCAGCGCAAGCGCCACTATGCCACCGAGTATGCCGCCGGCCGGGGCGGCGACATGCAGGACGCTCACGCAGAGGTTGCGGTGCCGGTCCGGCGCGAACTCCGCAACCGTGGTGGTGACGGTTGGCAGAATGGTGCCGATGGCTATACCGGCGAGAACGCGATAGATCAGCAGGTGGGATACCGTGGTCGCCGTTGCCGTCAGGAACATGGCGCCCGTCAGGACCGCCAACGCCGCGCACATGACCGTGCGGCGCCCGAAGTGATCGCTCAACGGGGCGACCAGGGCGGAACCCAGCGCCATGCCGAGGAAGACGGCGCTCAAGACGATGCCCAGCGACCGCGGCTCCAGTCCCCAGGCCTGCGACAGCACGGGCGCCGCGTAGGCCATGGCAAACAGGTCGAATGCCTCGAAGATGTTGATGGCGACGCAGATCGCGATGACGCCGATCTGGTACCGCGATACGGTGTCGAGCAACTCGGTCCGCTGGGCGTTCATGTCATGTACTTGGCCTGAGTGTGAATGTCGTGAACAGATTTGGTTCGTTGGGAACGAGCAGTGGGGCGCAACATGCTCTGCTGTTCATACAAAATTGATTTCCGCCTGCCCGATGCCTTCCACTTCAACCAGCAGCCGGTCGCCGGCATCGATGGGCTGCAGCGGCACCAGGGAACCTGAAAGGATGATCTCGCCGGCCTCGAGCGACGTGCCGAATTCCGAGAGCGCATTTGCCAGCCACGCGACAGCGTTCGCGGGGGAGCCGAGCGCGGCGGCTCCCAGGCCGGTGGCCACTTCTACGCCGTTCGTCTTGACCACCATTTTGCATGCCGGCAGGTCGACGGAGTCGGGCGTCACCCATTGGTCACCCAGCACGATCATCCCGCAGGAGGCATTGTCCGCCACCGTGTCCTGGATCTTGATTCGCCAGTCCCTGATCCGCGAGTCGACGATCTCGAAACACGCCGCCAATCCCTCGGTGGCTGCGAGTACCTCGTCTGCTGTCACGCCCGGACCCGCCAGGTCGCGGCTCAGCTTGAACGCGATTTCGCCCTCTGCCCTGGGACGAATCAGGTCACGGGCGATTTCCAACGTATCGCCGCTCCGGTAGACCATGACGTCGGTAATGAAACCGAAATCCGGTTCATCGACCTTGAGCGTCTCCTGGACGGCCTTGCTGGTCAGCCCGATCTTCTTGCCCACAACGGTCTCGCCCACGGCCAGCCGCCGGTCGAGTACCGCCAGTGAAATCCGGTAGGCGTCCTCAATGGTGAGATCGGGGGCTCGCTCGGTCAGCGGCTCGATCGGTTTCTGTTCAAGCCGTGCGTGCCAAAGCTCCTGGCTGAACCGCTCGATCATGTCCAAATTCATTCTCCTCTTCTTCCGCGGCACGGTGATCAATAGGTCGCCCGTCCGCCGGACAGATCGAACGCCGCGCCCGTGCTGAACGAACACTCCTCCGAGGCGAGCCAGGCCACCAGCGCCGCGATCTCCTCCGGTTCGCCGAAGCGCTGCAGCGGAATCTTCGACAGCATGTAGGCTACATGCTCTTCGCTCATCTGTTCAAAGAGGGGCGTGCGCACGGCGGCCGGCGTCACGCAATTGACCAACACGCCGGTTCCCGCCAATTCCTTGCCCAATGACTTGGTCATGTTGATGAGACCGGCCTTTGACGCGCTGTAGGCGGAGGCGTTCGGGTTGCCGTCTTTCCCTGCGACTGAAGCGATATTGACGATCCGCCCGTAACCGCGGGCGATCATGTTCGGGACCACCGCCCGCGTGACGTTAAAGCTGCCGAGCAGGTTGACTTCGATGACGCGCCGCCAATCGTCCGGCGGGTATTCCCATAGCGGATGGTTGGGACCGGAGATGCCCGCGTTGTTGATGAGAATGTCGACGGAGGGAAACTCCCCGAGCGTTGCCTCCATCGCTCCGGCGACGGAGGCACTGTCGGCGATGTCGGTACTGAAACCAGCGATCCTGCCTGGAGACTCAGCGTTCCGGCGCATGGACTCGACCGAGTCGCCGAGCCCGGAATCCGGAAGGTCCCACGCAGCGATACTGGCGCCTGACAGTCGCAATCGGGACGCGATGGCAAGGCCCAGCCCGCGGGCAGCCCCGGTAACGATCGCCGTTCGATTATGTAAATCGATTGAATTCAAGACCCGGCTTCACGGCATTTGTTCTTGACACGGACACTCGGACACACCCACACGCCGGCACATGGGCCGCGCCCTGGTTGTTGGTGCCTCGGGCTGCGGGACATCCAGGAATTGAAACGGCAGATCAATAGTCCAGGAAAATCCCCTCCGCCGGGTCGAGTCCGCCGTGGAAGCCGCCCTGGTCGCGTACGACCCGGCCATCGCCGTTCTCGTCGTAGTGCACCCACACCAGGCCATGGGCATCGCCGTAGCCGGGCATTTCAATGGTGGCCATCTGCTCGCGCGTGGCCGTGTCAAAGACGTACAGGACGCCCTCGGCATTGCTGGTGCCCCAGACTTCCCGGCCGTTTGGAGCGAGCAGCACGTGGTCGATCATGTAGCCAGCGAAGACGGTCTCCACGCCCCGGCCGCTCGCGGTATCGAGCACCGTGACCGTCCGCCCCATGAACCCGGTCGTCTCGCCCTTGTCCGCGATCCAGATCTCCGATTCGTCGGCGTTGAGCGTGGCGCCGTAGGGGCCGATACCCGCCGCTGCATGCCAGGCGATCGCGCCGGTCTCGATGTCGATCTTGGTGACGCTGGATGAACCGCCGGCGGGAACATACATATACTCCGACGCCGAATCGATGACGATCCAGTCGCCCCGGTAGCCGGGGTAGGGGTATTCCTGCTCCACCTCCCAGGTGTCGGGATTGACCCGCGCCACCCAGAACGGCCGCATGGTGGTCAGGCGCCCGACGTTCATGCTCGATGCCCCGACGAAGGCGTCCATGCCGCGCGGGCCATAGCCGGCCGGCTGCATCAGGATGTAGATGTATTCGCCGTCCGTATACGAGGTATAGGAACTGCCGCCGAGGTCCTCATCGCGGACGCCGCCGACGATCTCATCCGTCTCGGTGTCGTAGAGGAACACGTCCAGACCGTCGTCGGCCCGCGCGAAGGTATCGATCAGCAGGAGATTGTCCCGGAAGATCTGGCCATGATGCAGCCTGCCGCCCATGGTGACGATCTTCACCGGCTCCAGGGTCAGGGCATCCACCTTCACCAGGGCCGTGGTGGACAGCAGTGTCGGCTGGGTCTCCGTGGAGAGCGCGCCGATGATGTAAACGAACCTGCCGTCAGGGGATAGGACCGTTGTGTGAACGCTGGTACGCAACTCCGGCGCCAGCTCGCCGTATGCGATGACTTCCCTGGTCTCCGCGTCGCCTACGACCACGCGGTTGGACCGGGCGGTGGTCACGTTGCGGCCCACGGAAAACATGTTCGCCATGGCACCGGTGTTCTCGTAGAAATAGGTCTTGCCCGGCTCGGGCTCGAACTTCGGTTCACCGGGCTCGAATTCCGCGATCACCTCGTTCCGGTAGGTGTTCATGATGTTGCCCGTTTGCGCTTTCCGTTCCCAGCCGTCGAGCACGGTCTGGAAGGATTCGATACCGGTGACGATCCGGTCGCGCTCCGACTGGGGAAACTCCTCAAGCGCAGAGGGATCGGTCGGGAAAAGAGGTACGCCCATGGCGGGCCCCATACCGACCGGGCCGCCAGGCGCCATGCCCTGTGACTGACCTTGAGCCGTCTGGAGCGCAAGACAGACTAAAACAAATACACATGTTCGCAGCAATCTCATGAAGTAACTCCTCGAAAAACCAGGTTCCCCGGGACCCTGACGCAGATTGGTTCAACTTAGCGATCCATCGCCATCCCGTCTAATGAATGTTGGTGATACCGGGAAATTGGCTGAGCGAATAGTTGTGTTGTGCCGGCAGCACTAGTCCAGCAGCCAATGCCTTTTGCCGGTAGCGTAGACGCGGAATCGTCCCGGGCCCATGAAGAACAGCGCGACACCCAGCGCAAGGAACAGAAGCTGAATTTCCTTGTTCCAGGCCCCGACGCTGGTCAGCGCAAAGAAGGGCCCCGGAAGGACGTAGAAGACCGTCAGCATGGTCACGATCACCGAAATCGCGGACAGTCTTGTAAACAGGCCGAGCACCAGAAGAATCGGCGCCAGCACTTCGGAGATGTAGACGAAGTATATGAAGAATCCCGGGATGCCATTGGCTACCAGCATGCTCATCTGGTTCTCGATCCCGTGAAGGACCTTGCTCCAGCCGTGCAGAAAAAAGGTGCCGCCCAACACCAGCCGAAGTACGAGGATGCCGTTGTCGGCGTCTGTCCAGCATGACTTTTGTACCATGATCAACTGTTCCTCCCGGCTCAGTAGCCGATCGTGAAGCGCTGCCTCACGAAGGCTCGGTTTTCCAACTCGTCGATGGCCGCGGCGGCAAGGTCGGCCACCCAGATCGACATATTGCCGTCGGCGTCCGTGACGAACTCCGTAGTCGACGTGCGATATTCGCCTAGCTGCTGCGTATCCGCAATTCCGTCGGGGGTCCAGCCCATGATACCGAACGGCGGTGTGAGGACGGTCCAGTCGATGTCGCTGGCCCGGTAGGTATCCAGGGCCACCTTGTGGCCGATGAGCATGGCATACGGCGGAGTACCTTCGGATACCGGAAACGGCGCGTTCGCCAGCATTTCCTCGATGGTCGGCAGCATCGTCGTCGCGCCGCCGATCTGCAGTACGTACGGTGCATTTTCCATGCCGACGAGCGCCTCAGCCGCTGTGCTGGCCGCCAGCGCGTGGGTCGAGTTTTCCGGCGCGAAGTCGCCCTCCGGCGTCCCCTGCACGGAGATCACTACCCCGTCCGCCCCGCTGGTCACCGCAGTAAAGGACTCAGCGTCCGTTACGTCGCCCTGCACGGGGGTGAAGTTCGCGTGCTCGACGGTCAGGCGATCGGGTGAGCGTGAAACGCCGATCACGGAATGGCCTCGTTCCAGTGCCTCATTGACAATCAGACCGCCAATGCTTCCGCTGGCGCCGTACACGACGATGGATTGATTTTCCTGTGCGTGGGCGCCGGCAATGGCCAGCAGCGCGGCAAGAAGTGGGGCAAGGAATGGTCGCAGGTTCATGATTGCTCCTTTGGATGCAGGCGAAACATGTATTGAATAGGGTTGCGGGGTCGGCATGTTAACAGTACCTGCGCGGAAAGACGGAATTAATGTCCACCGTGGATAACCCGCCATTTGTCGCGTGAATTTGTCACGGTCAACTCCGACTAGTATTGTTTCAAACGACTCTCCTGAACGGGGAAATGGCGCTTCGGTCCGGCGCAGGCGGGGATTAAAATGATTACGTTGACGGTCAATGGACAAACCCATCGGATCGATGCCGAGCCCGACACCCCGCTGTTGTGGGTGCTGCGAGATTTTCTGAGACTGAACGGAACCAGGTACGGCTGCGGGATCGCCTATTGCGGGGCCTGTACCGTCGAGGTGGACGGCAACGCGGTGCGTGCCTGCATCGTCCCGGCAAGCGCCGCGGAAGGCAGCGACATCCGCACTATAGAGGACCTTGACGATCACCCGGTCCAGCAGGCCTGGATCGAGCACCAGGTCCCCCAGTGCGGCTACTGCCAGTCCGGCATGATCATGGCCGCCAAGGGGCTTCTCGACCGCAATCCCGAACCCAGCGACGCGGACATTGACATCGCCATCACCAACGTGTGCCGGTGCGGCACCTATACGCGGATACGTGCGGCGATACACACCGCCGCGGCGAAGATGAGGGAGGGTCGGGCATGAAGATGGAAATCTCCCGGCGCGAATTCCTGCAAACCTCGGGTACGGCCGCTGCAAGCCTGGTCATCGGATTCCACCTGCCGGCGAGGCCGGCCCGCGCCCAGTTCGGCGGACTGCCGGATCCCTTCGTGGTCGACCGGGACATGATCAACGCCTACCTGACGCTCAACACCGATGAGACAGTCTCCATCGTCTCGGCTGCAGCGGAGATGGGGCAGGGTTCGCTCAGCTCGCTTCCGATGCTCATTGCCGAGGAACTGGAACTGGATATCGGGCAGGTACGCATCGAACAGGCGCCCCTCAACCAGGCAGCCTTCAGTAACCTGCTGTTCGGTTACCAGACAACGGTGGGGACTTCCGCGGTCCGCTGGGCGTATGAGCCCTTGCGGCAGCTCGGCGCGAATACCCGGGAGTTGCTGCGCAACGCCGCGGCTGCGACATGGGCCGTGTCCGTGGACGAGACCGTCGCGCGGAGCGGGCGCGTCACGCATCCGGCCTCCGGGAGGAGCCTGAGTTACTTCGAATTGGGCGAGACGGCCTCGGGAATGGAGATTCCCGCGGACGTGCCGCTCAAGCCGCAGAGCGAGTGGAGGATCCTCGGCACACCCTTCCCGCGATGGGATACCGAAGCGAAGTCCACGGCCGCGGCGAAGTACGGGATCGACATGCACGTGGACGGGATGGTGGTGGCGACCATCGCTGCGACACCGGTGCCGGGCGGAACGCTGCGGTCCGTGGATCCCGAGCCCGCGCTCGCTGTCAACGGCGTGGAAGAGGTGGTCATGCTGGACGATGCGGTGGCGGTCACCGCAACTAATTATTGGTCGGCAAAGAAAGGTCTGGATGCGATTGAGCCGCAGTGGGACCTGGGCCCCGTCGCGGCGCGCAACAGCGAGAACATCCGCGAGGAAATGCTGCAATTGCTCGACCAGCCCGGCAACGAGGCTGTCAATGAGGGTGATATCGATGCCGCCAGGGACGCGGCGGCGCAGATGGTGACCGCCACATACGAGGCTCCGTATTGGGCCCACGCCACCCTGGAGCCGCTGAACGCCACCGCCCACTATCGAGGCGACAGCATCGAGTTCTGGTTGGGTACCCAGGCACCCGGGGGCATCGAAAGCATGTGCGAACGCATGTTTCCCGAAGTGCCGACGGAAAACATCATCGTCAACAACCAATATCTGGGCGGTGGTTTCGGCCGCCGGGGCAGGCCTACGCCGGCGGACCAGGCTGCGCTGATCTCGAAGCAGGTCGGCAAACCCGTGAAGCTGGTCTGGTCGCGGGAAGAGGACATGACCCACGACACCTACCGGCCCAAGTCCGTCGTCAGGATGGAAGGCTACCTGGATGAGGCGGGAAGGGTGACGGGGTTCAAGGGCAGGATCGCGGTGCAGTCGACTCTGGCATCGCTGATCGATAACCCCGATGTGCCCGTGGATCCGTTTGCGACCGAAGGTCTGATCGACCACGACTACCGCTTCCCTGCACTGAATTTCGAATACCACTCGCCAAGACCCGGTATTCCGATAGGTTTTTATCGAGGCGTCGGATTTATACACAACACCTTCTACCGCGAGAGCTTCATGGATGAACTGGCGCACGCGGCAGGGCGCGACCCGATCGAGTTCCGTCTGGGGCTCGCCGGTCACAGGGAGCGCAACATTCTGCTCCTGAACACCCTTGCAGAGCGTTCCAATTGGGGCAGCCCGGCGCCGGGAAACGTCCAGGGCGTAGCGTTCGCCTACAGCGACGAATCCACGGTCGGGGAGGTCTTCGAAGCGTCCGTGAGCGATGACGGAAGGGTCAAGCTGCACAAGATCACCTGTGTATGCGACGTCGGCGTGTACATGAACCCGATGATGATCGAGCACCAGATGGAGAGCGCCATCACCTGGGGCCTTACCAGCGCCATGTTCGGGGAGATCCTTATCGACGACGGCGCGACCCGGCAGAAGAACTTCCATGAATATGAGATGGTGCGAATCAGCCACATGCCGGCAATCGAAACGGTGATTCTGCCGCCGACCGATACGCCTGGCAGCGGAGGGGAGTGCGGCGCGCCGCCGGCGCCGCCGGCACTGGCCAATGCGATATTTGCCGGCACGGGCAGGAGACTGCGTTCGCTGCCGTTCAGGAATCACGGCATATCGTTCGCCTGACCTGCGACGGAAGCGTCCATGGCAGATTTGAACGGCGCAGTGCTTCTGCGGACCGTACCGGTGAAACAGCCGCCGGCGGTTTGATTACAACTACGCTATCGCGTTTGCATCCGGGGAAATTGGGCATTACCTTGGCCGGGATTTTCGATCGTCAACCCCGAAAAGGAAGTCTCATGAATCACCTCAACCAGTTCATCGGCGGCAAGTGGAACGCTGCTGAAGGCCGGCGTACGTTCGCGGTTCTCAATCCGGCTACCGGAGATACCTGGGCCGAGGCGCCCGATGCATCGCGCGGCGACGCGAAAGCGGCGGTGGAAGCCGCCGCTCCGGCAGCCGCGGGGTGGGCGGCCCTGCCGCACTCGGAGCGCGCCCGGTTGCTCTCCAAGGCCGCGGATGTTCTTGAGGCCCGCCAGCAGGATTTTGTCACCGCGCTGGTGGAGGAAGCAGGATCCTGGATCGGCAAGGCCATGTTCGAGACGGGCTACACATGTGGCATTTTCCGTGCCGCGGCAGCGTGCGCGTATCAGACCAACGGCGAAATTATGCCGTCGGAGCACGGCAAGATCAGCATGGCGGTGCGCCAGCCCCTCGGCGTCGTGAGTGTGATTTCGCCCTGGAATTTCCCGTTGCTGCTGACATCCCGTGGCATTGCCGTCGCGCTGGCGGTCGGCAACAGCGTGGTATTGAAGCCATCGGAGGAAACGCCTATGAGCGGCGGCACCCTGATCGCCGAGGTCCTGGCGGAAGCCGGCATTCCCGAGGGTGTTTTCAATGTCGTGACGTGTTCACGGGACAGCGTTGCGGAAGTGGGTGACGAACTGGTCTCGAATCCGCTTGTTGGCGGAATCAGCTTCACCGGCTCCACCGCAGTCGGCAGGCAGATCGCCTCCAGGGCGGGCATGCTGCTGAAGCGGGCATGCATCGAGGCGGGCGGAAAGGACGCGCTCCTTGTACTGGATGACGCCGATATGAGTCAGGCTGTCAACGCCGCGACGTTCGGGACGTTCATGCACCAGGGCCAGATCTGCATGTCCGTGGAGAGGATCATCGTCGACGAGACCGTAGCGGACGAGTTCACGGATCGATTCGTGGCAAACACCAGGACGCTGAGGGCGGGAGATCCGCACGAGATCGGCAATGTCATCGGCCCCATCATCAATGGCCGCCAACTCCGGAAAATCGTCGACCAGGTCGACGATGCCCGCGAAAAGGGGGCGGAGGTGCTCTGCGGCGGGACCAGCGACGGTCCCTATTACCAGCCCACCGTGCTTTCCGGCGTAACCCGCGACATGAAGGTGTACCGCGAGGAAACGTTCGGTCCTGTTGCTCCGGTGATTCGGGCTTCCGGCGTCGACGAGGCCGTGGAAATCGCCAACGATTCCGAGTACGGGCTGTCCGCCGGCATTATCGGCCGGGACGAGGAGAGGGCGCTCGACGTCGCCAACCGGCTGCAGACCGGTATGGCGCACATCAACGACAGCTCGGTGAATGACGAGCCGCACATCCCCTTCGGAGGCGTCAAGAACAGTGGCCTGGGCCGTCACGGAGGGCGCGCGTCGGTAGAGACTTTCACGGAACAGCGCTGGATCACCCTCGAGCGGGGCGGCCGTCATTATCCGCCTCCATTCGTGGAGAAAGGGTAAGGGACGGGTATTCTGTCCGAATCTGATTCGCTGCCCCGGCCTTCAACACGTGCGGTGAATTCCCTGGTTGACGCGCAGAGGTTCTTCCTCTTCGTCATCTGCTTGATGTCGCGCTTCAAATGCGACCGTATATGACGCATCCAGCCGCTAGCATCTCTCCGGAAAGTAAATCCGGACGGGAGAAAAGCGATGCTCACGGCCTACATGCGACACCTGTGTTTGAAGTATCTCGTGAACCTGGCCGCGCGAATGCGCCACCGCTCGACAGAGGCCACGGAACTGGCCAAGTGGGTGCTGCACGCCGCTGATCGGCTCTCTCTTCCGGGCGACGCGGACAATCCACGCCTGCTGGACGAACTGCGCAGGGACGAGGACGTTTCGGCGGATGACTGGGAGCGTCTGCGCGATACCCTTGCTACCGAATTCAGAGCGGCGAAGCGGGTTCGCGCCGACCGTACCGGACAGCGAATCCGGCGTCTGGGGCGCGATATGCGGCTTTCGCGAACCGACGTTGCGCTGCTCGAACTTCTGTTGCGCTACGAGACGCAGCCGACCGTCGATTCCATGGTCGACGACATCGTGTGCCGTAATGGTTTCGGCAGAGTTCATCGCCAGTTCTTTTCCGTGGCCAATCCCGGCCTGGCCCACATGCTGGGCATTTCCATGGGGACCTTGCGTCGCCGCTTGGCCGAGGATTCGCCGCTCGTAATGTCGGGACTGGTTTCCGTCGACGACGACGGCGACTTCAAGTATATGCAACGGCTCCTGCGGCTGGCGCATGCGCCCGCGCACAAGGGCGTGGATGTCCGGCAATTGCTGTTCGACAAGGCGCGTGCGCCGGAGCTCCAGTGGTCGGACTTCGACCATGTGGCCGACAACCGCGACCACGTCGAACGTCTGGTCGCCGGCGCGCTGGAGAGCGGTGAACGGGGCGTCAACGTGCTGTTGTACGGGCCGCCCGGTACCGGCAAGACACAGTTCTGCCGAACGCTCGCGCACCGGCTCGGGGTCACCATGTACAGCGTCGGCGAAGCGGACGAGCGGGGCTGCGAACCGAGCCGCAGCGAGCGGCTCCAGGAACTGCGCCTTGCGCAACGCGTCCTCGGAGGCTGCCGCAATTCGATACTGCTCTTCGATGAGATGGAGGATCTGCTTGCCGACCCGAGCTCGGTGTTTCCATGGTTTTTCGGCCCGGCAAACCGGCGCAGGCGCAGGGCGGACGGCTCCAGGGTCTTCCTGCACCGGTTGCTGGAAGAGAACAAGGCCCCCACCCTGTGGACGACCAATGCGGCACGTCAGACCAGCGAGGCCGTACTGCGGCGAATGATGTTCGCGCTGGAACTTCGCCGGCCATCCCCCAGGGTCCGCGAGCGCATCTGGGCCCGGCAACTGAAGCGCCACGGCATCCCGTCGGAGGAAAGCGACGCCCGGGCGCTGGCCAGGGAGTTCGACGTGACGCCCGGCGTGGCCGCCGGCGCCACCGCTGCGGCTCGGCTCATCGACGGTGGGGACATCGCCACGGTCCGCCACGGCGTGCGCAGCCTGTCGCGCCTGCTGCATGGCGAGAAGCCGCCCCAACGGGCGCCCGGCGAATTCGATCCCAGGCTGATCCGGACCCGTACCGGCCCCAAGGGTATCCGCACCCTGACCGATCCGGTCGAACTGGCCGAACGTCTCGCCGAATTGGGACCGCGGCGCGTCTCGCTCTGCCTCCAGGGTCCGCCCGGCAGCGGCAAGAGCGCGTTCGTTCGCTACCTGGCCGAAAAAATCGGACTGGAAGTGGTGCAAAAGCGGGCCTCGGACCTGATGTCCAAGTGGGTGGGGGATACGGAGAAGCTGATCGCCGAAGCCTTCGCCGAGGCCCGCGACAACAAACACTTCCTGGTATTCGACGAGGCCGACTCGCTGCTCGCCGACCGGCGCTTCGCTCACCGCAATTGGGAGATCAGCCAGGTCAACGAGATGCTCACGTGGATGGAGAGCCACCCGCTTCCGTTTGCGTGCACCACCAACTTCGGCGAACATCTCGATCCCGCGACGCTGAGGCGCTTCGATTTCAAGCTTCGCCTGGATTTTCTGGCCCACGACCAGGCGGTGGCGGCATTTCGGGTTTTCTTCGGGCTGGACGCACCCGCGACGGTCCGGACGTTGTCGGGAGTGACTCCGGGCGACTTTGCCGTGGTGCGGCGGCGCGCGGAGATTCTGGGCAAGCTGGGCGACGCGAATGCCCTCGCCGCCATGCTGCGCGAGGAGCGCGACGCCAAGCCGGATAGGCCGAGGCGGATCGGGTTTGGGGTTCGCGGCGAATGAACGGGGTTGCCAGGCATTGAGGCCGACGCCGGTTCAAGCGGACGACCGGCCCGAACAGCGAACGGAAACGCCCTGACGGCGATCGGAAGTGGAACAGTGAAATGCGCTACGAACGGTTGAAGGACATCGTGCGCCTGGCCACGCGCCTCCAGGGCACCCGCGGCGGATTGACCATGGACGACATCGTGGCGGAGTTCGGCGTCAGCCGCCGAACGGCGGAGCGCATGCGCCATGCGGTCGAATCGGCGTTCGGCCCGCTCCAGTCCGTGGAAACCGGCGACAGGCGCATCCACTGGCGGCTGCAATCGACCTCACTGCGCCGCCTCGTTCGCATCACGCCCGAGGAACTGGCCGAACTGGAATCTGCGGCCGGCCGGCTTGATCGCGCCGGGCTCACCGAGCGGGCCGGGATTCTGCGGGAACTGGTCGCCAAACTGCTGGCGCTGCGTCGAATGTTGGACGCACAGACTCTGGGCGACGAACTGGAGGCGCTGATGCAGGTTGAAGGATCGGCCATGCGCCCGGGTCCCCGCCCCCGGATCGAACCCGGTTTGCTAGCGCTGCTCCGCGACGCGATCAGGGCCACCCGCAAGGTGAAATTCAGCTATGTCGCAAGGTCATCGGGAAGACGCAGCCGCCAGCTTGTCGAACCCTGTGGCGTGCTCTACGGCAACCGCGCCTACCTGGTCGGACACACGGATTGGGCTGAAGGACCGCGACTCTGGAGCCTTGCAAACGTGAGTGAGGCCCGTGTGACCGGCGAGATTTTCGACCGCGATCCCGATTTCGACCTTCAGCAATTCGCTGAGCGTTCGTTCGGCGCATTTCAGGAACCGCCGGTGGATGTCGTACTGCGGTTCAATCCCGACGCGGCCCCCGACGCCGCGACCTTCCTTTTTCATCCCAGTCAGACGCTTCATGAGAACGAGGATGGATCGTTGACGGTTCGGTTCCGGGCGGGCGGGCTGGAGGAGATGTGCCGGCATCTCTTTACGTGGGGCGAGAGCGTTACGGTGGAGAAGCCAGCTGAATTGCGGGAGCGGTTGCGAGGGATGTGTGCGAGGCTGGCGGAGCATCATGCCGACACACCGATATTCGGCACGAATTAAGGACGTTTACACCGGGCATGCAACGCGTTGCGACGGTGCTCGATAGCGTAAGTGATATCCGTCATGCGTTTGACGCGGGCTCCCAAAGCTCGATCGCGTTTCCTTCAGGGTCGTGGATGCGGGCGAAGCGGCCGATGCCCTCCATCTCGCTTTCGTGGCTGACCTCGATATCCGCGGACTTCAGATGTGTGATCATCTCGTCCAGATCGGTCACGCGGAAGTTCAGCATAAAGGCCTTGTCCGCCGCGAAGTAGTCCGTGTCAGCATCGAAGGGTGAGAAAACGGTGACCCCGGACTCGGTCACCCAGGGCGCCATCTCCATGTTCGTCGGAGCGGGATTGATGCCAAGGTGATCCTGGTACCATTTGGCAAGTCCTTTCGGGTCTTTTGCCCGAAAGAAAAACCCGCCGAATCCCTGAACGTTGGGCACGCTACACCCCGCGCGTCAGGACATAGCCCAGCATCGTCATCATCAACGCGTTGGCGGCAATCATGATTCCCACCGAAATAAGGTGGGAACGTGCGATCTCAGCCCGCATGTCGGTTCGAACGGCATCGATTCGGGTCTGCAAGTCAGTCTGAAACCTGTCGATGCGTGTCTGCAACTCGGTCTGAACAACGTCGATGCGGGATTGCAGCACCGTGATGCTGGCCTCGAAGCGCTCCCCAGTCACCAGTTGATTGACGGATTGGCCCATGACTTCCACGATGGCTTCGGCCTGCCCGGCCCCGATGCCCGCAGCCTTGAGCCTGCGGGCCGCGCCAAGTGTATCAAACGCCGTATCGGACATGCTGGACCCATGGGCGTGCGCAGCAGCCTGTTGACGTCGCGAGACTGTTTGCGATGGATGTGTGCCGAACTGATGGAACTTCGTGCCGGTACGCGAAGCTGTTTGTCGCATTGATCGAACACAATCCGCAAAGCGCCTTGTCCGGTCAATTGCCGTCGCCGCTACGAAGGCGGACCGGCTAATGCTGGCGCCGGGTTTCGACCGATCATGACCGGTCCGCCGACGAGAACCTGTTCAAGACAGCGAGAGGCGCGTGTGGGATACTCTCGCCCGCGATGGGAATGCCGACGCTTTTGACACGGACCACGTCAAGGCGGCGAAATTGAGTTTTTCACCACTCGCCCGCAGCCGACGGGCCAACTGTCCGAATCCTCGATAACTCCATTTCAGCATCCAAACATCCCAGCGTTGGAGTAGGGGAAAGCGGGGTCCTACTTCTCCATCCACGAAAAGGGAAAAAACCATGCAAGAAGATACGCAAGAAAATACACCCACTATCGCTGATCGCAATCCGATGCGCGTAAAGACGAAATTTGCATGGAGTGGTCGCCGCTACCAGACGCTGACATTTGTGGTCGCGATACTTGCGCTTACAGCGCTTTCCACGCATGGCACGTTGGACGACTTTGCCGGTGAGCGGTTAACGGAGACCACTATTGAGTCTTTCGCAATGTATGGCGTAGCGAGAGGCTTGAACGCGACAATTTCAGTGGTTCAGAGCACAGAAGTTGATGCTGTAGTCGTGTCCACCAATGTCGGGGAAGTGCTCGATCCCGTCAATGACGCGATCGAGCGATTTTCGACAATCATGACATGGGCACTCGGATCGCTGTTGCTGCAGAGTGTTGTTCTTGCCTTCGTATCGAGCGCCCTCTTCAAATGGCTTTTTGCGTTTATTGCACTTGTCACGATTTCGACACTGATAATTGTCTGGAGCAGGCGATCCGGCGACGCACCGTATATCGATCTGCTCAATCGATTTTGCGGAATGGCGTTCAAGTTGTTTGTCGTTGCGGCAGTCGTCCGTTTCATCGTACCGGTGTTCGTGATGACGAGTTATCTTGCCGGACAAGCGCTGTTGCAGCCTGAAATCGACCGACGTAGCGGGGAGCTTTCCGCCATCAGCGAGGAGATATCGGGCGATGATCAGCAGATTCTCGATCAACTTGTGATCGATGAGAGCGGAGTCGAGGGTCCGAACGAGCTAGATCCAGAGTCCGCAGACGAAAACGGCATCCTTGATAGGGCTCGCGATGCGGCGGCTCGGATGCTTCCTGAATTCAGCATGCCCGACTTTTCCTCAACGATATCGAATCTGCTTGAGCGGGCCGCAAATTTGGCAGAGTACCTGACTCGGTTACTGGTTCTTATGGTAATCAAGAACATAGTTTTGCCCCTCGTGTTCCTGGCGATCGCACTCAAGGTCATCAAGCCTGTCACCATGCGCTTGCTGGCGATGACTGCGGCTATCGACCGGGATTTGAACGAAATCAAGGGCGAAATGAAACAGATCGGAAACCGGCGATCCTCGAGATTGCCGGAGCCGCGGTGAACGGAAACAAGACCATAACGACCCACGAAGTGGTCACACCGGTGCTCGATATCGCCTCGGTCGCAGTGACATGCGTCTTGTCGCGCGCCATGTTCTGAGGGTCGTGGGCGGATCGAGAGGAGACGGGAATGACTGCCCTGATTGTTATCGGCATCGTACTTGCGGTTCTTGCGCTGGTCGCCATCGCGTACTTTATCCACAAACAATCCAAGGAGAATTTTGGGGTCAGCCCGTTCTCGCTGGGCAAGCTCGCGTTCGTCGCTGTTGCGGTGGGCATGGCAGGTATCGGCTGGTGGGTGTCCGAGCCAGTGGAGGTTATCTGCTGGATCGCGGGCTGAATACCACCGTATTACTCATCGCGGCTGGCCTCATGTATATCGGGCATACGATCTGGATGATTCGCAAGACGAATATGCTCATCGGGATAGTCGCGCCCGTTTTTCTGGCAACTGTCTCGGCTGCGATCCTGGCAATCGTGGTTTTCATACTGTTACATGGTGGCGGTCGAAAAAAGTCCCAGGAGAGCGACAATTGATATTGCGGACTGCCGCTCAGCCGGAGGCTATCCAGGGTCGACGACGCCGAGCACCTAGCGCGCCTGCCCGTCGGGGATGTCGAGATCGTCGTAGTCCATTCCTCGCACGAGCACCGGCAGCATGTTCTTGATCGAGAACGAGCCGTGAAATTCGGGATGGTAGCAAGTGTTGCGGACGACCGGAAGCAGATTGAATAGCCGGGCCGACACGGCAGTGGCC
The DNA here is from genome assembly GCA_022820625.1 of Gammaproteobacteria bacterium. Classification (GTDB taxonomy): domain Bacteria; phylum Pseudomonadota; class Gammaproteobacteria; order Steroidobacterales; family Rariloculaceae; genus UBA6522. The sequence continues at coordinate 7,774 of JAJEFE010000124.1, read as the reverse complement.
GCACTTCGCCATTCGGCTGCCGGTCATACCACAGTTTGGGCACGGATTCCTTGAACCATGTTGGGGAGCCATCACTAGTAAATCAAACTCTCGTAGGGAATTTTGAGACCTTGGTGTAAGCGCTTGATCATTGGAAGCGTCAGATTTCGCTTCTTGTTCAACACCTCCGAGACGCGTCCACTTGCTCCGATGTAAGGCTCGAGATCCTTGCGGGATAGGCCGTTCTGTTCCATAAGAAACTTGATCGCCTCAACTGGATCCGAAGCGGGAATCGCAAAATGATCTTCTTCGTATTTCTCGACGAGCAGCATCAAGACATCCAGTTCGTCGCCCTTGGCCGTGCCGGATTTCGCGCCCCACAATTCCTCGATGCGCGCCAGCGCCCGATGCAAATCGCGGTCATTCCTGAGCGGTTTCAGTTTCATGGCTAATCTCAAATGTTCTCAATATCTTCGATTCTGTCGTACTGCCGATGTGTTCCCACAAAGCGAATCAACATCCCATGTCGGGTATAGTCGGTAAGGACCACGATCCGATACTTGTTGCCGCAAACATTGAACACAACCCGGTTGTTCTTCAGAATGCTCGCATTGCGCAAATCGGCTTTCAGCTCGTGCGGCGAAGTCCATTTTGCCGACGCGCAGAAGTTGTACCATTCTGTCATCTGCCGCTTCGCGTCCCTGTATTTCGGGTTGCTTTCCCAAAATGTCCTTAGTCTGGACTTCGCCATTACTCGCATTGACATACGCTAACACCCTCCCACCGTGGGAGCAAGAACGCCTGCGCGAGGGTGCGCCCGCTTCGGGGACGCAGCGGGCGGGGGCGGGTGTCGTGGAGCGGTATTAGGCGGGAATGGCGCGGAGCGCCTGCCTCAGCCGCACCATCGCCAGCGTGTCGCGTTCGCAATAGGCACGCAAGTCGTCGAATGTCTGCAGACGCTCTTGCTGATCGGCGCTGTTGAGCGCTTGCATGTATTGCGCTGACGCCGTCCGCCCGTCGGGGATTTCGAGATCGTCGTAGTCCATGCCGGGCACGAGCACCGGCAGCACGTTCTTGATCGAGAACGAGCCGTGAAATTCGGGATGGTAGTAAGTGTTGCGGACGACCGGAAGCAGATCGAACAGCCGAGCCGACACGGCGGCCAGTTCGTTCGCCCGTTTGGGCACAGCCGCAGCCAACGCGCTCAGCACGGTTCGTTCGTAGTGCGAGTAGGTGCAGATGGATCCGTGGGTGCCCACCGCTTCAATCAAGCGGTCGGCAATGTGCGGGCGTGGGTCGTCGTCCTGATCGTGCAGGTAGTCGGTATGTTCGAGCGACGCGCCTGCGTGCTCGGTGTGAACGGAGAACAGGAAGGGTACAGCGTCGTATGGGCTCGTGCCGGCGAACCGGGGAATTGCCGGCGCGAAGGTTTCGAAATCCAGGTAACGGACCGGGGGTGTCAGCCTGGCCAGCGCCGCTGAAATGTTGCCGTGAACGATGGCCCGTTGTTCCCGCACGGCCCGGCGAACAATGCGTTGTAATGAAGTCAGCGGAAATTCTGCGGGGATTTCGCGGACCTCTTCAATGCCCGCCTCCTTCAGTAGCGCACGGCGGTTGGGGTGGAGCGACGGAAGTTCGCCGATGCCGTGGTCGGGCCAGACGAAATCGCGCGTGCAGTGGCCATAGTACGGACAGTCGTAGGGCGTGAAGCAGTGGTCTCCGGGCGAGATGTCCGGAGCGACGGGCCGGGCAAGCATGGCGAGCATCTCCCCGACTCGGGAATTCACTGTCCCCTGTAAAGCCTCGACTTCGTCCATTACCGGATGGCGCTTGAACAGCGCATCTAGATCAAGCCGAATACCGTCATGGACGTAGTCCCGGTTGAGCGTAACCACCTCGGCCTCTCGAACATCGAGGCCGACGCCCCGCAATACCCATAGCTGAACGGCGACATCGGGAATATTCACATCCTTGAGTCGGGTCGTCGACTTGACTTCACCGAGTCGCCAGCCGCCGCCGGGAAGGCGCTCGAAAATATCGACCCGAACGAGTACGCCCTGATGCCTGAAAGCTGGTTCGAACAGCGTCGACGCCCTTCCCGCCTCCAAGACCTGCCGGGTTTCCTCAAGGGCGTCGCGAACATGCCTGTGATCGTGCGCGATGTTGTGCCCGCCGGGATGGCGCTTGCACGCAAGCTGGCCTACTTCGTGCCCAGTGTCGAATACAGTTTGCAGGCTGGCATCGGGCGGCGGCGCCAGGTCACGCTCGTAACTGTCGTTCCAGAGCCTGAGGTGGCACTGGTCGCCGGAGAGGTAGCGGGATTTGGAAAGGGTGGGATTGGGAGACATGACGAACGCGAGTCAGACTTGGTGCAAGGCCGGATGTTGTCACCGCAATGCGACAAATGGGGACGCACTACACCTCGAACGACACACCCTCATCGGCCAGTGCCCTTGCCACGCCGGGGTCCTCCAGCAAGTTCGCGACAAAGCGGTTCAGGTGCGGAAAATCCCCGAGCCGGTTGGGAAACGCGCGTGCCGCCCAGCTTGAGAAGGTGAACAGGTAGGCGTCGATCACCGTTCGTCGTCCGGCGATGACGTGATTGCGGCCGTTCATGTGCCGGTCGGCGATCCCGTACAGGCGTTGCAGGTTGGCGAACGCAGTGGCGCGTATCGCCTGGTGGGCGGATTCATCCGGGTGGAACCGCTGCGGCGCGAAGTAGGGCCGGAACCCCGGATGCAGGTCGCCGCCGAGAAATCCATGCCAGTGGTTGAGTTCGTAGTGACCCTCCCGGGTGGGGTCCGGACCCAGATTCGCCCGGGGGTATTTGTCGATCAGGTATTTCTGGATAGCGGAGTTCTGCGTGTAGACGCGGTCGCCGTCCGCGAGCGCGGGGACGGCCCCGGCGGGGTTGAGCTTCAGGTACTCGGGCGACTTGGTCTGCTCGCGCGTGACCGCCTCGGCCTCGTACGGTTCGCCGATCCACTCGAGAATAATGTGGATGGCGAGGGAGCAGGTGCCAGGAAGGTAGTAGAGTTTCATTCAGTCACCGGAATATTCAGTGGGGTCCTGGATTCGAATGGCGGGAGCCGCCTCCAGTCGCGCACCGCTCAGTCAACCACCGCCGGAGCCCCGAAGGCGCGGTCGCCGGGCAGTTGCAGCGTGATCAGTTTCCATTCGGTCAGTGCCTCGATGTCCATTTCGGTGCCTTCCCGGCCGATGCCGCTGTCCTTGACGCCGCCGAAGGGTACGTGGGGCTCGTCGTAGAAGGTGGCGGCGTTGATGTGCACAGTGCCCGACTCGATGCCGCGCGCGTAGAGCATCGCCTTGTCGATATCCTTCGTCCACACGGCGGCGGAAAGCCCGTAGTTGGTGTCGTTGGCCAATGCGAGTCCGTCCTCGAGGCCATCCACCGGATAGATCGCATCCACCGGCCCGAAGGTCTCCTCGCGGAACACCGTCATGCCTTGCCTGACGCCGGTCAGGATCGTGGGCTGGCAGCGGTTGCCGACCCACTCGCCGCCGGCGACCACCGTGGCGCCCTTGGCGCGGGCATCCTCAATGTGCGCGCGTACGCGATTGCGCTGCCGCTCGGAGATGATCGGTCCCACCCATGTGTTGGGGTCGCGCAGGTCGCCCATCTGGTGCTCGGCGGCGTGTTCCGCCCTGGCCTTGAGCTTGCCCACGAACTCGTCGAAGATCGGCCGCTCCACCAGCACCCGGCTGGTGACCATGCAGCCCTGGCCCTGGAAGAAGAAACACGCCATGGCGGCGGCATCCACCGCGGCATCCACGTCCGCGTCTGCCAGCACCAGCGAAGGACTCTTGCCGCCGAGTTCGAGCACGCAGCGCTTCATGTGCCGGCCGCACAGGGCGGAGATGTGCTTGCCGATGGCGCTGGAGCCCGTGAACAGGATGGCGCGCACCAATGGATGGGTGGTCAGGCTGTCGCCGATATCGGCGCCGAAGCCGGTGATGACGTTAAACGTTCCTGGCGGAAAGCCTGCCTCCTCGTACACGCGTCCCAGCAGCAACACTGACCTGGGCGTGAATTCCGATGCCAGTCCCACCACCGTGTTGCCGGTCGCCAGCGCGCCTGCACTGAGCTTGGCCGCCTTAAGAAAGGGCACGTTGAACGGCGTGATGCTGCCCACCACGCCCAGCGGTTCGCGCACGCTCATCACCATGCGCCCGGGGTTGTCCGATGGGTGCGTCTCTCCGACGATCCGGCGGGTGATGCCGGCCGCCGAACGGATGTAATCGGCGGCCGCCAGGGTCTCGAAGCGCGCCTTGATGATCGGCGAACCGTTCTCCGTGACGATCGTATCGACGATGCTGTCCCGGTCGCGTTCGATGATGTCGGCCGCGCGGGCGAGCCACTGCTCGCGCTGGCGCGGCGTTGTTTGTCGGTAGGATTGGAAGGCCTCGTGTGCGGTCCGCACGGCGCGGTCCATGTCCTCGGCGGTGGCTTCGGCGGCACGGCAAAACACCGAGTCGTCCGTGGGATCCAGATCGTCGAAGTACCTGCCGGAGGAAGAGGGCGTGTGCTCCCCGCCGATCCACAGATCCAATTGTTCGATGTGGTTGTGTGTCGTCATGATTCCCGGTACAGCCTGATGCGGACGCGAGGATAGCATCGGCAACTCAATCGATCCCGCCCCACGCATACGCCAGTTATTTTTTTTCGTGATGACCGCTTATTATCGCCACGCATGGCTCGGCCGCGCGCACGTTTCGTGTGGTTTATGCTGCCATTTGCGCAATGAATGAACTCCCATTATCAATATCTATTTCTGGTATCGGGGCAGAACTCACTACAATGTCCCGTGTGCATTATTGTGCTTCTATATTGATCGGGAGTCGCCGTGGCTAGCCTGGTCTTCGGTTTCGGCACCTCCCACGGGCCGTTGCTCACCATCGATCCGGAAATCTGGGGGCGCAGCCGGACCGCCGACATGATGGAGATTCCGCGGATCCATTTTCGCGGCAATACCTACTCCTACGAAGAGCTGCTGGCACTGCGCGGCGCCGCGAATTTCACCGAGCAGAACACGCTTGCGATCCGCCGGGCCGCGTTCGCTGACTGTCAGCGGGCGCTTGATGCGCTCGCCGCGCGCATCCGCGAAGCGCGCCTCGATGCCATGATCATCATCGGCGACGATCACTACGAGTACTTTCGGCGGGACATTCAGCCGCCGTTCGCGGTCTACTGCGGCGACAGTCTCGTGAATTGCGGTTTCGATCCGGGGGCGAGGACCGACCTGCCCGGGGCCGTATGCGAGATCCTTGCGGCGAGCTGTCCGCCGCAGGACGAGGCTTATCCGATCGCTTCGGAACTGGCCCTGGAAATCATCACTCAGGGCATCCGCGACGGGTTCGACGTGACCTCGTCGGAAGTCCAGCCCGTCGATCCGGAGGGTCTGCGGGGAATCGGCCATGCGGTCGGATTCATAGTGCGGCGCCTGCTGAACGACCGGCCGATGGCGCTGGTGCCCGTGCTCATGAACACCTACTTCGAGCCCAACCAGCCGCCGGTCAGGCGTTGTTTCGAATTCGGGCGTTCCATGGGAAGGGCAGTGAAGACCTGGAAAAAGGATGCCCGCGTGGCGGTCGCCGGTTCCGGGGGCCTGACGCACTTCGCGATCGATGAGGCGCTTGACAGGCGGTTGCTGCGGGCGTTGCAGGAGCGCGATCTGGATACGCTGCTGTCCGTTCCGGAGAACGTGCTGCAGGCGGGCACCTCGGAGTACAAGAACTGGATTGCCGCCCTGGGTGTGCTGTGGGAGACGGACCTGGAGATGAATTTGATCGACTACGTACCCTGTTACCGATCCGAAGCGGGGACGGGAGCGGGAATGGGCTTTGCGACCTGGACTCCGGGCGGACACCACGCATGAGCCGGCAGGTTGCGAACGTACCGCCGGCGATTCGCCCGGTGGATGAGGACGAGCGCCGCCGGATCGAACGCGAATGCCGGGAGATCATGGTCCGCATGGGCCACTATCTGGACTCGGGCCGGTTCGAGGAATTCGTCGACTATTTCACGGACGATGCCGAGTGGCACCGCCGCGGCAGGAAGTTGAAGGGCAGGGAAGCGATTCTCGCGCAGGTCCGCCGGAGATCGCCGACGCTGATTCTCCGCCATGTATTCACGAACTTCGTCGTCGACGTCCATGACATGGACCACGCCCACTGTCAGGCTTACATGCTCGGCTTCCGTTACGACAATGGCGAACAATCGACGACCCCGCCGCCGTTTCGCGACGCCAATCGCGCGTTGTGGATCTATCACGACGACCTGGTTCGTACAGACGCGGGCTGGAAGGTGGCCCGGCGCAGCGCCGAGCGCATTCTCGAAGACCCCGAGTAGGCAAGGCAGGACCCTGTAGTCGGGCCGGCGAGTTCAGGCGGCCGCGGATTCGCGCCTCCGGCAAAGTGCCCGCAAAGGGCGGCCCTGTCAGGCGAGGCGGTGGTTCAGCTCAGCAGAAACTCGATGTGCGCCCGGTTGAAGGCGTCGGGTTCCTCCCACTGGGGCCAGTGAGAACTGTTGCCCAGCACGACCACCCGGGCGTCCCGCATGGTGGCCGCGGCCTGCCGGGCGAGTTCCACCGGCTGCCCGGGGTTGTGCTCCGTCCACAGTAACAGCGCCGGGCACGACAACTCCTTTAGCTGATCGGGGCGGTACCAGGTTTTCTGGTTCGCCGGGTCGATCAGACCGCCGATGGCCCGTTCGGTCACCTTGCGGATGGCTTCGGCGCGCCCCGGCTGGGCATAGATCCGCAGACGGGTCTCGAGGAGTTCTTCCGTGAGGCTGGCTTCGTCAAGGAACAGCCACTTCATGCGCGTGGCAAGCGCTTCCCGCGTAGGAGTGCCAGTCGCCTTGCGGGAACGCGCCAGGAAGTCCTTCATCTGGTCGATGCCCTGCTGCGTATTCGGCGACAGAGGCAGCCCGGTATTGAGCACTATCCTGCCGACGCGCTCCGGATGCTGCAGCGCGAACCAGGCGGCGACCGATCCGCCGAGGGATTCGCCGGAGATGTGCGCTGTCTCGATCCCCATCGCGTCCATCAGGCTGTGCAGGTGGTCGACGTAGGATTGCTCGTCGTAGTCGATGTCGGGTGCGTCGGTATAGCCGTGCCCCACCATGTCGTAGGCGATGGTTCGAAAGTGCTGTGCATGGGCGGCGATGTTGCGGCTGTAGGCCTCGGCATGACCGCCGGTGCCGTGCAGCAGGAACAGTGGGTGTCCTGAGCCCGCCTCGATCAAGCGGGTGCGGATGCCGCCGGCATCAACGAACGTCTGTTTCAGGTCGACGCCCTGAAGTTCGTTCCAGATGGATGCAATCATGGTCGTGCCTGCCTCGCTCGGTGTCTCTGGTGTTGGGATCGGAATCGTCGGCCGTTGCGCGGTTCAGCCCGGCGCTTCGCGATCGGCCCTGATGTCGTCAAGCAGCCAGGCGAGCAGGGCGCCCGCCAGCATCAGCCCCACCGGCACCAGCATGGTGGTTTGCAGGCCGGCCGTCACGGCAATGGCGCCTACGGCGTAGGTGGTAAATCCGGCGCCGAGGATTTCGCCGATGGCGTTGGCCGTGCCGGTGGCCGTGACCGCGTCGCGGGGGTTGACCGCCTCGGCCGGAATCACGCCCACTGCCAGCGGGGAAACCGCGCCGCCGCAGAACATGAATCCGACGATGCTGATGAGCAGGATCGCGTAGGGCACTTCCGCCGGCAGGCGGGCAAAGATGAGGCCGAACACCATCGCCCCCAGGAAGGCGTACATGACGACCTTGCGGCGA
>JAJEFE010000097.1 GCA_022820625.1 Gammaproteobacteria bacterium | reverse complement strand
GCGTGCCCGTGCGCCCGCTGGCCGAGATCCTGCAGACGCTGCGCGTCTCGACGATCGCCGGATTGAAAATCGACATCGAGGGCATGGAGGATCGCGCCCTGATTCAGTTCTTCAATGAGGTTTCCCGCTCCCTGTGGCCCGCTTGCCTGGTTGTCGAGCATGTTCATCGGACGCGCTGGGAGGTGGATGCGATCGCGTTCCTGCTGCGCCGGGGCTACCGGGTGCGGAACACGACCCGCGAGAATGCGGTTCTGGAAATCGCGTAGAACGCGCACCGACCGGCCGCAATAATGTGAGAGACAACACCCCTTCGCGGGACGGATCCGACCGTTGATTTGGTCCCGGTCAATTCGCAAGAGCGGGCAACTATCCGGTTGACAGTGACGACAGACGCCAAAATGCGAACTGCTGGTTTGAGGCGCCGCAACACCCGGTCTCGCCGTTGCCGCGAATCTTCTGTCAGCGGAAGCGGCGGGCGATATGCTATATTTGGCCGCATGGCGAACGTCGTAGCCAGTTCCGGACAAGCCGCGCGGCCATGACGGCCCGGCTGCCCGGCATGCAGCGGATGCGCCTTTCCGACTGGGCGCGCCAGGAAGGGATTTCCCGGATCACCGCCTATCGGATGTTGCGCAAGGGCATTCTGCCGGTCAATGCCGAGCAGTCGCCGACCGGGCGCTGGTACGTGCTCGTGCCGGACTGGCGGTTCGGACGCACGGCCATCTACGCCCGCGCGTCCCGGGGCCGGCATCAGGTGGATGTCATCAACCGGCAGATTTCCTCCCTGTCGGACTGGGCCGCCCAGGCGAACAAGGTCATCTTCACCGTCGTCAAGGAAGTCGCCAATCCGCTGACCGACCCCCTGCCGAATCTGCAGCGGTTGCTGATGGACATCCAGGTCACCGAGATCGTCGTCTACAACCCCGATGTAGTGGGCATCGGCCGCCTGACGCTGCTCAACGCCTCGCTCGCGTCCCAGCAAAGGCTGATTCGGGCGGTGCATCCTTCGGTGCGCGAGGACGACCTCCAGCAAAGGTTCGACGAAATCCTGGAATTCATCGAGTGAGGCACGCCGCGCCGCGCGCGCCGCGCGGGGAAGCGGCCAGCGGATGAGGGGCCATCGGCCGGCCGCGAATGCCCCGCTGCGCGGGAAGGCGGGCGCGGCGGGGGAGAAGCCGCCGCCGTCAGCGGGTTTTAGGCGGCTTGAGCGCCTCGCGCTCGCGTTCGGCGCGCCATTCGACCGTGCGCTGGGCACCCAGCGTGTTGGCGCCGATCAGGTCTTCCTCCTCGATGCCATGGAGTTGCGCCGATACGAAGGATGCGTCGTCCACATTGGCGCCGGAGAGCCGTGCGTGGCGGAGCGCGCCGCTGCTGGCGTCCATCCCGGCGAGGTTCGCTTCGGTCAGATCGGTTTCGCTCCAGATGCTGGAGACCGCCGAGGCGTTTTCGAAGGACGCGCGCGCGAGGGCCGCTTCGGGGAACATGGCGCCGTTGAGGTTGGCGCCGTCGAAGCGGGCGCCCTCGGCCCGGGCCTTGGCGAACAGCGCGCCCCCGAGCGATGCGCGGCGCAGGTCGGCGTCCGCCAGGTCGCATTCGGCGAAGATGGCCGACTCGGCCCGCCGCAGGCGGGCCCCCGTGAAGTCGCTCTGATAGAGGTTGCAGGAGAGGAAGTCCAGCCGGGACAGGTCCAGGCCGGCGGCCCGGGCCTTGACGAAGGAGGTCCGCTCGAAGCGCCCGTTCCCGAACTCGCAGACCGACAGGTCCAGTTCGTTTGCCATGCCGTCCTGCCAGCGGGCGTCCGGCGCCTCCAGCCGGCCGAATCCGCCGCCGGAGATGCTGATGCGTTGCTGCTCCACCCCGCCGTCCCGGAAGCACAGGTGGCCGATGTCGCACTCGGCGATGGCCAGCGAATCGCCCGCCTGGGCGATTTCCAGCCTGTCCAGCTTCGATTCGGAGAACGTGGTCGCGTTCAGCACCCCGCCGACGATGGCGAAACTCGAGCCCGTACAGGCCGCGAACTGGGTCTGGGACAACGTGCAGTCAACGAATGCGCAATTCTCCAGCCGGCAGGCGTTGAAAATGCACATGGAGAAATCGACTCGCCTCATGCGCAAGTTCACGAGCTCGCACTCGTGGAAAACGACGCCCGCCAGATCCTCGTCGGTATAGTTTTCGTCTCGCCACGACTCGCCGGCAACGGGAATCCCGGCCTGCCGATGAGCTTCAAAGGGGTATCTCAGTTTCATGCGCTTGCCCGCTCACTCATGCTTCGGCAGCGTGCGGCGGACACGGCCCGAACTGCCCGGGCCGCAGCCCAACCGCCGGGCCGCCGTTTGGGCGGCCCGGCGGTTGGGCGTTCCGGTGCGGCGCGCTACTTGTTGCCGCTGGGCAGTTCGGCGACCAACCGCAACGACGCCGAGAGCTCCTCGAGCTGGAAATGCGGCCGCAAGTGCGCCACTGCCGTGTAGACGCCCGGCTTGCCGTCGACTTCCCGCACATCGACCCGGGCTTCCCGCAGCGGGAAACGCGCCTTCGTCGCGTGCGAGGCGCTGTCGTCGGAGGTGACATACTGGCCTATCCAGGAGTTCAGGAATTTCTGGATCTCGTCCTTCGAGGTGAATCCGCCCACCTTGTCCCGCATGATCGACTTCAGATAGTGCGCGAAGCGGGCGCAGGCCAGCACGTAGGGAAGGCTCGCCGAAAGCCGCGCGTTGGCGTTGGACTCCTCGTCCATGTACTTGCGCGGCCGGTTCACCGTAGCGCCGGAGAACACCACCGCGTAGTCGGTGTTGCGCGCGTGGCACAAGCCGATGATGCCCTGGTCGGAGAGTTCCTTTTCGCGCCGGTCCGTGATGGCGGTTTCCGTCGGGCACTTGGTGATCATGGAGCCGGACAGGGACCGGTAAGCGTGCAGCGGCAGGTCGGCCACCTTGCCTCCGGACTCCGTGCCGCGAATCGCCGACGGCCAGCCGTACTCCGAGAAGGAGTTCATGATCAGCGAACCCATCGACCAGGACGACGGTCCCCAGAGGTACTTTTCGTGATCGTCTCCGGACACGTCCTCGTCGAAGTCGAGATCCTCGACCTCCATCGTGTCCGGCCCCCAGGGCATGCGCACCAGGGAGCGGGGCGCCGTGAGCACGAGATAGCGCGAGTCGGGGTTGTTGCGCAGCGAATTCCACGCCGCCATCTCGCTGGCGTCGAAGATCTTGCCCAGGTCGATGGGGCGGTCGAGTTCCGTGAAGCTGTCGAGGTCGAGCAGCCGCGGGCTCGCGCTGGCGATGAAGGGCGCATGCGCCATGGCCGCCACCGACGACACGTTCTTGAGGAACTGCACATCCGGCGGGGCGCGCCCGAACTCCATGTCGCCGATGATGAAGGTGAACGGCGACCCGCCCAGGGTGCCGAACTCTTCCTCGTAGATGGACTGGAAGAAGTGGGACTGGTCGAAACCGGCCGAACGGGCGAAATCGCGCTCCAATTCCCGCCTCCTGACGTTGAACACGCGCACGCGCAAAGTGGACGAAAGGTCGTTCTCGGTCACGAGCTTGTGCAGATTCCGCCAGCTCGACTCAAGCTGCTGGAAGCGGGGATGGTGCAGCACCTGGTTCACCTGCGCCGAGATCAGCTTGTCGATGGCGGCAATGCGGTCCGCGATGGCGCGCTTGGCGCTGCCGTCGACGCGGACGCCCGCTTTCGTCGCTTCCTGGAGGAAACCATCGAGCATGTTTCGCGCGCCCGCGATCTGGTGCTCGTCCCGGACGAGCCGGCCGTCCTCGAAAATCTGTCCGAGCAGCGAGTCGGATTCGACGTTTGCGGCTACCTGGCGAGTTGTGGCCATTACTCATCCTCCCCCGTGTCGCCGTCAAGGCTGTCGAGCTGCTGGCGCAACGCGTCGCGCTTCTCGGTGTCGGCCAGTACGTCGGCCAGGATTCCGTCGAGCTTGTCGTTGGCCTCCACCTTGCCGAAGAGATCCGCCAGTTGCCGCCGGGCCTCCAGCAGTTTGGCGGTCTGCGGAAGCTGCGCCGCCACGCCCAGGGGGGAAAAGTCCTCGACGGAGTTGAATTGCAGATTTGCCTTGATCTGCTTGTCTTCCTCTCCGGAAATTTCGTCGTTTACCTCGATGGATACGGTGGGACCGATCCGGGACATGAGATTGTCCACGCCCCCGGGCTCCACTTCCACGAAGTCGCGTTCCTTGTATTCGGTGGGGTCCTGGGAATCCCCGGAAAGGTCGGAAACGACCCCTACCACCATGGGCAACTCCCGCCTCTCGACGGCATCGCCGTCCTCCACATCGTATGTAATCTGTACCCGGGGCGGACGTACCTTGCCGACCCTGTGTTGACTCGAAGCCATGGTTTTTCCTCCCAACAAAGAAACGGTACAGTGCAATGCCACTGCCCAAGCTAGTCTTATACCCTTTATCGCATTCTACCGCAAATTTTGCGAACGCAGATTCGGTGCACGGCGACGGGAGATCGAGCTTCGCCTTCGCGCTGCCGGTTCAGCCCGGTTCGCGTAGCGAACAATCCAGCACCTGCGCGCACCGGCCGCGAATACTGCTCGAGCGAGTCGAGTCGGCCCGGAACATTTTTGCTATAATTCCATGCATGTTCCGCGTGATCGCTTCTCGTGCAACCCAGCGAAAATTGGCCGACGCGACCGCCCGATTTCTGCACGGACCCGGGGCCCGCTCCCGCCTTGCCTGGAAAACCATAGTCGTTTTCCTTCTTCTCGACACGCCGTCAGCGGCACAGGAACCCGCGGCGGGCGCCATCCGCATGTTTGCCGCGGAGGGCCGCCAGATGATTGCGCTGGCCCCCGGCGCATACGCTTCCGAAGCGCCACCGGCATCATACGGCAGCCTCGCGGTGCGGTCATTCGAAACG
>JAJEFE010000019.1 GCA_022820625.1 Gammaproteobacteria bacterium | reverse complement strand
GGCAAGGGCTGTTCGCGCACGCCCTCGCTTAGTCAGGCGCGGTGGTGCGGTGAGGAGACTATGCAGGAGTATTCGGGCCCAGTTCGTCGGGGGTGAACTCGTCGACGGTAAGCAGGCTCATGACGGCTTCGTCGAAGGCCTGCATTTCGGCAGCCTCGGCGGAGGAGAGAATGCCGGCTTGCTGGGCTTCGGTGATTCGGGCGGTCAGTGTCCCGCCGCTTATCTGGCCGGATCGGCGTGCTTCGCGAAGCTTGCTTTCGAGGGGTTTGACCTCGTCGGCCATCTCGAGAACTGCTTGCAGTTGGCCCAGGGGGTTGGCGGGCTCGCCGGCTGCGTAGATGCCTTCGCAGAGGCGGCTTCGGGCCTCGGTGGGATGGGTAACGAGAGCGGCGATTTGCTGGTCGAGTTTGTCGGCCGGCGGGGAGTAGGTCTTTCCGCGCGGGAAGATCAGGATGCGCAAGGCTGCGACGGCCCATGGGTTCGGGAGGTTTCGCAGCAGCCCGTCCAGTTGCTGTTGGGCCTTGAACATCAGGGTGCGGCAGCTCCATTCCACCAATGGGACGTCGTCGGATGGGCTGCCCTGATCCTGGTGGTGCTTCAGGACCATGGAGGCGAGATAGAGATAGCTCAGAATGTCGCCCAGGCGGGCCGATAGCTGTTCCTTGCGTTTCAGTTCCCCGCCGACCAGGAACATGGATGCGTCGCATGCCAGCGCGAATGCGGCGCTGAAGCGGTTGATGTGCTGGTAGTAGCGTCCTACGGGGCCGCTGGTTGGCGTGCGGGACAGGCGGCCGTGAGTCAGCCCCAGCACGAACGATCGCAGTGCGTTGGAGAGCGTGTAACCGACATGGCCGAAGACCAGCCGGTCGAACGCCTCCAGCGCCCTGCCCGGGTCCTCCTCAGCCGCCGCCTGCATCTCCCTGAGTACGAAGGGATGGCAGCGGATCGCGCCCTGGCCGAAGATGATCAGGTTTCGGGTGAGGATGTTCGCCCCTTCCACCGTGATGGAGATGGGCAGGGACGTGTAAGCGGTTGCGAGGTAATTGGTCGGCCCGCGCATGACGCCCTTGCCGCCATGGATATCCATGGCGTCGTTGGCCACCCGGCGGCTCATCTCGGTGTTGTGGTACTTGAGGATGGCGGTCGGAACGGCTGGTTTTTCGCCTTCGTTCAATGCCGCGCACGTCACGCGGGAGGCGGCCGTCATGATGTACGTATAGCCTGTCATGCGCGCCAGCGATTCACCGATGCCGTGGAATTCGCTGATAGGCACGTTGAACTGTTTGCGAATCCGCGCGTACGCCCCGGTGGCGTAGACAGCCCCCATGGCTCCTCCGACGGCATTGCTGGGCAGGACGATGCCGCGTCCCGCGCTCAGCAGTTCCACCAGCATCCGCCAGCCTTCTCCCGCCATCTCCTGGCCGCCGATGATGCAGTCCAGCGGCGCGAAGACATCCTTGCCCCGGGTCGGCCCGTTCAGGAACGGGATGCCGATGGGCAGGTGGCGGTTGCCGATCTCAACGCCCGGCAGGTCCGTCGGGATCAGCGCCGCGGTGATCCCGTACTCGTCCTTCTCGCCGATAAGGTGATCCGGGTCGTAAAGCTTGAAGGCCAGGCCGAGCACCGTGGCCACCGGCGCCAGGGTGATATAACGCTTGTCCCAGTTCAGGCGGATGCCGACGATCTCCTCGCCGTCGAACTCGCCCTTGCAAACCACGCCGCTGTCGATCAGCCCGGTGGCGTCGGAGCCTGCGTGAATCGAAGTGAGGGCGAAGCAGGGAATTTCCTCGGCGGAGGCCAGCCCCGGAAGCCAGCGTTGCTTCTGCTCCTCGGTGCCGTAGTGCAGCAACAACTCCGCGGGACCGAGCGAATTGGGGACACCGACCGTGGTAGAGGCCGTTCCCGTGCGCGAGGCGAGCTTGGCGAGGATCATGGATATCGCCAGCGGCGAGAATCCCTTGCCGCCGTATTCTTCCGGGATGATCAGCGAGAAGAAGCCCTTTTCCCGGATGAAGTTCCACACAGGCTCCGGCAGGTCCTGCAAGTCATGGGTGATCGGCCATTCTTCCGCCAGGCTGCACAGTTCCTCGGTGGGGCCGTCGAGAAAGGCTTGCTCGGCTTCGGTCAGTTTCGGTGCGGGCAGCCTGGACAACTGCCGCCAGTCGGGCATGCCCGAGAACAGTTCACCTTCCCACCAGACCGATCCGGCTTCCAGCGCCGCCCGCTCCGTGTCCGAGAGCCTTGGCAGCAGCTTCTTCAGAACATCCAGAATCGGTGCGCTGATTCGTTCGCGGCGCAACGCTTCGACGTTCAGCAAAGCGAACCCGGCGAACAGCACCCAGAGTATGAACAGCCAGAAAAGTCCCGCGCCGGAGAACGACGTGAAGGCGACCAGAACGGCGCCGAGGATGGCCGTGGAGAGGCGCAGCTCGACGCGGTTGTAGATCAGCGCGAAGAAGGCTCCCAGGAATACGATGAGCCAGAACAAGGTTGCCACGCTGAATAAGCCTCCGGGTCCGCGCCTTCCTCAGACTAGATATTGGACCTGCTAAAGTCCATCAACGTTCCCCCGCTCTTCGCGCAACTCGGCATCCGAGGCGTCCATTCGTTCCCGGCTGAATTCGTCGATTTCCAGTCCCTGGACAATCTCGTAGCGTCCGCCGCCCGGGCAGCGCACCGGATAGGAATAGACGACGCCCTCCGAGATACCGTAGCTGCCGTCCGACGCGACCCCCATGCTCACCCAGTCATTGTCGGCCGTGCCCAGCGCCCAGTCCCGCACGTGATCGATGGCGGCCGACGCGGCCGAGGCCGCCGAGGACGCCCCCCGCGCCCTGATAATCGCCGTGCCCCGCTGCTGAACGGTGGGAATGAATTCTTCCCGGTACCAGTCCGCCGGAACGGCATCGGCAGCCGGCTGGCCGGCGATGGTCGCATGCGCGATGTCGGGATACTGGGTCGCCGAATGATTGCCCCAGATGATCACGCCCCGCACGTCGCTGACATGAGCCCCGCTCCTGATCGCCAGTTGCGCCTTGGCGCGGTTGTGGTCCAGGCGCGTCATGGCGGTGAAATTCCCGGGGTCCAGGTCTGGCGCGTGGGTCCGGGCGATGAGTGCATTGGTGTTGGCGGGGTTGCCGACCACCAGGACCCTCACGTTCCGGTCGGCGACAGCATTCAGTGCCCGTCCCTGGACCGAAAATATCTGCGCGTTGGCCATCAGCAGGTCCTTGCGCTCCATGTCCGCGGTGCGTGGCCGGGCGCCCACCAGCAGCGCGTACTGCGTGTCCCTGAAGCCCACTTCCGGCTGATCGGTCAACACGACCCCGTCCAGGGCGTCGAAGGCGCAATCGTCAAGTTCCATCGCGACGCCCTTCAACGCGTCCATGGCGGGAGGGATCTCGATCAACTGAAGGATCACGGGCTGATCCGGACCGAACAACTGGCCGGAGGCGATTCGGAAGGACAATTGGTAGCCGATCTGTCCCGCGGCGCCCGTGATGGCGACGCGCAGCGGCGATTTTCTGGAATCATTCATGGCGGTCGGGAGTTCCCATAGGGGGTGCAGGCGCCTCGCGGCGGCAGGGCAGGGTTTGCAGCCGACAGGGCGACCGGCCGTCAGTTCTCCGTCGCCTGCGCGTCCTGGTACTGCTGCCGCGCTTCGTTGAACCGGGCCGCGACATCTTCCATCTGGTCCACGCCGCTATTGTATTGCTCGACCATCGCCGCGTGTTCTTCCTCGTTCGCCTCTTCTCCCATGGCCTCGATTTCACCATCCATGCAGGTCAGGTATTCTTCCATCGCGGCAATGAAATCCCTCACGCCGGACTGTGCGGCCAGCATCTCGTCCAGTGTGGCTTCTTCTCCGTTCGGAATAACGACCTCGGCGGGCATATCGCAGGCAAGCGCGGACATCGCACTGCCCAGTGCGGCGAGAAAGATAAAGGGGCGAGACAGTTTCATGGTTTTTCCTCAGGGTAATAGGACGCGAATCGCGAATTGCAAGAGAAGACTACCGGTTCGGGTGGTGTCGGGCTCCGTGGTTATTCGGCCAGAATTTCGGCACATTTGTCGGTTGCTGCCGAGTCCTGACCCGATGTGTCCGCACCCGTTCCGGTGCTGCACCGATAAAGTTGAATCTGTTCGTTGAAATGGTTTGCGACGAATTCCATCTCCGCCACCGCTACATTGTGCCGGCTGAACATGATGTTCTTGAATGTTACCGGGGCGTCCTCGCCGGCCACCGTCATCTCTTCGTCCACGCAGGCCAGATAGGCCTCCATGGCGGTGACATAGTTCCTGACTGCCGTTTGTGCTTCGAGCATTTCTTCAAGGGTCGCCTCACGTCCCTCGGGGATGGTGACGAGGGGAGGGTATTCGCAGGCGATCGCCGCGCTTCCGCCAGCGAGCGCAATTAACGCAACGGTTAGTCGGAGGATGCTGATGGCTTTGCCCAATGTGCGGGAATCGTGCCGCACTATACTAAAACGCCGTAGGCGATGCCAAAGCGAAGCGGCCGCCGCGTAGATCCGGTTCGGTGCGTATTGCCATCGTCCGCGAAGTCGGGTTGACCACCGCAGTGCGTATAATGGGCCGCCCCCGGGTCCCGCCGGCCTTTTGCCCGGGGCGACCGGCCGGGCAGGTTGGTGGATCGGTCACCCATGGAACATCGTTCGCTGGATTCTCGGCTCGCCTGGTTGAGTGACCGGGACAATGCGTCGCGGTTGCGGCGCGGGTTGCGCGGCCTCGAAAAGGAAAGCCTTCGCGTTGACGGCAGGGGTTACCTGGCTCACACGCAGCATCCGCAAGGACTTGGCTCGGCGCTGACCCATCCGCACCTCACCACCGACTATTCCGAGGCGTTGCCCGAACTGGTCACGCCTCCGTACCCCAGCAACTGGGAGACGCTGCAATTCCTGTGCGATCTTCACATATACGTTGCGAAGCACCTGGAGGATGAGTTGCTGTGGGCGCAAAGCATGCCCTGCAGGATCCCTTCGGGCGACAAGGTTCCCATCGCCGTCTACGGATCGTCCAATCCCGGCAAATTGAGGTCGGTATACCGGCGCGGACTCGGGTTTCGGTACGGACGGGCCATGCAGACGATCTCCGGCGTGCATTTCAACTACTCGGCGCCGTTGGATTTCTGGAGGCTCCTTTACGAACGGGAACCCTCGAACCTGAGCCTCAAGGATTTCATTTCCCACCGGTACATGGGCGCGATACGAAACTATCGTCGCCTCGCCTGGCTGCTCATCTATCTCTTCGGCGCTTCTCCCGCATTCTGCAAGTCGTTTCCTACCGCTCGAAGCCCGTACTTGCGGGAACTCGATGCCGATACGTGGTTCGCGCCCTACGGCACCTCCCTGCGCATGAGCGACATCGGCTACCGGAACCGTTCGCAATCCGAACTGCAAATCTCGATGAATTCGCTGGATGATTACCTGGCAGGCATGGTGGCGGCCGTCACCACGTCCAATCCCCGCTATGAAGCGATCGGTGTGCTCGCCGACGGTGAGTATCGGCAACTCAATACGAATACCCTGCAGATCGAAGCGGAATACTACAGCCCGATCCGGCCGAAACCCCCGGCGGACAACCCCCACCGGCCAACGGTCGCGCTGCGGGACAACGGGGTCAAATACCTGGAGGTCAGGACGCTCGATCTCAACATGATGGATCCGCTGGGCGTGAACGCACAACAGCTGCGATTTGTCGAAGCATTGCTGCTGTACTGCCTGTTGAACGACAGTCCCCTCATTGATTCGGCGGAGCAGGCGGAGATCGACGAGCGCGACCTGCTCGTGGCGCGGGAGGGGCGCCGTCCCGGACTTGCGCTGCCCCGCGGCGGTCGTACCGTGGGACTGGCCCGTTGGGCCGGGGATGTGCTTGCGGAAATTCGCGACATAGCCGCCCTGCTGGATGAGGACGACAACGGTTACGTGGACTCGGTGGAGGCGCAACTGACATCGGCCAGGGACCCCGAACGGACGCCCTCGGCGCAGATCCTGCAACACATGCGCTCGGAGGGCGCGAGCTTTTTCGAACTGGCGCTCGAGACCTCCCGCCAGCAGCATCGCTATTTCTCGGAGCTTCGGCTGCCGGCCGGGAAAGAGGCGTGGCTCGACGAACTGGCCCGTGAATCGCTGGAAGAGCAAGCGCGGCTGGAGGCCGAGTCCGGACAATCATTCGAATACTACCTGCGGGAGTATTTTTTCGAGGTTTGACCCGGCTACCTGCTGACGACGCCGGTTTCGGTGCGACGCGCAACTTTGCTCCAAGCCTGCATTGAAACACTCGTTTCCCTTCGCGTCAGCACACCGGTCACCGGAGCGAAAACTGCTAGCGTTTCAACAACTCCATCAGATCGGACTCTGAATCGGCGAGCAGTTCAGGCGCCGGCGCCGCACGTTGCATGATCAGCCGCTTGCCCAGCATGAATTCCCTGGGCGAGTTGACGGCATCCACCGCCAGCAGGACGCCATCGCGCAGATAAAATGCCGAGAAGGAATTTGCCGAGGGATCGCCGCGCAGTACGACCCGGTCATGATTCTGGGAGAGTCCGGCGATCTGCAGCTTCAGATCGTATTGGTCGGACCAGAACCAGGGCACGGTGTCGTAGGGCTGGTCTTCGCCGAGCAGGCTGGCGGCGGCGACCTTCGCCTGGTCGATGGCGTTCTGAACCGATTCGAGCCGAACCCGGTGGCCATACCGACGGCTGGGATGATTGGTGCAGTCACCGGCGGCGACAATGGCCTCGTCATCGGTACGTGCAAACTCGTCGACCCGAATACCATTGTCGCAGGTCAGACCCGCGCCTGAAGCCGGTTCCACCACCGGCTCGATGCCGATGCCGACGATGGCCAGGTCGCAGGGGAACCGTTCTCCGTCCGCTGCCGAAACGGCTTCCACGTGCCCGTTGCCGATGAAGCCGTCGATCATTTTCCCGCAGCGGATGTCCACTCCGGAGCGGGTATGGTAGTCGAAGTAGAACCGCGAGACTTCGGGGCAGACGACCCGGGCCATGACCCGGTCCACGGCCTCCAGGATGGTGACTTTCAGTCCCTTCGTGGCCGCGACCGCGGCAACTTCAAGGCCGATGTAGCCGGCGCCTGCCACTACCAGCCGGTTGCCGGGTTTGACGGCTTCTGAAATCCTGTCTACGTCGGCGACGTTGCGCACGTAGTGGATCCCTGGCAGATCGCTTCCCGGAATATTCAGGCGCCGCACGCGGCTCCCGGTTGCCAGCAGCAGCCCGTCATAGCCAAGCGATCGGCCGTCATCCAGCCTGACGCGCCGGCTGTCCGGCTCCAGTTCTTCGGCCCGGACGCCAAGCCGCATCTCTACCCCGTTCTTCTCGTAGAACGCCAGCGGACGCAGTAACAGCCGTTCCCGTTCCAAGTCGCCGGCAAGGTACTTCTTGGACAGGGGCGGACGCTGGTAGGGCGGCAGTTCCTCCTCGCCCACCAGGGTGATCCTGCCATCGAATTTCTTCTGCCTGAGCGTAAGGATCGCCTGGGCTGCTGCCTGGCCTCCGCCCACAATGACAATGTGCCGGCTGGTCACCGTTTGTCTATCGCTCCGGATTGCACGAGAATCCGCATCTTAGCGCGAACGCCGGACGGGGCGCAGCCGCCGTTCGGTACAGCGTTCGCCGTACCAGACACAAGGAACGAGACACGATGACAAAGGCAATTCGCATCGAGGAATTCGGCGGTCCGGAGGTGCTCCGGTGGGTCGACGTGGAGCTGGGCGAGCCGGGTCCCGGAGAGGCACGCGTCGCGCATCGCGCCGTCGGCGTCAACTTCATCGACACGTATCACCGTTCGGGCCTCTACCCGGTCAAGCTGCCGAGCGGCCTGGGCGGCGAGGGCGCGGGCGTTGTCGTCAGCGTGGGACCGGACGTGGACTACATCGCACCGGGCGACCGCGTCGCCTACGCCGCTCCGACTCCGGCCGGATCCTACTCCGAAGAACGCATCATGCCGGCGAAGTGGCTCACCAGGCTGCCCGACTCCATCGACGACGAAACCGCGGCCGCCATGATGCTCAAGGGAATGACGAGCTGGTATCTCCTGCGGCGCACCTATCGCGTACAACCCGGAGACTGGATCCTCATCTATGCAGCGGCCGGCGGCGTCGGAACGATCGCCACCCAGTGGGCTCGAAGCCTGGGGGCCAATGTGATCGGAGTCGTCAGCACCGAAGAAAAGCGCCAGCTCGCCCTGGCCCACGGTTGCCATCACGTGCTGCTGGCCGACAGCGATATCGTCGAGCAGGTGCGCGAACTGACCGCCGGCAAGGGCTTGCCCGTCGTCTACGACCCCATCGGCAAGGATACGCTGTTCACATCCATGAAATGCCTGAAGCCCCGTGGCCTGCTGGTCAGTTTCGGCAATGCCTCCGGCCCGGTCGATTCGCTCAATCTGCTGGACCTGCTCAAGTACGGCTCCCTCTACGTCACCCGGCCGACCCTCTGGCACTACGTCACCACCCGCGAGGAAGTCAACGAAGCCGCCGGCGAACTGCTCGCCCAATACGCCGCCGGAAACATCAAGGTCGAGATCGGCCAGCGATTCCCCCTGCGCAACACCGCCGACGCCCACCGAGCCCTGGAATCCAGGCAAACCACAGGCTCCACCGTCCTCCTACCCTGATTTCTGAGCCTGACCGAACCTGAAGAGCGAGGGCGCGCGCGAATAGCCCTTGCCCGCGTCGTGTGCGCGGCGCGGGGCCATGGACGGCCAGGAGCGCCGCGCGCCGATCCGAGCTCGCCAGGGATGGCGAGCGAGGTTGAGCGGGCAAGGGCTATTCGCGCGCGCCCTCGCGCCCCCGGAGGCGAGCCAACAGGAATGGCGGGCGAAGTTGAGCGAACACGGGCTCTCGCCGCGCCCCCTCGCGCCCCCAACCAGCGCGACTTGCCTACCAGAAAACCCCTTCTATACCGGCGTCAGCGGCCACAACCACGGCAGCAGCACCATCACCGTAACAAAGACCACCACCGTCAACGGCAACCCAAGCCTGAGATAGTCCCCAAACCGATACCCCCCGGGCCCCATCACCAGAATGTTCGCCGGGTGAGAAATCGGGCTCGCAAAACTGGCCGACGCCGCCATCGCCACCGCCATCATCGCCGTCTGCGGCGCGATACCCAGGTCGGCGCAGGCCGAGAGCACGATGGGTGACATCAGCACCGCCAGCGCGGCGTTGGGCATGATCATCGTTCCGGCCGCCGCGATCACGTACAGTCCGCCGATGACCCACCACGGACCCAGCGGACCCACGTACTGCATGGTCAGCTGGGCGAGATACTGCGCCGCCCCGCTGTCCAGCATGGCGTTTCCCAGGGGCAGCATGCCGGCGATCAGGAAGATCGACCGCCAGTCGATGGCCCGGTAGGCATCCTCCATGGTCAGGCACTGTGTGAGCACCATCAGCGTGGCGCCGATGACCGCGGCGACATAGATCGGCAGCCATCCCACGAGGACGCTCATCACCACCCCGAACATGATGCCCGCCGCGATGGGCGCGCGCCGGGTATCCAGCATCCGCTGGGTGACCGGGGTCAACACCAGGAACTCCGCATCGCGCTCCAGCACCATCAGCCGTTCGCGGGGGCCGAGCAGCAGAAGCGCATCGCCCATTTCCAGGTTC
Source organism: Gammaproteobacteria bacterium (assembly GCA_022820625.1). Taxonomy (GTDB): domain Bacteria; phylum Pseudomonadota; class Gammaproteobacteria; order Steroidobacterales; family Rariloculaceae; genus UBA6522. The sequence goes on along the minus strand of JAJEFE010000019.1, from coordinate 41,373 downwards.
AACCGGTCCAGGTTGGAGCGGATGGACTCGCCCTGGCGCCACAGGGCCACCAGTTCCAGCCCGTAAGTGTCGCGGAAGTTGATCTCGGTCAGGGGCCGTCCCGCCAGACTGGAGCGGGGTTCCAGGGTGGCTTCCAGCAGGCTGAGCCGGTCGGACTCAAACGCGCTCAAATAGGTATGCGTGCTCCTTTGGATCTGTAGTTCCTGAAGCCCGCGCAGCACATCCAGGTCCTGGCGGCGTCCCTGGATGAGCAGGATGTCATTGCCCCTGAGCGGCAGGTCGGGCTCCGGCATGATGGTCAGGTCGCCGTCCCGGAACAGGGCCAGGAGACGGAAGTCGAAGGCATCCCCGATGCGGCTGCGTTCCAGCGTGTCGCCGGTGAGCTGGGATTGCTGCGGTACGCGAACGACGAAAATATAGTCTTCCAGTTCGTAGGTATCCCGCAACGTCGCCTCGTCCACGTCCCGGTAGCGGGCGAAACTCGGTGAGCGCTGCAGCTCGAGAGCGGTTTCCGGGCGGGTCTGCAACAGCAGGGTATCCGACGGCCGCAGCGGGACGTTGGCGAGGTTGGATCGGCGCACCAGCGAGCCGCGGCGGATGGCAAGGACGTTCGCGCCATGGGTCTTGCGAAACTCTGAATGGTGAAGCAGATCGCCGTCCAGCGGCGAGCCTGCCTCGACCACGACTTCCATCAGTTTCACCTGGCCTTCCATCAGTCCCTGCAGCACCGGCGCTTCCCGCTCGATAATGAGCTCGCTCCAGCGCTGAAACTCGCGGAACCGGTCCAGCCGACCCTGTACGATGAGCTTGTCGCCGCCCTGCAGCACGGTCTGGCGCGTCGGCATGAGTTCGGTGTCGCTGCCCTGTTCCCGGGCGACGACAATCAGACCGGTAGCAATGCCGATCCGGCTCTGCGCCAGAGTCTTGCTGACCAGGATGGAATCGTGGGGCACAAGCATCTCGAATGCCCGGGTGTGCAGGCCGTACTGGGTTCTGAGATGGCGCTGACTGCGCCTCTGGGTTTGTTCCTCCCGCTTCACGCTCGGCAGCAGAAAGCGGCCGAGCAGCGCGATGAACAATATCCCGACGACCAGCACCCCCCCGCCGATGGGCGTGAAGTCGAACAGGCCGAAGGATGTCTCACCCGCCTGCTGCAGCGAGTTGGCAATCAGCAGGTTGGGCGGTGTGCCGATCAGTGTCGTCAATCCGCCCAGCAGGCAACCGTAGGCCAGCGGCATGAGCAGTTTGGACGCCGGAATCCCGGTTCGCCGGGTAATCTCGATGACCACCGGCAGCATCAGCGCCGCCACGCCGATGTTGTTCATGAACGCGGACAGTACGCCGCCTGTGAGCATGATGACCACGGTCACGGTCCCCTGGCCGGTACCCGCAAAGCGCAGCACCGTTCGCCCGATGACGTTGGCGATGCCGGTTCGGGTCAACCCGTCGCTGAGGATGAACATGGCCCAGACGGCAATCACCGCGCCATTGGAAAACCCGGCCACCGCGTCCTGGGGCGTGACCAGGCCGGTCACGGACAGCGCGCCCAGGACGATGAGCGCGGTGACGTCCATGCGGACCTTTTCGGTGACGAACAGCACCAGAGCCCCGCCGAGGATGATCAGGACCAGGGCGATGTCGAGCGTCATGATGTGCTCACCGGCCGAACCGCGCCTATGCCGGCGCCAGGGGCCACAACAGCGGCAGCAGCACCATCACCGTGACGAAGACCACCACCGTCAGCGGTATCCCCAGCCTCAGGTAATCGCCGAAACGGTAGCCGCCGGGTCCCATCACCAGGATGTTTGCCGGATGGGAGATGGGGCTGGTGAAACTGGCCGACGCCGCCATGGCCACCGCCATCATCGCCGTCTGCGGCGCGATACCCAGGTCGGCGCAGGCGGGCAGTACGACCGGCGACATCAGCACGACGAGCGCGGCGGTGGGAATGATCATGGTGCCTGCCGCAGTTATGACATACAACCCCGCGATCACCCACCACGGACCCAGCGGTCCCACGTATTGCATGGTCAACTGGGCGAGATACTGCGCCGCGCCGCTCTCCTGCATTGCGGTCCCCAGCGGCAGCATGCCCGCTATCAGAAAGATGGCCCTCCAATCGATGGCCCTGTATGCGTCCTCCATGGTCAGGCACCGAGTGATCACCATCAGCGTAGCACCGATGACCGCGGCGGCATAGATCGGCAGCCATCCCGCCAGAACGCTGAGCACCACACCGAGCATGATGCCCGCCGCAATGGGCGCGCGCCGGGTATCCAGCATCCGCTGGGTGACCGGGGTCAATACCAGGAACTCCGCATCGCGCTCCAGCACCATCAGCCGTTCGCGGGGGCCGAGCAGCAGCAGCGCGTCGCCCATTTCCAGGTTCAACCGGTCCAGATTGGAGCGGATGGCCTCGCCGTGGCGCCACAGGGCCACCAGTTCCAGCCCGTAGGTGTCGCGGAAGTTGATCTCGGTCAGGGGCCGACCCGCCAGGCTCGAGCGGGGTTCCAGGGTGGCCTCAAGCAGGCTGAGCCGGTCGGACTCGAAGGCGCTCAGATAGGTGTGTGAGCCTCGCTGGATTTCCAGCTCCTGCAATCCCCGCATCACATCCAGGTCCTGGCGGCGTCCCTGGATGAGCAGGATGTCGTCGCCCCTGAGCGGCAGGTCGGGCTCGGGCATGATGCTCAGGTCGCCGTCCCGGAACAGGGCCAGCAGACGGAAGTCGAACGCATCCCCGATGCGGCTGCGTTCCAGCGTATCGCCGGAGAGCTGGGATTGCGCCGGAACGCGAACCACGAATATGTAGTCCTGGAGCTGGTAGGTATCCCGCAACCTGGCCTCGTCGACCTCCCGGCAATGGGCAAAGTCCGGAGAATGCACGAGCTCCGCCGCGACCTCCGGGCGAGTCTGCAACAGCAGGGTATCCGATGGCCGAAGCGGAACGTTGGCGAGGTTGGATCGGCGCACCAGCCGCCCGCGGCGGATGGCAAGGACATTGGCGCCATGGGATTTGCGGAACTCGGAATGGCGGAGCAGCTTGCCGGCCAGCGGCGAGCCATTCTCGACCACGACTTCCATCAGTTTCACCTGGCCTTCCATCAGGCCCTGCAGCACCGGCGCTTCCCGCTCGATGATGAGCTCGCTCCAGCGCTGGAACGCGCCAAACCGGTCCAGCCGCCCCTGCACGACAAGCCTGTCGCCGCCCTGCAGCACGGTTTGGCGCGACGGCATGAGTTCGGTGTTGTTGTCCTGTTCCCGGGCGACGACGATCAGCCCCGTGGCAACGCCGATCCGGCTCTGTGCAAGGGTCTTGCCGACCAGGATGGAATCGTGGGGCACGCGCATCTCGAAAGCCCTGGTATGCAACCCGTACTGGGTGCGCAGATTGCGTTGACTACGCCTCTGAATCTCCTCCTCGGGCTTGATGGAGGGCAGCAGGTGGCGGCCGAGCAGCGCAATGAACAACGTCCCGGCGATCAGCACCCCCCCGCCGATGGGCGTGAAATCGAACAGGCCGAAGGATGTCTCGCCCGCCTGCTGCAAGGAACTGGCAATCAGGAGGTTGGGCGGTGTGCCGATCAACGTCGTCAATCCGCCCAGCAGGCAGCCGTAGGCCAGCGGCATCAGCAGTTTGGACGCCGGAATCCCGGTTCGTTGGGCAATCTCGACGACCACCGGCAACATCAGCGCCGCCACCCCGATGTTGTTCATGAACGCTGACAGAACGCCGGCGGTGAGCATGATGACCACGGTCATGGTCCCCTGGCTGGTGCCCGCAAAGCGCAGCACCGTTCGCCCGATGACGTTGGCGATCCCGGTTCGGGTCAGCCCGTCGCTCAGGATGAACATGGCCCAGACGGCAATCACCGCGCCATTGGCAAATCCGGCCACCGCGTCCTCGGGTGACACCAGGCCGGTCACGACCAGCGCGCCCAGCACGATGAGCGCGGTGACATCCATGCGAACCTTCTCGGTGACGAACAGCACCAGCGCGCCGCCGAGGATGATCAGGACCAGGCCGATTTCAATCGTCAAGATGTGCTCGCCGGTCGATCAGAACTTCCATACCAGCAACGCCTGCACCGTGTTCTCGTCGGTGGTGCCGTCGCCGAGCTTGTTGAGCCAGTACTGGTACTCGAGCCCAAGGGACAAGTGATCGTTGGGACTCCAGCGGAACTGCGGTTGGGCGAGAATCCAGTGTTCGACCTTGCCGCCGAACTCGTTGTCCCTTCCGGCGATGTATTCGATGTGGCCTTCGATGCTGAAACTGGATTGGCCGATGGTAAAGGGCCGCGCAAAGTTGAAGTCGATCATCCAGGAGTCGCCTTCCCGGGGGGCGCCCCCGGCGGCCGCTCCTTCGCTGTCGTCGATGTAGGCGGTGAAATCGAGGTTTGCGAATGCAAAGCCGCCCAGGTCGAGCGCCAGGCGAAAGCCCGGGAGGTATTTCTTGACGTCGGCGTCCGATGCCCAGTTGAAGCCCCAGATAAGGCCGATGTCCGAGACGAGGCCGCCGCCGACGGTTCTTCCCGAGATCTTGCCCAGACTGAAGTTGGAGTACCACTCCCCATAGATGTCGAAATCCTGGAAACCCGGATCCTGAGCGTCGAGGAAGTCGACGAAGAAGAAGTTGTCGCCGTACATCCAGCCGCTGGCATGCTGAAGCGTGTAGATGAAATGGTCCGAATCGCCGCCGCCGGCGAACGTGGGGATATCCAGGTTGCCGTACGACAGGTGCGCCTCGGTGATGCTCCAGTCGGCGGCGTCGGCGGCGTGCATCAGAACCGCAGCCAACAGCGCCCACGCAGAGACGCCACGAAAGTGATTGCGATCTTTCATACGGTCACTACGTGTGCTTGCACCGAATACGAGTCGCTTTGGTGAACCGCCTGCTCGTCAGGTAAGTATGCCTGCACTGCATACACCCTTACTGGATTTCGATAAAGAATCTCCTCTCCACGGCGATCGCTAACGGTGCCGCGCAGCGATCGCCTCCAGTCCCGCATCGATCCGCTCGCGGTCGAGCCACTCGCCGCGCACCATGACGCCCAGCGGACTCGCTGCGGCGGCTACATCTTCCAGCGGGTTCTCCGCGAGCAATACCAGGTCGGCCGCCAGACCGACGGCAATGCGGCCGAAATCGTCCCCGGCGTCGAAGAAATCGGCGGGGGCGACCGTGCCCATGTGCAGAGCCTCGTAGGGCGACAGTCCTGCCTCGACCATGTACCCGAGCTCGTTGTGCAGGGAGAAACCGGGGACATTGAAGAACTGCGGCGCGTCGGACCCCAGCAGCAGGCCGACCCCCTCTTCGTGCATGATCCGGACCATTCGGTTTCGCAGTTCCACCAGGCGCCGGCCGCTGTCGGGCACCTGGTTGATCGTGCCGACGCGACCCTGCTTGGATTGCACCCAGCCCTCTACCAGTTCGGGCGGGAGGTACGCCATCTGCGGACGCGCGGCGAGTTCCTCGGCGGAAGGCCTCGAAAGGGCGACGTTGGCGATCATGGTATTGGTGGGCACGATCCATACGCCGGCATCCCGCGTTTCCCGGGCCACCCCGGCGATGTCCTCGTCATCGATCCTCTCCAGCAGGTTCACGCCGTAGAAACCGGCATCCATGGATGACGGGTCGAATTCGGGCGATACCAGGTACTGCGGGTACCCGTCGAGATGGTCGATGGTGGCCTGGCTTACCTGAAGCGCCCGCCCGACGCCGACATCGTCGGGAACATGGCCCGCGACGTGGGTGCCGGCCTCGGCGGCCGCCTGCGCCGCGGCGTCAAACTCCTCGCGAGTCAGTCCGCGCAGAATCTTGATGAAGTCGTAACCGGCCGCGACCTGGTCATGCACAAGCTGCCGGGCCTCGTCCGGCCCGTCGACGGAGTTGCCGCTCAGGGCAGGACCGGAGGTGATGAAGCGCGGGCCGAGTACTTCGTGACGCTCAATCCGGCCGCGCAGTTCGATATGCCCTTCGCGCCCCTGCATCCCCCGCACCGTGGTCACTCCGTTGGCGACGTACAGGAACAGCACGTCTTCCAGGTATTGCGGATCGTCCGTACCGGGGACGTGGCCGTGCATTTCGGTCAGTCCGGGCATGAGGTAACGGCCCGACGCATCGATCACAACGGCGTCCGGCGGCACGGTAACCGAGCCTTCCGATCCCACCGCCGCAATGCGCCCTTCGGCGACCGCCACTGTCTGGCCCGGGAGAATCTCCTCGGCGTCCAGCGTGATTACGCTGGCATCCCGAAACACGTAGACGGGGCTTTCCTGCGCGGATGCGACGATTGAAAGCAGCGCAAAGGCAAATGGAATCAATTGTCTTGGCATGGGTTCACCATATGGGGTGGCACTCTTGAATTATCTGATGTCTAGTGTAGCTTCCGGCCCGTTGTACCAAAACACAAACCCGGAACACTAATGGAAAAGGCCGGGACAGTGTCCCGGCCCCTGGTTCTTGAGTTAGTCAAGGTCGGTTGAGCAGATGTTTCCTCAGAAGCTTACCCCCAGATTGACGAACACATAACGCCCCAGGGCATCGAAGAATGCGGGGAACGTATTGCCGTTTCCGGGCGCGGTACCCGCATCGGAACTGACTTGCGGGTCCGTATCGAATAGATTGCTGACGCCTCCGGTCACGATGTAGTTGCCGGTGGCGCTCCATTCCGCCGTCAGGTCCCAATAGGTCTCCGCGCCGAAATCTATGTTGTTGGAACCCAGATCGTCGGTGCTACCGAGATACCGCAGGGCAAGGGAAACCCGCACATCGTACGGCGTGTACAGGGTCGCCTTGTAATTGCCGCTGAATTTCGGCTGCGGATTCTTGCCGCAATAGCTGCCCCAGAAGCCCGCGCACTCGAGCGCCGACTCGCCGGGCAATTCGATCAAGTCCGAAGTCAAAACGTACGTGGACACGCCTTGCAGCTCCATGGGACCAACCGGCGTGTCGAAATCGTACCCGAATATGATGTCGATACCTTCGACGTTTTCTTCGCTGAGGTTGGTGATCGGTGTCGAAATGTATCCGCCGGTCAGCCACAGGGAACCGTTCACCGGGTTGCGGTTGATCAGACTGCAGAATGTCGGGCTGCCGGAATCCAGACACTTTTCCAGCGAGGTGGCGGCGGGGATCGTGCCGATACCCTTCTCCACATTGATGTCGAAGTAGTCCAGGGTCAGCGTAAGGCCGTCCATGAATGCGGGCGTGGTTACCAGACCGGCGGTAAATGACGCGGCTTCCTCAGGCACCACCTCCGGGTTCCCTACTTGCAGAATATTGTATTGATCCGCCGGTGATTTCAGATCCGTTCCATATGCACTGGCGGGCAATCCGGTATTGGCGCACGCCGACCGGCTCGCGGTCATCGACAAGCCACAGGGGTCATCGGGCAGATCGACGAGGTTGAAACCCTGGGCGCGGAACAATTCGAACAGGTTGGCGTGACGGATCGCGGACTGATATGAAGCACGTAACGCCACGTCGTCCGACACGCGCCAGAATGCGCCCAGTTTGTAGGTGTTCGTTGTGTTGCCGGTTGAGTAGTCCGCATAGCGATAACCCGCGTCGAAGCTCAGGTTGTCCAGCACCGGGATTCCGAGTTCAACAAAATACTCGTTGACGTCGTATCCCCCGGCGAGCGGCAATGTCGCTCCGCCGGAACCGGAACGGTCCCCGGTTCTGCTGGGCCGGTCGGGACGAAAATCGGTGCCCAGATCCTTGTTTTCAAGACCCAGCGCGACAGAAACCGGGCTCGGGGCACCGAAAAAAGTATACGGAAACTCCCCGGTGGCCAGCGCCTGAACAATGCGCTGCTCGCCGGTGCCGCGGACGAAGGTTGAATTCGCGATGTACTGCTGCAATTCCGCGCCGCCGTCGATCACGCCCTGTATGCCGCCGTCGCCGGGCAGGCCACCCTGAAACAGATTGTAGGGAATGCAAGCGGAATCGGTACCGTTCAGCGCCGCCACGCAAGTCGGCGTTCCGTTGACGCTGATCACGTTGATCGCCCGGTTCATCGCGATGACCGACAGGTCGTTGCGGTACTCGCTGGCGTACTCGACATCGGACTCCTGGTAGGACACGTCGTAGGTCCAGCCGTTGGCGATTTCGCCGCGAAGCCCAAAGATGGTCGCCGTGTTCTCGAAGGTTGTGATGTCCTGGCGGGGGCCGCCTTCGACGTTTCGCTTCAGGGATACAACGGGGGCGCTGTAGCCGATGATGTCTCCCGCGCCGACCGCGAGATCGAGCAAGGAGATGTAGGCCAGCGCCTCCGCCGCGCTGGCGAAATCGGGTGCATGATCGCCGCCCATCCTGGCCCAGTTGCCGCAAACCGTGTCGTACTGCTGTCCCGACAGCAGGGGGTTGTAGCAGGGTATCGACGTAATGTTGCCGAAAGTCCCGGAATACGCGATCTGCGCGTTGGACTCCGATTGCATCGAGTGGATGTTGACGTAGCCTTCGACGTTGTCGTTGATTGCGAATCGGCCGAAAAATCCGGAGTTCAGGCGCACATCCGGACGTTGAAAGAAGTTGGTCGGATTGTAGTTGAAGGTCTGCCCTTCCCGGGGTACGAATTCGTCGCCCAGAACCTTAAGGTCGAGTTTCGTGATCGACGGGTCCGCCGTGTTGACGTACATGAGGTTCTCGTAAGCGCCGAAGTCCGCCCAGGTGCCCGGAGGAATAGTGGCCGAGCCGCCGCAGCCGCTCTTGCCTCGCGTCAGCGCGCAGGCGGAGATGTCGTAGTCGCCTTGCAGGATCGGGGAGGTGTCGGTCTTTTCGATAAAGGCGGTGACATGCCCGCGGCCATCAAAAATCGAGCCGCCGAAGGCCGCCGCGAGCTTGTCGGTTTCCCCTGTGGTCACGTTTTCGTCCGCCAACCGGTAGTCATATGAACGCACCAGTTCCCGGAGTTCGCCGTTGTCGTTGGCATGCCGGTAAAAGCTGTGCATGTAGTTGGCCTTGAAGCCTTCAAAATCATCGTCAAGAATGAAGTTGACGACGCCGCCCACCGCGTCCGATCCATACACCGAGGACGCCCCGCCGGTCAGCACTTCGACCCGTTCCAGCAGCAGGGTGGGTATGGAATTGAGGTCGGCGCAGTTACCTCCTCCGGTGGTGCCTGGCGCCAGCCGCTGGCCGTTGATCAGTACCAGGGTCCGCTCGCACCCGAGGTTGCGAACGTTTACGGTCGCCGTGCCCGTCGAGCCATTGGACGCCGTAATGGCCTGACCCGGCGAAATCTGCGGCAGATCGTTCAGATAGTCCTCGACACGGGTGATGCCGCGGTCGGAAATATCTTCTATCTCTACAGTTGTGATCTGGGAAGAGCTGATTACGTTGGGGTCCCGCAGTCGGGTACCCGTTACAACCACTTCCTCGATTTCCTGTGCCTGCGGGCTCTGGGCCAGGGCCGGTTGCCTGGCGCCCGATGCCACTGCCAGAACGCCACAAAGCGACATCGCCCAGCGATTACCGGGTTCCACAAATGGTTCCTCCAATGAGATTGATGCTGAGTTGTCGGGTCCGCCATCAACTTGGGCGGTGGGCGATTGTCGCGCATTTCAGCCCGAGTCTGTACCCCTTACGCAACGTTTCCGCAACTGGTGAATTGGAACCTCGTTGTGTTCGACAGGTTCAACGGGTCGAACAGGCTACGGAAAGAGAACGCGAAATCCTCATGCTTCTGCGGAGCGCATTCATGAAACTTCAGTTTCATGGCAGTTGCGGCAAGTTTTCGACCCAGTGGCGTTAATTTACAGCCGTTCGCAGCCCATTGGCTCCTACCTGGTACAGGATTCTCCATGTGTTGTAATAATGTCGTTTTCGTGCTTTTATTGTGTTGTTATCGTGTTGTACTTATGCAAATGCAAGAACACCAACGGAACACGGAATTTGGGAGAACGAAAATGATATTCAGGAAAAAACCGCTGGCGCATGCAGTCAGCGTCGCAACCGCGGCGGCGGGATCCTTCGTCCTTTATCCCGGCATGCAGGCGGCCGGTCAGGAAGCGGGAAATTAGGCGGCCCTCGAGGAAGTCGTCGTGACCGGTTCGAGGATCCGGCGGGCCGTTGAAGACACCCCGAGCCCCCTCACGGTCATGGACCGGCTCGAGATCGATCTGACCGGTTTCGAAAATGTCGCCGACGTCTTGCGCACCACGACCTACAACAGCTTCGGCTCGTATCGGGAACGGTCCGGGAACAGTTTCGGGCAGGTCGCGTTGGTCAGTCTGCGCGGACTGGGGTCGGACCGCACCGCCGTGCTGGTCAACGGCCGCCGGGTACCCGGCAATCCTTTCACGGGCACCGCGGCGGTGGACCTGAACTCGATCCCCCTCGCCGCAATCGACCGCGTTGAGGTACTGACCGACAGCGCCTCCGCCGTGTACGGAGCCGACGCGATCGGCGGTGTCGTCAACATCATGTTGCGCGACGACTATAACGGCGCCGAGCTTGAGATCGGTATGGAATCCCCGACTCGCGAAGGTGCGGATTCCGACCATGCCAACTTCGTGATCGGTACGAGCAGTGACAATGCGAGCGCGCTGTTTACCGCGGAACTGTTCTCGCGCGACCCGATCTTCGACGGCGACCGTGCTTACAGCGCAGTGCAACTCAATGGCCCCAATCTCGGCGACACCATCGGAGTTTCTGCAGGCGGCAACACTGCGTTCCATCCCTGGTTCCTGAGAGCGACCGCATTGGGAGACTGTCCGACGGATGTGTACGCGGGCGTGCTTGGCAATCCGTTCGGCGTTCCGGGTACCGCCTGCGGCTTCGGTTATGCGGATATCAGCGCACAAACCGGAGGCCTCGATCGCGTCAGCACGTACCTGGATGCGAAGTACGAGTTCAGCCCGGGCCACGAGCTTTTCTTCGAGAACCGTTACACGCGCATCGAAAGCTTCGGCCGCTACGCTCCGGCCGTCGGATTCTTCAACGTCCCAGCCGACAGCCCGTACAACCCGTTCGACACGAGCGGGGAAAGCTACCCGTGGCCCATGAACGCCGACGGTACGCCCGGCGACTTCAGCATATTTCATCGTTTCGTCGGCCACGGCCCGCGCGACGACGACACGGTTCGTTTCGAGCTGGACAGCGTGCTGGGAGTCTCGGGCAGCCTGGGCGACAGCGACATCAACTACGAAGCCTATCTGCGTTCCTACCGCTACGACGGCTCGGAGGAGGGCGAGACCTACATCCTTCAGAGCCAGGTGGAGCTGGAGGTGAATCGGGGCGATTATGACCTGACCAATCCATTGTCTCAGGAACCCGACCATCTCGCGGCACTTGGCCGGATGGCTGCGACACTGTATCGCGACATCCTCACCGACTACACTGCCGCCGGCGTCAGCCTCGACGGCAACGCGTGGGATCTGCCCAATGGCCCGGTCGGCTGGGCAATCGGCGTGGAGACGGCATCGGAAGATTATCTCGACGACTACGACAGTTTTCGAGAGGCCAGCAATATCCTCGGTTCCGCAGGCAACAGCTCGGATGGAGATCGCAGCCGTTGGGCTGCATTCGGGGAAGTTTCGATTCCGCTGGCCGAGTCCCTGGACCTGAACCTGGCCGGGCGTCACGATGACTACGACGACTTCGGAACGGCATTTTCTCCACAGATCTCGGCCCGCTGGCAGGTGGCGGACCCCGTCGTCCTGCGCGCCTCCTGGGGACAGGGATTCAAGGCGCCGAACCTGACGGAACTCTACGTCTCGCGTTCACAGTCCTTCAACGATGTTCAGGACATCTACCGCTGTGAGGCCATCGGCATTGCAGAGGACGATTGCCCGTCGAATCAGGTGGAAAACTTCAGGAGCGGAAACCCGGAACTGCAGGCCGAGTCTTCCCAGTCGTTCAATGTCGGAGTCGTGTTCGAGCCGACAGACGACCTGCAGGTGTCGCTCGACGGGTTCCGGATTGAGTTGGAGGACGGCGTCGACCTGCTTGGATTCGATACGATCATCGAACTTGAGAACCGTGGTTCGTTGCCGGACGGAATCGAGGTCGAACGGGGTGCTGCGACGCAACCCGGCGACCCCGGTGCACTTGTCTGGATTGTCCGGCCCTTTACAAACCAGTCGCTGACGACTGTAGAGGGATTCGATATACGTGCCAACTACCAGCATAGTCTGGCGGGTGGAGGAGGCGTGCTCGCTGCTGACCTGGAGGCAACCCTGCTTACCAAGTTCGAGGAGATACCGTCCGAGGCGGACGATCCCATCGATTATGTTGCGGAGGAGCGCGCGGGTGCGCCCGCCGAGCGCATCGTTGGATCGTTGCGCTGGTCGCGCGATGTGTGGACGACCAACCTTATCTGGCGCTATATCGGCGATCATGACGAGGGGGACTACGAAGCCCTGAGCACGTGGGACGTGACCGTCGTCTGGGATACGCCTTGGGGCGGGGATATCTCTGCGGGTGTCCGCAACCTGACCGATGAAGACCCGGTCATCGACAGCGTTTCAGGGTGGGACGACGGTATTGTGCTGGAACTGTACGACGTGGCCGGACGCGTACCCTTCATCACATATCGGCACGAGTTCTAGCGTCAGCCCGCAGGGGTGCGAAGGGATTTTCGAGCGGAGCATTGGCGGGGTATTGGGCCGTTCGCAGCTCAATACCCCGTCCCCTGACCGGGCGTGATGAGTACGCTTAACCGTCTGTGGGCGACGCCGTTTTACCGTAGCGGCTCTTCAGCGGATCGCGCCAACACCGTGCGCGACTACATCCTGGCCAACGAAAACGACGCCCGCCGCAAGCAGAATTCGCCCCAGCGTGCGCATCCGGGCGTGTTTGAGAGCCAGTTCGACTTCCTCGAGTGGCCGGACCCGGCGGTCAGCGAACTCAAGCAGTTCCTGAACGGCCACCTGGGGCACGTCGTCAAGGATGCCTGCGGACTGGAAGACGCTGCCCTCCAGGCGCTTCGCTTCCACAGTCATAGCTGGTTCCACGTGACCCGCAAGGGCGGCTTCTTCCAGAACCACAACCACCCTCTGGCATCCTGGAGCCTTGTCTACTGCGTCGATCCGGGTGACGCGGAACCTCCCAATGAATTCGAAGCGGGGCATCTGGTGTTTCAGGATCCGCGCAGCATGGCGAGCATGTACCTCGATACGGCCAATCGGCACATGGTCCGGGATTATTCCTTCGACTCGGTGCGCTTTCGGCCCCGGACCGGGGACGTGCTGATCTTTCCGTCCTATGTTCGGCACTCGGTGGAACCCTACGGCGGAAGCGCACCGCGCATCACCGTCGCCGCCAACTACTGGTTTCAGACCTTCGAGGGCGTAAAGACGGGATGAAGGGCCGCTGGAGCCCCGCGCAGTGGACCCGCTGTTGGGAGACCGGCACCGTTACGACCTTTCACGGCCGCTTCGCGAACAATTACGATGGTGTCGTGCGGCGGCACTGGCATGGCATTTTCGACCGGCTGCCGTCGGACGCAAGAATAGTCGATCTCGCTACCGGCAACGGAGCCGTCGCCCTGCTGGCGGCGCGCTACAGCCATCGACGACAACGCGACTTCGAGATCACGGCGATCGACTTTGCGGACATCGATCCGGAACGGCAGCTTGCCGGCAAGGCGGTTGCCCGGTACCTGCCACGTATTCGCTTTCTCGGGCGAACACGTATCGAGCAGACGACATTGCCCGACGGTACGCTCGATCTCGCGATGAGCCAGTTCGGTTTCGAGTACGCGCAGGCCAATGAGGCGGTCGCGGAAGTGGACCGGATTCTCAAACGACCGGGCGGCCTCTTCGCGGCCATGATCCACCACGCGGATTCCGCCATCGTGCGTCAGGCGAAGGACGGTATTGAGCAAGCCGCCCTATGCGAACAATCCGGTCTCCAGCCGTTGATTCGCAAGCTGCACAAGCGTCTCCACAAGCTGAAGAAACGAAGCAGGGATGCCACGAAGGATGATCGGGCAATTGCGCTGCGCACCGAAATCAACAAGTGTCTCGCGCAATTGAATCGCGAGAGCGCCCGTTTTCCGGATCCCGGTCCGATGACCTGGTGGGTCCGCCAGTCCATGTCGACCTTCGACCCCTCAGCGGCCGCGGGTGTTTCCTTCGACAGAAAGCGTGAAATGCTTGAGGCTGCTGCTGCCGAGACGGAAGCCTACCGGCAGCGAATGCTCGACCTGGTTTCCTGCGCATTGGCCGATACCGAGATCGATTCCCTGGTCAGCAGTCTTGCCAATGCAGGTTTCTCCGTAGAGCAATCGCAACCCTTCGAATTCGAAGGCACTCACTTCTGCCACGCGTTGCTGGCCAGCCGGTGAGAGCCGGAACTGCAGTGCAGCTGAACAGGCAGTGGCCGCCATCCCGATAACGGCGCAACCGCCCTCCATCTCGCCAGCCGCTACAGTTGCGCGATCCCGTACCGCGTGCGCGTGCGGCGCCTGCGCCTGGTCTCGCGGCGGATGGCGAGGTTGGCTGCGCGAGCCTCCGTATTCACGTAGCCGCGCGGATGGTCCAGGTGCAGGCAGGTTACCCGGTGGCGGATGCGCTTGCCGCGAATTCCGGCGTTTTCCAGCCGTTCTCCCAGTTCCCGGTCTTCTCCGCCGTAGCCCATCCGTTCATCGAAACCGTTCGCGCGCAGGATGTCGTCCTTCCAGCCCGAGGCGTTGTGCCCGTTCCAACCTGCCGTGGTGGGGGACACGCGGTCCAGCACGGCGCCGAAGTCAAGGCCCGCGCTGAGCTTGAGCAGCTTGTATGTGAACGGCATTCCGTGGCTGCGCAGCCACGAAACGGAAAAACACCGCCCGGAGGCGATGTCGTCCAGTTGGATGTTGTGGGAGAGTTCCAACGGCAGGCGCAACAACCCTCCGGAAAGGAAACGCTTCTGTTCCGCCAGTGCTAGGTGTCGCGCGATGAATTCCGGGTGCGGTATGCAATCCCCGTCGGTGAAGATCAGGTAGCCGCCCCGTGCCTTGCGAACAGCCTTGTTCAGTATCCGGCATTTGCGAAACCCCCGGTCCGGTTGCCAGACGTGCCCGATCCGCAGCTCCGTGCTCCTGCGGGCCGATCGAATGACGTCCGCCGTCTTTTCGCCGGAGCCGTCATCGGCTATGACGACTTCAAAGTTCGTGTAATTCTGGCGAGCAAATCCGCAAAGCGTCTTGCGCAGCCACTCGGGTTGGCGATAGGTGCTGAAAATGACCGAAACTTCAGGCGCCACGGCAGTCACGATGACGATGACGGCGTCTCTGGATCTGCTTTGAATCAGATGAGCCGTTCAGCTTCTCGGCGTGAGCTTTAGAAGTCGTCCCATGCTGCCCTCTTCCTCGTCTTCGAGTACCCAGACAGCGCCGTCCGGCCCCTCGAAGACGCCGCGGATCCGGGCACGCATGTCGTAGCGCTCGACTTCGCGCGCAGTGTCGCCGTCGAGCTCGATACGCACGATCGCCTGGGAGGACAATCCCGCGACGAATGCGTTGCCGCGCCAGCCCGGGAACAGGCTGCCGCGATAGACCATCAGGTTGCCCGGGGACAAGACCGGCGTCCACCAGATCGCCGGCGTCCGGAATTCCGGACGCGTGTCGTGGTCGGGAATCTCACGGCCATCGTAGTGGTCGCCGTTTGAGACGATCGGATAACCGTAGTTGGCAGCGCGCTCGACGCGATTCAACTCGTCACCGCCTTCCGGTCCCATTTCCATGACCCACAGCCCGCCGTCGAGGGCGAAGTCGAGCCCGAGCGGATTGCGGTGGCCCAACGACCAGATCTGCCCATACACGCCGATGTCATCGACAAACGGGTCTTCGTCGATAAAGTCGACGAAGGGGTTGTCGCCGGGAATCGATCCATCGTCGTGCAGGCGCAGGACCTTGCCCATATTCGACTGCATGTCCTGGGATGGCGTGAACTTCTGGCGGTCGCCCGACGATATCCAAAGATAACCCTCGTCGTCGAACTTCAATCGGTGGCCATAGTGGCCGTAACCGACGACCTTGGGGTATTGGCGCCAGATGACTTCCACGCCCGACAGGTATCCGCCGCCATCGGCCTCGGCCAGCACCGCCCGCGCAACGGCCGCGCCGCGGGTATCGCCGAGGCCGCTCTCGGCGTAGCTCAGGTAGATGATGCCGTTGTCGCCGTATTCCGGATGCAGGGCAACATCGCCGAGGCCACCCTGGCCCCCGTAGGCAATATCCGGTACGCCGTCGATCGCATCGGACCTCTGTCCCTCGCGGGTGACGATGAACAGATTGCCCTTCTTTTCCGTCACGAGCATGCGCCCGTCCGGCAGGAAAGCAAGCGCCCAGGGCTCATCGAAAGACGTCACGGGTTCTACGTCAAACGGCAAATCCGATTGCGCCTGCAGGCAGGCGGCGGCGAACAGGCTCAGCGTCATTGCCAGGAGTAATCTTCTCATTTGAAAGCCCTGCATTGTTGCGGATAAAGAAGGAATCCAATCTAATGAAGATTACCCGCGCGGGACTGGATTTGGCAAAGAACCAATTTAACCTCCCGTTGACACGCGGGTTTACTACTCGTCCGCTGTTTCCTCCGGCAGGTCGCGGAGCAGGTCGTCCAGTCGGCGTGTCATCTGATCGAACTGGTAGCCGGCGATGCGGTAGCGCCAGGGGGAAAGGCGCTGGTCCAGGTCAAAGGCTTCCGCGGCGACATCCGTGGCGTCTGATTGTTCGTCGGCTAGATCGTCCACGTCGGCTGCCACCTCGTCGTCAGCCCCTTCGGAGGCATTCGCTGCAGCGCCCTCCCGAGCCTGATCGTCCTGCGGTTCCGATTCCTCCGCAGGCGGTCGGTATTCGGCCCGGAATGCAACCCAGCGCTCGTCTTCGCGCTCGAGGGATTCCGCGATTATGGCCAGCCCGTCAAACGTGACGAATTCGGTTACCGTCACCGGCTCGTCGGTTGCGGTTCTCGGTTCCACGTCCTGCAGGTTCAGGTTCGACAGCACGTTGCCCATGACGTTGGCCACGCTGGCGTACTGCAGTTCGCGGCCCGGAGGAATTTCGTCCAGGTCGAAGTTGGACTGTTCGGAATCGGCCTTGGAGACGGTCACCAATTCGCCATCGGGGTGGGTTACGGTGACCCGTGCCATCCGTGTTCCGGAAACCGCCAGGATTTCGTTGGCCAGCCAATCCGTCGTTTCGTTTCCAACGTCCGGGTTCCGGTCGACGAGGAAACTCTGGGCCTGATCCGCTGCGCGAATGTAGACCTGAGACGTGCCTTCGGTGTTGCCGACGATGACGTTCACTGGCGTATCGGCGCCCGCCAACATCACAGCCAGCCCGCCGGCAGCCTCGTCTTCCACTCCCTCCACGCCAAGGCGGTCGTAGAAGTCCGGGTTGGCGGTCTTGGGCTCGACGATGCGCGCCTCGGCCAGGCTGATCAGCGTCTGGCGAACCTTTTCCACGTCGGCCGGATAACCGTCTTTCTCGGCAACCGTCCAGCTTCCCTCGTCGCCGCGCACCAGCGTGGCGACGGGTTCCGAACCGGCGCCTGTGATGGACACCCGGGTGATCCGATCCAGGTCCTCGCCGAGATCCGGCAGCAACAAGCCACCGCCCGGGGCCGGCGGCTGGGGATCGTATTGGGCCAGCAGCGCCACGGCGCCCAGTACCACCAGGGCGGCTGCGAGTACGCTCACGGTGCGGGTAGTCACGATTTCTTCTCCGCGCGCCGCCGTCTGACGACCACCGCCAACAGCGCGGCCGCGGTCAGCAGCAGCGGCACCAGTCCGATGTTGATGAATTGCAGGACGGTGCCCAACCGTTCGATGCTGCGGTCAAGATTGCGCTGCACGCCGCGCAGCTCCTGGCGGATGCGCACCTGCTCGTCGAGGAACCTCTGGATCTCCGCCTGTTGTTCGTCGCTCATCAGCAGGGAGCCCTGGTCCGTCCGGGTATCCTGCAGCTCGCCGAGCCGGTTCTCCGTCTCGGTCAGTTCCGCCTGAAGCCTCTGCTCGGTCTGGCGGAACTGCGCATCGGCCTGCCGGCGCAGTGCCTGTACCCGAGTGAACGGACGCGAATAGGTCCCCCGGGCCCGGATACCGATCAGGTCCGCGCTGCCCGACAGGTTGTCCAGGGCGTTGATGAGGAAGTCGCCGTTGTTGGCGAAAGCCGTCGCCAGTGTCTGGCCCAGGAAATTCTGCTGCTGCACCCACAGGCGGTCGCTCAGGATATCCACATCACCCACGAGGATGACGTTGGCGGAATCGGTGGATGCCAGGTGTGCGCTGTCAGACTGGGCTTCCGGCGATACGGAATCTGCAGGCCCCTCCGAACCGGCGTCGACACCGGCATCGTCGTCTTCGCCGCTGTCTGCGCCGTCCGCCAGGTCACCCCCGGCATCCGGCAATACCTCGGCAGGCGGACCGTCGGGATAAGCGCTGCCCAGTGGACCCGTGAGCCGCGCGGCGAGGATGTAGGACTCCCCGCTCGGCGCGAAATCGTCCAGCAGCGCCTCCGGATCGGTGAGCATCTGCATCTGGATCGCCGGCAGGGTCTCCGCGTTGCTGCTCGACGACAGCAGCGGCTGCAATAACACTGTGCTGTCGTCGGCCACGCTGAAATGCCCGGCGGTACCGACATTTATGTTGTACAGCCCGTCGGTAATCACGTCCTCCGGGTCGATGGCGGTTGCATCAAGCCCCAGCAATCCAAGGTGACGCACCGGCCGCATGCTCA
This sequence comes from Gammaproteobacteria bacterium, assembly GCA_022820625.1. Lineage (GTDB taxonomy): Bacteria > Pseudomonadota > Gammaproteobacteria > Steroidobacterales > Rariloculaceae > UBA6522. Next base: position 22,711 of record JAJEFE010000019.1, on the reverse strand, counting down.
GGCCGGTGGTGACGCTGAGCGCGTATTGATTGTCGGCCACCACTTCGCCGGCGGAGAATTCAACGCCCCAGCCGCCGAGCAGTGGCGCGAGGTCCGAGGCGCTGCCCGCCGCCATGGCGGCGGGGTCCATCGCCGCGGCCATGTCGACCTCGGCAAACGGATCCAAAAAGATCAGCGCCCGGCCGCCGCCCATCACGAACTGGTCGATGGCGTACAGCGTCTCGTCCTGGAGACTGCGCGGATGCACCAGCCACAGCACGTCCACGTCTTCCTCGATTTCCGTGAATCCCGGTGGCAGCGAGCGCATCTCGAACAATTGCCCGGCCTGGCTGTAGACGATCCAGGGCTCGGTCACGCGCTGGGTCTGGGGATCGAATCCGGCGGTCATGGATACGCCGGCATGCACGCCCACCACCACCTTGTCGGGCCGGGCGAGGCTGTAGATCATCCTGGCCAGTTCGTATTCGAGAAAGCGCTCGCGGTCGGGGTTGAAGATCTCGATGACCTCCTCGTCGCCTACGCTGTTGGTCGCGGCGAGACCGAAATACAGGGATTGCCCGAGTCCGAGAGTGATCGGCTGCAGCCCGAACTGGGCGGCCCGGTCCTCGTCCTCCGAGAACGGCGCCGGGTCGATGACATGCAGCACGAGATTGCCGCCGCCGGCGCCCTCGAGTTCCTCCAGCATCTCGCGAACCCGGTTGGCGTAATTCCGCAGCGGCGCGATGTCCGCGGTCTCGCTGTCGGAGAAGAACATGTAGACGTTGATCGGCTCCGCGATGGAGGCGAGCACGTTGCGCGTTCCGGGCGAAACGGTATAAAGGTTGTCTTCCGTCAGGTCGATGCGCAGGCCCGTCAGAAGCGAATTGTTCGCGGTGACGGCGGCAACGAATACCAGCGCCAGCAGCACCAGCGACAGGGTTCCGAGATTGCGTTGTCGATCGGCGGACATGGACCGGTCAACCTTCAGTTCCCAGGCGCCAGACCCCGACGGCTGGAGCCCGCATACAAGCCTTCGTATTCATGACAATTACCATCATTTTACAACTCGACAGAACAGGGGAATCCGCCTTCCCGCAAGCGAATTTCACCCGGATCCCGGCGCCCTCATGCGCACACGAGCCGGAAATTCTACCGGCAGAACTACGCGCTTTCCATCTCTCGCCGTCCGATGCCGGTTGCCTTGCCACCGCCGGGGTTGCTCATGCGGTAACCGACGCCGCGCACGTTGAAGATCCAGGTGGGGTCGGCCGCGCTGTCGCCGAGCTTGCCGCGCAGTTTCTTCACGAACGCGCGCACCGGCTCGGTGTCGGTGGAGTCTCGCGTGCCCCAGAGTTGGCGGAGCAGCGAGGCGGATGTCACCACCCGCCCCGCATTGAGCGCAAGGGTGCGCAGCAACTCGTACTCCGTGGCCGTGAGCGGCACCGTGCGCCGGCCCACGCTCACGTGGCGGCGCTCGTGGTCGATCACCAGTTCCCCGTGCACGAACGGTTCGGCGCCCGTGCGCCGGCGAAGCGCCGCTCCGACCCGCGCGAGCAGTTCGGTGGCCGAGAACGGCTTGACGACGTAGTCCTCCGCGCCGTTTTCGAACGCCCGCGCGATGGTCTCGTCACGGCCGTAGGCAGAGATGAAGATGATCGGCAAATCCGACAGCTCCGGCACCTGCTCCATCAACTCGATCCCGTCGGTTCCCGGAAACACCAGATCCAGCAGCACCAGGCGTGGCTTTTCCGCGCGGATCAACTCGGCCACCTGCTCCGGCTCACCCGTCTCGATCACACCGTAACCCGCCCCGGACAGCGCGCGGCGCACCAGGCGCAACGTTTGCGGGTCGTCGTCCACCACCAGCACGGGCGGCTTCTCGCCCGCCGCGCCGGACAAGCGCGCACGCCTGCGCGCGCGCTGCGCAGGCGCCGCCGCGCCCTCGGCCACGGGCAGCGTGAACGTGAATCGGGCGCCGTGACCGAGCCCGGGGCTTTCCGCGCGAATGCGACCTCCGTGCGCCTCCACCAGCCCCTTGCAGATGGACAGCCCCAGTCCACTCGGACCCATGCCCTCCGCCGCACGTCCGCCGTCCAGCGCCACGTGCTTGCGAAACAATTGCCCCAGCATCTCCGGGGGGACTCCCCGGCCCTTGTCGCATACCGATACCGCCACGTGCCCTGCCTCGCGCGCCGCCTCGATGCGGATGGGCGAGGACTCCGGCGAATGCCGTGCGGCATTGGAGAGCAGGTTTTTCAACACCTGAACGACGCGCTCCCGGTCGGCCATCACCGCCGGCAACTCGCCGGGCAGATCGATGACCACCGTGTGCCTGCCGCCGCCGGAGACGAACGCGTTCTTCGCCGCATCCGCCAGCGCGATCACCTCCGAGGTTTCGGGGTCCACCGACAGCGTGCCCGCCTCGATGCGGCCGGCATCGAGCAGGTTGCCGATCAGCCCCTGCATGTGATCGGCCTGCCCGTCGACGATTCGAAGGAACTGCAGTATTTCCGCGCGCGGCAGCGCGGGAGAGGCGCCCAGCACGGCCGCCGCCGAACCCTTGATGGCGGCCAACGGTGCCCGAAGCTCGTGGCTGACCATGCCGAGGAACTCCGCCCGCAGCCGCTCCAGTTCCTCCAGCGGACCCAGGTCCTGCATCGTCACCACCACCGTGACAACGTCTCCGCTCTCGTCGCGGATCGGTGTCGCGTTGACAAGCGTGCGCACGCTTCGCCCGTCGGGTACCGAAAGCTCCACCTCCTCGGCTCGCAATGTCGTGGCGTTGCCGAGCGCATATGCGAACGGGAACCGCTCCAGCGCCACCTCGCTGAGGCCCGCGAAGCGGCAGGTCACCTCCTTGAGCATTTCCTCAGGTGCAACATCCGGCGTCAGCAGTCCTTCCACGATTCGCAATGCCTCGCGATTGAATGACACTGGATGGCCGTTCCTGGCATCGAATACCGCCACGCCCACGGGCGAGGTCTCCACCAGTGCTTCAAGGTCCGTGCGAGCCCGCTGTTCGTCGTGATGCGTGCGCGCGTTCACGATCGCTGCCGCCGCCTGTGAGGCGAACAGCGCCAGCAGTTCCTCGTCTTCGTCGGAGAAGTCCTCCGCGTCGGCCTTTTCGGCAAGGAAAAAATTGCCGACCTGCTCGCCGCGGTGGCGCATCGGCATCGACAGCAGCGTCTTCGAACGCATCAGTTCGGGAGAAAAACCGCGGTCGTGCACGTAGTCCGGCAAGTCCGCCAACCTCAGCGGCCCCGGCAAGTCGCGCAGGTGCGCGAACAAACGCGGCCCGTCGGCCCACTCTGCGAACTGGCGCTTCTCCGCGGGGGTGAAACCGGAGGTGACGAAGTCCCGCACCTCGCCTGCCTCATCAATGGTGGCGATCGCCCCGTAGCGCGAGCCGGTGAGCGCGCGAGCGCTGTCCACCACCTCCTGAAGCACCGTGTCCGGATCCAGGCTCGCGCTGATGCGCAGGATCGCCGAGCACAGCAACGAATTGCGTTCCTTGAGCGACTGAACATCGTGGTTTGTCTGTCCGGAGCCGGTCATGGGCATCTTTCCTCCTCGTCGGGCCAAAGCCGGCCCGCGATGGGGGCTATGTCACCGGTGAAGCGCCCGACCCCGGTGCTGTGGTGACGACTATAGCGATTCCGGACCCATAAAGCATGGGAAAGACATGAAATACATTTCTGCAGTCACTCAATTATCACGAATCAGGCTCAAAATGTGACAGATAAGGAAACTGTTTTTCCTACGCGCATACTGGAATTTTTTGGTCCTTCAGGGATGTTCGCCGTAGTAAAACCGCAACCTCCAGCCGGTCAGGCTGCCGGTATCCTCCGCCGCGAGGTCAGCCACATGCACGGTCCAGGCGCCGTTGGGGTTCTCGCCGTAGAAGGCGTTGCTCAGCAACTGCCAGTTTCTCAATCCGGCGAAACCTTCCAGCACAGTATTGAACGGTGGGTTGAGCACGCTGGCGGTTCCCGAGGGCGAGTGAAGAGTGACGCCCAGGTCGAACGCATCGGAGTGCTCGACGTCGATTTCGAGCACAACCGCCTCGATATCGGCGGACTCGGACAGCCCGTTGACATCCAATACTGCGGAAGCTCCGGCGCCGTCGGAGTCCGGAATCGCCAGCGGCAATGCGCCGTCCACGCCGCTTTCGAACCACGCCGATTCGACAAGGGTTCCCAGACTGCCTGGCGCGTAACTGGACTGGGCCAGCGCCACGGCCGCGTCGATGTCGACCGCACCGAACCCGTACCAATTGTGAAAATCGTAACCGGCAGCGTTGGTCTGCCAGGCGTGCTGGGCCACATACGGCGTGCCGTTGAACGCGGCGCGCACCTCGGCCCGGCCGGGGTCGATCGTGCGCGCCGTGGCCGCGAGGATGTGTTTCACGTCCCGCCACGTCAGGCTCGGTTTGACGCCCAGCAGCACGGCGATGGCCCCGGCCACGGCAGGCGATGCCGAGGAGGTGCCTCCAAATGCGTTTACGTAATCGCCGTCGCGGTTCAGCGGATGGCCGGTCGAGAGCGGGATTTCGCCATGAAGGCCAAACCCCGCCCCGGCGCCGGCCTGGTCCGTCGTGATCATCGCCGGGCGCTCGAAACCGTCCTCTCCGCCCGGGCCGACCACCCAGAGATTGGCGCCGGCGTTCGAATAGGACGACTTGACATCCTCGGCATTGAACGCGCCGACGGCGATCAGGTAAGGCAGATTCTGGTCCGGGTCCGCGTTGCCGGAGATGCAGCCGATTTCCCTGTTGAGCGGGTGTGCGCGATTGCAAAGTTCGAACTCGTTCCCCGCTGCCTTGACATACAGCGCGCCCCGGCCGGAGCGAAGTTCGCTCGTGCCCATCTCCATCACCCGCACGAAGTCCTCCGTCGCGTTCTCCGACGGCAGTTCCGTGCCGAAGCTCATGTTGAAGATGTCCACGCTGGCCGAATCCGGATCGCTGTCGCTGGCGCCCAGGCTGCGATACAACGCCGTTTCGAGATCCTCGGCCACCGCCGAACCCAGGTTGAAGCCCACCAACGTCACCTCAGGCGCCACTCCGCGCCCGCCCAGGCCATTTTTCGCCACGGCCGCGGCAATGCCCGCGACGCTCGTGCCGTGGTCGCCGAGAATGCTGTGGTTGAACGGATCGGCGCTCGATGCCCCGGGCGTGGACTCGTGGGCGAAGTTGAACGAACCGCCCGCCGCGGTATTGGCGGCCAGATCCGGATGGCAGATCTCAAGCCCCGTGTCGATGATGGCGAGTTTCACGCCCTCCCCGTTGTGACCCGCGCCGATGGCGACTCCCATGCGCAGGTCCGCGCCCGCCGTGCCCGAGCGGTTCGAAAAGGCCGTCTGGCCGGTGTTGACAAGGTGCCACTGCTCGGCGAAAAGCGGGTCCATGCCGATCGCGCCCGGCGTCCTGGCCGGCGCTTCGCACCGGGTCCTTACCCTCCCGGCGGCATCGGTTGCAAAGCCTTCCAGGAACAGGTTCTGCACCGGTTCGCCCGGTTCCGGATTCGGCGGCGCGTCGCCCAGCCAGGCGCGTACAAAGTAACTGCGGTTCGGCTCCAGCCGATCCAGCGGCAGCACGAATTCGTGCACCGCGCCGAAGAAGAAGTCGAACGGGTCGCCGTGGGCGGGGACCTCCACCTCCCCGAGCGGGTGCACGCCGGTGAGGAAACCGATGTCCGTGGACCACTCCGCGACCAACCGCGCCGATTGGCCGTCGGCCGACGCATTCAGCGCCGCGAGGACCATCACGACAGCGCCTTCGGTCACGCCGAAGTGGAACGGCAGTAGCGTCAGTTCCGGCGCCCCGCCCTCGGGCGGGGCCTTGTCCACTGTCGCGGACTCTCCGTCCAGGATTCTGAACGTGGCCGAGGCGGGACCGAGTACGCGGGCATGCCCGGCGACCCTGGCCACCGTGGCCGTGAAGGTCTCGTCGCCCTCGGCGTCGAAGTCCCTGTACACGTCAATGTCCAGGCTGCCGGTGGTGGCGTTCGGCGCGATCATGATCGCATCGGCGCTTGCCGCGTAGTCGCGGCCCCGCGTGGCGGTACCCTCGAAGTTCAACCGCACCGTCGCGCGCGTGAGCGAGGGCGAGTCCAGTTGAGCGACTACCTGCACGGTGTGGTTGCCCGCCTCCTCGACTGTTTCGGCCGAAACGGACAGCGATATCGTTGGGGGATCCGGCGGGCGATAGGCCTGCTCGCAGCCGGACACCGCCATGCATCCCAGCGCGGCAGCCGTCACTTTCATTGGGGTCCAGCTGCGGCGCAATGCTCCGGCCTGCGGAAACGGTTCCGGGCAGCAGCCGTTCCCGGTCAGGAAACGACGGGCCGTCAACGGCACAGGCGGTGTCATCGCCACTCGATCCGGGGTCCGCGCAGCCGCACTGAGGCTACGCCTCCGCCAAATGCGCTCGACACGCGCGCAACCGCATCGGCGGGGTGCAACTCCTCCGGCAACTCAATGATCGCGAAACCGAGCGACTCGAAGAGCGTGATGCCGGTCGCACCCACTTCGGTGGCGACCACATCGATCGGCACGCCACCGCTCAGGTCCACGCGGATGCTCTGCAACAGGGGTAAGAAGGTCCGCCGCGCAGGATCGAAGACGATCCTCGAACCGTAACCCGCAAGCGGTGTGGCGGCCCTGAATGTCTCTCCCTGGTAAGAAACCACGTGAATCCGTTGTGTGGCGGTTTCATGAGACTGTGCGGCGAACTCTGCCACGTTCGATGACGCGACCGCCTGCGAGGCGGACAGTGGGGACAGTACAATGACCTCGCGGCCCCCGGCGGCGGCGATGCGCGCGGCGCCGTCAGTTAACGTCTGTGCGGCCACAGGCGCGCTCATCAGCAGCGTCAGCCACACCAGGCGGATCTTCGCGGGTTTCTCGAATCTTGCGACGAGAGCGTGACGGAAGTCGTCTCGGGTCGGTGAGTCCGGACATGCTCCCGATCCCGGAGCACCGGACGCGAGAAAATCCCGGCTCATGGACATGCCCTCAATTTTAGTGAATCGTCCGTAGCCTTGGTGTGTATTACTCGTCTTTTTCTATGGTTTCTTCGTGTTCAACCGGCTTTCTTCATGTGCAGCACCAGCACGTTGGCGTAGAGGAATGTACCGATCAGCAGGGCGAAATAGATGATGTCGCGCGCGTCGATGACGCCCTTGCTGATGCTTGCGAAGTGCGTCAGGAAGCTCAAGCTCGCGACGGCATCGATGATCGGTAGCGGCACCCAGCCTACGAGCGGGCTCAACAACGGCTGGAAGCCGGCCATGAGCATGACGAAGCAGATCACGACGGTGACGATGAAGGCGATGACCTGGTTGTTGGTGGTTGCCGAGACGAAGGAGCCGATAGCAAGAAACCCGCCTGCCATCATCAGGCTGCCCAGGTAGGCGGCAACGATGACACCGTTATCCGGCTCGCCCAGGTAGTTCACCGTGATCCAGATGGGAAACGTCAGCGCCAGCGCCAGGGCGGTGAACGCCCACGCGGCGATGAACTTCCCGGCCACCGACTGCCAGACATCCAGCGGCAACGTCATGAGGAGTTCGATCGTGCCGGTCTTGTGCTCTTCGGCCCACAGGCGCATGGACAGCGCCGGAACCAGGAACAGGTACAGCCAGGGATGGTAGTTGAAGAACGGCGCCAGGCTGGCCTGGCCGCCGTTGTAGAAGTTACCGAAGTTGAAGGTGAACCACCCGGCCAGCACCAGGAAGATCACGATGAAGACGTACGCCAGCGGCGTGGCGAAATAACCCTGCAGCTCCCTGCGCATGATAGCCGTCACACCGTTCATGCGCGGGCGCCTCCCGTGATCGTCCGGAACACTTCATCCAGACGTCCCGATTCCAGGTGCAGCTCGGAAAGCTCCCAGCCCCTGTTATCGGCCAGTTCATTGATCGTTCTGAGCGAAAGCCGCCGGTCACTGAAAAACGCTGTCAGCCGTTCGGACTTCGAGTCGAGTTCGGTCTCCACCACCTCGGGCAGAGCTTCGATCTCACCGCGGAGCGCCTGTAGTTGGGACGGGTCCGCCGGCTTGAGCGACACGGCGTGGTGGAATCGGGACCGCGCCTCAAGGTTGCCCGGCGTGTCATCGGCCAGAATCCGCCCGCCGGCGATGATGATGGCGCGATTGCAGACCGCGTCGACTTCCTCGAGCAGGTGCGTGGATATGATGATGGTCTTGCTCTCGGACATCTGGTTGATGAGCTGGCGCACTTCGTGCTTCTGGTTGGGGTCCAGCCCGTCGGTGGGTTCGTCCAGGATCAGCACTTCCGGATCGTGCAGAATCGCCTGCGCCAGCCCGACCCGGCGCCGGTATCCCTTCGACAGCGTATCGATGGTCTGTTCCAGCACGGGCTCCAGGTGCAGCAGGCCGTAGACCTCGTCCAGTCTGGCCCTGCGCTTCGCGCCGCCCAGCTCCCGGGCATCGGCGATGAACTCCAGGAACGACCGGGCGGTCATTTCCGGGTAGCTGGGGGCGCCTTCCGGCAGATAACCTACCCTGCGCTTCGCCGCGGTGGCGTGGCTTTCCACGTCGAGGCCGCACACGCTGGCGCGCCCGGACGTCGGCGGCAGGAACCCCGCGATAATCCGCATTGTCGTGGTCTTGCCCGCGCCGTTCGGCCCGAGAAAGCATAACACCTCGCCCGGGCTCACCTGAAAGCTCAGATTATCGACGGCGAGGAGGGGGCCGAATTGTTTGGTCAGTTCCTTGCACTCAATCATCTTCAGCACTCACTCCGCAGCAAGTCTCTCGATACCTGGCCGATTCACTTGAGCGCACCGGATTTTGCACAAGACGGGAGAATTTTCAAGATGGGAGGGTTGATTGATATTCGCCTGACGCTCCGCGTCAGCCGCCCGGCCAGCGCTGCGTCAACCTGATACGGCATCATCAGGCTGACGCAGCACTAGAGTCGGTCGTCGTAGTTCGCGGCGTCGATCTGACAGTCGAACTCGAGTACCTCCAGATCGACCCGAAGGAATTCGAAACTCATGCTGAACGGCTCGACGTAGTAGACCGGATCGGTGTGAATGATTTCGACATACAGCCGGTCGCCGTCCGCGCGGTAATGTTCCTCGTAGCGCATCCCGGGCGATTGCGGAAACCCCTCCGCCGGACCCCGCGTATCGACGTATCCCTGGCCCACGTCGACCGTATCGATGACCAGCGCTTCGCCTTCGAAACGGCCGACGGACCGGCCCAGATGGGGGTGGTCTTCGACCGTGTAAGGAGCATCCGCCACGTTGAGCTCCGGGTCGAGCGGCACCCGTCGCCTCACATCCATGTACTCGAAATCGATCTCCACGCGATCGTCGCGCAGCCGGAGTTCCCAGGGCGGGTCCGGAATGCCTATCACGTTCGTGAGACTCGGAGGCAGGCACCGCAGGTCGGGATCGTCCCTGAGCGGCACGTAGTCGGCAATGGCCTCCTCTGCCGCCGGTGTCAAAGTTGCAGAAGGGCGACCGGCACTAAGTTGCAGCCATGTGCCCTCAAGATCGGCGCGTTCCGCCCATGCGAGCGGCAACCCGAGCACGAATCCAGCCAGGAATACCCCCGTCCGTCTGCCCGTCCCGTCCACTATCTGTCCGGCTCCTCGCACTCCAGTTCCCTGCCCTCGAGCAATGCCTCCCTAAACGCCCTGAAGCCGCAATCCCGAATCACCGATCCGTCGGGAAGCGTCAGGGCGCGGGCGTAACCGACGTGCTCCAGACGCCTGCTCGGCACCAGGGTGACGGTCAACTCGTCCCCTACCTTGACGCGGTCCAGATCGACACCGCGCCGGATGAGGTCGTTCCGGGTGCCCCACTCCACCAGCCAACGGGACACGCTTCCGTCTTCCTCGACGACATCGAGCTCCAGGTGAGAGTGGGGATTCCTGAGATGAAATGCGGTCAGCGTGCCCGTGATGTCATGACGCGCGTCCTGATCGAAGTTCCCGCTCACCGAATGGTGCGCCAACCCTGCCTGCGTCGCCAAACCCAGCGCTCCGGCAAGCAAGATATGGTTCGTTGCGCGCAGCATCTCCTGATCCCCCGAATAATTGGTCGATTCGTTGTTTCACAATAGCCTATCCACGAAACGCCCCGTGCGCCATCCATTCTTTAATGAAATGACGTTCGTTCCGAGGGCGTGTGCCCGTTATCCCTTCGGGCGTCGCGGGCGACAAGCGGGCCACGGACGGCCACAAGCGAGGAGCCCTCGATTCTCGTCCCGCCAGGGATGGCGGGACGAGATTAAGCCCGAAGGGATAACGGGCACACGCCCTCGGAACGAACACCGCTTACTGTGCTACAACAGATTCCCATCCACATCCATGAAGTCCACACGCCCCAGATCCACGGCCCGCACGCTCTCTTCAATCGCCTCCAGATCCCCAACCACGACCCACACCAGCCGATCGGGCCGCAGCTCCGCCCGTGCCGCGGCATTGGCATCCTCCACGGTGACCCCTTCGACCAGCCCCGCGTAGTGATCCCAATAGTCGTCGGGCAACCCGAAACGCACCAGTTCGGCGATATCGCCGGCCACCGCACGCGCCGTTTCCCAGCGTCCGGGCAGGGTCAGTGTGTTGCGCCTGGCAAAAGTGTCGATCTCGCCTTCATCCACGGGCCGTTGGTCAAGCAGTTCCCGAATTTCGCGGTCCAGTTCCACCAGCGAGTCGGCGGTACGGTCGGTCTGCACCGGCGCGTATACGATGAAGGGGCGCTGGCTCTGCGTGTCCACCAGCATGGAGCGCACACCATAGGACCAGGCCTTGTCTTCCCGCAGGTTCATGTTGATCCTTGACGTGAAGGCGCCGCCGAAGGCTTCGTTGGCCGCGCGCAGCGCCATCTCCCGTTCGTCGGAGCGGTCGAAGACAAGCTGCCCGCCGAAGATGATGCTCTGCTCGGATCCCGGCCGGTCAACCAGGATGACCCGGGACTCCTCCGGCAACTCCACGGCGGGAATATTCTTCTCGGGCACCTCGCCGGGCGCCCAGTCGGCGAACAGCGACTCGAGCATGGGGGCGATCTCCTCAAGCGTCGTGTCGCCCACCACGATCATGGTGGCGTTGTCGGGCTTGAACCAGGTGTCGTGATAGGCGACCAGATCGTCCCTGGTGATGGCGTTGACGGATTCCTCCGTTCCCGAGCCGGTCATGGGCAGGGCGTAGGCATGATCGTCACCGTAAATGAGCGCCGGAAAGATCCTCAACGCCATGGAGACTGGTTCGGACTTTTCGCGTTGGATCTGCGATAGCCGCAATCTTCGTTGGCGCTCGAGTTCTTCCTCGGAAAATGCCGGGTTGAGGATCACGTCGCTGTATATGTCCAGCGATGCTGCCAGGTTCTCTTTCAGCGCAGATAGCGATACGGAGGAGAAATCCAGGTTGGACCCAGCGCGAAGCTGGGCGCCCAGTTGCGCCAGTTCCTCGCTGATTTCCAGCGCGCCCCGCGTCGTCGTGCCCTGGTCAAGCAGCGTCATGGCCAGCGCCGCCGTGCCTGGCGCGCCGAACTGGTCGGCCGCGTAGCCGGCATTGAGCTGAAGATTGAAGTTGACCACCGGGACCGCATCGCGCCGCGCCACGATCAGCCGCATGCCGTTGGCCAGTTCCGCGCGCTCGAGGGCGGGGAACCGGGCGCCGGGAAACGATTCCGGCATTGGCAGGGCGGAGCGGTCCGCGTCATGCCCCGAAGCCGCCATTCGGTCGTTGTAGGGGTGAACCTCCAGGATGAACGATCCCCTGGAGAGCCAGTTTGCGGCCACCTTCCGCAAGTCCTCGGGCCTGGCCGTATCCAGCAGCGCCAACGACTCCTTGTAAGCATCGGGCCGGCCGCCGAAGACGGCGCTCTCCGCCAGGATGCCCGACTTGCCGGAAAAACCGCCGACCCGCTCCACGCCCCGGACGAAACCGGACCGGCTCTGGGTAATCACCCGCGCCATTTCCCTGTCCGTGGGACCGTCCTCGAGGAAGCGTTGCAGTTCCTCGTCCAGTGCCGCTTCCACCACACTCAGGTCCTGGCCGGGCTGGGCCGTCGCCCAGAGAATGTAGGCTCCGGAAATCTCGCCCTGGAAAACGAATCCGCCCGCGTCGGTGGCAATCTGGTCCTCGTATACCAGCCGCTGATAAAGCCGCGAAGTCTGGCCCCCGGTCAGTACGCCATTGGCGAGCGACATCAGGTCCAGTTCGGCGCTGCCCCACTCGGGTATGGGCCAGGTCCTGTAAATTCGGGCCTGTCGGACGCGATCCTCAGTGACCATGCGCCGGTCCTGCTCGAGCGTCGGCACCCAGGCCTCCATACGCGCCAGCGGCGGTCCGGGCGGGATGGCGCCGAAGTGACGCTGAACGCTGTCACGGGCAGTTTCCACGTCGATGTCGCCGGCCAGTACCAGGGTCGCGTTGTTGGGGCCGTAATAGGTTCTGAACCATTCGTAAACGTCGTCCAGGCTGGCGGCGTTCAGATCCTCCATGGAGCCGATCACCGACCAGGAATAGGGATGTCCTTCGGGGAAGACGTTTTCCGTGATGTAGTTGAAGGCCTTGCCGTAGGGTTGATTCTCGCCCTGGCGTTTTTCGTTCTGCACCACGCCGCGCTGTTCGTCCAGCTTTTCCTGGTCGATGGCGCCGAGCAGGTGTCCCATCCGGTCGGACTCCAGCCACAGCGCCAGGTCCAGGGCGCTGGAGGGCACCGTCTGGAAGTAATTGGTGCGGTCGTTGTTGGTGGTGCCGTTGATGCCCGTGACGCCTACCTGTTCCAGCGGTTCGAAGTACTCGGCGTCGTGGTTCTCGCTGCCGTTGAACATCAGGTGCTCGAACAGGTGCGCGAAGCCGGTCTTGCCTGGGTTTTCATTTCTCGATCCGACGTGATACCAGAGCGTCACGGCGACGATGGGCGCCTTGCGGTCTTCGTGAACGATGACTCGCAGGCCGTTGTCGAGGTAGAACTCTTCGTAAGGAATATCGATGTCGGTGGTCTGCGCGAGTGCGCCGCCGGAAAGGCTCAGTCCGGTTGTACAGCATAGAAGCATTTTGAATGGTCTCATGATGGGTTTCCCGAGAACGCGGTATTATGTTGACTCTGCGATGAAATCATAGTTCAGGCTGCGGCGGCGCGGCTAGCCGGGGACTTGCCCGGGCGCCCGCTGCGCCCGCACTCCCTCTCGTTCAAGGCACTTTGGATATGCAGGACAGGCGCGTCCTTTACCCGCCGCCGGAACCCTTTGACCAGGGATCGCTTCTCGTCGGCGGCGACCACGCGATCTACTACGAGCAGTGCGGCAATCCCGAGGGCAAACCCGCGGTCTTCGTGCACGGCGGACCCGGCGGGGGCGGCGACGTCGGCGCCCGCCGATTCTTCGATCCGGCAAGGTATCGCATCGTGGTATTCGACCAGCGCGGAGCCGGCCGCAGCCGGCCGTTCGCCTCGTTGACGGACAACACCACCTGGCACCTGGTCGCGGACATGGAGACGCTGCGCGAGCACCTGGGCATCGACCGGTGGCTGGTGTTCGGCGGTTCCTGGGGCAGTACGCTGTCGCTGGCCTACGCGCAAAGCCATCCGCAGGCGGTGAGCGAACTGGTGCTGCGGGGCATCTTCCTGATTCGCAGGAAGGAGATTCAGTGGTTCTATCAGTACGGCGCCAGCGAAATCTACCCGGACCAGTGGGCGCATTTTCTTGAGCCGATTCCCGTCGAGGAGCGTGACGACCTGCTTGGGGCGTATCACCGGCGGCTCACCGGGGGCGACCGCGACACCCGGCTGGCTGCGGCCCGGGCCTGGTCCATCTGGGAGGGCTCCACCAGTTTCCTGAGATCGGACCCGAAGCGCACTAAGCAGTTCGGATCTGAAGACTTCGCCGTCGCCCTGGCCACCATTGAGGCCCACTACTTCGTCAACCGGGGGTTCTTTGCAAGCGAAGACCAGTTGCTGGATGGGGTGGACGCCATACGGGCGATTCCGGCGGTCATCGTCCAGGGCCGTTACGATGTGGTCTGTCCCATGACTACGGCGTGGGAACTGGCGTCGCGCTGGCCGGAAGCCGACTTGCGGATCGTGGGGGATGCGGGCCACTCGGCCTATGAGCCCGGCATTATCCATGAACTGATCTCGGCCACCGACGCGTTCGCCGGCGACACATGATCCACGGTCTGCTTGAATTGCCGTCCCACGCTTGTCGGTGCGCGCGGACGGCGCTTGTGAGCTCAAGCACTCCCCGCCATCCCTGGCGGGGAGCGCATCGACGGCTCCTCGCTCATGGCCATCCATGGCCCGCTCGTCGCCGACGACGCTCACAAGCGCCGTCCGCGCGCACCGCCAAGCTACCCCAGTGGCTTTGCTCGCTGCTGCTACGGGAGGTGTGACGAATGGGGGCCGGTTCCAGGATTCTTCTGGTCAATGCCAGGTTAGTGAACGAGGGTGCAGTCAGGGAAGTCGACGTCCTCATCGACGGAGAGCGCATCAGCAAAATTCAGCCAGGGGTGGCGGCCGAGGCTGGGATCGAAGTTATCGACCTGGAAGGACGCTACCTGTTGCCCGGCCTGATCGACGACCAGGTGCACTTTCGTGAGCCCGGGCTCACCCACAAGGGCTCGCTGGCCACTGAGTCGCGGGCGGCGATACGCGGCGGAGTGACCAGCGTGATGGAAATGCCCAATACCGCGCCGCCCACAACCGATCGGGAGGCGCTCGCGGACAAGCACCGCCGGGCGAAGGGCCGCTGTTTCAGCAACTACGCCTTTTACCTCGGGGCGACCAACGACAACCTGGAGGAGATCCGGCGAATCACGCGCTCGCATGCGTGTGGAATCAAGGTATTCATGGGCGCCTCTACCGGCAACATGCTGGTGGACGATCCGGCTGCGCTGGAGGGAATTTTCGCCCATGCGCCGCTTCCCGTTGTGACCCACTGCGAGGATACGCCCACCATCCTGGCCAATGAGGCCCGGTTCAGGGCGAAGTACGGCGAATCCGTGCCCATGAGCGCGCATCCGCTGATTCGATCGGCGGAGGCCTGTTACAGGTCGTCCTCCCTTGCTGTGGACCTCGCCCGGCGGCACGGGACTCGGCTGCACGTCCTGCACCTCACCACGGCGCGGGAACTGGAACTCTTCGAGCCGGGACCCCTGGCGGACAAGCGCATCACCGCGGAGGTGTGCGTCCACCACCTCTGGTTCGACGAGTCCCGCTATGCGGACCTGGGCAGCCGCATCAAGTGCAATCCCGCAATCAAAACGCGTGATGACAGGGCCGGGTTGCTCGAAGGCGTGCGCGACGGCCGAATCGACGTGATCGCCACCGACCATGCACCCCACACGCTCGAGGAGAAATCCCGACCGTACTTCGAGGCGCCTGCCGGGCTGCCCCTGGTGCAGCACTCGTTGCAGCTGCTGATGGAACTCTACCTGTCGGGCGAGATTTCGCTTGCGGAAATTCCGGAGAAAGCGGCACACAATCCCGCCGACCTGTTTGGAATCGTCGACAGGGGATTTGCAAGGGAGGGTTATTTCGCCGACCTGGTGGCCGTGGACGTGGACGAAGGGGAGGTGGTCACCGATGTGAGCCTTGAATACAAGTGCGGATGGTCGCCCCTGGAAGGGCAGCGGTTCAACTCAAGCGTCCACATGACGATGCTGAACGGAGAGGTGGTGTTTCGGGATGGGCGGCTTGTGGAACAGCCGCGCGGACGCCGGCTGGTATTCGAATAACCCTGGCAGCATTCACGGTGTGATCGCGGCGCTGTCGCGAAGAAAAATGGGGACCCGATCGACCGTCCTGAATTCGTTGACGGCAATGCCGGGGAATACCACGGGTCCCCGAGTGGCCTCCCGGCCATGCCCGCACTTCAGTCGGAGGTGCGGGCTACGGATCAGGCGGGCAGGGAGGTGTTCACCCGCCGGTCCGGTTGCAGTCTCTGTTGGGAAACGGCAGTGCTATCCGCGAATGCCCGAGGCCGAGGCCACGAGGGTTGCGCCGTGAACCGAAAGTTCCAGGCGGTTCCTTACGCTATCGCGGTACCGCGCGTGCACGGACCTGGCGTATGCAGCCATCTCCGCTTCGAAACGGGCCTTGTTCGCACGGTACTCGGCCGCGTCGTCAGCACCGTTGACAGTCACTTCCTCGATGACCGGAGTCAGTTCGCGGATATCCTCAACGATTGCGGACGGCTCGCGCCCGAAGGCCGTATTGAGGCCAACCCCGAACACGGCCAGCAGCACCACCAGCAAATGAAGTTTTCGTGTGTTCATGATCATCTCCTCATGTTGAGTTGTTTACCTGGACAGTTAGTTGCACAAGACGTGCCAACTATTGATTCACGGAAAATCAAGGGTTTGGCGGAGGTCGTATACACGGAAAACCGTTAACTAACGGAAAACCGTTGATTAGAGTCACGGAATATCGTAAGGTTACCACATGGAGACTGACTACCGACCGTTCTTTCGCATGAGCCCGGTCCTCGCGGTGGCCCTGAACGAGGAGGGTTTCCTGCTGGACGCCACCGACGCGTGGCTGCAACGCTTCGGATACACCCGGGACGAGATTCAACCGCTGCGCGCGCGGGAACTGTCAAGTCCAGCCGTAACCCACCGCATCGCAAACGACTACCTCCCGTTGTTGCGCCGGACCGGGCGACTGAACAACGTGCCGGTGGACCTGTACACACGTTCAGGAGAGCAGGTGGACTGTCTGGCCAACGTGGCTGTCAACGGCGGCGGCCGGACCGTCGTGGTCTATACCGAGGTGGACGAGGCATCTCGAATCGAGGCGCAATACCTGGAGCTGTACCGGGAAACGCCCGCGATGATGCACACCGTCGACAGCGAGGGGCACATTGTTCATGCCAGCGACCGGTGGTTGTCCAAGATGGGCTATCGGCGCCCGGAAGTGCTGGGCAGGAACATCACCGAATTCCTGGCCGCCGACAGCATGCTCGACCGCCAGGAAGTGATCGACATCATCGCCCAGGGCGATCTCGACAACGAGCCGCGCAACTATGTGACCCGGTCTGGCGACATCATCGAGGCGCTGGTGTCCTCTAGGGTAGAACGGGGCGCCGACGGCCGGGTCAGGCAGATGCACGTGGCGATGAAGGACATGACCGCACAGAACGAGGCCGAGCACCGCCTGCGGGCGGCGTTCGAGGAAAACGCCCGCCTGCGCGAGGAACTTCAGCGGGAGCGCGACTATCTTCGCGAAGAAGTGCAGGTTTCGATGAATTTCGGGCGCATCATCGGCGAAAGCGCGGCGCTCAGGCGGATGCTGGCGCGGGTCGAGGCCGTGGCGCAGACTTCCGCCAGCGTCCTTATCCAGGGCGAATCCGGTACGGGCAAGGAACTGGTGGCCCACGTCATCCACACCCGCAGCCCGCGAAGCGACGCGCCCCTGGTCAAGGTCAACTGCGCCTCCATCCCGAGCGAACTGTTCGAGAGCGAATTCTTCGGCCACGTCAAGGGCGCCTTCACCGGAGCGCACCGCGACCGCGTGGGCCGATTTCAGTTGGCCGACGGCGGCACGCTGTTCATGGACGAGATCGGCGAGATTCCCCTCGACCTTCAGGGGAAGTTGCTACGGGTGCTCCAGGAAGGCGAATTCGAGCAGGTGGGCAGCGACCGCACCCGCTCGGTCGATGTGCGCGTGGTGGCAGCGACCAACCGGGATCTCGACAAGGCCGTGGAAGACGGGACGTTTCGCGAAGACCTCTTCTACCGCCTCAGTGTCTTTCCCATCGACGTGCCGCCGTTGCGGGAACGGGGCGATGACATCGTGCAACTTGCCAGCCACTTCCTGGAGAAGATCTGCCAGGACTTCGGCCACCGGCCGCTTTCCCTCGGCCGCCAGCACCTGGAGCTGATGCGAAACTACGACTGGCCCGGCAATGTGCGCGAACTGAAGAATGTCATAGAGCGCGCCGTGATCCTGTCCCGCGGCAAGGTGCTGCGCCTCGACCTGGCCATGGCCGACATCCCGAGACCCGCATCTGCGTCGGCGCCCGTCTCCGCCGACCCGGACGGGGACGGCAAGCCGGCGCTCATGACCGAGCAGGAACTGCTGGAACTACAAAAGAACAACCTGCTGGCTGCACTTGCGGCGACCGGCTGGCGGGTATCCGGTCCTCGCGGCGCCGCCGCGCTGGTGGGCCTCAAGCCATCGACGTTTACCGACCGGATAAAGAAATTCGGCATCGTGCGGCCGCGACCGGGCTGCTAGGTCAGGGGTTGAGAATCAGCTTCTGCACCCGCCAGTTGTTCAGGTCCGCGATATAGAGCACGCCTTCCTGGGAGCAATCGATGCCGTGGAGCCAGTTGAACTGGCCGAGTTGACGGCCCGACTCTCCGAGCATTCCCAGGATCTCGCCGTCCAGCGTGAGCTTGTAGATGCGGCCGGGATGCTCGTCGCCGGCCCACAGGTATTGCGGATCGCCCGGCGTGATGCACAGCGACCAGGGCCGCGTTGCGTCCGGCAAATCCGGATTCACGTTGCCCAGGACCGGCTGCATCGTCTTGTCGTAGGGCACGTTGAGCAGCATGATGCGCAGCAGATTGCCGTCCGAATCGAACACCTGGATGCGCCGGTTGGTGCGGTCGGCCACGTAGATGTTGCCGTCGCGGTCGGCCTGCATGCTGTGCGGCAGGTCGAACTGGCCGGGTTCGCTGCCGTAGGAACCCCAGGACCTGATCCAGTTGCCGTGCTTGTCCATCTTGGCGACGCGCGAGTTGAGATAGCCGTCGCTGACGTAGATGTTGTCGTCGGCATCCCAGGCCACGTCGGTCGGCCCACCGAAGAACCCGTCCACCTGGACCGCATCGGCGCCGGTAACGTGTTCGTACTCGTCGAAGCCTTCGGGCCTTCGGCCGAGATTCAGGGTCACGTAACCCGCTGGATCGAACTTGACTACTGTGTTCGCGCCCTTGTCGACGACCCACAGGTTGTCGTACCTGTCGTAGCGGATCGTGTGTGAGTAACCGAACCCGTAGACGTTCTGCCCGATCTCGCGCACGAAATAACCCTCGGGGTCGAACTCCAGCAACTGCGAGGTGGCGTTACGGTACAGCGGGCCGCCGTTGCTCGCCGAGCCGGGGTGGTTCAGGACCATGATGTAGCCCCTTGAATTGACCGCCACCCCCAGCACCTCGCCGAGGTTCATCTCGGGTGAATATTTCAGAAAGTTGGGTACGGACTCGTACGGAATCAGCGGCACGTCATAGTCGACCCACTCGGCCCGGGCAAGCGTTGTGGTCAGCAGCAACAAGAGAATCGTCAACAGTTTCATGGCAATCGCCTCCAATGCGAACGGGCCGAAATGGCACCGGCCCGGTTAACGGTGATTTTTTACGGATCGGCGCGCGGCAGGTAACTCCCGAGTCGGCGTACCGCAGGGACCTGCCGGCTCAGCGAACGGCGATGGGCCGGACCGGGGAGCCGGTCGCGCCCTTGATGCGTTCGGTGAGGGCGAGAAACAGGAATTCATACACTTCGTCGCCTGCCAGTTCCCGCAACTCCATGTTTTCCAGCAGCGGAATCCCGTCCTGGAGAAACAGCATGCGATGCACGTTCTCCGGCCCTGGACGCGGCCTGACTTCCACGCAGCAACTGTCGGCGCCCACCAGAGAGACCCGGCGGCCGATCAGCCAGCGCGTGACCTCGGCAAAGATCCCGGGAGAACCCTCGTTCTCCCCGACGCCCACGTAGGAGTCGTTGTACTTCGACGGGTTCGTCCAGTTGACTGCCCAGCCGTAATTGAACAGCACCGCATCGCCCTGCTGGACAGTTTCCTCGTCCATGCCCTGGCGCGCCAGCGCGCCGCGCACATCGTCCATCGTCACTTCGTAGCCGGCTTCGAGGCTCTCGACGCCCTTGTAGCCTGCGATGTCGATCAGGATGCCGCGGGTAATGAATGGTTTCACATGCTCCATGCCCAGCGCCTCCAATCCGCCCACCCCATTGTTGGCGCCGGTCAGATCTTGCTGCGTGAACCCGTTGTAGTAGACGTTCTGCACCGAGCCGTCCGCCATCCGCACCGACTCGCCCTGATGGCTGAGCGCGTCGAACTGGGTACCCATCTGGCCGATGAACCCGGTGAAGTAATCGCGGTGCGCGGCGCCCTCGCCGGCGCGCTCCGGCGGCGCGGCCGGCACAACCTGCAGAAAATAGGGCCGATAACCGTACTGGGGCATGCTCGTTTCGTACATGTGACCCAGTTCATAGGTCTGGCCCGTGCGGGGAATCTGCAACGCCGACAGAATCTTTTCCGGCGTAACGTAGTTTGACGCCCCGGCCTGGTCTTCCGGCCCGTGCACGGAGGGCCACCAGGGCCCCTGTTCCCGAGTTTGCGTGAAGCCCGAGTGTGCGGCAGCGACGCATGCCAGCGCGACGATCGCCGCCAATGGTAGTTTCCCGATCATTTCTTTCTCCCCTGGTCCATTCAACAGCGAATCACAGACTCAGATGCAAGCGTATCGCTGCGTCGATTTCGTTCATGGTCCTTCGCGGCACACGGCCCATGCGATAGCGCAATCGTTCAACGGCGACGGCGCGGATTTGTTCCGCCTGTGCTTTCGAATCCCGCCTCAGACCGCACCGCCGGGCTGAAAGCCTGGTCTGAAAAGGAAACACGCGTCGAACGTTGCTCGTGATCGGTACAACCGTGATTACGCCCCGCCTCATCACAGAAGCGATTTCGTTGCCCGTGTTGTTGCTGACCACCACCGCAGGTCGCACGAAAGCGGCCTCGACACCGACCGGATTGGGCAAATCGACCATCCAGATATCACCCCGCCGAGGAGTCTCCAGGGAGGTCACTCCGCGATGCCGTCACCCGCCGTCCGGTCCCAGGCTTCCGCGTCTTCCTCGGCCCACTCAGCCCAGGCCGACGCGTAGTCGTCGGCAAGTTGCGACGTGCGCAACAGGCGAAGCGCAGCCTGAATGACGCCGGACCGCGACTTTATGCCTTGCGAACGCGCGTAGGCGTCCAGGAATCCGACTTCCTCTGCCGGAAGGCTGATGCTGAGTTTCATGGGCGTATGGTGCTAACTTGAATGCTACTAGGGTAGCATATTCTCGGCCTGACGCTACCGGTGCAGAAAAAACCTTCGGTAAGTCCGTGACTACCCTTGCGCCCGCGTCTGCGGCACAATGGCGTTCCATGCGAATGCGGCCGGCGGTCCTGTTGTTGTCCTGCATTGGGTGGTCCAGCGGCGCCGCGCAGTTGCCGGACCGGCTCCAGCGCGTTCTCTCGGCTCACGATATACCGCAGGCGAATGTCAGCGTCGTCGTGCAGATGTCGGGAACGGAGCAGCCCGTCCTGGCTCATCATCCGCTGCAGCCGAGAAATCCTGCCTCCGTAATCAAGCTGGTGACGAGTTGGGTGGGCCTCGAGGTGCTCGGTCCGACGTATACTTGGCCGACGGAGGTGTACTTTCTGGGTGAACGCAACGGCTGGAGCCTTAACGGCGATCTCGCGATCAAGGGCTACGGCGATCCCTCCCTGGTTACTGACGAATTTCGCAAGCTGCTGCGCGCGGTGCGGCATCTCGGTCTAACCGAGATTAACGGCGACCTGGTCATCGACGATTCGGCCTTCGTGGACGCCGGGGGCGACCCCGGCGAATTCGACGGCGACCCCTTCCGTACCTACAACGTCCTGCCGAATGCGCTGTTGGTCAACTACAAGGCCATTCGCTACCAGTTCGGTATCTACCCCGACGGCGACGGCGTTCTCGTGACCACCGATCCGGTCCTGGCCAACCTGGACATCGTCAACCGGCTGAACCTGGTGAGCGGGCGCTGCCGCGGCTACCAGGCGGGCATCACCCATGACGTCCGCGGCGAGGCGGCGGACCGGGTCTTTCTCTCCGGCGACTTCCCCGCCGCCTGCGTGCCCTACTCCCTTACGCGCACCGCCCTGCGGCACGACTCGTACGCATACGGCCTGTTCGCGACGCTCTGGCGCGAACTCGGTGGAACCCATACGGGCGGGTGGCGGCAAGGCGCTGTGAGCGAGGAACTGGAGCCGATTCTGGTGTGGGATTCGCTCCCGCTCGGTGACGTTATTCGCAGGATCAACAAGTTCAGCAACAACGTGATGACCCGCCAATTGCTCTACACGCTGGGCATGGAGGCGTCCGACCGGCCGGGGACGCGCGCTGGCGGCGTAGACGTGATTCGCGATCATCTCGCTTCACGGGGATTGAACATCGAATCACTGGTCATCGACAACGGTGCCGGGCTGTCCCGACAGACCCGAATCTCCGCGCAGTTGCTGGCCGACATGCTCCAACTCGCGCAACAACCGCCCTACGGCGCCGAATTCATGGCGTCCATGTCCATCGGCGGACTGGACGGCACCACGCGCCGGCGGTTTGAGGGCGACGAGGCCCTGGGCCGGTCCCATCTGAAAACGGGCAGTATCGACCACGTGGCAGCCATTGCCGGCTACGTCCACGCCTTGAGCGGTACAACCTACATCGTGGCGGCAATGATCAACGCCACGGATGCCCACCGGGGAACAGGAGAGGAATTTCTCGACACCCTGGTCGAGTGGGTACACGAGTTCTGACCCACAAAAAAACTCCCTGACAGTCCCGGCCCGTCACCACTGAACCGCCCCGGGTAAACTGGAGACTCGTTTGTGTGAGTCAGGCCACTCCCCTAGCGAGGGTGCGTGCGGACAACCCTTGCGAACGTCGCGGGCGACGAGCGGGCCATGGATGGCCATTAGCGAGGAGCC
>JAJEFE010000104.1 GCA_022820625.1 Gammaproteobacteria bacterium | reverse complement strand
GACACAACACCGAATCATCCCCAACCGCCGGCGTCATGAACGCCCGTTGCCTCGTCCACCGCCGATACCGCATCATCAACGTCGCGACACCTTCTCATCTTGATTGTCGCGCTCGTCTCATCCTGCTTGACGCGCTACACTTGGCACCGCCCCCGGACCAAGGTCCGCTTCGGTCGTCTCGCCAATCCGGCGAAGTACGCCAAGGATGTACGTCCCCGTGCCTGTTGCAGGATCGACGACAGTGACGTCGGGTGACGCCAATCCTTGCGAGAGGCCGAATCGACCCTCCGAGCGCAGCGCTTCGTCCACCATTCGCACCATCGCCTGAACGACTTGCGGCGGCGTGTAGTAGGAGCCGGTCCGTTTTCGCAGATCGTTGTCGTATACGCTGAGAAACTGCTCGTAGAAATAGAGCCAAGCCTCGGGTTCGCCCTTGCTGATGGCACTCCAGTCGACGACGTGGAGCACCCGAGTGAGCGTGGCAAGCGACGTGTTCAGGGCCGTCTCGCTGCCGACGTCGTCCGTCAGCACCCGCAGAGCCGTGCCAATAAGCGTGTTTGTCTGCCTGAGCTCAACAGCCACGCGATCCAGACTGTCCGACAGGTCGATTCCCTGAGCGCGAGCCATGAGGAGCCCGAACGTCACAGCCTGGGCGTATCCATCCGCGAACGTCTTGTCGGTCGCGCTGGGGAACAACAGCTTCCGCCAGTCCTCTGCCAAGCTTGTCAGCGACGGCGACCCTCGCCCGAGATGTTCCTCAACTTCGTCTCTCAGCAACCGACACAGACGCGCGGTGGTCTCCGCAAGTTGCGCAGCTGATCTTGGCGGCAGCGGCGTCCACCCGAAAAAGTCCGAAAACAGGGCCAACAGGGAACCCGGTGCTCTCAGTCGACCGCCGGCCGATTCCACGTTTCCTTCCAGCCTGACGATCTCTCGAGCCGGCTCGCCGCTCCGCCAAAGGCCGAAGCTGTTGCCGTCGGTGTAAACGAGATTTGGAAGGCTCCGAAGCTTGACCCACTGGTCCTTGTCGTGCCGATCATGGAATGACCGCGGATCAGCGCCTTTCCCGGGTGCCTTGACTTCGATAAAGCCAACCAGGGCATTGTTGATCGTCACGGCGTAGTCCGGCCTTGTCTGGAGGTCCTCGATCGCCGTCTCACCAACGATTACGACCGATTCATATCCAGCTACTACGGCGAGGCTCTTGACCAGTACCTCCAATGGGGCGCGGATCTGATCCTCCGGTGCACCGGTCACTGCCACATTCGAGAACTTTGCCTTGGTGGTGGCGCCGTAAGTCGCCACCACATCCCTGATCTCCAGACGATCAGTCATCGCTACGAAGCAGCCTTGTCGAAAACGCACTCTTCCTTCGCTTCGATGTGGTCCTGCAGCAGCGACTTGCCCGTCTCGACGTCGCCCGAAAGAAGGCAATCAATTGCCTCCTCAAGTAGCGCCTCACGAAACGAGGGGTCGCGCTGGAGCCGTTCCCGCACCGTTATCTTGAAGTCTCTGGTCAATGGCATCTCTCTAACTCCTTCCGCTTTCGACTTCGGAAGTCCCGCCAATACCCTCTGGCGCTCTCGATGTCTTGCTGTTGCCGCTTCTTGGTGCCGCCACCGAGCAGCACTATCAGCGTATCACCGTCGCGCCCGAAGTAGACCCTGTATCCCGGCCCGAAGTCGATGCGCCGAGCCAACTCAGTCTGCAACAGACCCAAACGCCACCGGACCCGGCGCGCGTATCGCCCCATGTCCCGCATGGCCTCTTCCTCGTCTACCTGCTGCTGCAAGGCGATCTCCGCCTCGGTGGTGGCATCCACCCTTACGGCATGTAGTGCTGCTATATTACGCCTCAAATGAAGTGCGACCTGAACAGCCTTCACGTTCCCGACAATGCCATCGTTCCACCGCATCCATCCGGTGTGGGCTGCCTGTTCCGATTGCAGGGGCTTTGGCAGGCTGAGCGAAGCGTCAGTGGGTGTTTCGCAGTTGAGGTCGGCGGTTGAGACAGGAGTGAGTTCATGTCCCTGTTGGCGATAGGCCTCGTGCTGTTCCTGGCAGTCCACCTGATACCGAGCGCTCCGCAATTGCGGACCGCCCTGGTGGCGAGGTTGGGCGAGAAGCCCTATCGCGGCGCGTTCAGCGTGGTCGTTTTGCTCTCCCTGGTGGCGGTTGTGTGGGGTTTCTCACGCGCGCCTCTCGAAGCTGTCTACGCGCCTCCGTCCTGGGGACACCAGGCATCGATGGTGCTGGTGCCTGTCGCGCTGGTGTTCTTCGCGGCGGCCAACATGCCCACGCACATACGCGCGGTGGCACGGCACCCGATGCTGCTCGGTCTGCTGTTGTGGGCCCTCGCTCACCTGATCGCCAACGGCGAAGCACGCTCGGTCGTGTTGTTCGGTGGCTTCGCGCTGTTTGCGGTGGTTGAGACCATCAGCGCGGTGGCGCGAGGCAAGAGCCCTCCTCCGAAGCCAACGCCCCGAATCGCCATGGACCTTGTTGCTGTCGTCAGCGGCCTGGTCGCCGCCGGCCTTCTGGCAGTTTTTCACGGCGCGCTATTCGGCGTGCCGGTGTTGTAGATCCATCCCGGCGCAGCGACGCCATGAACGAGCGCCAGACCAAGGCGATTGAGCGCATGTTCAGAGAGGGCCGAGCCGGATTCAAAGGCGGAATGCCCGCGAAAAAATACCGGGCGATCACGAAGTGTCCGGCCACCACGGCGACGCGGGACCTGGCCGCGCTGCGTGACATGGGAGCGTTGGTCTCCAGGGGCGCCGGGCGGGGTACCCGGTACGAAATATCCCACGCGCGATCCGATGTGTGAACCCAGCCAGAATCGTCTGCTTTCGCCGTTCCGGACCGTATCAGCAAAAAGTCAAAGCGGTGTCGCGAGATATCTGACTGTCGAACGCTCGTCGATCGCCATTACGTTGTGAGAATATACGAAAAAAATCAGACTGGTATTGATCCGCCGTCAGTCCATGCCCGCAATCCTTGACCCTCATGCCTACAAGCACGTTCTCTGAAGTGGTCACGGATGCGAAGTTGTAGATGTAGTATTGGGAATATTCCTCGTATCCGGAATATTCCAGATCGAGATGCGCGGCCCATCTTTCCAGCGTACTTGGATTTGACGGGGTATTCTCGTCCCACGCGGAGTAGGTCAGCCCGTGTATGGTGTCGCGCAGTCCGTCAATAATGGCTGACCCGTTTGCGACCGAGACGAATTCCAGGAAATCGATCCCTCTTTTTCCCGTTTCCTGACCGTTGAACCAGAGCCCCGCGTCCTGCTCGCCCTGGATGTGCAGTACAGAGGGTAATGTGCCAGGTGTGTTTTCCTTGAAATCGACAATCCCCTTCCGCAACGTTGAACCGCCCGTAACGGAAATCGCCTTGAAGTTATAGGTGTCATTTATGCTGATGCCGGTCAGATCGATGGGACCGCCCAGTACGTACGAGATCAGGAAGATCGCCCCCGATGAATGACCAACGCCAAAGATATTCTCCGTATCGATGTTGATATCCGGCGACGACCGTAATGCCTCGATCAATGCATCAACGAAAGCGTAGTCGTCACGCTCTGACTCGAACCCTTCATGCCAGAACCACATGCCGCGTGCACCGCCGCTTTCAACCGGTTGGGGGGCTTCCGGTTTCTTCTCCGAAAAGGCGGACATCTTGATGACGATGAAGTCCTCCTTGTACGGTTCCAGTCTCGGCGCCCAATCCAGATAGCGCAAAATGGCTTCATCGGTAAGGTCGGGTCGACACATGCAGCCATGAAAGAACAGAACGGCCGGATACGCGACGTCATTGTTGTATGACCCAGGGAGCGTCACGGAGAAATGCCGATCGTACCCATTGATGGCGATGGTGCCGCGATTCGTCTGGCCGGGCTCCAGACTCGGGAACACCAGTTCGGCGCCGGCGGATTGAGTGCAAGCCAGCAACAGCATCGCAGGCAGCAGAACAAGGGTAACCGCGATTCTCATCTTTCTCTCCGCGAAAGACTCAATAGGGAACGCGCGCCTCAACTCGTTCGACGCGATACCGCAATGTGTCGAGCTTTGCCTGGACGATTACTTGGTCCATTCTTCGACCCGCCGAACCACTTCCCTTTCGCGCACCCGGCCGAAGCCTTCGCGCTCGATCAGATGGCGTGTACACAGGTTGGCGAAACACTCGTCGGACCCGAGCAATCGCTTGCCTTGCAACACGTAGCCCGTGATCGGCTGTGGTACGTCGTGCAGGTCCACAATGTCGACCGGCCGGCCCGTCACATCGCCGACGTTTCCGGCGATTTCGAGAATCGTGTCCATATCGAGCGGGCCTTCGTCCAGGAGCCCGAGATCTACATCGCTTTCGACCCGCGCTCGCCCATCTGCCGCAGAGCCGAACAACATTGCCAAGCGCAGGCTGGGACGGACTTCCCTCAGCCGAGAGGCGATTCGATGTTCGGTAGAGGTCATGCGGCCAATTATACCGACCGATGAAACCAAACCGGGCGTGGACCGACATATAGACCCACCGGATAATGGCGGAGAGGGAGGGATTCGAACCCTCGAAGGGCTTCTAACCCTTACTCCCTTAGCAGGGGAGCGCTTTCAGCCACTCAGCCACCTCTCCGGGGATATGGCCCGACTATCCTTCATGCTCGCGCGGCGGCGGTTGCAGGACTTCGTTGAGTAGTCGGGACCTTGGATATTCTAACCCGGAATCGGGATCTCGGCCCAATGCGAAATCTTGCGAGGCGGGCAAGAAAACGGCACTTGCGCCGGGAAGCCACGGCTCGATACCGCTCAACGACAGCAATCGGAGAGAAATCGGTCCGGTGCAAGTCGACCGGATGGAGCGTCAGTGCTCCGTACCGAGGGCGCGGCGGCGTTCCGCCTCTACGGCAGCCTGCTCGCGCTTGATTCGCTCGTGGATTTCTTCGCGATGAACGGCAATGTCCCGGGGCGCATTTACGCCGAGACGCGCCTGATTGCCTTTGACTCCGAGCACGGTGACCGTTACATCCCCTCCGATCACCACGCTCTCCCCAACACGTCGGGTCAGGATCAGCATTTCCAAACTCCTTCCTGGTACCTGCCGTCATTACGTTATTGGAGTACGGCAGGCCGGCCTTGTTCCTTACAATTTCTGGCCGGTTGCTATGCGAGGAACGTTGCCCCAATGGACGGGGCGCTGCTCCAACTCCCACATGGTATAGCATTTTCCCCCGGAAGGCTTAGCCGAGCGCGCTGGAGACTTGCGACGGTACCAGGGCCAGGGCATCGTTCAGGTTTTCGGGCTGCGTTCCGCCCGCCTGTGCGAAATCGGCGCGGCCGCCGCCCTTGCCGCCGACGCGCTGCGCGATCGCCCCCACAAGCCGGCCGGCGTGAAGCGAGTCCGTGAGGTCGCTGGAAACGTCGGCCACCAGACGGACCTTGCGGCCCTGGACGCTGCCGAGTACCACCACACCCGTTCCCAATTGATTCCGGAGCTTGTCGGCAGCATCCCTTAACGGCGATGGATCGACCCCGTCGATCCGCGTGGCGAGCACCTTCACGCCTTTCACATCCACGGCCTCGGACAGCAGGTCGCGCCCGCCTCCGCTTGCCAGTTGACCCTTCAGCGCCTGCACCTCGCGTTCGAGTTCCCGGTTTCTCTCCACCAACTGGGCGACCCGATCGGGCACCTCGTCCCGCGCACCCTTGACCAGGCCCGCGACGTCCCGCAGGAGTCCGTCGTTTGCATCCACCCAGTCCTCGGCGCCCTCGCCGGTAACCGCCTCGATGCGGCGCACGCCGGCCGCGATGCCGGTTTCTGAGGTGATCTTCAGCAGGCCGATGTCGCCGGCGCGGCCGACATGGGTGCCGCCGCACAACTCCATGGAGAAATCGCCGAGCCTGAGCACGCGCACCACGCCGCTGTACTTGTCGCCGAAGAACGCGATCGCACCCGAAGCGATCGCCTCGTCGTAGGGCAGCTCGGTGATCTCCGCATCGGCATTGCGGCGGATCTGCCGGTTGACGAGCCGCTCGATCCGGTGCAGTTCCTCGTCCGTCACCGGCTGGTGGTGCGAGAAATCAAAACGCAGCCGGTCCGGCGCCACCAGCGAACCGCGCTGTTGCACATGGGTACCCAACACGGATCGCAGCGCCGCGTGCAACAGGTGCGTGGCGGAGTGGTTTAGCACGATCGCCGCACGCCGCCCGGCGTCGACCTGCGCTTCAACCTTGTCGCCGACGCTCAGGGCGCCCTCGGCCATCGCTCCGATGTGGCCGTGAGCTTCGCCGAACCGGATGGTGTCCTGCACCCGGAACAAGGCGTCGTTGCCGCTCAGCGTCCCGGTATCGCCGATCTGGCCGCCGGCTTCTGCGTAGAACGGCGTGCGGTCGAGCACTACCGCACCGTCCGCGCCGGGTTCCAGCCTTTCCACAGAATCGCCTCCGGCGTACAGCGCCTGCACCGTGGCCGATGCGTCCAGCATCCGGTAGCCCAGAAACGTCGTGGCGTCGCTCAGGATGGGCGGCGCCTCACCGTACCCGCCGACACGACGGCTTGCCCGGGCGCGCCAGCGTTGTTCGTCCATGCGCTGCTCGAATCCGGCCTCGTCGATGGCGAGATCGCGGTTGCGGGCAAAGTCGGCGGTCAGATCCCTGGGAAACCCATAGGTGTCGTAGAGGGTAAAGACGGTTTCGCCGGGAATGACGCCGCCCTGGCCCAGCCCTTCCACGGCGCTCTCGAGGATGCGCATGCCGTCGGCAAGGGTTTCGGCAAATCGTTCTTCCTCGCGGCGCAGGACCCTTTCCACATGGGCCCGCTGCTCCGTCAATTCGGGAAAGGCCGCTCCCATTTCCGCTTCGAGCGAACCCACCAGCCTGCACAGGAAGGGCTCCTG
The DNA here is from genome assembly GCA_022820625.1 of Gammaproteobacteria bacterium. GTDB lineage: Bacteria > Pseudomonadota > Gammaproteobacteria > Steroidobacterales > Rariloculaceae > UBA6522. Next base: position 21,601 of record JAJEFE010000104.1, on the reverse strand, counting down.
TACGCCCAGTTGATAGCCGTGACGGACGGCGCGGCGAATGATCCGGCGCAGCACGTAACTGCGTTTCTCGTTTCCCGGTACCACGCCGTCCGCGATCAGGAACGAGCAGGCCCTGATGTGATCGGCGATGACTCGCAGGGATTGATGTTCGGGCTGCGCCGTCCCGGTCACCTCCATCGCGTCGCGAATGAGGTTCCTGAACAGATCCGTCTCGTAGTTGGAGTGAACGCCCTGCATGACTGCGGCCAGCCTTTCGAGGCCCATGCCGGTGTCAACGGAGGGTTTCGGGAGGGGAACGAGTTCGCCGTCTTCGCTGCGGTCGAACTGCATGAACACCAGGTTCCAGATTTCGACGAAACGGTCGCCATCCTCGTCCGCAGAGCCCGGAGGGCCGCCCGCCACGTCCGGGCCGTGGTCGTAGAAGATTTCGCTGCAGGGACCGCACGGACCCGTCTCGCCCATGGCCCAGAAGTTGTCCTTCTCGCCCATCCGGCCGAAGCGCGCCGGATCCACGCCGATGTGCCCGAGCCAGATGTCCGCGGCCTCGTCGTCGTCCGTGTACACGGTGCACCAGAGCCGCTCGGGCGGCAGTCCCAGGACCTCGGTGACGTACTCCCACGCGTATTCGATGGCCTCGCGCTTGAAGTAATCGCCGAAGCTGAAATTGCCGAGCATTTCGAAGAAGGTGTGGTGCCGGGCGGTGTAGCCGACGTTTTCGAGGTCGTTGTGCTTTCCGCCTGCCCTGACGCAGCGCTGGGAGGTGACCGCACGCCGGTTCCCGCGCTTCTCGCGGCCGAGAAAGACGTCCTTGAACTGCACCATCCCGGCGTTGGTAAACAGCAGCGTCGGGTCGTTGGCCGGCACCAGCGACGCGCTGGGGACCTGTTCATGCCCCTTGTCCCGGAAGAAATCCAGGAACGACTGGCGCAGTTCGTTGGTGGTCGGTTTCATTTCCTGCTCACGTGTGAACGCTCTGGAATGGACACTCTGCAAGGGCGCTCGTGCAATGAAGCTGTGAAGCTAATCGGAATCGGCCTCCAAATCCAGCGCTGTCTGGATTTGCCCGTACTCGAATCCCCGCGATTTCAGAAATCGCGCCTGCCGGGCGCGTTCCCGGTAGCCGCCCGGAGTGGCCGTGCCGAAGCGCTTGTGCCTCGCGGCAGCCGCGAGCGCCACCCAGTCGCACCCGGCCTCCGCCAGCGCCGTGTCGACGAGCGATTCGCCGATGCCCCGCTGGAAAAGCTGCGCGCGTATCTTCGCCGGCCCCTGGCCCCGCCCGGTGCGGCTGCGAACGAACTGCTCCGCGAATCGGGCTTCATCCAGGAGCCGTTCCTGCTGCAGCGAGTCGAGTACGTCGTCCGCCATGTCTTCGGCATGGGAACGGGCCAGAAGTTTCCGGCGCAACTCCAGCCGGCTGTGTTCCCGCCGGGCGAGCAGGTCCAGAGCCTGCTTGCGGCAGGCGCGACGCTGTTCCTCCAGTGGGTCGTCGGTGGATTCAGGCTTGCTTGAGAGCGACACCCTCCGCGCCCTCGTTGCGGGGAAGATCCTGTGGCGATTCGGGAAGCAGCCTGGCACGCAGTTCCGTCTCGATGCTCGAGGCAATATCCGGGTTGGACTGCAGGAACTCGCGCACGTTTTCCTTCCCCTGCCCCAGGCGATCGCCCTTGTAGCTGTACCACGAGCCTGATTTCTCCACGATGTTCTCGCGCACGCCAAGGTCGATCAGTTCGCCCTCCCGGGAGATGCCGGTGCCGTACAGGATCTCGAACTCGGCCATCTTGAACGGCGGCGCCAGCTTGTTCTTGACCACCTTCACCCGGGTCTGGTTGCCAAGGACCTCATCGGCCTTCTTGATGGCGCCGATGCGGCGGATATCCAGGCGCACCGAACAATAGAACTTGAGCGCGTTGCCTCCCGTGGTGGTTTCCGGACTGCCGAACATGACACCGATCTTCATCCGGATCTGGTTGATGAAGATCACCATGCAGTTGGAGCGCTTGATGTTGGCAGTGAGCTTGCGCAGCGCCTGGGACATGAGCCGCGCGTGCAGTCCTACGTGGGAGTCGCCCATTTCGCCCTCGATTTCCGCCTTGGGCGTGAGCGCCGCCACGGAGTCCACCACGATGACGTCCACGGCCCCGGAGCGCACCAGCATGTCGGTAATTTCCAGCGCCTGCTCGCCGGTATCCGGCTGGGAAATGAGCAGTTCATCCACGTTGACGCCAAGCCTGCCGGCGTAGACGGGATCCAGGGCGTGCTCGGCATCCACAAACGCCGCGGTGCCGCCCGCGCGCTGCGCTTCGGCGACCACCTGCAGTGTGAGCGTGGTCTTGCCCGAGGACTCGGGACCGTAGATTTCCACCACCCGCCCCTTGGGCAGTCCGCCGATGCCAAGAGCGATGTCCAGCCCCAGTGAACCCGTCGAAACGACATTGATGTCCTGGCTCGCGATGGCATCGCCCAGGCGCATGACCGAACCCTTGCCGAATTGCTTTTCTATCTGCCCCAGGGCGGCTGCGAGCGCTCGTTTACGCTTGTTGTCCATGTGTCGTGTTCTCGTCGGTTCGGGAAATATTGGTCGTCCGGTCGAAGGTGATTATTTCATAGATTCCACTGGCTGACAGCCGAATATGTGGGCAGTTCGACCAGAAAGTCGCGTCATTTCCGACAACAGCAACAAGCTGCCGAACGAACGCGCGAAAACGACGTCCGGAACGGGGGATCCGGTTCGAAAACCAGCGTCAGGCCGGGTTGTCGAAGTCCCAACTCCGCAGTACCTCGTACATGGAATGACGTGCACCGGGCCTGGACTCCACCAGGGCGAATCCCGACACCGGCCACTCTACCGGATTGACATCCATCTCCACCGATTTCGCCTTGCGCGCCAGCGTCACGTGGGGACTGTAGGGCCGCCGTTCGCGGCGGAATCCCACGGCCACCAGCGCGTCCCAGAGGCTGCGTTCCAGTTGCACCAACCCGGCCGGCGTCCGGCTTGCGCCCAGCCAGAGTATCCTCGAGCGGGACCAGTGGCCGAGCTTGTCCAGCCGGATCGTGAATTCCGGCGACGGGAGCGGCGGTACCTGCATGACCGTCGTCAGGTCGGCTTCCGTCAAGGGCCCGAGAAAGGCCAGCGTGACATGCAGGTTGCCCGGCGGAGTGGCACGGCCGCCGGACCGCCTGACCGCAGTTCGGGAGGCGCGCAACAACTCCCGGCGTATCGCTTCGGAGGGCCAGATTGCAAAGAAGACGCGACGTCTGGCAGGCTTCGGGCCGGCCTCGGTCATACGTTCCGAACCTCGTCCCGACCGCGTTCGATCAGGTCCAGCAAGCCTTGCAGCGCGTGCGCCACGGCCTGGCGGCGGATGGATTCACGGTCGCCGTCAAACACGCGCCGTTCGGTGATGCCCGGCACATCGGGATCGGTCGCGTGCGCCGTATTGCGATCGATCATGTCCCGGGGAGCATCCCACCCGAACCACACTGTGCCGACGGGTTTTTCCGGCGTGCCTCCGTCAGGCCCGGCCACACCGCTGACGGCCACGGCGAATTCCGCGCCGCTCAGGATCCGGCCGGCTCGTGCCATGGCGGCGACGGCTGCCTCGCTGACCGCGCCGTGAGCCGCCAGGACGGCCTCCGGGACACCGACAAGTTGGCGCTTTGCGTCATTGGCATACGTCACCCAGCCCCAGCCGAACCACGCCGAACTGCCGGGGACATCGGTCAGGGTCTTTGCGACCCAGCCGCCCGTACAGGATTCCACGCTGGCGACCCGCGCACCCCTGAGCTTCAACTCCTCGCCCAGGGAACGGGCCAATTCGATCAGTTGCGCGTCGCTCGGTGTCATGGTCGGGTACTCAGAACGCGATTGTAGACCTCCACATAGCGCCGGCTCATGCGCTGGACAGAGAATCGGGATTCAACCCGCTCCCGGCCGGCAAGGGCCAGTCGCCGGCGCAGTGCTTCATCGCCGAGCGTTCGCAGCATCGCTTCGCACAAGTCGCCCGAGTCGCCGGCCGCAAACAGCAGCCCGCTCCGCTCGTGCTCGACGATGTCGGGAATGCCTCCTGCGTCGGATGCAACCACAGCCACACCTGCGCTCATCGCCTCAAGTACCGCGACTCCCAGTCCCTCGCGCATTGCCGGATGGACCAGCAGGTCAAGTCCCGGCAGAAGTTCGGCAAGATCGTTCCTGAATCCCGTGAGCTGCACATGGTCCGAGAGCGAGCGAGCGGCAATCCGACGGTGCAACGAACGCTCCAGCGGCCCGCGCCCGAAAAACAGCACCCGGACCCCGGGATGGCGCGCGATGACCTCCGGCAAGCAGTCCAGCAGCAAAGCGTGTCCCTTGCGGGGAATGAGTTGGGCGATAACGCCGACGATAGCCGATGCGGGCGGGATGCCGAACGTCTCCGTCAATCGCATCCGCGCCGAAGATTCCGGCCGATAGCGCCCGGTGTCCACCGCACTGGCCACTCTGACCACGCGGCCGGTATCCAGCCCGACATGGTCCACCAATTCCGACTCCACCGCCGAGGAGATCGCCGCAACCACGCTGTAGGGCCCGTACTTGAACCGCGCCCACCACGCCGTTTCGCGGTTGTCCACGCGGCGCGTCAGCACGGCCGGCACGCCGGCCCGTCGCGCACTCCTTCCGCCCACCAGGTCCGCCCCGCGGCGGGAGTGCACGTGCACGACGTCGGGCGCGTGCGCCCTGATGAGCTTCCTCAGCGGTCCGGCCCAGAACACGTCGAGGTCACCGCCCATGGGCAACTGCACGACCGTGGCCCCGCGAACCGCGCCGGCAATCGCGCTGCCTCTTGCGCACACCAGTACGTTCTCGAACCCTTCAGCCGCGAGACCCTCGACCAGGTAGCAGACCTGCCGCGCGCCACCGTAGAGGTGCCGGCCGGCTTCGACGTGCATGATGCGCATGGGTCGATGGTACCCCGGGGCACGCCTGGTTCGCCTGTCACCCCTGCCCGGCGCGAGTCCGGGAGGAATCGGCCTTAACTCCTCAGGTCAGACCGTCGGTGCGTCTCAAGCGCCCGCCCCGGGCCGATGCGCCCGCAGGAACGAGCGGATATGGCGCACAGCCAGAGGAATTCGATCCTCGGGCTGCTTCCAGGGGAACAGGCTCACCTGCGCGTTCGGCGCGAGCATCGCCGACTCCATGGCGGGATCGTAAGGATGCGCCGGGCTGTCGTCGGGCAGCACGAGAATGGGCGTCTGACAGTTGCGCACGAAGTCGCGCGTCACGGTGAAAACGAAGTCGGCGTCGGTGACGTACATCCGGGTCACGAAGGCATGGATCATTTCCGGCGTGATGTCGGGCCGGAGGGCCAGCAGTTCCTGTCCCCAGCCGCTCGTGTTGCCTTCGTAGAAGTAGTCGGGCCGCTCCGGATCGAAGCCGACGGGCTGTGCGATCACGGCGGCGCGGATGCGCTCCTGCGCCCGCTCCAGCAGGTTCCAGATGAAGGGACCGCCGATACAGAAGCCCATCACCATGAACTCGTCGATATCCAGGTGGTCCATGAGCCCGAGCTGGTCGTCGGTGTGCGAATCCCACGGCCGATCGACCTCCAGCGGTCCGGTGGACTGCCCGCTGTAGGCGTTGCGCAGGTCCATCGAGATGCAGCGGTACTCGCCGGCGAACTCGCCGATCACGTCGAACGGCGACCTGCCGTTGTAGAAATTCGCAAAGACCGAGTTCAGGCCCCCGCCCGCGATCAACAACAACGGGTAGCCGGAACCCGTCACGTTGTAACGGATTCGAACGTCGCCCCGTTCGTAGAAACCTGTGCCGGCAGGCTGCTCCCCCTCCTGGGCGAACGCGCGTCCCGCGGCGGCGACGGCGGCGGCCGCCGCTCCGGTTTTCAGAAGTGTGCGGCGCGTCGAATCCACGCCTGATTTCTCTTTTGACATGTCCATCTCCTGCTGCCGTGCGCATGATACGCCATGAAGCACGACGGTTAGGTCAAGTTCTCATTGCAGCTGTCCGTGCGCCCCCGGTCCAGCGAGGTTCAGCCTCTTTCGGCACCCTCCGTCGAACGCCCGCAACCGTCCGGAAAGCCGTTCATGACCAGCAACCGGTTCCAAAGCCGCCAGCGCTCTTCCGAGCTTAACGATCGCGCCCACGCCCAGGCAGACGCGTACTCGTCGCCCCAGTTCGCTTCATACCGTACGCGCTCGTCGGCGAATTCCTCGCCCCAGACATCCGCCCATACGCGGTCGAGGATCAGGTACAGGGTCATGTGTCCGTCGACGCCTTCGAGCCTTGCGGCTAGCTGCCACAGGTGGCGGTGGCCGAGTTCGTGAACCAGCGTGGATCTTTTCACGTCGGGGGCGTAGCTCCCGCGGAGGCGCATCGGGGAGTCGTACCCGCCGGAATGACTGACCGCGTAGTCCACGACGACCGTAATGCTGGACTCCGAAAACGGGAGGCATGTCCGGGTCTCCAGAGCAGCCACGATGCGTTCTCCGTCTTCGTCCCAGATCTCCTGGTACGCCCGGACGGCGTACGGGAGCGCCGCGTTGGCAGGGACGAAGATGAGTTCCGGCTGCGCCTGCGCCGCGCCTGCAGCGAGCAGCGCAATCGTTGAAACAGTCCAGGACCGCCATACCCTGCTTCCCTGCATTGACGCACTCCCGATTACGGTACCAGCGGGAAATCCTCGGCCAGCCTGTCGGGACAGTCAACCCCGGGGGACGGCTCGACAGGGAGAAGCCTATTACAATGTGCGCGTTTCATCGAACCCGCGTCGCCGGTCTCGATGCGACGCGGAACTCTTGCCACGGACTGCCTGATCTTGAACAAACCCCATACCCCCATGATGCGGCAGTACCTGGGCATCAAGGCCCAGCATCCGGATGTACTGCTGTTCTACCGCATGGGGGACTTCTACGAACTGTTCTACGACGACGCCCGCCGGGCCGCCGAATTGATGGACATCGCGCTCACCAGCCGGGGGCAGTCCGGCGGCGAACCCATCCCCATGGCCGGGGTACCGGTGCGCGTGGTGGACAACTACCTGGGTCGGCTCGTGCGCCTGGGCGAATCGGTGGCCATTTGCGAGCAGATCGGCGATCCCAGGGCAGCCAAGGGGCCGGTGGCACGGAAAGTCGTGCGGATTGTCACGCCGGGGACGCTCACCGAAGACGCCTTGCTGGACTCGAAACGGGCCTCGCACCTGGCGGCGGTCAACCTGGACCGGACCGGCGCCGTCGGACTGGCCTGGCTCGACATGGCCAGCGGCCGGTTCGCCATTGCCGAGCTGACGGACAGCGACGCCCTGCGCGGCGAGCTGGAACGGCTGAGGCCGGCCGAAATACTGCTCGCCGAGGACGCGCGCCGTCCCGCATGGCTGAGTGATTTCGACGGCCTGAGGGAACGGCCGCCCTGGCATTTTGACCCGGAAGCCGCAGAGCGGTCGCTTTGCAAGCAGTTCGGGACCCGCGATCTCTCCGGCTTCGATGCCGACGATGCTCCGGCTGCCGTGGGCGCCGCAGGATGTCTCCTGCAATACGTCAAGGACACGCAGCGTTCCGCGGCGCCGCACATCCGCGGGATGGTTCGCGAACTGCGCGAGGACGCCATCATCATGGACGCCGCCACGCGCCGCAATCTGGAAATCGAAACCACCGCGACGGCAAGGAGCGAGTTCTCGCTGGTCGGACTCATGGACCGCTGCGCCACGCCCATGGGCAGCCGGTTGCTCCGGCACTGGATCAACCGCCCGATTCGCGACCGGGGCACGTTGCGGCAGCGCCAGCAGGCCATCGAGACGATGATTCACGCCGGTTCGGCCGAATCCCTGCATACGACGTTGCGGGACATGGGCGACATTGAGCGAATCCTCACCCGCGTGGGACTGCGCTCGGCGCGGCCGCGGGACCTGGCGCAGTTGCGGCACGCATTGCGGGAACTGCCCGGCGTGACCGAGCGAATCGCGCGGCTGGATTCGCCGCGGCTGAACGCGCTCGTCCAGAACTGCGGGGAACATGACGCCCAACTCGGACTGCTCGACAGGGCCATCGTCACCGAGCCTCCCGTGACGTTGAAGGACGGTGGCGTGATCGCCGCAGGCTACAACACCCGGCTGGACGAACTGCGAACCATCAGCGCCGACGCCAGCCAATACCTCGACGACTTCGAGCAGCGCGAACGCGAGCGCACGGGGCTGACCAATCTCCGGGTGGGCTACAACCGCGTCCACGGCTACTACATCGAGATCAGCAAGGCCCAGGCCCGGCACGCGCCCGACGATTACGTGCGGCGCCAGACGCTGAAGGGAAACGAGCGCTTCATCGTCGCGGAACTCAAGGAGTTCGAGGACAAGATCCTGAGCTCCCGGGAACGCGCGCTGGCGCGGGAGCGCTCGCTCTACGAAGAGGTGCTGGAGGCGCTCAACGAACATCTGCCCGAACTGCAGCAGACGGCAGAGTGCGTTGCGGAAATCGATGTACTGGCCAACCTGGCGGATCGCGCGGTGGCGCTGGACCTGAGCAGGCCCGAGCTGACCGGCAATCCCGAACTCCGCTACCGTTCCGGACGCCACCTGGCGGTGGAGCAGGCGAGTTCCGATCCCTTCGTCCCCAACGACCTCATTCTTGGCGACCGGCGGCGGATGCTGATCATCACCGGGCCCAACATGGGCGGCAAGTCTACCTACATGCGCCAGACCGCCCTCATCGCCATCCTCGCGCACATCGGCAGCTTCGTGCCGGCGGCCGAGGCGCGCATCGGTCCGATCGACCGTATCTTTACCCGAGTTGGCGCCTCGGACGACCTGTCGGGCGGGCGCTCAACCTTCATGGTGGAGATGACCGAAACCGCCAACATTCTGAACAACGCCACCGCTGCAAGCCTGGTTCTCATGGACGAGGTGGGTCGCGGCACCAGCACCTTCGACGGCCTTTCGCTGGCCTGGGCAGCAGCCCGGCACATCGCCCGGGAGTCCCGCGCGTTCACGCTCTTCGCCACGCACTATTTCGAGCTCACCGGCCTGCCGGAACAACTTCCAGACTGCGCCAACGTGCACCTGGACGCCGCCGAACACGGCGACGAACTGATCTTTCTCCACGCCGTCAGGGAAGGCCCCGCCAACCAGAGTTACGGCCTGCAGGTAGCGCGGCTGGCGGGGGTTCCGGCGAGGGTCGTGGCGGACGCCCGGCACTATCTTGCCGCGCTGGAAGCGCGGGAACACGGCTCAGGCGACCATCCCCAGGTCGAGCTGCCGCTGCAGGGACTCGAACCCGACGCAGCACCCGTGGAAGAGGACCCCATCCGGTTGCGCCTGCGGGAGGTGGACCCCGACTCGCTCACACCGCGGCAGGCGCTGGAACTGTTGTACGACCTGGCAGCCGTTGACGAAGGAGATTCGTAGTCGCCGCTACGACCGGTCGCGACGGCCGATCGAATCGCGCAGCCGCTCCAGCGCCGCCCGATTGGTCCACGATGTGACCTTGCGTATGGCCTCTTCCAGGCCCATCCAGCGGTAACCGACGTGCTCTTTCTCGTTGAGCGTTACCCGGCAAGTTCCGGGCAGTTCCAGGTACAGCAGATGTTCCAGGTTTTCCGTGACCCCGGGCGCGTAGCGGTGCCGCCACTCGGGAAGTATCGTGAATCGGTTGGCGACGTCCGTTTCCGTCAGCACGGGCGGTGGGCCACCGTGCGTTCCTTCCCGCCGGGAACTTTTCGGGGCGACGGCATCGGGCTCCGGCGCCGCGCAGACCAGGCCCGTCTCCTCGCGCATTTCCCGTACTGCGACCGCGACGCGTGTTTCTCCCCGACGTAGAGTGCCCGTCACCGACTGCCAGAAACCGTGCGGGGAGACACGTTCCAGAAGCAGGCATTCCAGGCGCGGCGTGTACACGACCACCAACACCGATTCGGGGCGCTTGAACTCCGCCACGATCAGGTCCCGACTCGTCGTAAGCGGGTCATGTACCGAGTCGGACCATCTATCCGTTAACTCTTTCTGCGCAACCGAATGCCCGCTTCCTTGAGTTGAGCGGCGCTCACCGGACTGGGCGCGCCGGTCAGCGGGTCGCTGGCGGTCTGGGTCTTGGGGAAGGCGATCACATCCCGGATGCTGTCGGCGCCGACCATCAGCATCACCAGTCGATCCAGCCCGAAAGCGATGCCGCCGTGGGGTGGACAGCCGTACTCCATGGCCGTCAACAGGAAGCCGAATTTTTCGTTGGCTTCCTCCTCGCCGATACCGAGCAGTTCGAATACGGCGGACTGCATATCCGGGGTGTGGATACGGATGGAACCGCCGCCGATTTCCGTGCCGTTGAGCACCATGTCGTAAGCGCGGGACAGCGTATTGCCCGGATCCGCAATCAGCGAGTCCGGATCGTCGACGCTCGGCGCGGTGAACGGATGGTGCGTTGGAGTCCAGCCGCCCTCTCCGTCGTGGTCGAACAGCGGGAAGTCAACTACCCAGAGTGGCGCCCAGCCCTTGGCAATCAACCCGCGGTCGTGCCCGAGCTGCCGGCGAACGGCGCCCAGCGTGTCGTTCACCACCTGCGCCTTCCCCGCGCCGAAGAAAACGATATCGCCGTTCTCGACACCGGCCCGATCCAGCACCGCCTGAACCGCTTCGTCCGGAAGGAACTTCAGGATCGGCGACTGCAATTTCCCCGAGGCGCGGTCGATCACCTTGATCCAGGCCAGGCCCCTGGCGCCCTGACGAGCCGCCAGTTCCGTGTAGCCGTCGATCGCCCCGCGGCTCAGGTCCGCACCGCCCGGCAAACGCAGCACCGCGACACGGCTGCCGGGATCGGCGGCCGGTCCGGCGAACACCCTGAACTCGACCCCCCGCAACAAGTCCCCCACTTCGGTCATCACCAGAGGATTGCGAAGGTCGGGCGCGTCGGTGCCGTAGCGCTGCATGGCTTCCCGGTAAGTGAGCCTCGGCAGAGGATTCGGCAATTCCACGTCCAGCACGGTCGCGAACGCATGCCGCACCAGATCCTCCATTATCGACATGATCGCCTCTTCTTCCATGAACGACGTCTCGATGTCCACTTGGGTGAACTCGGGCTGGCGGTCGGCACGCAGGTCCTCGTCCCTGAAGCACTTGACGATCTGGTAATAGCGGTCGAAGCCCGACATCATCAACAGTTGCTTCAGGAGTTGCGGCGACTGCGGCAACGCGAAGAACCGTCCAGAATGTGTCCGGCTCGGTACCAGGTAATCCCTCGCTCCCTCGGGCGTCGTCTTGGTAAGTACCGGCGTCTCGAGCTCCACGAATCCGTTGTCGTCGAGGAATCCTCGGATCGACCGCGCCACCGCATGGCGCAGCCGCAGGTTACGCTGCATGTCTTCGCGTCTCAGGTCCAGATAGCGGTAGCGAAGCCGCAGGTCTTCGCCGGCGTGCTCGTCCTGATGAAAGGGCGGCGTTTTTGCCTGGTTGAGCACCGTCAGTTCAGTGGCCTCAAGCTCCACTTCTCCGGTGGCCAGGTCCGGATTGATCGTGCCCTCCGGGCGCTCGCGCACGCGCCCCCGGACCGCGAGCACATACTCGCCGCGCAGGCGTTCGGCCTCGGCAAAGGTATCCGGATCGGCGGGGTCGAACACCACCTGCAGCAGTCCCTCGCGATCCCGCAGATCGACGAAGATGACGCCGCCGTGATCGCGCCGCCGATGCACCCAGCCGGCGACGACGATTTCCTCGCCTATGTGGGAGCGGTTCACCTGACCGCAGTAATGGCTGCGCATGAGATCCAACCTTGTTTCAATGCCGAGCCGCGAAGCCGGCGAATGTTACGGCGAAGCAGCGAAGGCTGCAATCGCAGCAGGGGCGGCCCGACGACTCACTCGGACCCTGCACCGCGGCAAATCGAGACGGGCGCCACGCTGCGCGGAACGGCGGAGCGAACGACCTATCCCGGATGAACGGGATGCCACTCCGGCACCACGACGCCCAGGGAGATGATCATCTTCAATGCCTCTTCCACCGACATATCCAGCTCCACCACGTCCTCCGCCGGCACGAACAGCATGAAGCCGGAGGTGGGATTGGGCGTGGTGGGAAGAAAAACCGCAATCATCTCCCGATCGGTTCGGGCCTCCGCCTCCGGCGGATGCTCGGACGTCTGGAAGCACAGGCTGTAGAGGTCCTTGCGTGGGTATTCGATGAGCAAGACTTTCTTGAACGAATCGCTCGAATCGCTCAGCACCAGTTCGGCAAACCGCTTGACGGCGCCGTAGACGGTGCGCACCAGCGGTATCTGCGCCACCAGGGATTCATAGGAGTTGACCATCCGGCGCCCGATCAGGTTCGCGACCAGCATGCCCGTCAGGATCAACACAATCAGCGCGAGAACCGCTCCGAGGCCCGGGATCCGGAATCCAATCAACGCCTCGGGACGATACGGCGGCGGGATCAGGAAAAGCACCCGGTCCATGAGGTCGATCAGGAACGCGACGACCACGATGGTCGCGCCCACCGGCAGCCAGACCAGGAGCCCGGCGACGATGTAACGGCGTATACGGCGTAGCAACACGCGAAACTCCCCCAGGCTAGTGCTGCACGAGGCTCCCGTACGAGCTACGCGGCGGCGCTTTCGGAGCCGCGCACGGACCGCGACTGCCGCCTGGAGCCGGTGTCCCCACCGGACTTGCCCGAGGACTTTCCTGTGGACGAGCGCTCCGTTTTTCCGGAACCATCGCCCTTCTTCGAATCCCCGTCGGCCTCCTTGCCCTCGCCCTTCCTGTCCTTGCCGGCAGCGGGCTCCTCCGGACGATCGACCAGGTTCCGTTTCGTCTCCTTGTCGGACTTGAAGTCCGTCTCGTACCAGCCGCTGCCCTTGAGCCTGAAGTTAGGCGCCGAGACCAGCCGCCGCAGCGCGGAAGCCTCGCAGGAAGGACAATCCCTCAGCGGAGCGTCGGCGATTTTCTGCAGGGCATCCAGGCAGTGCCCGCAAGCATCGCAACGGTACTCGTAGATGGGCACTAGAGCAGCCTCGACAGGACAGCCACGACACCGACGGCCGTGACAACCATGGAGCCAAGCCGCAGGGTCAGGCGTAATTCCAACTCCTTCAAATCCCGCCTGGTGGCAAGTTTCTCGTCAATCAGCGTAGCGTAGGAGTCAGCAAGGACTTCAGCCTGTTCCGCCGGCATTCCGACCTCCGTCAGTCGTTTTACGAATGAATGAGTGTTGAACGCGACATTTGACATGATGGTTCCCGGATCGATTCCGATATACGCGGGTCATGTCAGCCTGCCGCAAGAACAATCTCATCGTCACCCTGTGAATCTGCACGATCCGCGCAAATTCTAGCACCATCTCTCATGAATTCCTGCCGGCTCCGAGCGCGCCCCGTCCGGTTTTCCGGCGGTCCCTCAGGCCGCCTCGGCCGTATCCTTGACGAAATCCAGCTCCCCGCCTGTGGCGGTCACCCGAATGGCGTCCCCGGGCTCGAAATCGCCGTGGAGAATGCGTTGCGCCAGCGGATTCTCCACCTGCTGCTGGAGCGCGCGCTTGAGGGGCCGTGCGCCGTAGACCGGATCGTAGCCCGCCTCGGCCAGCAGGTCGCGGGCCGCGTCGTCCAGTTCCAACGACATGTCGCGTTCGGCCAGCCGCAGCTGCAGGTAATTCAACTGGATGTCCACGATCAGGCGAAGGTGGAACGCCTCCAGCGGGTGGAAGACCACCACATCGTCGATTCGGTTGACGAACTCCGGGCGGAACTGCTGGCCCACGATTTCCATCACCGCGGCCTTCATTTCGTCGTAATTCTCCTCGCCCGCCAGTTCCTGGATCCTCTGGCTGCCGAGATTCGAAGTCATCACGACGACCGTATTGCGGAAATCCACCGTGCGGCCATGACCGTCGGTGAGGCGGCCGTCATCCAGCACCTGCAGGAGAATGTTGAATACTTCCGGATGGGCTTTTTCCACCTCGTCCAGCAGGACCACCGAATAGGGCCGGCGCCGAACCGCCTCGGTGAGGTAACCACCCTCCTCGTACCCTACGTAACCGGGCGGCGCCCCGATGAGCCGCGCCACGGAGTGCTTCTCCATGAATTCCGACATGTCGATGCGCGTCATCGCGTCTTCGGTATCGAAAAGGAACTCTGCCAGCGCCTTGGTGAGTTCGGTCTTGCCGACGCCTGTCGGACCCAGGAACAGGAACGAGCCGTTGGGCCGGTCGGGATCGGCGAGCCCCGCGCGGGAGCGGCGAATGGCATTGGACACCGCCCGAAGCGCCTCCTCCTGGCCGACCACGCGAGCTTCCAGAAAACTCTCCATCCTGATGAGTTTTTCCCGCTCACCCTCGAGCATCTTCGTGACCGGGATCCCGGTCCACTTGGAAACCACCTCGGCGACCTCCTCTTCGGTCACCCGGTGACGAACCAGCGTGTGGCTCTCCTGCTCCTTCGATTGCGCTTGTTCGAGTTCGCGCGTCAGTTCCGGGATGCGCCCGTACTGAATCTCCGACATTCGCGCCAGGTCGCCCGCGCGATGCGCTTTCTCGAGCTCGGTCCTGGCGTGCTCGAGTTCCTCCTTGAGATGCGTGGCGCCCTGCATGACCGCCTTTTCCGCGCTCCAGACTTCGTCGAGGTCCGAGTACTCGCGCTCAAGGTCCGCGATGGACGATTCCAGAGTCTCCAGCCGGCGCCTGGATGCCTCGTCGGATTCCTTGTTCAACGCCTCGCGCTCGATCTTCAACTGGATCAGCCGACGCTCCAGACGGTCGAGCTCCTCGGGCTTGGAATCGATCTCCATGCGGATGCGCGACCCCGCTTCGTCCACCAGATCGATAGCCTTGTCGGGAAGCTGCCGGTCGGAAATGTAGCGATGCGACAGGGTGGCCGCGGCGACGATGGCGGGATCGGTGATTTCCACACCGTGGTGCACCTCGTAGCGCTCCTTCAGGCCCCGCAGGATCGCGATGGTGTCCTCCACCGTCGGCTCCTCCACGCGCACCTTCTGGAAGCGCCGCTCAAGCGCCGCATCCTTTTCCATGTGTTTGCGGTACTCGTCCAGCGTCGTCGCCCCGACGCAATGCAGTTGGCCGCGGGCCAGGGCCGGCTTCAGCATGTTGCCGGCGTCGATGGCGCCCTCGGCCTTGCCCGCGCCGACCACGTTGTGCAGTTCGTCGATGAAGAGAATGATCTGGCCCTCCTGCTTGGCCAACTCGTTGAGCACCCCCTTCAGGCGCTCCTCGAATTCACCGCGGAACTTGGCGCCGGCGATCAGTGCGCCCAGGTCCAGAGCAAGTATTCGTTTCGACTTGATCCCCTCCGGAACTTCGCCATTGGCGATACGCTGAGCCAGGCCTTCGACGATGGCTGTCTTGCCCACACCCGGTTCCCCAATGAGCACGGGATTGTTCTTGGTGCGCCGCTGCAGCACCTGCACCGTGCGCCGGATCTCGTCGTCGCGCCCGATGACCGGATCGAGTTTGCCCTGTTCGGCCTGTTCGGTAAGATCGATGGCGTACCTTTCCAGCGCCTGCCGGGATTCTTCCGCGTCCGGATTGTCCACTCTGGCGCCGCCGCGAACTTCGTCAATGGCCTTCTCCACGGCGCCCGCCACAGCGCCGGCGTCCTGAAGCGCGCGGCCGAGGTCGCCTCGGTCCCGGCAGGCCGCCAACACGAAAAGCTCGCTTGAGATATAAGCGTCGCCGCGTTTCTGGGCGAGCTTGTCGGCAATGTTCAGGAGCTTTGTCAGCTCGTTCGAGAGGTGCACTTCGCCTTCGGCATCGCCCTGTACCCGCGGCAGACGGTCCAGCGCGTTGCCCAGACCGACGCGCAGTTGATTCATGTTGACGCCGGCCTTGGTCAGCAGTCCGCCGATGCTGCCGCGATCCTGCTCGAGCAGCGCCGCCATCAGGTGCGCCGGGGCGATGAACTGGTTGTCCCGTCCCACGGCCATGGACTGGGCGTCGGCGAGCGCCAGTTGCAGCCTGCTTGTCAGTTTGTCCATTCGCACGGGCTCAAACCCCGGTTAGATTATCGCTATGTGTCTAGATGGGGGTGGGAAGAGGGAATATCAATTGCCTGACAGGAACCTCGTCCGCGTCAGGCTCACCAGCCCCTCTGCTATACTTTCGCCCCCACCCACGCAAAGCGGACCCGGGGGATGCATCTCCACGTCGAACCTCACAACGGCACGCTGGTTGTTGCGGTCGAAGGTCGCATCGATGGCACGAATGCGCTGGATTTCCATGGCGCAGTGAGCGATTCCCTTGGAGACGACGCCGGTCCGTTGCTGATCGACTTCGAAAACCTCTCGTATATCAGCAGCGCGGGTCTGCGTGTCGTTCTGTCGCTGGCGAAAACGCTCCAGCAGCGGGCGGGGAGGATTGCGGTCTGCTCGTTGTCCGGCATGATCGCGCAAATTTTTCAGACCAGCGGATTCGATCAGATCATTGCGACTCATGCCTCGCGGGAAGACGCGCTTCGCAACCTCTCAGGCTAACGCTGCCCCATGAGTTCCTGTCTTCATGGTCCCCCCTGCGGGGCTCGCGGCAACGCGCAGGTCGCGTCGCCGATCGAACAGCCCGGCGAGGGGCGACGCAGAGGGGCCAGCCGCGGGGTCGCCGACCGGCCATGAAGGCATCCGACGACTTCATCCGCCGTCTGCCAAAGGCGGAACTGCATATCCATATCGAAGGCAGTTTCGAGCCGGAGCTCATGTTCGAGATCGCCCGCCGCAATGGCGTCCGTATCCCGTTCGATTCCGTCGAGGCGGTACGCGCGGCGTACGAGTTCGAGGACTTGCAATCCTTTCTGGACATCTATTACCAGGGCATGGGTGTGCTGCTCGCGGAGCGGGACTTCTACGACCTGACGATGGCCTATCTGCGCCGCGCACGGGACGACGGGGTGGTGCATACGGAGATATTCTTTGATCCCCAGGGACACACCGGCCGCGGCGTCGCCTTCGAAACGGTTCTGAATGGCATTTGGAAGGCTCTGCGGGATGGAGAACGGCAACTCGGCATCACTTCCCGGCTGATCATGTGCTTCCTGAGGCATCTCGACGAGGATGATGCGCTACGCACGTTGGATCAGGCCATTGCACATCGCGATCGAATCGCCGGTGTGGGCCTGGATTCCTCCGAGGTCGGGCACCCGCCCGGCAAGTTCGAACGGGCTTTTGCCAGGGCACGGGAGGCCGGATTCGTGGCGGTTGCGCACGCTGGCGAAGAAGGTCCGCCAGCCTACGTGGAGGAGGCTCTGGACCTTTTGCATGTTGCCCGCATCGACCACGGCAACCGGGCGCTTGAGTCCATGGCGCTGGTCAAGCGCCTGGAAGCGGAGAGAATCCCACTGACCGTGTGCCCGCTGTCGAACCTGAAACTCTGCGTCGTGCCCGATCTGCGCGAGCATCCACTGAAGCAAATGCTCGAAGCGGGCCTCGTGGCCACGATCAATTCAGACGATCCGGCCTACTTCGGCGGCTACGTCCTCGACAATTTCACCGCGGTCCGTGACGCGCTGGATCTATCGGCGGACGACATCGTCACGCTGGCGCGAAATTCGATCACGGCCTCTTGGGCGGATGAGATTCAGAAGAATCGCTGGCTCGCCGAGATCGACGCCATGATCTCGGCGTCGATCTGAGCCCGGCTTCATCAGTGTTTCTTCGCCTGTTTCTTCGCCCTGAACCAATCCGGTTTTCAAGCCGGACCCTCGCCGCGCCTCAGCTCTCTCCGCGATTGATCGCCAGACGATGGTCGACGGTCGCCACGATCGGGTCGATGGGTGCGCTGTCGATTCCAAGCTGCCTGGCGATCTTTTGCACCAGCCAGTCAACCCGCTCGATGTCGGGAACACCTGCGAACAGCGCCCGGGCGGCCGATGAGGGCTTCCTGAGTGACCGGGCGGCCTCCGCATACTTGTGGAACGGAACCAGATCTTCGTCAGCAGCGCCCAACCGAACGCACAATACGCGCATCCATTCGTAGATTCCGCGCGACGCATCGATGTCTCCGTGTACCGCATCCCTGATCGAAATCATGTCGTCCCGCCCGACGCAGCGGTAATTTCCGGCCAGCAACATCTGCCACTTGGTGAGCGGTACGAATACCGATTCGTGCACCTTCAGTTTCACGGGGAGTGGAATTGCCCCGCCTTCGGTATCGAATCGAGTGTTTTCGATATCGGCCTGCAATGAACGGAGCATGTTCGTCGAAGAATCGGAAGCGAATCGTGCGGCCTTGAAGTTCGTGGGCAACCCGACCTGCAGCACGTTCAGTTCATCCGGGGAAGGACGCACCGCCTGGGGATCCGGACTCGCCGTGGTGATGGACCGGGGATCGAAGTCCTTCCAGGCTTCCGGGCTGGCGTAGCATTGTTGCAGCGACTCGGTTGCAAGCCCCGGAATTCTCTTCAGGTATGGAAACGGAGGCATGTTCATGATCGCCAGGCACGGAACCCGCGACCGGCCGATCCGGGGCATGAGTTGCCGAATCCCCGGGGAACCATACTGAGGTTCCTGCATGGCAAATACGATCAGATCGAAACGCGAGGGGTTCACCGCGTCCGGTGTGGTGGCCGACAACTTGCCCGGCGCCTGGTTCGAAAAGATCCTGGCCGGCTGCTCCCGACCCCTGATGGGCAGGATAACCACGGTGCCTTCACGGTTGATGACCTCCATTTCCGCCTGCGTACACACCAGCGTGACGTCGTGTCCCGCCAATATTGATTTCGTTGCAAACAGCGAACCGTAGGACGCGCCGAGGACAAGTACGTTGTATTTCGATTTCACGAACACTTCCCTTGTTTCAGGATGCCAACCAGATCATCGTCGCCATTCGACCGCAGGGCGGCTCGCGGCGATTCGAGAAAAAGCGATCCGACTCGGAGTGGGTACACCAGCCTCCCCCATAGATCCTCTCCACACCCGCAGACCGCAGCCGGTGACGGGCAAGCCCGTAGAGATCGGCCTGCCAACGCCCCCTGGCGTTGGCGGAAAAGCACCGCACCGCATCCGGGTCGTTTGCCGCAAACTGCTCGAGCACCTCGCCACCGACCTCATAGGCCTTCTGGCCTATACCCGGTCCCATCCATGCCAGGAGCCGCCCGGGATCGACGCGCATGCATCTTACCGCCGATTCAAGCACGCCGCCCGCCAATCCTCGCCAGCCCGCGTGGGCCGCGCCTACGCGAGTCCCCGAGGTATCGCAGAACAGCACGGGCAGACAGTCGGCCGTGAGCACCACGCATGGCCGGCCGGGTCTTGAGGTGATCGCACCGTCGGCGGCCTGAGGTTCCCTGAGTGACATTGACCCTGGAGGCGGAGGCCCGGAGCGCTGTGCGGGAGTCGGCCGATCGGTCCCGTCCAGGTTCAGGATGGTGGTTCCGTGGACTTGCCTGAGCCACAGCGGTTCCGCAGGCAGGTCCAGCATCTCGGCGAGAATCCGGCGGTTGCGAGCCACGTTTGCCTCATCGTCACCCACACCTGAGCCCAGGTTCAGGCTCGCGTACGAACCCCGGCTGACACCGCCCATTCGCAGCGTACTGGCGGCGCGGACCCTTGCGGGTGCCGGCCAATCGGGTTGAATCACCCTGTTGCGCCCGGGAATTGTCATCCAGCTGCCGCCCCAGCCGAGCGCTCCGCCGCGGTGTCCCGGCGCAGTGCTTCGATCAGGCCGTTCAAATCCGCAGGCAGCGGGCTCTCAAACGCCATATCGTCACCGTTCTCCGGATGGCTGAATTCCAACTGCCGGGCGTGCAGCGCCTGGCGGGAAAACGGCTGCAGCACGCGCAGCAGTGCCGGGAGGGGCGCCTTCGGCAACCGCGGGCGGCCGCCATAGAGCGGGTCCCCCACCAACGGCGCGCGAATATGTGCGAAATGGACCCGAATCTGGTGCGTGCGGCCGGTATCGAGTTCGATCCGAATTCGGGTATGGGCCCGATAGCGCTCCATGACCCGGTACCGGGTCCGGGCCGGGCGCCCTCGCTCCACTACGGCCATACGGAGACGGTTTGTCGGGTGCCGCCCGATGGGAGCATCGATCTCTCCGCCGCCGGTGAGCACGCCCTGGCACACCGCCTCGTAGGTGCGCCGAATCTCGCGCCGCTCCAGTTTTCGCACCAGTGTGCGATGGGCATTCAGTGTGCGCGCCACCACGAGCAGTCCGCTGGTGTCCTTGTCCAGGCGATGGACAAGGCCTGCACGAGGCAATCCCGCGAGGTTCGGGTCCTTGTGCAGAAGAGCATTCAGCAGCGTCCCGGCAGGGTTGCCGGCGCCCGGGTGAACAACCAGACCGCTGGGTTTGTCGACCACGACCAGCGCGTCGTCCTCGTGGATGAGATCAAGCGGTATCGCCTCGGGTTCGAGTGAGACAGCCGGTTCCGGGGTAACCTCAAGGGCGATTTCCTCCCCTTCGCGCACGCGCGTTTTCGGCGCTGCCCGGCGTCCCTCGAGCGTGAGCGCCCCACTCTCGATCCAGACCTTGAGCCGGCTGCGGGAGAATTCCTCCAGCAATTCCGCTGCGGCCTGATCCAGGCGGCGTCCGGTCTGCTCGGACGAAACGGTCACACGACGGGAAATGGGCTCCATTGACTTTTCTCTGGCTGATACCGAGTTGTTTATAATCGCTCATTATGAAGTCTGGCCTGCGCATCTCACCAGCGAAACTCGTGCTCGTCGCCGCTGCCGCGGCCATGTTGGCCTCCGGCTGCGGCAACCGCCGCGACCGGGTCGTGGCGTCAGCGGGGCCCGAAGAGCTCTACGACCGGGGTTCCGCATCCATGCGCAGCGGCAACTACCCTACGGCGCTGGCCTACTTTCAGCAGCTCGAGGCCCGCTACCCGTTCAGCAACGTGACCCGGCAGGCGCAGCTCGACATGATCTATGTCTACTACCGGGCGCAGCAACCTGAGTCGGCGATCGACGCCGCCAACGAATTCGAACAGGAGAACCCCACTCATCCCCGGGTCGACTACAGCCTTTACATGAAGGGACTCATCTATTTCGATGCCGCGCCGAATTTCCTCGAGCGCATGTTCCGCGTGGACATGTCGGAACGCCCGCCCCGGGACACAATGCTGGCTTTCGCCACGTTTGACGAACTGATCAGGCGCTTCCCGGAGAGCGAATACATACCCGACGCCCGACAGCGCATGGTCTTCCTGCGCAACCGCCTGGCGGAATACGAGAACCACGTGGCCGGCTACTACATCGACCGGGGCGCCTACGTGGCGGCGGTGAACCGGGCCAAGTACGCCATTGAGCACTATCCGGGCGCGCCGGCGCTCGAGGACTCGCTGACCCTCCTGGCGCGGGCCTACTCGCTGTTGGGCCTTTCGGACCTGGCCGCCGACGCCCAGCGGGTCTTCGCCCTCAACTTCGAGGCGCCTCCGCAGCAGGCATCGCCCGGTCAGGTCGTGATCCAGGAAGTCGAGCCGACGGAATCGGTCGATTAGTCCGGCGCCGAGCCCTGGTGCTGCATCAACCTGACAATCGCGAATCAGGTTGATGCGGCACTAGTCGGAACTTCACACCGCTCCAATCCTGTTTGATTTTCTTATCTTCTTGATTTTGCGGTAGTTCCTGCCGCCCCGATGGCGTTTCCGCCTGTATTTATGTTTCCATGTATCAATCCCAATATATGGGTTGTATTTGCCTTGT
>JAJEFE010000154.1 GCA_022820625.1 Gammaproteobacteria bacterium | reverse complement strand
TCCGGCAACCAGTCCCTCATATCGGACGGCAGCAACAAACCCTGATCCGGATGATAGGGACGAAACGTCGTCGGCATCGCAATCTCCCACAAACTGCGACACAATTATCTCATTAATTTCCTACGGCGCAGCCTCCTAGCCTTGATCGACATGGAGCCGGCGGCGTTTCTGCTCGCCTTTGTCGTGGTCGGAGTGGCCGCGATTCCCCAGTCGTTGACCGGGATGGGTTTCGGTCTGCTCGCGGCATCGTTGTTGCTGCTGATCGATCCGACCCTCGTACCGGCGACGGTCATCGTCATGGGCAGCCTGGTTGCGGCAGCGAATGCAGTCCGCCACAGGGCGGACGTCGACGGCCGCGAACTCTGCGTGATCCTGGCGGGCCGGTTGCTCGGTATTGGCTGCGCGTTCGGTGCCCTCGGATTCATTGTCGACCGCGACACGTTTTCGCTGGTCATCGCGATCGTGATCCTGTTCGCTGTCTTGCTGGGCCTTGTTGACATCGCTCCGCGCAAGTCCCCACGGTCACTCTTCGTCGCCGGATCCGTTTCGGGCATTACCGGCACGCTTACGTCTGTAGGCGCACCCCCGATGGGAATTGTCTACCAGAAATCCCGCCGGCAGGAGACCGGCGCGACCCTGAACGCTTTTTTCGCCATCGGTGGGACCATGTCGGCGGTCGCGGTCTGGTACCACGGCTGGCTCGGTTGGCGCGACATCTGGTTGGCGCTGGCACTGTTGCCGGCCCTGGCCATCGGTACCTGGACGTCCCGCTTGCTGAGGGGCTATGCGGATCGCCAATTCAGGCCCTTCGTCTTTCTGGTCTGCTCAGCCAGCGCCGGCGCGGTCATCTGGCGGGCGCTGGCCTGACGGTTAGCTATTGGGATGCCCGATTCGTGCCATGTCCGCCATGATCAACACGATATTGTATGGACGGCGTTCCTGGGCCGCCGCCTGGAATCCGGCAATCAGCAGCAGAAGGAACGCCAGGAACCGCCGTGCTCGCGCGTCAGACGCCATCGTTGCTTACCAGATCGACAGCGTGATCGGCGGCCCGGGCGGTCATTGCCATCAACGTCAGGGTCGGATTGACGCAACTGCCGGAGGACATCGCGGCGCCATCGGTGACAAACACGTTCGGCGCCACGTGGAGTTGATTCCAGCGATTGACGACGGATTGCGCGGGATCGTCGCCCATGCAGGCGCCGCCCATCTCGTGAATGGCACGTCCCGGCGCACCGAGTACGTCTTCGGAGACAATTTCGGTCGCGCCCGCGGCCCGGAGCATCGCGACACTCTGTCGCGCGATATCGGCCCCCATGCGGGCCTCGTTCTGGCCCCATTGCACATCGAACCGAACCTGGGGGATACCGAATCGATCGACGGCGGTCTCCGACAAGAGCACGCGGTTACCGGGGTCCGGCAGCACTTCGCCGAAACCGAGCATGTAGATCTGCCACGGACCCGGTACGCGCAGCCGCTGCTTGAGGTCGGCGCCGAATCCCGCGCCGCTTTCGGGCGCCAGGCGCCGCGCCGCGCCCTGGTAGCCATAGCCGCGCACGAAGTCCTGCATGGATTCGCGGTCGGACAAGTTACGGAAGCGGGGAATGTAGAAGCCGTTGGGCCGGCGGCCGTACTCGACGAATTGCTCGAATTGCCCGCGGAACGTACCGAAGGCCCGAACGCCGTAGACGTGATCCACGATGTACCGCCCGAGTACGTCATGGGTGTTGCCCAAGCCGTTGGGCATGGCCTCGCTTCTGGAGTTGAGCAGGATCTGGTTGCTGGCGATGCAGGATGCGCAAAGAAATACGACCCGGGCGCGATAGACTGACCGCACGCCGGTATGCGCGTCGATGACCTGCACGCCGGTCACCCGTTGCTGCGCCGCGTCGTATTCGAGCGCTTCGACAACGCTGTCGCTCTTCAGGGTGAGATTGCCTGTGGCCCGGGCCATGGGCAGGGTGACGGCCTGGGTGGAGAAATAGGCGCCGTAGGAGCAGCCGCGATGGCACTGGTTGCGGAACTGGCAGCGGACACGGCCCTGCTCCGGCATGTCCAGCGTGAGGTTGGCGACGCGTCCGATCGTGAGGGTCCGGTCATCGAAGTCGCGTGCCAGCACTTCGCGGAACCGCTGTTCGACGATATTGAGCGGCATGGGAGGCTGAAAATCGCTGTCAGGGAGTTCCTCCAGGCCAAGTGCCTCGCCGCTGATGCCGACGATCCCTTCGACATGCCTGTACCAGGGTTCTAAATCGTCGTAGCGAATCGGCCAGTCGACGCCGTGACCGTCCGCCCGGTTGGACTCGAAATCCTGCCGTGACCACCGGTAGCACTGGCGTCCCCAGACCAGCGACTTGCCGCCGACCACTCCGGGGCGTATCCAGGTGAACGGCTTGCTCTCGTCGTAAACGTAGGGCTGTTCGTCATCCGACGCGTAGAACGGATAGTTTTCCGGACGAGCCGTCGGTGACAGGCGGTAATCTGCCTGTTTGCCGGGCGGCCATCGGTTCCGGAAAGGCAATTCGTGCGCACCGCGGCCCTCTGTCGGGTAGTCCCGCCGGTGTTCGACCGATCCGCCGCGATCGAGCATAAGCGTCTTCAGGCCGTTCTCGCACAATTCCTTTGCGGCCCAGCCCCCGGTCGCGCCGGAGCCGATGACGATCGCATCGAACTCCGTGCTTTGCGGTGGCCTGTCCACTGTCCGGAGTTGGCGCTCAGGCCGTGAAGAGTCTGCCGACTTCTGCGTAGGGATACGCACCGTCGTAGCGCCCGGGGGTCGGCAGGTAGACCCGCTCGACGGTCATGCCGATTTCCGACGTGTAGTACCCGGTAACCGTGAGTTGCTTGATGGCTTCGAAGAAATCATCGTCGGCCCCATCGAGCTGCCGTTGTTCCGCCAGGGAGACGATGTCGTCCTGCTGCTCCGGCGCCAGGTCGACGAACGGTGCCTGACGTTGTTCGCGTGAGTACTCATCGATGGCCTGCAGGTCGTCCAGAAAGCCTTCTCGGGCGTCCGGCTCGTAGTACTCATCGAAAATCATCTCGATGTAACTGGTCACGCCTGCGTCTCTGGCGCCCGGGGTATCCGTGGTCGGGATGATTCGCTCGCAAAGTGCGTCCAGCAACGTCCTCTGTTCATCCGAAAAGATATCGTTCTGCGGACCCATGCCCGGATCCGTGCCGGCGGCGACCGCGCGCCTCAGGGGCGAAATCAGTGCGGCCCCGAATATGGCCGCGATCCCTCCCAGTGCCTCGCGCCGGTCGATTTGTGAGGTGATCATGTGGATGGTTCGTCCTGATCGAGAATATGACAGGGCTCGATTGCTAGTATAGTTCCATGCGTCGACAGCATGTCAATTGAGTCGGAGTTTCTTCCGACTGTACCCGTGTGTGCCGCAGCGTGCATCCGGTTCCACCGGTCGACGACCCATTCGCGCGGGTCATCCCCCATTCGGGCCGTGCCCATCTCGTGAATCGCCGTGCCCGGCGACCCACACGTCAACGCGCCACGGTATCGTGCTACGATGAATTTGCTGATCGAGTTCGTGTGGTCCTGCCGAATGGGAAACTTCGTCGAAATGCATCGCTCCGGTACGAGTTGAACCATGTTGCGAACGTTGCTCAGCATCCGCTACTGCCTGTTGTCTGTGCTTGCCTTCGCGGAGATCGGCTTTGCGCAGGATACCGCTCTATCGGAGGCAGATGCCGAATCGGACTGGTACTGGCTTTTTGACGGTTCCAATCTCGACCAATGGCGTGAATTCAACAAGCATGGACCAGTCAGTCCGGCCTGGGTCGTGGAAGACGGTGTGCTGGCATTCCTGCCGGAGCGCAAGACGTCCACGGACCCGGTCGGGATTATCACCAAAGAGCAATTCTCCGACTTCGAATTGGAACTGGAGTGGAAGATTTCCGCCGGAGGCAACAGCGGTATCTTTTTCCATGTAACCGAGCACCAGGGTCTGGAACGGCCGTCGCGTACCGGTCTGGAGATGCAGATACTCGACAACGATGGTCACCGGGACGCGGCCTATCCGAACAGGACCGCCGGCGCCGCATACGATCTGTACGCGCCAGACCGCGACGTGACGCGCCCCGTTGGCGAGTGGAATCAGGTGCGAGTTGTTTCGATCGGCGGCCGTGTCGAGTTTTGGCTAAATGGCGAAAGGACCGTCGAATTCGATCGCGACTCGGAAGATTGGCGGCAGCGCTTCGACCAATCCAAGTTCGTAGGTCCGGGCTTTGAGAACCTAGGCGTTGCGCGGCGGGGACATATCGGCCTGCAGGACCATGCCGATCCGGTTTTTTTCCGCAATATCCGCATCCGCAGGCATTGACCGGTCCGTTCCGGACCCACTCCAGGAAACAGTTCGATGGGTAGTTTCGTAGCGTCCGAAATACACGGCGCCGTCGCGGTTCTCAGGATGCAGAATGAAAAGGCGCTGAACGCGATCGGCAGCCACGAGGATTGCCGGGATCTGGTCGATGCGCTGCATGCGCTGGCCGACGATCGCAGCGTTTCGGTGGGCATACTGACCGGAGCAGGACGGGCGTTTTGCGCCGGCGGTAACCTGAAGGCGATCCAGCAGCGAACCGGAATTGGAGCACTGGAGCAGCCGGATTCGACCCGCACGAACTACCGGCGTGGTGTGCAGCAAGTCGTGCGTACGCTGTACGAAATCGAGGTTCCGACGATTGCTGCGGTCAATGGCCACGCCGTGGGTCTCGGCTGCGATCTCGCCTGCCTCTGCGACATTCGCATCGCTGCTGAGA
Organism: Gammaproteobacteria bacterium; assembly: GCA_022820625.1. Classification (GTDB taxonomy): domain Bacteria; phylum Pseudomonadota; class Gammaproteobacteria; order Steroidobacterales; family Rariloculaceae; genus UBA6522. The sequence continues at coordinate 497 of JAJEFE010000154.1, read as the reverse complement.
GCGCAAGGTTTTCGGCAAGCTTCATCAAGGTCGGAATCGTCCCCGGCGACGGAGGTGCCTGGCTGCTGCAACAGGCCGTCGGCCATTCGAAAGCCGCCGAGATGCTGTTCACCGGGGATCGCTACTCTTCGAAGGAAGCCAAACGCATTGGACTGGTTTCCCAAGTCGTACCGGACGACCGACTCATGGAAGAGGCGTTCGCTCTCGCGCAACGCATCGCCGTAAACCCGGCCAGAGCACTGCGATTGACCAAACGGCTGCTGCGCGAAGGACAGCGTCAGCGTTTGGACGACGTACTCGAACTCTCCGCCGCTCTACAGGCCATCGTCCACGAAACTGCCGATCACCGTGAAGCTGTGGCGGCCCTGATAGAAAGGCGAAAGCCCTCCTTTACCGGCGACTAGGAGGCTGCGCCGTAGGAAATCGCGATAGCGAAAATTCGATATCGCCGTCCCTTCGATCGATCGATTGAGGAGAATATCGGGTCATATTTGACG
>JAJEFE010000120.1 GCA_022820625.1 Gammaproteobacteria bacterium | reverse complement strand
CGGCTGCAAATTCGCTCTCATCCGTCCCTTCGACCGCTCGATTTCGTCAAATATGACCCGATATTCTCCTCAATCGATCGATCGAAGGGACGGCGATATCGAATTTTCGCTTTCGCGATTTCCTACGGCGCAGCCTCCTAGTGCCGAATCAACCGGATACGGCATGATCAGGTTGACGCGGCACTAGAGCCTGTCGCAGGCAGGTCCCGGGGACGTTCCCGGCAGCTATCGGAGTCAGGGATGGAAGATCGGCGCAGAACGATGTACGTGGTCGCAGGGCCCGCCGTGTTCGCGGCCCTCCTCCTGCTGCCCCTGGGCGGGCTGCCCTACGAGATCCGGTGCAGCCTGGGGCTGCTGTTCTGGATGGCGCTGTGGTGGATCACCCGCCCGGTGCACCTGGCCGTCACCGGGTTCCTGCCGCTGGCCACGGTGGCGATATTCGACTTCGCGCCCATGGACCGGGTCCTGCCGGCGTACGCCGCCGAACTGGTCATCCTGCTGCTGTCGGCCAACGTGCTCACCACCTGCTGGACGCGATGGGGGCTTGACCGGCGCATCGCCCTGGGTTCGCTGATCGGCGTCGGCACCAACACCACGCGGCAGATCATGTCCTGGTTCGCGATCGGCATGTTCCTGAGCGCCTTTCTGCCCAACACCATCGTCGCGGCGACCATGATTCCCATCGTGGTGGCCATGCTGCGCTACATCGGCATCGAGGACCTGTGGGAAAGCAACCTGGGCACGGCGCTGGTGATCGCCGTGGCCTGGGGCACCAGCGCCGGCGGCGCCATGACGCCCCTGGCCGGGGCGCCGAACCTGCTGGCCATGGAGTACATCCAGGAACTGGTGACCGGCGAGGAGTTCCTGTTCGCCACGTGGGTGGTCCGGTTCGTGCCCCTCAGCCTCGCCGTGATGCTGGTGACGTTTGTCTATGTGCGGTTCGCGTTCAAGCCCGAGATCAGCGAGGTCGAGGGCACGCGCGAATTCTTCATGGGCGAACTGAAGTCCCTGGGCCCCATGAGCGTCCAGGAGAAGTGGGGCTTCGCGCTGTTCGGGATTGCTGCGCTCCTGGCCTTTACGCGCCCGCTGTACGCAGCCGTTTTCCCGGCGCTGACGCCTGCCTACGCGTTCCTGAGCTGCGCCATCGTGTGCTTCCTGCTGCGTCCTCGGGGCGAGAACCTGATGACCTGGGAGTACGCCCAGAAGCGGATGATGTGGGGGTTGTTCTATCTCTTCGCCGGCGGAACCGCGCTCGGCCGCGTGCTCGGCGAGACCGGTACGGCCGCCTACATCGCCGACGCCCTGCTGCCCTACGCCAGCGGCGGGGGCTTCCTGGCGGTGCTGGTGTTCGCGTTCCTGACGATTCTGCTCACCCAGATCACCAACAATACGGCGGCCGTGGCGATCATCGTGCCGATTACCATCAGCACGTTCCAGAGCCTCGACATGAATCCGCTGCCGTTCGTCTATATCGTCGCCGCTGTTGGCAACTGCGGTTATATGCTGCCGACCTCCGCGGGCGGGCCGGCGGTGGCTGCGGGTTACGGGATCAACCTGAAGACCATGGCGGTCAAGGGGTTCTGGGCCTGCCTGCTGTCGCTGTTCGCCATCGTGATCGTCGGGTACCTGCTGGCGATCTACTGGCCGACGTTCTCGACAGCGTGAGCGGGTCCCGGCCGGTCTCCGGCCCAACCATGCTCATCCAGGTCAGCGTATCCGCGCGCCATAGCGGCAGTCCACTGGCGGCGAACCTGAAGAGCGTATGCAGGCACCGGTTGCTCGTCAGAGTGAAATTGGTCGCCAGGATGGTCGCCTGCAGCGTACGCCGCGATACCTTGACCTGGTCGCCCGACGTGTAGTGCGGGTTTCGATAAACTTTCTGCAGGGTCATCACCGCGAGCCCGAGCGCCCACAGGCAAAAACGCCTCATTCCCGCTTCACGCGCCGGAATGAGGCAAGTGAACTCAAGCGCATTCTGCAGGTGCCGGTGGGTGACGCCGATCAGCGAGTTCATCCCGGCGCGGAACGCCCCGGTGCGATGAAATTCCTCAAGCCGGTACAGGCTCGCCCCTTCCCCGGCAAACATGGACCTGGGCAGCCAGCACGTGCCGTCGCGCCGATCCTCCCAGATGTCCTTCAGTATGTTCGTCATCTGAAGGCCCTGACCGAAGGAGACGGCCAGGCGCTTCATTTCGCGGCGGTTCTTCGCCAAGTCCGGGCAATGGGCGCAGAACAGCTCTGTCAGCATCTCGCCCACGACGCCCGCGACCACGTAACAGTACGCCCCGAGTTCCCGCAGGTCGCGAAGCCCCCTCAGGGTCTTGTTGCGCTGGAACTTCGGCATGCCGGAACACATGACCGCCAGGCAGCGTGTCAGCGCTACGCGTTCACGCCGCGAGAAAGCCCGCATCACCCGTACCACTGAGGCCGTGTTGCGAACCAGGTCGCGTTCGTCCGGCAAGACCCCCGCCGACAGCAGGGGCGCCAGTTCCCGGGCGAAAGCCCCGGCGTCCTCCCGACCTTCGATGACCGCCAGGAAGCGGCCATGGAACCGTGTTTTCTGCCGGTCGGTGAGGGCCGCGTCGTCCTCGATCGTGTCGGCGATGCGGCAAAGGAGATAGGCATTCGTGACCACTTTCGAAAGGCGCTCCGGCAGCACCGGGATCGTCAGGGCGAAGGTGCGCGAGACACCCGGGAGGATCGAGGCCTGGTAGTCCAGATCGAAGGCGTGCAGCGGTACGGTTGAATTGGACGTGGTCGCGGTGAGCGCGCTCTGGATGTTCTCCTGCTCCAAAGATGACGGCAGATTCTTCAATGAACTCTCGCGCATCGGCGATTTTCACCGGGCCGATACCAATTTAGAGGGTTCCGCTGGCGAACACCAACACCGTTTTCTTTCATGTTCGATAAGTTTTTCCAATCGGTGTTACTCTAGCGCTCCATCCGACTGATAGTGCCGTATGAGTTGGATGAAGCACTCGTTCACGGGGTGGAAACTTGAAGACGGCGCCATCGGCATATACCCGCACCTACGCCAGAGCCCGGCGCCACGCCTGGACACTGGCCGACAACTACATCCGTCACACGACCATCGGCGATCCCCAACTGGACCCGGTCATGGAGGAACTCTCCTCCATGCCGCCGGCGGACCTGCACCGGTTCATCGAGGCCGGCATCGAAAGACAGGACGACGTTCTGCGCAGGGCGCCGCGGTCGCTGCGGAATTTCTTTGAGACATTGGAGGAGCCCGAGTGGCTCGACCATGAGGCGTTCCGGCCCGGGATACGCGCCTTTCACACCAACGCGGACCTGATGCTGGTGGCCTTCGTCGCCGGGGTGCTGGTGGAAGGGTTTTCCACGCTGATTGCCAAGTCGTTCAATCTGACCGGGCGCGTCGCGTTCACCAAGCGACGATTACAGCAGAACAACCGTCAGTTGATGGAGATCTTCTATCCCGGCGGTCTTGCACGGGACGGCGACGGCTGGAAGCTGTCCACGCGCGTTCGGTTCGTGCACTGCCGGATCCGCACGTTGTTGTCGCGGTCGGAGGTGTGGGATCGGGAAGCCTGGGGCACGCCGGTTAGCGCGGCGCACCTGGGCCTCGCCATCGCGGTGTTTTCCAAGAGGCTCCTGGATTTTTCGAAGAAGGTGGGCGCCACCTACGGGCGCGACGAAGAAGCGAGCGTGATGGCCGTGTGGCGCTACGCGGGGTACCTGATGGGGATACCCGAATCGATCCTTTACCGGGATGCGGCGCAGGCGGAATCCGTTTACACGATCGGTTTCATGTGCGAGCCGCCCGCGGGTCAGGATTCGGTGGACATGGCCAACGCGCTGATCAGGGCCATTCCTTCGGTCGCCGATATCACCGATCCGGTTGAATCGAAGAAAACGGTCGCGCTCGCCTACCGCCTCTCCCGCGCGCTCATCGGCCCGGCGCGTGCGCGTCAGTTCCGATACCCCTGGAAACCGACGTTGGGTGCGTTGGCAATTTTTTCCGCCAAGCAACGCGCACATAGAATGCTGAAAAGCACGCAGCTCGTGCGATCGAGCAACTTCACCCAGCTTCTCAAGATTTCCGTCTACGACGAAGACGGATTGAGCTACAAGCTGCCGGACAACGTTCGTGCTTCACGGTCGTCGGAATGGTGAACCTTTGCTGCGGATGACGAACCGGTGGCCATCTCCGAAACGATGGATCGACCGGCAGGTGAGATATCGATGCAGTGAACCGCCGCCGGCGGCCTATTCCCGGTCCCAGTGACGCATGATCGGCTGGCCGTTGTCCCGCATGGTGTCCATGTAGGCCGAGAGGAGTTCACGGCCGGGCAGGCCCCGGCGCTCGATGTCGGCCACCCAGGCGCCGGCCAGGTCCGGAACGGAGGCGGCCCAGGCGCGCCGCTGGTCGTCGGAGAGCGCGACGATCGTACCGCCCAGCGCCTGGAAGGAGGCCATCGCCTGCTCGCTTCGGCGGACGGTTTCAAGCGCCAGGGCGTCCCGGTAAACAACCGCCGCGGCGAGCAGCGCCCGGCGAACCTCCCCGGGCAGCCGCTCCCAGGTGCGCTCGTTGGCGCTCAAGGCGACCGAATTCACCGCGCCGAGACGGGCGTCGACCAGGTACGGCCCGACCTCGTAGAGCTTGTAGGAAATGATCGCCTCCGGCCAGACGATGGCCCCGTCGGTCAGCCCCGTGGACAGGTTGGTGTAGAAGTCGACCAGTCCGGCGCTCACCGCGACCGCATCCAGACCCTCGAAGTACAGCAGATTCATGCCGACACCCGACATTTTCAGCCCGCGGAAATCGCCGAGCCCGCCGATCGGCCTGCTCATCAGCGCCTGGTAGGTATCCACCAGTCCGGCCGCGACCAGGTAGACCTGCCGGTAGTCCCGCCAGACGTCCCGGAGAGCGGGATAGCGATCGTGCAGGCCGCTGACGGTCCGGACCACCAGCCCGATGTCGGTAGTCACGAAGGGGGTGACGTAACCGATGTTGTAGAAGGGGATCTTGTCCGCATGAAACGGCGTGGTGATGATGCCGACGTCGGCCACCCCGTACTGCACCGCCTCGAAAGCGCCGCCGGGCCGGGTGAGGCTCCCGAGCGGCGTGTTCCAGTCGATCTCGTAACGGCCCCCGGCGGCGAGCAGCCGGTCGGCTTCGGGGATGAAGTGCGTGAGGAAGGTCTCGACCCACAGGGCGGTGGGCGGATAGCCGCTGACGACCGTGAGGGGCACGGTCTGCTGGGCGCTCGCGGCAACGCCCGCCAGCAGCAGGGCCAGCGACAGTGCCGGCAGGAATCGTCGCCGGCGCCGATTGTCCACACGAGAGCAGGGCATGCGCTTGAGTCTGGTGCTCCGTCAACCTTATGACGCCCCAGTGCTGCGTCAACCCGATTATGCCGCATCGCCGGCAGCATTCCCTGCGGGTTCGCCGCGCGGACGCGCAGGAACAGGGCCGTTCCGGGCAATCGCGTATAAATCGTGTTCGTGTGCCTGAACTATCGTTAAGGATGAATCGGCCGGTCCGATGTTGGATGAGGGCGCGCCAGATAGTAGAGTTAGAAAAAGGTGTGCCGGTAATTCGCAACTTGTTCGCAACCGGTGAGAATACGAAAAATGAGGATCTGTCCATGAGCCGTTTCCACGCACGCATGTTCCATGTTGTATCCCCGCCGTCGATCGGCCCCGTCGCTGTCGGCGCCGCCATCGCGATGTTCTCGATGACGGCGCAGGCCCAGACCGCGCTTGTCTACGACACCGAGGAGATCGCGGGGTCCTCCCTGCCGGTGACCTACCACCTCGTGGAAACCCATGACGGGCTGTACACGGCCATCGGCCTGCGCACGCCCGAGGGCGACGGGCCGTTTCCCATCGTGCTGTTCGCCTCCGGCAACGGCGGCGAAGGCCTGGGCTACGTCCGCGACTACAGCCACAACCGCAGCTGGACCCAGGAGCAGTTCCTGGATGCCGGCTACGCCGTCGCCTGGCTGCGCTACCGTCAGGAAGTCGAATCGCCCGCGTACGACGGCACGTTGCTCTCGGACCGCCCCTGGTCCGGACGCGCCGTGTTGAACCGGCCGCCGTTCGAATACGAGGACGTCATCGCCACCATCGAATACGTCAAGTCGCTGCCCGAAATAGACGCCGACCGGGTCGGCTACATGGGCATGAGCCACGGCGGCGAGATGCTCATGAAGATGGCCAGCGTGTACGGCGGCATCGCGGCGGGCATCGCCAGCGAACCCGCCTCGGCGGCGTTTCTGGCCGTCGGGGCCATGGATCTCACCGCGCCCGCCGACCGTGACGAGCCCGAGACGGCGGACGGGTACGATGCCGAATACCTTGCAGCAAAGATGGAAGCAACCCGAGCACGCATCGACAAGGACGTGGCCACGGCGCGCATCGCGCCCATCGATCTGCCGATCTTCGTGCAGGGCCGCGACCGCGACCACAACCAGGACGTCTTCAGGCTCAACTACGAGTTGCTGGAAGAGGCCGGCAAGGACGTCGAATGGAAGACCTACGACCACGAGTTGCACGGTTTCGCCTATGTGCAGCGCAACGCCGACGGCGAGTACGATCCGGACCCGATCCAGCTCGAAGTCGTTGCCGACTCCATCGCGTTCTTCGACCGGAACCTGAAATAGCCGGAGCGTTCCCTGGAAGCAGACAAGAGGACAATGAGATGACCCTGACGACCAACCGGAGAGAATTCATCGCGGCGGCGTCGGCCGTCACGGCGGTATCCGCCCTTGGGGGCAACGGGGCGCTGGCCCAGGAGCCCATGCCCCGCCGTCCCATCCCGTCAACCGGCGAGATGCTCCCGATCATCGGGCTGGGCTCCAGCAAGGTGGTCTCGGAAGTCTCCGAGAACGGCACCGAACCCCTGGCCGCGGTGCTGCGCGCGTTGCGCGCCCGCGGCGGCAGCGTCGTCGATACCTGGCCCCGGGATGCGACCGATGACGCCGGACTCGGCCGGGTCCTGGCCGAACCGGACCTGCGCGACAGCCTGTTCGTGACCACCAAGGTGCACCTGGAGGGCCGCGAAGCCGGGATCCAGCAGTTCCGGCAGACCCAGGAACTCTACGGACGCCAGACACTGGACCTGGCGCAGATCATGAGCCTCACGGATCTGGACACGCATTGGCCGAGCCTCATGGACTGGAAGGCCGCGGGCGATGCCCGCTACATCGGCGTCACGGTGTCGAACGCCAATCTCTACGCTGAACTGGAGGCATTCCTGCAACGCGAAACGCCGGACTTCATCCAGATCAACTATTCCATCTCCGAACGAATGGCCGAGGAGCGGATGCTGCCCATGGCCGCGGACATGGGGCTGGCCGTGCTGATCAACCGCCCGTTCATGAACGGCTTCTACTTCGATGCGCTCGAAGGCGTCCCGCTACCCGACTGGACCGCCGAGTTCGACTGCACAAGCTGGGCCCAGTTCTCCCTGAAGTACATCGTCGCCCACCCCGCCATCACCTGCGTGCTCACCGAAACCAGCAACCCGGCCCACATGGACGAAAACGCCGGCACCGCCTTCGGCGCGATGCCCGACGAGGCGGCCAAGGAGAGAATGCGGGAGTACATCGACAGCGTCTGAACACGACCCAACGTACCTTCGGATTTAATTCACGGCTTGCGGCCCTGACCGAGAGCACCCGAACCCGACCAAACCGCAGAGTAGCGCGTGTGTGTGCGGCATCCTGTCGTGCGCGTCGTGTGCGCGGCGCGGGGCCAGGGACGGCAAGGAGCGCCGCGCGCCGATGTGAGCCCGCCAGGGATGGCGGGCGAACTTAAGCGCACGACAGGATGCCGCACACACACGCGCGGCAACAGAGCCACCAGCATCTTCATCCCAGAGCCCACACCATCCCGCACACACCCGCGGGAACGGAGCCACCTACTCGCCGCTATCCCCCACCAGGTAAGCCACCAACGCCTCCAACTCCGAATCCGAAATCTCCGTCTTCCGGAAATTCGGCATGGTATTGCGTCCATCGCGCGTCAACGTAATGACCAGCTCCGCCGTCAGATCGCTCCGATCCTCAAGCTGCGCCGGAATCTCGGTACCCTGGTAGAGCGCCGCCAGCGTTTCCGTACCACCCCCCGAGGCGCCGTTCGGCAGTCCGTGGCAGATGCCGCACCAGACGTCAAACACCTGCTTGCCCAGATCCGTCGGCGCATCCTGCGCCATCGCCAATGGCGCCGCCAGGGCGAGCAGGAGGCCGGGAAGCACTGACTGAAGGCCCGACCGGAGCATCGCAACCCGCCTACGCACCTCGCATTTCCTCGCGCATATGCCTCGGCCAGATCCCGTAACGGCCCGCCGACAAAATACCGTTGGGGTCGACGGCATCCTTCAGCGCCTCGTGAAGCGTCAGCAGCGAGCCGTCGTTCCAGTTGTTGATGATGCTCATGATCTCCGTGTGGACCGGCGCCGGGGCGCGGTACTCCGTCCAGCCGTTGTCCACGCAGATCTGCGTCATGGCGATGTACTGCTCGCGGGTGCGCCGGTTGACCTCCGGGTCCGTGCTGACCGCCCAGTTGGCCAGCCCCACGCCGACCCGCTTGGTCCAGTACATGGGCAGGTTGCCGTAGAAACTGCCCATGAACGGCACCCCCAGCTCCACGTGCGCCTGCTGCATGACCTCCTGGTACTTGAGCAGTTCCTCGCCCTTCTTCGGGACCATGGGGGCGAACCAGAAATGTCCCTGGCTCGTCGAGGGCTGCCCGGTTGCGCGCACCCCCATGCCGAAGCGCGACAGGCTGGGAATGCCCAGGTTGACGCGTTCGGGATTGCCGGGCCGCTCGTTGAGGGTCGCGATCACGTCCTCGCCTAGCGGAAATTCCAGCACATGCTCGTCGCCGAACCAGCACCCGGGGATCTCCCGGGCGAACAGATCCTTCGTGTATTCCGCGGCGGCCGCCGAGATCCGGTTGGGCAGGTGCCACTTCAATTCCAGCGCCCACGCGCCGATTCGGTTTTCCGTGCAATATTGCTGCAGCGGCGCGATGTCGGGTCGCCTGTTGTCGACCACCTGAAGAAGTTGGCGGTGCTCGGGCGTGGGCGGCGGCGTGTTGAAGAACATGAAGCCGCCGCCGAACATGGGCGCGCCCATGACCGTCATGCCGTTGACGATGCCGGCGTTCTGCAGGTAGGAATCCAGGTCGACCATCCGGGTCAGGTCTTCGAATCTCGGGACAAAGACAGTCAGGCTGCGATAACCCTCGTGGGCGGGCCGGATCCAGAAGCCCATCTTGGTGATGACGCCGAAATTCGACTGCGAGAAGATGCCGTCCACGTAAGGCCCGATGCCCCATTTCTGGTCCTGCCAGGTCCGGGATCCCTCGCAGGCGCCGGGACCCGTGCGCACGATCTCGCCGTTGCCCAGCACCACCTCCATGCCGCAGACCGTATCCCAGCGGTCGCGGCCGTTTTCGCTGTAGGTATGGGCAAAGCCACGCTCAAGCGCGTGACCGATGGGGCTCCCCCAGGCCGGATCCGGGATGTCCATGCTCAGGGGCAGGTCGTTTTCCTCGAAATAGTTGATGACGTCGTAGAAGCTGACCCCGGGTTCCACCAGCATGGTGTGATTGCGGGTGTCAACGTTGAGGATCCGGTTCATCCGTTTCAGGTCGAGCACGACGCTCCCGGACAGGATCGGCGAGGAGCCACCGTATCCGAGGTTCTTGCCGGTGGAAATCGGGTAGAGCGGCACCAGGTACCGGTTGGCCACCCTGACGATGGCCTGCACCTGCTCCGCCGAGTCCGGCGCGATGGCGGCGGAGACCTCCGGTTCCAGGTCGGAGTTCTGGTAGATGGAGTAGACATCCTTGTAGAGCGAGGTGTCCTCTTCGCTGGTGAACACCCACTCCTCGCCGACGATATTGGCGAATTCCTGCAGTGCGTTCGCAAAGTCCTGTTCGGTGATTCCGGGAGGGATGGCCATTGCTGTTCCTCGTTCGTGGTCCGGGACAGATTTGTGGTTGTTTTCCCGGATTCTACATCAGCCGGAAGGCTGCTCATTTGCGTGATGAATAGCCTGTTATTTGCTTCCGATCGTGTATGATTTGCGGACTGAACAAGAGGTGGCCATATGTTTACTCGCCGCGACCTGATGAAATCCGCAGGCCTTTCGGTGGCGCTGGGCGCCGTGCCGGTCACGCTGGCCGCGCGCTCGAACGACCTGCAGGATTGGGTTGTACTGGCCGACCCGAAATTCGAAGAGTCCCTGTCCTTTGCCGCGGACCTCAGTGCCCGGGGCGCCACGGTCCTGGAATTCAGCGGGCGGACGGACGAGTTGTGGTACGGCACCCTCAGAAACGTGTGCACAGACGGCGTACGGCCGGTGATCGCGGGCATCGTCGACAGCCAGCGTGCCTTCGAGTTGGGGATGTTCTGCGAGAACGCCCTTTACTTCGCCACCCAACAGGATTTCCTGCCGGTACCCTCGAATTCGCTGGAGTCGTTCGTTCTGGCGCCGATGAATTCCCGCCGCGTCGTTCGCCTGTAGCAGCACTCCCCTCGACGCACAAACAGGTCGTCTATCCCGCTGCGTTCCCGCCGGATGCTCCACCGGCCGGCATGCCTGTCACTCGTTCAGATAGCGTCCCGCGGACTCCAGGTCACAGGGCACCTCGTCCGGAGTGAGTTCGGGACGGTAGTCCCAGCGAGTGGCGCCGGTCACCGGCGCCGCCAAATATTCGGGATCCTCCATCACGTAGCTGTAGGTCAGGTGCGAGCCATCGTCGGCAAGCGAGAAGCGCTCGACCAGGTGCTTCTGAGGTCCTGACGGCACCCTGAAATTGTTGCCGGCGTAGTTGTCGCTGAAATGGCTGGTTTCCACGACCAGCGTGCCGTCTTCCCAGCGCCCGGTCGAGAAGCCATGCTGGGCGGGAACTTCATCCTCGGCAGCACTGCGGCCATCCGTGTAGATGACTCGCTCCGCGTCCATCCAGTCGCTGTGAATCAGTACGCGGTCGTCGAGGATTTCCACGACGTTTATGGATCGGTAGAGCATCAGCAGGGGTGGAGGGAAGGGGATGCACCTGGCCTGGGATATCAGCCTCGGATCGTATGCTTCCCGGGCCTGTTGCCCTGCCTCCGTCAGGGGCCAGGATTCATAGGCCCTGATGTACGCAACGAATCCTTCATTGTCCGCCAACCAGACGCCCGCGATGCTGTCGGTGACGCCGGTGTTGGTCTCGTAGGTACCCACGGCCTGCCACGCCAGCGGCACCATCGTGCCGTCTTCCTTGAAGACCAGTTGTCCCAGCGCCTCGTCCCGCCTGGTCCAGCTGGGATTGACTACGGCGGTCACGCGCTCGCCGGGAACCAGGGAGTCGGGCGTGACACCGTGGGGCCGCAGCGAGGAGCCTTGTCCTTCGATGGCGAGGTCCAGCGGTTCGCCCGATGCGTCGGTCGTTCGAATATAGAGCCAGCTGTGCGGGTTGCGGTAGTCGAATTCGAGCACGACGCCCTCGTAGCGCAGTTCGGTGTCGCCGTCGAAGAACGGGGTTCCATGGTGGGCGGAAGTGCTCGTGGCTGCACAGAGCAACAGCAGCGTTGCCAGTTTTTTCCGCATCGTGTGTTCTCCCCTTTGTCGTTCTTGCCATAGCCGGGCTTGTTACCGACATTCGATCTCGGTCCGCGTTGTCTGCAGCACTACTGGAAACGCTTCTCCTGAGTCGGCGTGCGTTCCTCGTAGGTGTCCACCAACTGCCAGCGCTGCCTCACCGCGACGGACTCGTCGTCCTCGCTGCAAGTCTCGAACGTGAGCCTGCGAATCTGCGGAATGTTGTCGTTGTTTTGCGCTTCGCGCCCGACCGGCGCCAGCCGGCCGCCGCCGGGTACGGTGTTTGCCCCGAGCGTCAGGCACAGCTCCGGCGCCATCAGCGGCACGATGCGACCGTCGGCGGCCATGTCGAAATCCTGGGCATCGCCGTCATTGCATTCTTCGATCGGCACGAAGGAACCGGGACCGGGATCGTGCAGGGTCATGCACATGTCGAAGTGGATGATGCGGATTTCGCCCAGCTCCTCGATCAGTTCGGCATCGAATCCCTGGTCTTCGGTGGGTCCGCGGCCCATGTAGAGGAAGCAGTTGTGCCCCTGCAGTCCGCCCAGGGGCAGCGCGCCGGTCAGGTGGGCGAACAGGTCGACGCACCAGCCGCGGGAGTCGTCCAGGGGATCGATGAGCTGTATCGAGGTCGGGGTTACCGCCATGCCTGCAAGGGGAAGCGCGGTGGCAATCCCTGCCCAGATCATGTTGAACATTCTTCCTTTCATGGTGGTTTTACCGTTTCCCGGGGACGCGCTGGTCAAAGCGTGTCGATGTAAGCGAGCAGATCCGCGATGGTCTGATCGGTAAGGGTCATGGACATCGCGGCCATTTGCGCGCCGTATATGTCGCCGCGACTGCGCCCGCGGATGCCGTCCTTGAAATAGCGCAGTTGGCGCGCCTGGTACCAGTCCTGGATGTCCGTCAGCTTCGGCGCCGCCAGCGCCTCGTTGCCTTCGCCGTTCGGGCCGTGGCAAACCCCGCACGTGATATAGGCCCGGGCGCCGCGCTCCGCGTCTCCCGGTTCGGGGCTTGTGAACTCTGCGTAATCGGAATGCCATACGTAGGGACGCCCGGTGGTCACGGGTTCGCCGTTCAGCGTTTCAAGCCCGGCGCCCGGTTCCATGGCGGCGATGTATCCGGCCAGCGCGCGGATGGTGGCGTCGTTGCGGGTCATTCCGGAGACGATGGACATCTGCAGGCCGGTGAGGTCGTCCGGATGCATCCCGCGGGTCCGGTCCCTGAAGTTATGGAGTTGGCGCTCCACGTACCAGGCTTCCATCCCGGCCAGCGCCGGCGCATCCAGACGCTCGCTGCCCTGGCCCTCCGGCCCGTGGCAGAACGCGCAAACCTCGTAGAGCGCCTCCGGGTCGAGCGCGTCGCCGGACCCTGGGGTGTACATCTGCGCCGCTGCCGGAGCAACGCACACCAGCATGCCGACGAGCAGGGTATTGCCAAGTTGGTCATTCACAGCGCGAACCTCCTGTCCCGTAAGTTAAGAGTGTGTTTTTCGAATTGCAAGGATACGGCGGTGAGGCGCCGGAAACGCTGGTTTATAATCGCCACCCCCGTGGTGATGTAGCTCAGGTGGTTAGAGCGGCGGATTCATAACCCGCAGGTCGGTGGTTCAAGTCCACCCATCACCACCAGTCTCCCGAGGGTCCATGGCAACATCCCCGGCGGAGCGAATGCGCGAATACCGAAAACGGTGCCGTGAATCGCATCTTCGCGAGGTTCGCATGACGCTTCCGGACGCGCGGTTGCAGCAAGTACGCGGACGTATCGCGGATACGGTCGCGCGTCTCGATCCTGCGGCGGAAGACGAGGCGCTGCGTTGGATTGAAGCGGTGGCGGTGATCGACGACTGAGTCGAGTTTCAGTTATTGAGCGCCATTGTCCCGCGTGTGCACTCACAGTATTATTCATTTTGAATAAATTTGGGATAACTCAACCATGGCGACGACCTCACTGAGCCTCGGTGGACACTGGGAGGACTTTATCAGGCAAGAAATCGGGAGCGGCCGATACTCGACTGCCAGTGAAGTGGTACGAGCTGCGCTCCGCGAACTTGAAGATCGGGGAAAGAGACTTGAGGCGTTACGCAAACACTTGGCTGAAGGTGCGGAGCAGGCCGCAAGGAAAGACTTTGTGGAAGACTTCGATATCGAAGCCTTGATCGAAAGGGCAAGACCTCAACGGTGAGCGCCGCTTTCAGGCTCACTCCAAAAGCGGTAGCGGACCTCGATGCAATCGCGAATTATACGATCGCAACCTGGGGCGAGGATCAATTGGAGGACTACCTGCGTTCCTTGAACAGCCGGTTCGAGTGGCTGGCCGGGAATCCCCTGGCGGGACGCGAACGGTACGATGTACACCCTGGCTACCGCTGTTTTCCGCAGGGCAGCCATGTCATCTTCTACATGGTAAACAACGGTCATGTCGACATCATCGGCATCCCACACAAGTCGATGGACATCAGGCCCGAACTGTTCCGGTAGGCGCCGTAGACGAGGCCTAATGGTCCATCCGGCACTTGGGTATGCTATGGCCCGGTAACCGAAAAAAATGGACTTGGGAGGATTAATCATGAAGTGGTTTTCTTCGTGCAGGCGTCGCGCCGTGGGTTTCGCCGCAACTCTGGCCGCGGCCGCATTGCTGGCGGCCGGTTGCGAGTCGGGCGGGCCAGGCGAGCCGGCCGGGCCGGCCGTCGAGTACATAGATATTTCCGGGACGGAGGCCGGCAGCGGCACCAACACGCCCTTCACCTCGGCCATCAAGGTGAATTCGGGGAGCATCGTCTTCCTGTCCGGCACCGTTGGGGCGCCTCCCCACAGCCATCCCCACGTTCCATCCGAGTTCGATCACCTGGACTTCAGCCCGGAGGCCCAGACCGAGCGGGTCATGGAAAGCCTCCGGGAGATGATCCGGGCGGCCGGCGGGGAACTCACCGACATCATCCAGGTGACGAAGTTCATGCGCGACGTGGAGGCCAACCAGGACATCGTCCGCGACGTGATGGCCCGCTACTGGGGGTCGGGCCATCGTCCAGCGAGCACGACGATCGAGATCGTCCGGCTGGCCACCGATCCGCGCTTCATCCTGGAGGTGGAAGCGGTGGCGGTGATCGACGAGTAATCGCACGACTTGCGCATTGACAAGGCGTCCGCCCGCTCCGGCATGCTAGGCTCCGGGCTGCAAATGCCCGGTGCTACAATTTGATCGGAATGGTTCGCCTTGCGGCGCAATGCCTACCTGGCGGGAAAACTGATACTTGGGGGAGACTTCAATGTCGTACTTGTCATCCGTCTGGAAAATTCCAAGAATTGTTTCAGGAATCGCTCTTGTTGCCGTGTTCATGACTTCGTGCGGGGACGCCCAAAATCCCTCTGCAGATTCTTACGATGCGCTTGTCCGGCTGTTTGAAGAATGGCGCGAATTCGAAAGCCCGCCGATGCGGGATGGCGCGCCCGACTACACCGCCGAACGCTTCGCCGCCGCGTACGAGGAACTGCCGGGCTATTTCGAACGGCTGAATGCCATCGACACCAGCGGCTGGCCCGTCGAGCAGCAGGTGGACTGGCACATCGTTCGCGCGGAAATGAACGGCTTCGATTTCAATCACCGCGTGCTCCAGCCATGGGTCCGCGACCCGGCCTACTACCAGTCGATCTGGACCTACCAGAGCGATGTCCCGGCGCACGAAGGCCCGACGCATCACGCGGTGCTGGAACTGTGGACCTACAGTTTTCCGCTTTCCGAAGAAGAGGAACAGCGGATGATCGATGACCTGGCGATCATTCCGCCACTGATGCGCCAGGCGCAGCAGAATCTGACCGGCAATGCGCGGGACCTCTGGGTAGCCGGCATCCGCAACATTCGCGCGCAGCGCGGTCACCTCGACACCATCGAGGAGACGGTCGGCGGCGATGCGAGCGACGGCCTGATCGAGGCGTTGCGCGCGGCGCAGGCCGCCACCGACGACCTGGTTGCCTGGCTGGAGGCCGAAGCGCCGTCGAAGACCGGGCCGTCGGGCATCGGCAAGGAAAACTACACCTGGTACATGCAACAGGTGCACTACGTGCCGTTGACCTGGGAGCAGGAGGTGGATCTGCTGCAGCGCGAGCTGGATCGGGCCTGGTCATCGCTGAAGCTCGAGGAACACCGCAACCGGGATCTGCCGCTCCAGGTCGCCGCGTCGACCCCGGAAGAATACGATCGCCTGGCGGATGAGTCGGCCACGAAGCTCATGGCATTCCTCGAGGATCAGCAGGTGATGCCGGTCAGGGACTACATGGAACCGGCTCTCAGGGAGCGCCTCGGAGTATTCATTCCCGAGGACGAGCGCAACTTCTTCTGGATTGCGGCCCACTACGATCCGACTCCGCTGTACACGCACTTCTACCACTGGTTCGAGCTGGCGCAGATGCGCGAAGAGCTCCACGAAAGCCCGATCCGGCGCGGCGCGCTGCTCTACAACATCTTCGACAGCCGCAACGAGGGAACCGCCACCGGCGTCGAAGAGATGTTCATGCATGCCGGCCTCTACGACGACAACCCGCGGTCGCGGGAACTCGTCTGGATCATGCTGGCGCAGCGGGCGGCAAGGGGCCTCGGCTCGCTCTACGCACACGCCAACGACATGACGATGGCCGAAGCCGGAAACGTGCACGTGGAGTGGACGCCGCGGGGCTGGATGGAAAACGAGCCCGAATTGCTGCAGTTCGAGCAGCATCTTTACCTGCGCCAACCGGGCTACGGGACGAGCTACGTCACGGGCAAGTACCTGCTCGAGCGTCTGCTCGCGCACCGCACCAGCCAGATGGAGGACGCGGACCCGCCGTATACGCTCAGCGATTTCTACGGCGAGCTCAACGAAGCCGGCAGCGTGCCCATTGCGCTGGTGCACTGGCAGCTTACCGGCAACGACGAGGACATCCGCGGGATCATGGAGGGCGGCTGAGCGACGTCACCATGGTCCGTCACCGGCGGCTCCCTGTCAGCCGTTTACACACGAGTAACGACCCATGAACTTCCTGTCCAGACTAGCTGTCATCGCTTCGGTTTTCCTGCTGGCGGGCCAGGCCCAGCCGCAGATCCACCTGGTTTCCGACGAGGTGAGGCGTGCGGCGCTCGCCAGCGAGGCGAACATCGAACGCATGGTCATGGTTCCCATGCGGGACGGCGTGCACCTGGCGTCCCGGGTCTACCTGCCGAAGAATGCCGACGGGCCCTTCCCGACCATCCTGTGGCGGTCCCCGTACAACTTCAGCGAAAAGATGGTGCCCAACCTGGACTACTCGGACGCAAACCTGAAGTTTGCGCTGGACGCCGTTCGGCATGGCTACGCATTCGTCATGCAGTACGAGCGCGGCAAGTTCTTTTCCGAAGGCGAGTGGGAAATCCTCGGCCACCCGCGAACGGACGGGCACGACACGCTGACCTGGATCGCCGACCAACCCTGGTCCGACGGCAAGGTCGGCACGATCGGGTGTTCGTCCACGGCGGAATGGATCATGGGGCTGGCGAGCCTCGGGCACCCGGCGCACGTGGCGGCGGTGCCGATGGGAGTCGGCGCCGGCATCGGCCGCATGGGTCCGTACTACGAGCAGGGCAATTACTACAAGGGAGGGGTGACCCAGTTGCCCATGCTGACGTGGCTGTACAGCGAGCAGAATACGGTCCGGCCCACGTTTCCCCCGGGCCTCTCGCGCGACGAACTCATCCGCGTGTCACGCTTCTACGACCTTGCGCCGGACATGCCCGAGGTCGACTGGAATGAAGCGTTTCGGCACCTTCCCCTCAGCGAGGCGATCGTGGCGGCCGGAGGCCCGAACGGTATCTTCGACGAGATGGTCGACCGGGGGCCGGACGACGAGGCCTGGTACGAGGGCGGCCTGTACCACGACGACGAGGATTTCTTCGTTCCCGCGCTGTGGGTCCATTCCTGGTACGACCTTTCGGTCGCGCCCAACATCGCGCTGTTCAACCACGTGCGCACCAACGCGAGCGATCCGCACATCCGCGACAACCAGTACATGATCGTCGCGCCCACGGAACACTGCCACATGTACCGCCTGCGCGACCCCCACGTCACCGGCGGCCGCGACATGGGGCGCGTTCACTTCGGACTCGACGACATCGTCTACTCGTTCTTCGATCACTACATGAAGGACGCGCCCAACGGATTTCCCGAATCGCAGCCGGATGTGCGTTACTTCGTCATGGGCGCGAATGAATGGCGCACGGCGGATCAATGGCCTCCGCCGGGAGCTGCGGCGATGACGATGTATCTCGCCAGCGATGGCAGCGCCAATACCCTGCATGGCGACGGGCGGCTCCTGCCGGAGAGGCCCGAGGGGGCGGACAGCGACAGTTTTTCGTACGATCCGATGAATCCCGTACCGTCCCTCGGGGGCAACGTCTGCTGTCTCGGCGACGAGGTCGTGCCCGGGTCCTTCGATCAGCGCCCCGTGGAGGCGCGGGACGACGTGCTCGTGTATACCAGCGAACCGCTGACACAGGACGTGGAGGTGAGCGGTTCGATCGGGGTTGTGCTGTACGTGTCGTCGGATGCTCCCGATACGGATTTCACCGTCAAGCTCCTCGACGTCGAGCCGGACGGCACGGCCTGGAACCTCGACGAGACCATAAAGCGCGCCCGCTATCGCGAAGGTTTCGACCGGGAGGTGTTCATGGAACCGGGCGAGATCGTTGCGCTCGAGTTCGCACCGCTGGCGACGAGCAATCGGTTTCGCGCAGGCCACCGCATCCGCGTGGAGATCTCAAGCAGCAATTTCCCTCGCTTCGCGCGGAACCTCAACATGGGAACGCACAACGTCCGCGAGACGGAACACCGTATCGCCCGCAACGCCGTCCACCATGGTCCGGATCATCCGTCCCGGATCGAATTGACGGTTGTCGAGTGACCGCGGTCGATCTTCGCGGCCGGGTCGCCCTGGTCACCGGCGCCGCCAACGGCCTCGGCCGCGCCATCTCGACCTGCCTCGGCCAGGCCGGTGCGTTGGGCATCGGCTTCGATACCGAACCCTGCGAAAAGGGTCTGCCTGCCGGCTGGATCGAGCATCGCGGCGATGTCGTCAGGGAGTCCGATGTCGCGGGCGCAGTGGCCCGGGCCGGCGACCGCTTCGCACGCCTGGATATCGTCGTCGCCAACGCGGGCCTGGTGCCGCCCTGGCAGGAAACCGAGCACCTGGACTTCGAGGAATGGGACTCGGTGTTCGCGGTGAACGTGAAGGGCGTGGCGGCGACGATCAAGCATGCCGTACCGTTGATGAAGCGAACGGGCGGTTCGATCGTTGTCATGGGCTCGCTGAATTCCCGGCGTACTCACCCCAGGCAGTGCCTGTACGCGGCCACCAAGCACGCGGTGCTCGGCATCGTTCGGGCAACGGCGATGGACCTCGGCCGGTATGGGATACGCGTGAACGCGCTTGGTCCGGGGCCCGTCGCCACGGACGCACTGCTCGGACGCCTGGAAACGCGGGCCCGGGAGGGTGAACCGCCCGCGGTTGAGGTTCTGGAACAGTTCGCGCGCGATACTTCGCTGGGCCGCATCGCCAGCGAGGGTGACGTCGCGGGCGCCGCCTTGTTCCTGGCCAGCGGCCTTTCGGATGGAATGACGGGCCAGATCCTGCCTGTGGACGGCGGTTTGCCCTGAGGCGGCGGGCCAGACTGCCAGGCGTATGTCCGGAGACGGCGGGCCAGACCCTCAGGAGGTCGTACCGGCGCCGTCGCGCCCCCGCGCAAGCGACAGGCCCAGAGCGGCGGCAATGACCACCATGGCAGAGACCGCGGTAGCGATCACCGCGATGGCCGGGACCATGGGAGAATAGTTCGTGGCGGTGCGCGAGTAGAGCCATTCCGGCAGGGTCGTGTCCGCGCCGCTCGTGAACACGGACAGCGGCAGATTGCTCCAGGACAGAAGGAACGCGAACAGCGCTCCCGAGACGATGCCCGGCGCCAGCGCCGGCAGGGTCACCTCGCGCAGGACCTGCAGCCGGGTCGCGCCCAGGTCGAACGCCGCATCCTCCTGCAGGACGTCGTAGTTGTACAGGCGGATCGAGATCACCAGCGTCACCACCGGCACGATCCACACCAGGTGCGCGAACGCGGCTGTCTGCCAGCTTGGCGTAATGCCGAGGGCGGTGAAGTAGACAAGCAGCGCAAGCCCCAGCACCGGTTGCGGGAAGAACAGCGGCAGAACCAGAAAACGCTGAAAGGCCCGGCGTCCGCGCCAGTCGAATCGGGCGAAGGCGAGGGCGCCGAACGAGGCGAGGACCACCGAGATAACCACCACCAGCAAGGCGATCCGGAGACTGGTCAGGTGCAGGGCGCCGGTGGTGTAGCCGGCGAGCGCGTCGGCGTAGGCATCGGTGGTCCATGTCCGGTGCGGAAAGAGCATGTAACGGGTATTGGAGAGCGACGCGAGCGCGACGGAGATCATCGGTATGTAGAGGAGCACGAGAACCAGCAGGAGCCAGGCCGCCTGCAGTGAGTCGAACAGTGGTTTCGCGCGCCCGTTCATCGTCGCGCCAGGCTGTCCACGTCGATGCGCCTCAGAACGGGAAACACGACCGCAGCGGTCAGCAGGACCGTCAGCACGGTGAGCGCCGCACCCAGCGGCCAGTCCTGGGCGTAGTTGAAGCGTTGCTCGATCGCGTTGGTGATCACCGTTACGGCCTGTCCCCCGAGGATGTTCATTTCCGCGTTGGCACCCAGGGACAGGACGAAGCACAGCAGGGCGCCGACAGCGGCGCCGGGTGCCGCCAGCGGCGCCTCGATCTCCCGAAACACCTGCCACCCGGATGCGCCCAGGTCACGTGCGGCCGCGACCTGATCCTTCGGTACCAGTGAGACGCCCAGCAACAGCGGAAACAGAACGAACGGAAAGTGGATGTAGACGAGGCCCAGCAAGGCGGCGAGCCTCGTGTACAGGATGGTGCCGATGGAGACGCCGAACAGCGCGTCGATACTTCCGGCGAGAATGCCGCCGCCCGGCATCATGAACAACGCCAGACCGAACAGGCGGACGCTTTCGGAAATGAAGATCGGCAGGGCGATGAGCAGCGTGACCAGCGTTGCCCAACGACCGGCAAAGCGGTCCAGGGCCCTGGCCGTCGGCCAGGCGAGCACCAGGCAGATCAGTGTAGTCGCCGCCGCACCCAGCGCCGACCACATCAACGGCCGCCAGTAGCCATCGGCAAAAGCCGTGGCGTAGTTGGTAAACGTCGGGCTTCCCGCCAAATCGAACGTGCGCGGCGGCATCAGGCTGTAGAGCGCGACGACGAGTATGGGAATGACGAAACCGGCGAGCAGGAACACAAGGACGGGGAGCATCGTCAGGATGCCGGGGTTCGGGCGGCGCATCATTCGTCCAGCAGTGCCGCATCGCTCAGGTCGAAGCCCCACTCGGCCTTTGCGCCGACGGTGATTTCCGCCGCCTTGCCGGCCGCGACTTCCGCCACCAGGATTCTCTTGCCGGTATCCAGGTGGTAGTGGGTACGTGAACCGAGCATGTAGTCGTTGGCAACGGTTGCCGGGAAGCGAACGTCGGCCCGTTCACCGTCACCCAGCTTGCGGAGGAACTCCGGCCGCACGGCCAGGCAGCCCGCCGCGCCGGCGGGCACTGCGATTCCCAGTTCCGCAATCTGTCCGCCGGCGAGTTCGAAGACGTTGACCTCTCCCATGAACTCGGCGACAAAACGGTTTGTGGGCCGATAGTAGATGTCGGTCGGCGTGCCCGACTGCACGATCCGTCCCGACTTCATGATGGCAATGCGGTCCGACATCACCATCGCCTCCTCCAGGCTGTGCGTGATGTAGACGAACGTCTTGCCGGTGCGGCGGTGCAGGTCCTTCATCTCGACCTCGAGGATTTTCCGCAACCGGTAGTCGATGGAGGACAGGGGTTCGTCGAAAAACAGTATCTCCGGGTCCGACGCAAGCGCGCGGGCCAGCGCGACGCGCTGTTGCTCGCCACCCGAGCAGTGCGTTACGCGCCGGCCGTAATAGGATTCCGGCAGGCGCACTATGCGCATCATATCCAGGGCGTGTTCGCGGCGCTCGTGCGGCGGCACCCCCTTCATCTTTTGCGAGAATTCTATGTTCTCTCCCACGCTGCGGTGACTGAACAGCGCCAGGTTCTGGAACACCATGCAGGTCGGGCGCCGGTTGGCCGGCACGTCGGTGATATCGGCGTTTCGCAGGTGAACGCGGCCCGCGGCCGGAGTTTCGAGCCCCGCGAGAATCCGCAGCAACGTGGATTTGCCGCTTCCCGAGGGGCCCACGATCGTGAAGAACTCGCCCTCGCGGATCTCGAGCGACACGTCGTCCAGGGCGATCACGTCGCCGAATCGTTTCGAAACCGCCTGTGTCGACAGGATCGTTCCCATGCTGCCCGCGGTCACTTATACGGCGTCACAGGTTGACGGAGCGCTTGTCAGCCGCGGGCGCGTATCGCGGCGGCGTAGATGTCGTACAGCCGGTCGTAACCCGGGACGATGTCGAATTCGACGGAATTTTCGATGCGCTCATCGAATTCGTCCCACTGCAGCGCGGCAAGCTGCTCGGTCGTGAACTTCGACAGCACCTCCGGCTGGACCATCTGACTGACAGGCTGGAGGTTGCCGTTGCCGTTGGCAATGATCCAGGCCGGTTCCGGCTCGGTGATCCATTCGAGGAAATCGAGCACATCGTCGCCGGAGTCGGGATTGGCGACCGCCGAGTTCAGTTCGATCCAGTTGATTCCGCCCTTGCCCCCGGCGGGCCCCCGGTACGGTGTAATGGCGTAGAGATTGTTGACGCCTTCCAGCCGCGCCGACGTGATGCTGTAGGTACCGCCGGTAAAATACGCGTCGATTTCTCCGTTGATGACGGCGAGGTTCAGTTGTGCGAAGTCCGTGGTGATCATTCTCGCGTTGTTTATCCACCGTCTGGCGGTGGCCTCGAACGCCGAATAGTCTTCTTCGGTCTTCTCGCCGAACGGGTCGATGCCGGCGCCCATGCAGATATCCATCACGTTCCAGTCTTCGTAGGCAAGAATGCCGTACCTGTTCGCGAAGTCGGGGTTGTTGAACAGGTCCCAGCCTTCGTCCTTGGCCAGACCGGGCGAAATGACATCGGAATTGACGACGAAATCGAATGTCTCGAACCGCTGCACGACCCCGAGCAGGTGTTCGCCGTCTTCGCTCATCGCCCAGTAGTAGGGCGGAGCGAACTTTTCGAACATGGCGTCGTACAGCGGCTCGAATCGCTCGCGCGGCAGGTCCCGGATCAGTCCCGCCGGCCATAGCTCCTTTCGCGCCCAGGGATTGTTCAGATTGACGAAATCCCAGACCGCCGTTTCCCCGGCTCGCAGGCGATTGACGGAGGTCGGGTCGGATATGTGAATCTCGTAGCGGATCGATCCTCCCGTCCGATCGCGCCACAGGTCGAGGAGGCGGGGGTCGGCGTAGGCGTCCCAGGTCAGCAGCGCGAGTTCGCCGCCCTGCTCCCGCGCCGGCCCGCAACCGAACATGGCGGTGCCCGCGGACGCTGCGAGGCCCGCGACAAACTGACGCCGGGTCGGCGCAAGTTGCAGCGAACTTCGGCCGCGAAGCGGATTTCGCGCGGCCAATTGCCGCAGCTTCAAATCACGGCGCATGTGTTGCCCCCTCTCAGCCGCAGAAGTCTGGCGCTCTGCCCTCTGAAACGACATTGTCGATCGGATGAAGCACCGGAATCAGTCCGACGACGGCATTTCCGGGCTGTTCCAGAAACGCTCCATCTGGTCCGGATTCCCGGTGAGTTCCCAGCGTACCAGCGCCAGTGGAATCTGTCCGTAGGCCAACAGCTCATCGTGGAATTCCCGCCAGTCGATGGCGTAGTCGCCGTCGACGTAGATTTCGGCGAGCATCTGCTCGATCTGCTTCTTGCCCACGATGTAGCTGGTTGCCTGGTAGGGCCAGCGGACGTACAGATCGACCTCCGCCCTTGAAATGTGCTCCTCCATCCCCGGTACGCGGTCGATCTGGTATTGCACCGCTTCGTCCATGGTCAGGTCGCCGGTGGAGAGGTAGATGTCCAGCGGTATTCGCACGGCCCGCAGCAGCAGGAAGTTGTAGGTGAGTTCACGGGTGCGGGGTCCACGCAGGTACGGGTAGGCCATGTCGAGAAACAGCTCTTCCCAGTAGTGAGCCCAACCCTGGGAGAAGCCGGTATCGCGATGGCGCGCGCGGATGGGGCAGGCGTTGCGCTGCGTGACCTCGGCTTCGAAGTAGTGGCCGGGCCAGTCCGAATGCTGGTAGTCGGTTATGGGATCCAGACGCATGACCCGCTCCCAATAGGTATTGGTGAACCAATGGTCTTCCGGCACGACGAAGAGGCGTTTCGTGTTTTCCGGTTGGGGCTCGGTGGGAAATCCCAGCAGGCCGGGCCGGTTTCCTACGCCGCCGAACGGTTCCTGCCACGTGCCGAGCTGCAGATAGGATTCCCCGATATAGGGATGGAAGCTGATGAGATCCATGTCCTCCAGCCAGTACTTGGTCTGGAGGTAGGTCAGGCGGAACCACTCGATCCATTCCTCGGTCGTCGGCATCCTGAGATCCTTGAGGCCCTCGTTGAGTTTTTCCTCCACGGCGATGGACATCAGGAAGCGGTTCTTCTCGTACTCGCCCATGGCCAGCAGTTCCTCGGTGTTCCACGGCGAGAAATTGACGCGCTCGAAATACCATTCCATGTTGGCCAGGCCCACGTTCGGCTCGCCCTGCATCATCCCCAGGTTCTGTTCGATCCACTCGCCGTATTCCTCCAGGGCGATCGCGGCATCGGCGGCCGCGCTGCGCAGCCTCTCGCGGTGCGATTCGGGAAAATGCGGCTCCAGCAGGCCGACGCCGGCCGCGTATTTTTCCCGAATGTCCGCGACGTGCCTGAGGCTTGCATGGGCCAGTTCGGGGGCGGCGTCCTCGAACACGATGTTATCCGGGCCCTGCTCGAGGATTCCGCCGGTTCGTTCGAAGGCCGCGATGATGGCCTCGGCCTTGTCTTCGCCGTAGGGCACCGTGTCGCCCATTTCGCGCGCGACGCCGTTGATCGCGTGCTCCACGTAGAAACCGGCATTGGTCTGGAATTCGCGCAGGATGTGGTGCTCGAAATAGACGTCGTCAAGCTCCGCGCGCAGCAGCAGCCAGTCGACCTGGTCGTGCACCGGCCATCCGGTGGTGTCCAGGGCGTTCAGGCGGCGGCGAAATTCCGCCAGCCCTGCGGTTTGTTCTTCGACGACGGCGGCGAAATCGGGTAGTTCGTCGCCGAAGGCGTTCGGACGCCAGGTTCTCGGCCGGAACAGGGGGCTTCGAAATGCCCGAAACTCCTCGGCAAGCTGCACGAGTTCCGGGGAGACGTGCATCGCCCGGCTCTCGTCCTGGGCCGTGGCGGGGAGCGCCACTAACCCGGCGACTATTCCAGCGGCCATGTACTTCGCGATTGGACGAATCTTCATGTTCGTTTCTCCTCTCTCAGGATTGCTTTCGCTTGTAGGCGCGCCACGTCATCGCCCAGCGGTCGGGATCGTCCAGCGATTCCGGACCGAGCTTGTGAATCGCCTGGTTGTGCGGCGCGGATTTGACTGTTTCGGGGTCCGAATAGGCCTCGTCCGATATCTGCCTCAATACGGCGATCCAGTAGTCGACATCTTCCTTCGACCACATCTCGCCGGCCTCCGGCGTAAACGGCTGCGGCACGACCCAGGGTTCGTGGCTCAGCCAGAAGGCGTCCACGCCGAAGTCGACCATGCGGTTTTGCACGTCGAGGACGCTGACGCCGGTGTCCTCGTAGAGCTGGCCGAGACTGAATCGAGTCATTTCCATGCGCCAGGAACCGATATCGGGATGCGAACGCGTGATTCCCCGAATCTTCAGCAGTTCCCGTTCCATGTAATTGTTGATCAGCACCGACATGTCGGAGGCCTCCGCGATGCCTTCGGCGCCCATCGCGCGCGTCCAGGCGTAGGCCTTGGCCAGCTGATGCACGTTGCCCCAGTATTCCCGGACGCGCCCGATGCTCGAGGGCGAATCGTCGACAAGATCGAATCGATCGCCCGTTTTCCTCACGATGGGGCCCGGCAGGTATCGGGCGAGTTCGGCCGTGCAACCGTAGGCGCCGACGGCGGGACCGCCGCCTCCCTTGGCGACGCCGAAGGTCTTGTGCAACATGAACATGCACGCGTCGAAGCCCAGTTCGCGGGCCCTGACCTTGCTCATGACGCCGTTGAAATTGGCGTGATCGTAGAAGCACAGGCCGCCGGCATCGTGTACGACATCGATCCATTCCCTGATGTTCGGGTTGTAGATGCCCATGTCGTCGGGATTGTTGATCATCAGCGCCGCCGTGCGTTTGGAGACGGCCGCCTTGAGCGCGTCCAGCGACGGGTACCCGTCGGGCTCCAGCATCAATGTCACCACTTCGAAGCCGGCGGCGGCCGAGGTCGCCGGGTTGCATGGGTGCGCCTGGATACTGGTGACGATCTGGTTGCGTTGTTCGAGTTCGCCT
Organism: Gammaproteobacteria bacterium; assembly: GCA_022820625.1. GTDB lineage: Bacteria > Pseudomonadota > Gammaproteobacteria > Steroidobacterales > Rariloculaceae > UBA6522. The sequence continues at coordinate 14,112 of JAJEFE010000120.1, read as the reverse complement.
CGAGCCGCGTGATATGCGCGGGTCAGGCATGCGTGGGCATAGGCGGCGTCGGCGCCGCCTGCCGGCTGAAACGTGAACTGGTCCATGCCGGAGAGTTCGCACAGCAACCCGTCGAGGTTGTGGGCAATCTCCAGAATGCCCTGCAGCGTCGACGGGTCCTGGCCCGGGTGCAGGTCGGCGATCCAGGGTCGCGCGGCAAGGCTTTCCGTGAGGCGCGGGTTGTACTTCATAGTACAGGTGCCGAAGAGACTGATGCCCATCATTCCCAGCGTCTGCTGGGAGAGATGCAGGTAGTGCCGCAGCACGTCCGGTTCCGACATTTCGGGCAATTCCGGGCCGGATGAGCGCCGCATGGATTGCGGGACGAGCGCCTCCGCGGGGCCGGACGAGGCGGCGACATCCGCTTCCGCCGCCGGAAAATGGCAGCCGCGGCGTCCCTGGACACCCATTTCCATCACCAGCGGTTCGTCCCACACGGCCGCGTGATACCTGCGAAGCTGCACGCTCATGTCCCGCAGACCTCGGCGAGCGTATCGGCGAGACGCCGGATATCGGCCTGCGTATGGCGTTCCGTTACGCAGTACAGGGCGCTCTGGCCAAGCTGCGGGAAAGCCTCGCTCAAGTCGATTCCGCCGAAAATATCCCGGCGCAGCAACGCGGCGTCGATGTCGGCAACGCGCTTGCCGGCATCGTCGAAGTTGACGACGAATTCCTTGAAGAAACCGCGTTTCGCATGGACCCGCACACCGTCGATTCCGTCCAGCAGCGATGCACAATAATGTGCACGCTGGATGATCAGCTCACCCATTTCGCGAAACCCTGCCGGTCCCAGCAGCGCCATGTACGCTGCCGCGGCGATCGCCCACAGGTAGGTCGAGTTTCCGGTCCAGTCCTTGCCCTCTTCCCGCATGCCATATGAACTCTGGTGGGCCAGAGCCAGGCCGAAGCCATACTCCCCGTGGGTCGTTTCGGCGATGCTCACCATCAGCGCGGGATACTCGTATGCATAACGCGGTTCGTCGCGCGAGGCGATGAACCCGCCCAGGCCGCCGCCACCGTTCATGTGTATGCCGAGAGGCTGAATGGAACCGACCGCGAGGTCGGCGCCGTACTGCCCCGGCGGCTTGAGAATGCCGAGCGAAATCGGGTCGACGCCCGCGATGGTTTCAGCGCCGCAGGCTCTGGCGGCCTCGGCGATCGATTCCGCCTGGTGTTCGATCTGGCCCAGGTACGTGGGGTTCTCGAAATACACCGCGGCGACCTCGTCGTTCAGTTTTCCCTTGAGGTCCGTCAGGTCCAGCAGCAGCGTGTCCGGATCGTATCCCACCTGGACGATCTCGATGTGCGAGGACATTTCCGTGGGTTCGCAATAGTTCCTGATTACCGCGGACCGCTCGGGGTCCAGGAATTGCGGCACGAGTACCTTGCTGCGGCCGGTGATCCTCGCGGCCATGCGGATTGCATGACCGGCTGCGCATCCCCAACTGTAGACGGGCAACGCTACAAGCTCCATCCCGACAAGTTCGCCCAATTGGCTGGTGAATTCGAACCACGCCTGGTTTCTGCCCAGATCCGACGCCGGCGTGCCCCAGACAGGCGTCAGGAATTCGCTGCGCTGCACGATTTCGTCGCAGATCGCCGGCACGTGATGGTGCCAGCAACCCCCGCCGAGGAAGCTGAGCGCGTCCTCGCAGGACCGGTTCTTCGACAACAGGTCGGACATGTGCCGCCGCAGCTCGGATTCGGAGGTCAGCGCGGGCGGCAACTCCAGCGGTTTCCTCAGCCTGTGGTCGCCGGGAATCTGGGAGAACAACGTCTCCACCGAATCGATCCCCAGCGCCGCGAGCAACTGGCGGCGAACGGCAGGTACCGAGTTCGGCATGTATGGGTGCGCGCGCGGCCTTTCCAAGAAACGCTCCTGAAGTCCTTTTTGTGCTGACGCCTCCCCGCAGGAAACGAGAAGTTCAATGGTTCTACGGTGATATATTGGCACAAGTCTATATCACTGCGCACAGTTGTTCGCACATTGAAACAAACCTGGTGATCCGCAACTATCAGGTTGATGGAGCACCAGCGTCGGAGTGGGGCGTGGAGTATCGGCTGGGCCTGATCGTCAATCCCATTGCCGGAATGGGAGGATCCGTCGGGCTCAAGGGCACCGATGGCGAATTGGCGGCGGTCGCCCGTAAATTGGGGGCAACGCCGGTCGCCTCCGAACGGGCCCGAAAGGCGCTGTCAGAGCTCAGCGGGTTCGGCGACAGCCTTTCCGTATTGACGTGCGCCGGCGAAATGGGCGCCGATGCAGCGTCATTTGCCGGTCTCGAACCACGTGTGCTCGTGACGGCAGCGGACCGCGACACGATCGCCGCCGATACCCGGGCCGGTGCAAAGGCCATCGCCGACAGCGACCCGGATCTGCTGCTGTTTGTTGGGGGAGACGGCACCGCGCGTGACTTACTTGAGGTGATTGACCGGCGAGTGCCGGTTCTGGGCGTGCCTTCCGGCGTCAAGATGCACTCCGCGGTATTTGCCGCCACCGCGCGGGCGGCGGGGGAGATTGCGGCCCGCTTCCTGCGGGCGCGTGACCGGCAGTCCCTGCTCGGTGATGCCGAAATTCTTGATCGTGACGTCAATGGCACAGGCGAGGCGTCGCCGCGGATTTACGGCATCATGCGCACGCCCCGGTCGGGCTTTCTCGTGCCCGGGGCGAAGGCTTCAAGTCCCGTGTCGGAACAGGCGGCGCTCGATGCGGCCATAGCGCGTGTGGTGGCGCGCATGGACGATTCGCGCATTTCCCTGCTGGGACCCGGGTCGACAATGCAGCTTGCAAAGCGGCAAGTCGGCTTCAAGGGTACGCTGCTGGGCGTCGACGCGGTGCGGCACGGGTCCTGTCTGGCGACCGACATCGGTGAGCGGGAGATATTGCAGTTGCTTGGCAGGCATGGGCGCGGGCGCATAGTCGTCAGCGTCGTCGGCGGACAGGGTTTCCTGTTCGGCCGCGGCAATCAGCAGTTGAGTGCGAGAGTCATCAGAAGGGTCGGAAAGGCCAGCATCGACATCGTCTCGTCACTGGAAAAGCTCACGGCGCTGCCGTCGGGTTGCCTGCTGGTCGATACGGGCGATGAAGCGCTCGACGGGGAACTCTCGGGTCATTTGCCGGTGGTCGTGAGCGGAACCAGGACAGCCATGATGCCCGTTCGCTGCACGTCGACGGGGTCAACGTCATAGTGGCTAAGCCGAGCGCGAACCAGGGCTGCCGGTCAGCGGCGGCGTAACCAGAAGGCGTACGAATCGGGCAGTAACGAGCAGGGGTCCGGGTGGCCGAGTTTTTTCGCGGCGTGGTACGCGAAGTTCGACTCGTCCATCATCTGCCGGCCCATCGCAACCAGGTCCGCGCGCCCGGCTGCAATGATCTCATTGGCCTGCTCCGCCTCGGTGATCAATCCCACCGCCATCGTGGGTATTTCCGCTGCCCGTCTGATTTCCTCGGCGTAGGGCACCAGGTAGCCCGGCGACGGCTGGGTCAGGGCCCGGCCCGAGGGCCCGATGATTCCCCCGGAGGAACAGTCGATCAGGTCCACGCCGGCGGATTTGAGCGCCTTCGCCAGAATGACCGTATCGTCAATTTCGATCCCTCCTTCGATACCGTCAACCGAAGATGTCCGGTACAGGAGCGGCATCGACGCGGGTATAGCGGAACGCAACGCTTCGGCAACCCGCACGGGGAAACGCAGCCGATTGTCTATCGCGGACCCACCCCATTCGTCATCGCGCCGGTTCGAGATGGGGGAGAAGAAGCTGTTGAGGAGATAGCCGTGGGCGCCGTGGATTTCGATGAAATCGAAGCCGGCCCCGATCGCCCGCACGGCTGCTTCGACGAACGCGTCGATCGTCCGGTGAATTTCGTCCACCGTCATGGCCCGCGGAGTCGGCCAGCCTTCCGTCATGGGAATGGCGCTCGGCGCGATGGTCTCCCACGCGCTCGGCGGATCGAAGTCTTTCAGCGGAGCGGCGCCTTCGAATGGCAGCGCCGCACTGCCCTTGCGACCGGCGTGTGCCAACTGGATGCCGACGGGAGTGTCATGGGCGTGGTAGAACGCTGCGATTTGCGACAGACGCTCAACGTGACTGTCGCTGTATATCCCGAGGCAGCCGTGCGTGATGCGCCCGTCCCGGGTAACTGCCGTGGCTTCCACCAGCGCACCGCCGACGCCGCCCAGCGAAAAACGGCCATGATGGGCGAAGTGCCAGTCCGCCGCATGCCCGTCGTCGGCACAGTACTGGCACATGGGTGTGACGACGACGCGATTGGGAAAGGTCACCTCCCGCAGCGGGAAAGGACGAAAGAGAGGCGGCAGCGAAGACCGCTGGGAACTGTCGCGGTGATCGGATGACATTCAGGCGAGGGGTTGGGCGGCTTACCCGAATTGTGCTCTTTCCTGTGTGCCGGCGGCAAACGATTCCACTTCGTCCATCAACTTGACCATCTTCTCGCAACGGTCGATGCCTTCCTGCCCCAGATCGCTGAATTTCGTCAGCGGCTCGCGCACGTCGCCTACCGGGTAACCGGCCGCTGCCGCGAGCGCCTTGGAATAGCATTGATGGCCGTACAATGGATGCCCTTCGGCGATCGTGTCGTTGATGTGATCCGCAAGCACTTGAATGTGCGTGGCTTCCTCGATGCGGCCGGCAACCAGCAGATCCCACATGCGCGATGTCGAATAGGGAAGGTAGTTGCCGAAGGGATTGACGTAGCCCACGGCGCCCAGGAGAAAGCTTTCCACAGGCCGCTCGCCGGCGAATACGTTCATGACGCCGTCGGTTTCTTCCACGATATCGAACACGCGGCCTACATCCATGCTGGCCTCCTTGATGTAGCGGACGTTCTCGAAAGCCCGGGTCAGGCGGCCGACGAGTTTCGCCGATATGTCCACGTGGGAGGTGAAGGGATTGTTGTACAGCATGATCGGGAGCGATACGGCTTCGCAAATCGCCCGGTAGTAGTTGAAAATCTCGTCCTCCGTGGGCGTGTAGTAGTACGGCGGCAGGATCATCAGGCCATCGGCGCCCAGTTCTTCGGCTTCCCGGCTGAATCGAACGGCGTTGGGCGTATGGGCATTCATCGAACCGACCAGGACATCCATGCGGTCGCCGGCGTACTCGACGGTTGCGGCTACCAGTTCCCGCCGTTCGTCGTCGGTGATGGTAAGGAATTCGCCCGACGTTCCGAGGACGATTATCCCGGGGACGCCGCAGGCGACTTGCCAGTCCAGAAACTTAATCCATGACTCGATGCAGATCGCGCGTCCGTCCTCCGTGAACGGCGTGACGGAAACGGTATAACTACCGCGAAACTGTTTTGACATGGGTCGTCTCCGATGATCGATTCAGGGGTATCTCGACGTTCCCCTGCGAGTGCGCGCTATGCGCACGTAAGTTAACATAGCGCACAAATCGTTGTCGCGTTTTCCGCCAATCCGGGGTCGCAGTTTGTCGGACGTCATCGTCATAGGCGGCGGAATCGCCGGGTGCTCGACCGCCTACTTCCTCGCTTCCGACGGTGCAGATGTCACGCTTCTGGAGCAGTTCGAGCTGGGAACGCTCGCTTCCGGCGCAAATGCCGGCAGCCTCCACGCACAGATTCAACCGGAGCCCTTCGCCGAGTTCGGCATGTCCTGGGCCCGCCGGTTCCTGCCGGCATTGCCGTTCTTCGCGCAGTCGATGGCGATGTGGCGGGAGTTCGGGTCCGCATTCGGGGAAAATCTGGAGGTTTCTCAGCCGGGCGGCCTGGTTCTGGCCACGACGGACCGGAGCATGCGTCTCATGGAGGCCAAGGTCCGACTCGAACGGGAGGCGGGACTGGACACGCAGCTATGGACCGCCGAAGAAGTTCGGCGTCGTGCGCCTTACGTCTCCCGGCGCGTCATCGGCGGCGCTTTCTGCCCGATGGAGGGACAGGCCAATCCGCTGACTGCCACGGTGGCCATCGGCCGTGCGGCGGAAGCGCTGGGCGCAGCCGTCCTGACCGGCCAAAGGGTCGTTGCGATCCGGCGAATCCGTACCGGTCTGGAGGTGACCACCGACCGGGGCTCGTATCGTGCGGCACGTGTCGTCAACGCGGCCGGAAACGATGCTGCGCGCATCGCCGGTTTGCTCGGTGGGCGCCTCGACATTCATTCCCAGCCGATTCAGCTGAGCGTCACCGAGCCCGTGGCGCCGATCATCGATCACCTGGTGTATTCCGCCAGCGACCTGCTGACGCTCAAGCAGACTCGCAAGGGAACGGTCCTGATCGGGGGTGGATGGCCTGCCGTGATCGACGGCCGAAGCCGCCCGCGCGTGGCGGGAAGCTCGCTGCTGAACAACCTGCGCGTGGCGGTGGACGCGGTGCCGGCCATCGCCTCGGCAAGAATCGTCCGGACATGGGCGGCGGAGGTCAACGGCAACGAAAGCTGGCTGCCGATCATCGGCGAGATGCCCGCCGCGGGGGGCTTCTACGTCAATTGCGTGCCGTGGATGGGGTTCAGCGGAGCGCCGGTGGCCGGCAGGATTGTCGCGAGCCTCGTTCAGGGCCGCGAACCGCCCGTGGATTACGACATTTCCGCGTTCCGTCCCTGAGCATTGCACGCGGCCGGATCAGTGCTTGAGGATCTTGGAAACGAAGTCCCGGGTGCGCTCTTTCGTCGGTGAATCGAAGACACGTGAGGGGGATCCGCATTCGACAATGCGGCCCTCGTCCATCATGGCGATTCGTGTCGAAACCTCCCGGACGAAGGCCATTTCGTGCGACGCGATCAACATCGTGATGCCTTCGCTGGTCAGGGCGCGAATCGTATCGAGCACCTCGTTGACCCGTTCGGGGTCGAGAGCCGAAGTCACCTCGTCGAGCAGAAGGATGTCGGGATTGGTGGCCAGTGCGCGGGCGATGGCCACCCGTTGCTGCTGGCCGCCTGACAGTTCGTCCGGGTAGGCGTCCTTCTTTTCCGCCATGCCGACCCGTTTCAGCAAAGACATGGCGTTTTTCTCCGCCTCGGCCCTCGGGCGTTTCTTGATCTTGATCGGCGCAACCGTCACGTTGCGGAGCACGGTCATGTTCTGAAACAGGTTGTACTGCTGGAACACGATCGACATCCGGTCGCGAACCGCCTTCACGCTCCTGCGGTTTCGGTAGTCGACTTTCTCGCCGGCGATCGTGACTTCACCCGCGGTCGGCGGGGTCAGCCCGATAAGCACTCTCAGCAACGTGCTCTTCCCCGAGCCTGACGGGCCGATGAGGCTGACGACCTCGCCCTTGTCCGCATCCAGGGAAACGTCCCTCAGAACCCGGGTAGAGCCGTACGAACTGAACAGGCCTCTGATCTCAAGATGCTTCAAGACGTTTTTCCAGGCGAATGGCCAGTCGGCTGAGGGGCCAGGACATCGCAAAATAGCACACCAGCACGGCGCCGAACCCCAGTACGGGGGAAAACCCCCGGTTCACCAGCATTTCCCCGGCGAAAGTCATTTCTATGACTCCGAGCTGCGATGCCAGCGACGTGTCCTTGATGAACATGACCACGAATGCGGCCGCCGGCGGCAGGATGACTTTCCATGATTGGGGCAGGATCACCATGAACAGGGATTGCAAGCCGGTCATGTTCAGGGCTTTCGCGCCTTCGATCTGCGGCAGCGGCACGGACTCCAGTCCCGAACGGATGATTTCCGACAGAAATGCCGTCGACAGCAGGCAGACCGACACGGTGGCGATCCCGAACAACGAGGTTCCCGGCATCAGGGGTTCGATCACGAACAGGACAATGTACAGGATGACGAGAAACGGAATGCGGCGGAAGGTCTCGACATAGGCAATACCCAGCAACCTGGGCAGGAACAGTATCGGCAGGGAGGACTGGCGCAGCACCGCGATCAGAAATCCGAATACGAAGCCGACGGAACAGCCGACGAACGTCATCCCCAGGGTGCGGCCCGCGGCCTGCAGGATAAAGACCACGTTGTAGTAGCCGAAAAATAGCGGGACTTGTTCAGCGATCTGTTCCAGCATCAGAACACCCTTGCCCGCACCCGGAACGCCACTCGCCCGACCAGCGCGAGCGAGGCACTGGCCAATACGGTGAGGACGACATAGATGACCGCAACCACCAGGAACGTCTCGATGGTGCGCAGGTTGGCGGTGCTGATGTTGATCGCCCGACCCGTCAACTCTTCCACGCCGAAGATTGCAGCCATCGAACTGCCGAGCACCAACCAGATGAAGAAGTTCGACAGGGGCGCATAGATGGTCCTGGCAATGTGGGGGAGCATGACGTTGACGACGATCTGCATCAGCGACATGCCCAGCGCCGTTGCCGCATCGATTTCGGACCGGCGCACGGAGATGACGCCGGCTCTCAGGATCTCCGTCAGGTAGGCGCCGGCGTTGAGCGTCAGACCGATCAGCACCGCGGTCATGGAACCGAGCAGAATGCCGGCGTCGGGCAGGGCGTAGTACAGCAGGTAGATCTGCACCAGCGCGGGCGTGTTGGTGAACAAGGTCACGTACGAGGACGCCACCCGGCGGCTGATGCGGCCGCCATAGACTTTCGCGACCGCGCCGAATACCCCGATGAATGCGCCGCACCAGAAGGTGATGAACGCGATCTGCAGCGTTACCAGCGCTCCGCCGAGCAGGTAGGGCAACTCCCTGAAAACCACCGAGAACTGAAACGTGTAATCCATCGTGCGGGCGGCGGCGGTTTCACCCGGTCTTTCAGTCCAGCAGCAATGAATCTCAGAAGTAGGGATCCGGTTCGATCGGCACGGCCATCGGCGCTCCGTACCACTCGACCCAGAGTTCGTCGATCACGCCTGCCGAATGCAGGTCGTACAGCAGGATGTTCAGGAAATCGCGCAGCTCGTTGTTGCCCTTGCCGATGCCGATGCTGCAGTAGGCCACGTAGATGGAATCGTTCAGCACCCGCCAGTTCACATTGCGGTAGTTCTCGGTAAACCTGATGAAGAAGTCCACGTTCTCGACCAGGGCGTCGGCGCGGCCCTGGGCGATGGCGCGGATCGCGTCGGCGTTGCCGTCGACCAGCAGGACCGAGGGATTGGGCAGCCGGTCCCTGAGCAGTTCGACCGACAGGTTGCCCCTCATGTTGACCAGCGTGATGTCTTCCGTGTCGAGTTCTACCCAGCTCGATATTTCGATCCTGTCCGTGGTGATGACGCCCATGGATTCGGAATGCAGGGGAACGGTGTAACTGATGAGCTTGGACCGCTCGGGTGTCCGGGTCAGGGCCCCGAGTGCGATATCGATGCGGTTGGAGACCAGGAAGGGCACACGTTGCGCCGTCTCGGTGGCGACGAACTCGGCGTCGACGCCAATCGCTTCGGCGATCCTGTTGCCGATGTCGATATCGAATCCCTCGAGCTGGTTCGTCAGCCCGAACGAACTCATCGGCGGGAAGTTGGGATTGACCCCGATTCGAATGGTTCCGTCGCCGATGATTTCGTCCAGGGTCCGGGCGCCGGCGGATGCCGCGAATCCGGCAATGATGAGGGCAGTGAACAGAAAGATTCCGCGTCGCATGGTTTGACCTCCGGTTTCCGCGGCCATGCCGGTAGCTGCGGCCGGCGCCGCGTCCAACCGATTATTGCGTATCGATTGGACGCAGTGCCAGAATTTTCATCGAATGTAGCTGGCGCCGTTGACGTCCAGCGTTGCCCCCGACAGGTGGCGTACCTGGCCCGAAGCCAGGTAAGCGGCGATCTCGGCGATTTCCGTCGGCGGGACCCATTCCTTCATCGCCAGCGATTCCGTGATCGCCGATTCCCCGCCCTGGGTTGCGGCAAACTGCTCCGACAGCCGGGTGCGCACGACCCCGGGCGCGACGACGTAGGCGAGGACGCCCTTGCGGGCATACGCGCGGGCGATGGTCTGGGTGGCATTGTGTATTGCTGCCTTCGATGCGCCGTAGGCAATGTTGTCGGGATTGGTCACGCCCTTCTGGGCCGTCCAGCTGGAAATCGTCACGATGATTCCACCGCCGCGTGCGGTGAAGTGTTTGACGGCGCGCCGCATCAGCCGCGCCGGCGCCAGCACGTTGATGTGCAGTGTCCGCTGCCAGGTTTCGTCCCAGGATGCGAGCGGCTGATCGATACCGCCATTCCACGTCATGATGGCGGCATTGTTGATAACGGCGTCAACCCGGCCGCGCCAGCCGGACGCCGCATCCCAGAGCGATTCCACGTCGTCGAGTTTCGAGAAATCGGCCTCGAGCAGGAGCTTCCTGGCGTCGCGGATTGCTCCGCAGGCACTCATCGCTCCGCTGCGGTCGCTGTGGTAGTGGGCTATGACGTGGGCCCCGGCGCCCCCTAGCGTACGAGCGATCTCGGCGCCGATACCCTTCGATGCTCCCGTCACAAGAATCGTCTTTCCCGAAAGGTCGTACACGCACCGCCTCGAACAGCATTAACAGGCCCTGGTAGCCGACGGTCTCGGCACCGGCCGGTGACCGACATTCCGATCGCCGGATGCATGGTCCGAACCAGCCATCGGAGTGCGAACAATTGTGTGCAATGTGAGTCAAAAATTGCAAATGCTCCAACTGCATCGCCACGAGCGGCGCTTTGACGGGCTGAGGCTCAGAGCCTGACGGCTTGAATGAGTTGTCCGACGGAGTCGCCCGTGGCGCCCACGTCGAACGAGGAAAACTCGGCGCCCGACCAGGGTTCCGCACGCAGAGTCTGCTCCACTCGTGCGAGACGACGTCTGGAGAGGCACGCTGACAGCAGATCCCGGACCCGCTGCCGTTCGCCGCGCAGGCGTTTGAGGTTTTCGTTGAGCCAATCATCGACGTCGGCGGGGCGGTACCTTTCGAATTGATTGGCCGTCTCGAGGATGCCGCCACAAAGCTGGTGCACCAGGGTGGCAGGCGGTTTGGCAGCGCAGTGCGATTCCGCCCTGCGCAGGGCCTCGGTGAGTTCGCGCGTCGCGCGACTCACCTTGCGCTTGCGAACACGGGCCTTGACGTATGCTCGCATCGCGGCAAAGGGACCTTTCGAGCTCAGCAACAGGGCGATATCCACCAGTTTGGCACGCGCCTGGGCAACCACGATGCTGCCGGCGCCGTGCGCCAGCCAGTGCAGTCGGCCGCTCGGCGCCAGCACACGCGCGGCTTCGCTCAGGGCGGGTTCGAGATCCGCATATTCCAGACCGTATTGCGAGACCACCGCGTCGAAGCTGCCGTCGGCAAACGGCAATGACTCCGCCGCCGTTTTTCCGATGAATCGCACTGCCGCCAGGTCGGCCCGGTGCTCCGGCAGGAAGCGAGCCGGGTCTATATCCGCAAGATCGATGCCGGTCAACGTCAACTCGCGTCCTGCCGCCCGCGCGGTTCTCGCGCCCCAGACCAGCAGCACGCCGTTGCCGGTGGCTATATCCAGCACGCGGTTGCCCGCGGGGAACTGCGCAAAGATCCGGCTCCAGTACGTTTCTATGGCCGCGGCGGAATCCGGATTTTCGGGTACGCACGCAGCCAGGCGGTTCTCGCGCCAGTAACGCCGCCAACCCCAGTTTGACGCATGCCTGGACGAATGCGCCATCGCCGGTCTATCGGCCGTCTTCGGCCAGCCGGTACGGCCCATGCCGCGGGACTTTTGCCACGGGCTGCTAGCGTACCGGCAACGCGAATACGAACAGCGCCGGGCTGTCGCGCGGCGGATTCAGTTCGGTGTGAATGGACAGGGCGCGGCGCTCGGGCGATGCCGTGCCGCCGCCGACGGCGACCGCGATGTACTGGCGCCCGCCGACCGCGTAGGACACGGCGCTGCCCGAGACCGGCGCGCTGACGGTTGTCTCCCAGAGCAATTCGCCCGTGCTGTCGTCGAGCGCCATGAAGCGCTGATCGATGTCGCCGGTGAACAGCAGGCCACCCGCCGTCGATACGGCCGTGCCGAGCACCGCGGCACGCTGCTCGTGCCGCCAGGCCTGCCGCCCGGTGGAGATGTCGACGGCGTCGATGCGCCCGACCGGGTACGGGTCGCCGGTCACCGCCGGGTCCTCGACGATCAGCCAGTTGATCGCATAGCCGTCCTCGGCCGTGGGCGTATCGGTGTAGCCGGTCTGCAGGTGGCACAGGTTCTGTTGCGGCTGGTACATCAGGCCGGTGCGCGGGCTGTACGACCCCGCCGGCCAGTTTTTCCCGCCGCCGAGCGACGGACAGACCAGGATCTGCTCGAACGGGCCGACGACCATGTCTTCGTCGATGTGCACCTCGCCGCTGCCGTCGATGGAGGCGATGACGTTCTGGTGCAGCGTTTCCCGGGCCCAGAGGAATTCTCCGGTTGTCCGGTCGAGCGTGTAGACGATACCCGTCTTGCCGGGAATACCGGTCACTACCTGCCTGCGCTCGCCGGGCGTGACTCGGGGGTTGATCCACGGTACCTCGGTGGGGTCCGGCGCCACGGCCACGTCGATGAGGTAGCGTTCGAAAACATGGTCCAGGTCCCAGTTGTCGCGCGGCAAGTGCTGGTAGTACCAGACCACGTCGCCGGTGGCAGGATCCGTCGCCAGGGTGCTGTTGGAATACAGCACATCGTGCCCCGCGGTGCCGCGCAGATGCTCCAGCGACGGCTGCGGTACCGAGGTGCCCCAATACAGGAGCCCGAGTTCCGGATCGTAGCTCGGTACGCTGGCCCAGCTTCCCACATGCCAGCGCATCTCGTCGGGCAGGTCGCCCCAGCTTTCGTCGCCCGGTTCGCCGGGTCTCGGGATGGTCCGCCGACGCCACAGCTCGCGGCCGGTTTCGGGGTCGTGCCCCGCCAGGTAACAGCTTTCGGGGCCGCCGCGCGCCGAACAGGAACGACCGCTGACGACGATGCCCGCGGCCACCATCGGGCCGCCCATGTGCCCGATTCCGCCAACGCCGGCCGGTTCCTCGGTTTCCCAGAGGAGTGCGCCGGTGCGCGCATCGAGTGCGATGAGATGGAGGTCGTCCGTCAGGTGAAACAGGCGGTGCCCGTAAATCGCCAGGTTGCGGCGGTTGCGCGAACGCCTGTCGTCCTGGCGCTGGCGCCGGTATTCCCAGATCAGGCGGCCGCTGGCCGCATCGAGCGCCTGGATGACGTCGCCCGGGTATTGCACGTACAGGGTGCCTGCGACCACCAGAGGCGTCGTGTACTGGCCGCCCGGCTCCCCCGCGCGGGACCAGGCCAGGCGCAGTTCGCCCACGTTGTCCCGGTTCACCTGGTCGAGCGGACTGTGGGCCCAGCCGTCGTAGGTGCGGCGAAACATCAGCCAGTCGCCGTCGGGCGGATCTTCGAGCATGGCCCGGGTGACCGGCGCGAAATCCTCGACCGTGCCCTGTGCCAGGAGCTGCAGATCGACGCTCTCGACCCCGGGCCAGCTCAGGCTGCGGGTCCAGGCGACCAGGGCGACGAGGTCGTCGCCCCGAATGTCCGGATACGGCGGCTTCCGTAATCCGCCGTGCTGGATGACGTTTGCGAAATCCATGTCCGAACGCACCCACATGAGAGCCGGGTCCCCCAGGTCGGGCGGCGTCAATTCCGGGTCCTGCCCGGCCACGGCAATGCCGGCGCCGTCGGCGGCATGGCAGGCAGTGCAGGAGGTTTCGTAAATCGCCTCGCCCCGCTCCAGCATCGGGGCGGTCACAAGGATCGTCGGTGGCGCGGAACCCACGCGCTGCGGCCGTCCGTCCTCTTCATCCGCCAGTGCCGGCACGCTCGCCAACAGGGTGGCGAGCAACGGCAACAGGCGGCGCGGAGACGGCCTCACCAATCGAATGCCTCTTCGGATTCGCACGGAACAAAATTCCTCTTGTAGTGCAATCGGGCGCCGATCGGGCATACGGTCCGGGCCACCGTGTCGAAACCCGCTAGGTGCTGCCAAACTCCTGCTCGAGATCGTGGAACATTTCCTCGCGGACCAGCACGATCGGCAGGAAGCCGATGGTGTAGACCCGGTCGTGGAAATCCTTCAGCGTTCCCTTCTGGTCGAGCTCGCGCATCTTCTGGAAGTAGTCCTCGCGCAGCAGCATCCACTGGAAGTAGCCGACCGTCGGTGCGGACATGGTGGTGCCGACCCGGGAAACGATGCCGTCGATATTGATCTGG
>JAJEFE010000079.1 GCA_022820625.1 Gammaproteobacteria bacterium | reverse complement strand
CCATGGGGTGGAAATCGTCGAACCGACCCGTTCGCCGCGCCGGACCCCGCGGAAATCAGCCACGCCGGTGGGGTAAGAAAAATCTCAACCCGTCCGGAAGACCTTGCTCAGCAAGGAACGCCGAACAACGCACATGCCTCCCATATGGAAAGATTGAACAATACCCCCTTGATTCGATAGCGTGGGAGCCATATTCCGGGATCAGTCATCAAATCGACTGCAGAATTTTTCAATACTCGGTCTGGTAGTGGCGGAGTCTGGCGCTCGATTACCAAATTCGATCGTCGAGACGGTAAACGTTCGGGCGGGCCGTGAAATTGTCCGGCCCGAAGCTGCGGTGGACGCGCATGGCCGGCTCGTTCTCTGGTATAGCGGTTATTCCGCCGGACGCGCTCGATGGAATGTGCCCAAAGTGACACGGTCGCACCCCTTCCACTGCTGACCGGCTCGGTCCCACCGCCGGGACAGCGCTTTGCCAGGGGAGGAAGGAGTGATGACCCTCGGCCGCTGGGAGGCCGAGGGCTTGACGATGAGTTTGATGACCGTTGGCCCCGTGGGCGACCGCTGGTCTTTCACTTGCCATCGACACCATTTCGGGAAAGACCGCAACGCGCGCGATCGGTTTCGCGACCATCCGATGTATGACCGGACGGTTTATTTTTGCGAGGCGTGGGACCAGCGCGCGTTCGATCCGAACTGCGAGAGCCTGCCGCTCTCCGCCTTCGAGCCCATGGTGCGACGCGTCTTCCTGTCGAACGCAGAATTTCTTATGCTGGGAGCTGGGCAGGCGGCACATGGCGCCGAATGACTATTTCGAAGTGCGGAGACACATCTAGGGCGCCGCGGGTAGCAGTTCATTGCAGGGATATCCCGCCGAGAGCGGACTGCTCCAGGCCCACTGAACCACAATTTGCCGGTTTTGAGGCCAAGCACACTGCGGCACAATGCATCCGTCGACCGACATCTAATAGCGCTAGGTAAAGGATCCGACGTGATCTCTCGCCCATTGGTCGAATGGCAGGGCGTATCGCCCGAGGAGCGTTTCCACCGTATCCGTCGTCGGGGGCGGTGCATGCACCGACTTGACGGCGTAGTCCAGCAGGCGTTCGGCGGCGCCCTTGGGCATTTTCCCCATCGCCAGCTTGAGCGCTTCGTCTCTCGTCAGTTCCTCGAACAGGATCGGCTTGCCGATCGCTCGTGAAATCGCCTCCACCTGATCGATGATCGTGAGCGATTCCGGGCCTGTCAGCCAGTACGACTTTCCGTCGTGGCCGCCCTCCAGCAACGCCAGCGTGGCGACCGCGGCCACGTCGCGTTCGTGTATCGGACATCGGCGCGAGACGCCGCAAGCTGCCCGGACCACGCCCTCCGAGCGAATGGACCCGGCCCATTCCAGGGCATTCGACGCGAACGTGTCCGGTCGCAGGAATGTCCACGACAGGCCCGACGCGATGACTGCCCGTTCGGCGGCACTATGGCGGGCGGCGATCGGGTTTGTCCTCGGATCGGCCTTCTGCGTGACAATGGACGATAGAAGGACCACGTGCCGCACGCCGTGATCGCGTGCGGTTCGAGCTATCGCACCGGGTCCCGAGGGCGGCGTGAACAGGAACATTCGTTCGACGCCGTCGAACGCCGCGACCAGGGTCTCGGGCTCGCGCAAGTCCCCCTGCACGTATTCCACATCCGCTGGAAAGTCGGTGTCGAGAATTCCCCGCGTCAGAGCCCTGACGGGCCTGCCGGCTTCAAGGAGCAGCCGAACGACACAGCGCCCGACATTGCCACTGGCTCCGGTGACGAGGATCATGGGCGCCCGCTCCCGAAACCATGCCGGGCAAGACCCGGGTGGGCGACATTCAGCGGCACAGTACCGTCCGCAGCGCGGGTTCCAGATCGGCGGGATCGGCTCCCCGCCATGCGACGACGCCGTCGGGTCTCACTAGCACCGTGCCTTCCGGCTCGGCACCCAACGGCTGCACGGATGCGACGCGATAGGCTTTTAGCGCCAACCCGAAGTCCTTCGCGGCGGATTCCGCAGCGGCCACCCCGTTCCGGGCCGCGGTGAATACCATAAAGTAGGGGCCTAGCAGCTTGCGTGGCTGCAGGGGGCCTTCGATGCCCGGGAGTTCGGCATAGGGGACGCGCGCACCGGGCCGGCCGGACGGTGTGGCGGGATTTTCGAATTCCCGAACTTCGCCGCTTCCGTCGGGCACGAAGGCGCCCTCCAAGGATGCGTAACCGAACATCATGGTCGCGTGGTCCATGGGCTTTCCCACCCGCTCGCCCAACCCCGGCATATTGCGCCGTTCGGCCAGGTTCGCCGCCTGCCAGGTGCAAACGACCTCGGTATAAGGCCGGCGCTCGGCATCATGGCTGTCGAGCAGTTCGGGCCCGGCCCGGCCCTGAACGACCGCCGCCAGCTTCCAACCCAGATAGTAGCCGTCCTGCACGGCGGCGTTTCCGCCCTGACCGCCCGTCGGCGGCATGACGTGGGCGGCGTCTCCTACCAGGAAAACCCGTCCTTCGCGGAAGCGGTCGGCGATCCGGTGGGCATAGTCATAAGTGATAGAATCCAGGACTTCGAAATCGAGGTCCGGCAGTCCGACCATGGTTCGAATGATCTCCGCCGTGCCCGCCTCGTCCCGCTCCGGGTCCGCCGACATGTTCGCCACCCATTCGTTGCGGTAGTCGGTGCTGACGAGCACGCCCGCGCCGTCGGGCAGGCCGGGATTCTGGATGTAGTGGACGACCATCGCGCTGTCGCCGGCGATCTTCGAGAGATCGGCGCGGAACCGGACCGCCGTGGCGGTCGTGAGGAGCCCGTGGCCATGCGTGCCGATGCCGAGCTTCCGGGCGAGGGTGCCGCGAATGCCGTCGGCAGCGATCACGTATCGGGCGGAGACGCGGTAGAGCCTGTCGGCGGCGAGCGAGCGCAGCACCACCTGGACGCCGTCGGCATCCTGCTCGAAGCTCTCGCACGAGGTCTCGAACCGGATATCCGCTCCCAACTCCCTCGCCCGCGCGGCGAACGCCCGTTCGGTCTTCGCTTGGCTCGCCATGCCCGGGCGTTCCGGTGAGAAGCGCGAGAAATCGGGGCGGTTCGCGACATGGTCATGGATGACCCTGCCCGTCATGCTCTCCGACACGACCGAGGTGATGTTCGGGCGCCCGGGCGGTATCGCCGCGTGAATCGCCTCGGCGACCCCGGCGACCCGAAGCGCCTCCATGGTGATCGGGTTCTGGCCGCGCGCCTTGGGGAGCGTCGAGGTGCTCCGGCGGCGCTCCACGACCACGGAGTGGACGCCGTGCAAACCCAGGAACATGGCGCTCGACAATCCCGCCAGGCCTGCGCCGACGATGAGGACGTCAGTCCGGTCGCTCTGCACGACGATCCCTCTCAGTTTGCGGTTCGGGTGATCGCCTTCACAGGCTGGCGCCCTTTTCCCAGAACACCAGCCGGTCCCGGGCCAGGACGACCAGCCGGTCGCCGAGCAGGCCGAGGGCGCCGAGGACCACGATCACCGCAAACGCGGACGCGGTATCGAAGTAGGAGGCCGAGCGCGCGATCAGATAGCCGAGCCCCTGGGAGTCGCCGATGAATTCGGTGACCGTGGTGACGATCAGCATGATCGGAATGGCGATGCGCAGGCCGGTGAGCATATAGGGCATCGCGGTGGGGACGATCACGTCCCTGGCGGCCTGCCACGGGCTTGCGTCCACGTTGCGCGCCAACCACTCCATTCTGGGCGCAACGGCCTTCGCGCCGGCATGGGCGTGCACGAACAACGGGAAGAAGCATTCGAGCGCGACCTGCGCCGTCCTGGATTCCCAGCCCAACCCCAGCAGCAGGATCACCAGCGGGTACAGGGCGAGCTTGGGAACCGGATAGGCCAGCGAAACCAGCGGATGTATCGCCGCATCCACCGCCCAGTTCCTCGCCGCGGCGTAGCCGGAAACCGACGCGATCGAGAAGGCGATGAAGAGCCCGAGAAGCCCCTGCGAGAGCGACGTGAGGGTATGATCCGCCAGTTCGCCATTGAGGGCGAGCCCGGCGAACTCGATCGCGATGTCCTCGATCCCGGGAATCAGCCGGCTGCCGCTCGACATCGCGAAGGACTGCCACGCCGCCAGCGCGATCAGGACGCCCGCGACCTTCCGCATCGTTCCCCGGTCGATCCGGCTAGTCATGGCCGGTCCCGCCCGCGCCCTGCCACGACAGCAACCGGCGCGAGACGAGCAACAGGATGGCGTTGGCCAGCACGCCGCATACCGCGACGGCGAGAATGCCGGCATACATTTCGCCGTATTCGGCTTCCAGATAGGCGTCCATCAATCCGGCACCCAGCCCGTCCGAATGTCCGACAAGCTCGGTCGCGACCATCATGATGAAGGACACCATCAAGCTTATGCGCAGGCCGACGACGGTTCTCGGCAGACTGGCCGGCAGGACGACCTGAAGGAAGATTCGAACCCGGGACGCGCCGATATTCCGGCCCACCCAGACCAGGCCGGGATTGACCCCCAGTGCGCCGTTCAACGCGTTGAGATATGCCGGGAAAAAAGCGGCGATGGCGATGATCAGAATGCGCGCGGGGTCGGTGAAGCCGAGCACGATCGCGACGGCGGGAAACAGGGCGATCTTCGGGATCGGATGGGTGAACGCCTGCGTCAGGTCGAACAGCTCCCTGAACGGCCTGGAGACGCCGGCGAGCAGCCCGAGAACGACCCCGATGGAGGCGCCGATGGCGAAACCGCTGAGAGCCCGGCGCAGGCTGGGAATCACCCTGTCCAGCAGCTCACCCCGGTGGATCTGGTCGAAGGTCGCCGCGACGATGTCGGCCGGGCCCAGTATGTATTCCGGCAGCCGGCCCATCGCCGCCCCGAGCTGCCAGATGGCGAGCAAACTCGCCGCGAAGGCGATGGATACGATCCACGGCGCCTCGCGCAAGGTTGCCAATGGCGCGCGGCCGTCGCTCACGGGACCCGTTCGGGTTCCGGGTCGCTCGCGGCCCTATGCCGGGCGAGGAGTTCCCAAAGATGGGCGCGATATTCGAGAACGCGCGGATCGGTTCTCGTCTGGGCCGTTCTCGGGCGGGGCAGGTCGATGCGGCGGTCCTCGACGATTCGCCCCGGCGAAACCCCCATGACGACGACGCGGTCGCCGAGAAACACCGCCTCGGAGATGTCGTGGGTCACGAACATCACCGTCAACCCGGAAGCCTGCCAGAGCCGCATCAGCTCCTCCTGCATGGCTTCCCGGGTCTGCGCATCGAGCGCGCCGAACGGCTCGTCCATCAGCAGCACGCTCGGCTCCATGGCGAGCGTTCGAGCCAGCGCCGCGCGCTGGCGCATGCCGCCCGACAGCTCGCTGGGATAGGCGTTTTCGAATCCCCGCAAGCCGACCCTGGCCAGCAGGCGGTCGGCGCGGCGGCGCGCTTCGCGTCGCCCCACGCCCTCGACCTCCATCGGCCAGGCGACATTGGAGCGGGTCGTCCGCCAGGGAAACAGCGTGGCTTCCTGGAACACCATGCCCCTGTCGCGCCCCGGGCCCATCACCTCGCACCCGTCGACGCTCACCGTGCCGGCGGTCGGAAGCTCGAAGCCTCCGACCAAATGCAGGAGCGTGGTCTTGCCGCAGCCGCTGGGCCCCAGCACCGTGACGAATTCGCCGCGGCCCACGCAGAGATCCAACGCGTCCAGCGCATGGACGACGTGATCGTCGCGCTGAAAGGTCTTCGAGACGTCGCGAAGCCGGATCAGGTTCGATCCGGGCTCGACAGGCGCGCCCCCTGCCCCCGGTTCGGCTCGACGACCGTCATTCATCGACCAGGGCGTAACCCTGCAGCACCAGTTCGGCCGCCGGGCGCACCATCGCCGGACGGAGAAATTGCGATGCGACCATGTCTTTCATCGTGGCCGCCAGTTCCTTCAGGGACATAGCGCCGTCCGGGCTGCGCCCGGCATCGGGGCCGGCCTTGGGCGCGAACGGCCTGACATACTTGGCACGGATGAGTTTCGGATAGGCCGCCCCCGGATCGGCTATCCAGGTCTTCATGGCGCGTTGATAATCGGCGCGCCACGCGCAATAGGCCTGCGGATTCGCTTCGACGAAGTTGGACGAGAAGAAAATTAACAGGCTGGGCTGGTTGCTGCCGGTCGCCTGGTAGGGCGTCAGAATCTTCTCGATGCCGCCTTTCCGCTTGGCGCGTGCAAAGAACTGCCGAGCCAGCCAGGCAATGTCGATCTGCCCATTGCGCAGGGCCTGCTCCTGAGCCGGCGGCGGCAGGGCCACGAACGACACGTTGCGCGGGTCGAGTCCCGCCTTCTTCATCGCGTTCCGCACCCAATATTCGCTGATCGTGTTGGGACCGTAATAGCCGACGCGTTTCCCGCCAAAGTCATTTACGGACCGGATATCGCTGCTGGACAGCGACACGAACGAACCTTCATTGTCGACTTTGTTGACCTGCACCAACGACGCGACGGCCCGCGCGTCCATTCCCACATGAACAGCGGTAATCAGGCCTGGCAGGCTGATTGTCCCTGCATCCAACTGTCCTGCCTGGAACGCGGCCATCCGATCCGTGGGCCGGTACCGCGTTGCCTTGAGATTGTAAAATCTGCCGTTATTGGGATAGGCGGATTTGTCAGCCCACAGCAGCGCCAGCGGTTGCTCACCGCCCCCGGTCAGGCCGTAGCGGATGTCGATCGGCGTGCCCGGCGGCGTCGACAGATCGACTGAGGAGCAGGCGTCATTGAGCTGAGCATGGGCGCGGTCTGTCGTGACGGCGTAGAACGTCAATCCCAGCATGACGAACGCCACGGTCAGATTTGCGGTGTTGAAAATTTGCCGTTGTAGGGAAAGTCCGATCATGAACAGCCTCCCGTGATCGTGTGGCCGCCAGAGAAATCTCCACAACTTAAGGTTCAACGACCGGTTTCCATTGACCGGTCCAGCTTGAATGTTAGTGCATTGACTGTTTCGCAGCCAGCCCGCATGCCCAGCAAAGCGTGGCAGAGCCGGGACAGTAGTTCCGGGGGAACGATCATCATATGAGCCTGCGATGATGACAGTGTACGCCGCCAGGCGTAGCCGTCCGTGCCCCGTCAACGTCTCCGTGCCTGACGACGGCGGGGCGGGGTGCACCGAGCGTCCCCAACTTGGGTCCGGGCCGCCCAGCCGGAGCAATTTCTGTTCCGATCTCCGATGCAACTACAGCAATTGAACCTAAATCCGGCAGTTGGAGGGGGCGATCGGCCTCTCGGTGCGGTCCGGGCGGTGGATTTCGGGGTCGATTTCAGCCCGCCGGCGCGGCCCTGGGCGGCGGCAGCCAGCGCGGACGCCCCGGTTCGCGGCCATGGAG
>JAJEFE010000007.1 GCA_022820625.1 Gammaproteobacteria bacterium | reverse complement strand
AGCCCCAATCAGCCTAAGTCGTTGATATTCCTACACCCGCATCACCTCAAATACACGACAATGTACGAGGAAGTGTCAAACTCAAGTCAAATACACGAAAATGTACGAGGAAGTGTCAAACTCAAGTCAAGGGCTGCCCCTCGGAGCAGCCCTTGCTTCTTTTGAGAGCCTGAATTAATCGTTCGTCCAGGCCAATGGAAAATGGTTGCTGAGCTGGCCGCGATGCTCAGGCTTTTCCTAGAACACCGAGTTGTTCCCAAGCCTCCCTGCCCTTATACACCGCCTCAAGTGGAACTAGGGTGTGTTCGGATTCAGGAGTGCGCGGGCGGACTCCGCCATGTCCGCTTAGGTAGTCGGCGTGGTTTTGCAAGACTTGCTGGGCGATCCGGCCCAGTTGACAGATATAGAAATCAGGTTGGGCGGGGGCGAGATCAACAAACACGAGAAACTTGTTAGGAGGCGCGTCCAATGCTTCACGCGCATGCCTCAAGTTCCATTGCCACCCAGGGACTTGCTTTGAGCGTATTCCTTTCACCTTGACCTTGATCCGCACCGTGCGAGTGCGGTCCGGCGAGTGAGCAAGGACGTCTGGATTGGAGCGACCACCAAGATCAGGCTTGGCATGCGCTCCCCGGCGCAAGAGCTCTGCAGCCACCAAACATTTTCCCGCGTTCCTCAGTTGGTTTGTGGTTGGTGTGTTCATGTCTGGCGGAGGATGCTGCCGTTTGCAAGGATTGCAAAACTGCTTCCCATCATCGTTTCCTTTGCCTCAACTTGGGCGTAGCGATTCTAGCCGGTGGGTAAATTGTGGTCTTCGCACTACAACATGCCTCGGAAAACGGCGGAACGGTAAATTGTGTCCACGCAGAGTTGACGGTGACGGCCCAATTGTCAGGTCACCGAAACACAAGCACCTGGCCCAAAAATAGCCCGAATTTATCGTCGCATTCCACGCTACATTGCGCCATGCTTCCAGATCTCGTAATCCAGCAGCCGAGGCGCGATGCCAAGCACCCTCGCGGCGCTTCCCACGAGGCGCTCTGCCTCTTCCGCTGAAACCCGCCGCCCATGCAAGGCTGTGGCGACGAACCTGCACACATGGACGTCGCCTTTCACGAATTCGTCGTCGCCCGCATACATCAGGAACATGTGGATCGTCCGATCCCCGATCCCGGACAAAGGCCTAAGCGCGCATTTGATCTGATGGGCACTCTTGCATTGGGCATCCTGGAGCGTCTCAATCCCGATTCCCCGCAGTTCGATCGCTGCTCGCTTGACGTTCTCCGACTTCAATATATTGGTCCCAGGTGAGCGAAAGCGGGATCGGACGATCTCGTCCTGAAATCCGTTTGGGCCCAGATCCTCGTAGTGGTCGATAAGGTCCGTTAGCGTCTCCTGCTCATCCACACGCGGCAGTCTTCCCCGATCCGAGCGGACCCGGCGCAAGCTGAAGCGCGCACAATACCTCTCGATGATACGTACCACATGGGTGTAGTAGCGAAGCTGGGGCGTGAAGATTGCGTCGATCAGCGCAACAGACAGGTGGGCTGGGAAAAACTCGTCACTCAACTCCGCATTTTGCAGGTTGATCAAGCGACGCACTGCATGAACGAGCCGCCCGATATCAGAATCGCCGGATGCCACTTTTCTCCTCCTCTTACCGGTTTACATCACTGTACTCATCGTAGGCTTCAAAATTTCGTTGAGCGCCCTTCTCAGTTGCCA
Organism: Gammaproteobacteria bacterium; assembly: GCA_022820625.1. GTDB lineage: Bacteria > Pseudomonadota > Gammaproteobacteria > Steroidobacterales > Rariloculaceae > UBA6522. Next base: position 47,394 of record JAJEFE010000007.1, on the reverse strand, counting down.
TTGACAACTTAGAGAATTGCTAATGGTCTGGGACAAAAAATGGTGGCTCGGCCAACCCAATTGCGTAGGAACAGACGCCAGCGGCAAGAATAGGAGACTATCAGTCTGCTGATTGTCGTAAAGCGTACAACTTCAAGATATGTTCAGTCAGTAGGTAAATTCGGGTAGACGGGTTGCCCTCGGGCCGTTCCTCTTCTTGCCGCCGCCTGCGAGAGTTCTTGGCTCGCGCTACTGCACTGCTGTAATTTTGCGCGATTGCTGCGGAGTCATCGAAAACTTTCGATCCGCTAGTGCTATAGCTGGTACAAAGCCTCGCAAGCTCTCGTTGACAGTCGTGTCGATGCACAGGTGCGTCAAATTCTCTATAGTGAAAAACTCCCCAAATCTCGAAACAGGGGTTTGAGACTGCTAAGAGAATGTCATTCGCCTTGGCCATGTCTACTGCCTCAGGAAATCGCGGATGTTCGTCCCGATCAAACACTGCCCAAACCGTATCTTGACCAGCCAGACTATCGCCTCGCAATGCCTTCTTTACTTGGACCGCACGTTCCACTACCGCGCGAGGATCACCAATGCCCGGGCGAATTACCAGCCTAATGGCGTTGTCTGTATGAATGAGATTAAAGGACCGTAGGTATTTCGGTTCGGTCAAAGCTCCTTCGGTGACAACTACAACCCGTGCAGCAGGTGCAAGAACAGCACGATTGCGGCGGAGATTCTTCGCGCGCGCCATTGGTCTCAGGTTGCTGAGCTGCTAAGGGACTAGCCGATAAACTCGTCACTAGCGGGAACGCCGCCGAAACGTCCATTGCGGTAAGCCCTTTCAATGTCGTCCCGTGAGCGCAGCTTGAAGTCCGTAAGGGGTGTAAAGTGAGATGCACCCTCGTTGTCTTTTTCGGAAATCCATACTTCATCCTGCGATAGAAGTCCGCTACTCAATAGCGTCACGTCGTGCGTGGTGAATATCAGTTGGGCGCCACTCGGATTGGTTTCGGCTTTGCCAAATAGCGAAACGAAAGCACGAGTCAAGTTTGGGTGCAAACTGGTATCCAATTCGTCGATAACTAGAAGGGATCCTTGCGCTAGCGCTTCTAATGCAGGAATAAGAAACGAAATCAGTGTTTGGGTACCTTTGCTCTGCATGCCGTATTCGAACGAGTGCGGGAATTCTCCGGAAGTCGCGTGAATGAAGCTGAGTTTCTTGCGCCGACGCATCAGGTCCAAAAGAGATTCTTTGGGAGAAAAATCTTCGCCAGACTCGTTCGCATGCTTTGAAAAAACTCCGACGATGTCCCGCATAAAATCAACCTGACTTTCTTCCGCCTCTTCTTCCTCAACTTTGATCTCACTGATTCCTAAATCAGCCTGTCTTACAAGTGGCAGGAGTTGTTCCAAATGCGCGTAATCGGACAGACTTTCCGCGACCATTGGAACCAGCATGGGACCTCCATTGAGAATTGTCTTCCATCGAGAAGCAAAATAGGCATGCAGGGGGCCAAGCTGCGGATGGTTGTTCTGCGCGGCAGCAGACAGAAACAAACTATTCGGCCTCGTCAGATTGGCAATGGTCTTGTTTTCACCCCGTAACCGGCTGCCAAAATCAATACTTGTTTGGCCATCTATCGTCTGCCGCTCGAAAAGCGTTTGAGTACTGAGCCTCTCTTTACGTGTTGTTCGAAAAAGCCATTCGCGAGTAAATTCCCTGGAGTTAAACTCAAAGCCATATTCGTATACTGCAGCATCGTGAGAACTCTTTTGCTTCTCGTCAGTCGTTTCGGGGACGGTGAACGTGCAATCGAATCGAGTGGGTTCCTTAACAGCCTTAGTGTCTAGCAGAAATGGAGATCTAGGAATTGGATCCGTGGCTCCTGAAGCCTGATGGGATCGGACAATTGCCCGCCCAATCTCGTCCAACGCATCCATCAGGTTTGACTTTCCAGAGGCATTTGGACCATAGATTGCGACAACCGGCACGGCTTCCTGTTGCAGCATCGGGACGGGAATACTGATTCCTTCACGCTTGATCCTCTTGGACGCCGTGAGAAACAATTCCTGATAATCGCGGATGGACCGGTGATTGGCCACACCGAAACGCAATAGCATGGGGCCAGCCTCGGCTAACAAGACTTAGTGGCGAAGTATGCCACAGAATTCACTTACAAGAACGCATTTGGGTCTTGCATCATCTGTACAGGAAACATTTGGTGAGCGTGATCTCGCCGCCATAAACCGGTCCAACCAGGCTGATGGCCGCAATCTGGAGATGATGGTGCTGCTCGGTTTCGGCGCGGTCTTTCGTGCTATTCGCCACTGCGGCCGCTAATCGCCTTCTCGAATCTTCGCCAACGCCTCGTTCGCTGCTTCCACCAATATCCCGAGCCTGTCCTCGCTCAGTTCGGTTAGCCTTTCCACGGCGCGCGGCTCCCGGAATTCTCCGAGCTGCCATACGACCATGGCTCCCAGGCGATTGCCCAGCGGATACTGGTCGTCGGGCATGTGCTCGGAAATGGAGTCGAGCAGGGACAGGAGGTGTTGGCGGACTTCCTCGGTGTCCGGCGACGGCTTCCAGACATATCGCGGATATTCGGCGTACGGCGGTTTTTCCTGCCAACCGCCGTGGCGCGTTACCGGGCCGATCGGTATGCGGTCGCGTTCGCTCTCGCCGGAGATACAGCTAGTAAACCGTGTCTACTAGCCAGCCGGTTCGACCTGGGCAATCCCATCCTGATTTGTCCTTGTGCTTGTTCAGTCGGGAGTTCCGCTTTTTCCGCCTGAATTTCTTGTGGCAGTAGGAACATTCGTACACGTACGTTGGGCCAGTACTCAGCGCTGAGCTTGGTCGTTTTCTGCCAGTAGATCGGCGGCGGGCGGGCCTACGCCGCGAAACGCCACGGGTGCGCCCGAGTCCGCCGGTCCCATGTGCGACGGGCAGAATCGTCGAGGGTCCTGCCATCGTCAACTCGATCGTGTAGCGGGGCACAAAGTTTCTGTCCGTAACAGCCGCACCGTGAATGTGATCAACTCGATACGCACGCGGTTCACCGCTGTCACCGCGGGAAGCATACAAAAGGATATTGCCCTCGGCGCTTTGCCGGAGCGAATACGGTTCGATGAGTCTGCTGGACCGCCGCCCAGCAAGAGTCTCGTAGTCTAGGTCGACAAGCAGCCGGTTGGCCGCAGCAAATCGTATTCGGCCCATGATGCCGCCAGGGACCATCGCTCCTCGCGGCAAAGGCTGTGACGCGAATATCGGTATCTCATCTGCGCGAGTCCTTACCGGTGCTGTGGCCGGGATTTCCAGCCTGACCTCTAGCCAGTTGAAAAAATCTGGCAGCTCGTCCCAGAAAGATTCGAACGATAGCAATTGCGGAAGTTGATGATCAAGCATCTGCACCCATGTCGCGGCAACATCGTCACGAAACGGCAGCAGATCCGCGAGTCTCGGCACGTTGATTTTCTTGAACGCGCATTTTTCAGCAAGGACAACTCGGATGTCCTCCCGAGCAGTTTGAGTTTCTGGTCTCCTGTAGAGATTGATGACGTCGTACAGGTCGCGTGGGCGAGTCCGCTCAGCCAAGGCCCGAGTTTTCTCCGCGAAGATCTCCGGGAAGTCATAGCAAAGCGCGTGAATGCCATCCGCGGGACAATCCGTGTACGGGTGCGAAACCACTCGTCGTACGGGCTCCCTGACGAGTATTTCGTGTGTGGTCAGGTCCACTTTGATACGGCCGGGGCTATTCCTCGCATGCTGCAACGGGTTGCGAAAATACACTCGTGCCTGGCCGCCCGTTACTCCGGCTTTGTTGGTGTAAACCTCAACCTTCAGCTCGTCGATTGGGACGTCAATGCCGGCGTTCTGGTACACCCAATCCGCGACTTCGGAAAGGACCCGGGACAGGAAAGCCTCGTCGAGCTGCTCGTCTTCGCGTAGCGTAAAGTCGAGGTCTTCCGAGAACCGATACGTCTCAAAGAAGCACTTCTTCAAGCACGTTCCGCCCTTGAATACCCAAGCCTCGCGAATGTCAGGGTGGTTGTAGATGCCGGCCAGTACCCAGCCGATCACGTAGTCCTTTTCGATTACGTATGGGTTTAGGTTTGTTTCACTGGCAACTTCCTGGATTTCGTTCGGGTCGATCATTCGCGGGCCCATCTCTCCCAATGAGCTGGGACCCACACGCCCCAACGAGTTATCAGCTTGTCGCCAGGGTTCCTCGGATCGAGTTGAATATTGCCCGCCGATCTGCCGGCAGAGAGTCTTTCAGCCAGCTCTGTCAAACCCGTCGCTTCGGCGATGAGGCCTAGCCGCTTATTCACCGAGCCACTGCCGAAACGCTCGGCATAGTCGGCCAGCTTAGGCCCGTTTTCTGGTGATGAGCGAACTAGATTGCGAAAGCACTCGGTCGCGTGCTGTATGCCGCCGCCGAGACTCGGCTTGTAGAACATGTCGATGATAGTCTTTTCGGGATCAGAGACAGCGATCCTTTGGTTTCCGACCCACTCGAATCGTGTGCCGAAGTGCCTGTCTGTTCGCATGGAGGTCAGGGCGAAACGGATGCCGCCGATAGTCCGGTCCTTGCGGCGTATCTTGTCGGCGGTCAGCACGCAAACACTCGAAAAGATCTGCTCGGTCAGATCCCAATGCTCTGCTGCGGACCAGCCTCCGATGTATGCGTTGTCGAATAGAGCCGGGACAATTAGCCAAGGGTTTTCCAACACCACCTCGCCGCCAGCCGACTTCAAGGGCACCGCGGCGTAAAGTCCTCGATGGAGGCGGACTAGCCATCCCTGGTTAGCCCAGCGCGAGAGTATTTTCGACGCTTGAGGCCGCTCCAGACCCAGGGTGTTGGCAACGTCGGCGACGGCCAACGTCGGGCCGGAGTTTCTAAGAACGAATGCCAAGCGTTGGCGGGCTTTGGAGAGTTTCGCTGGCATAGTGGCAATGATATATAAAACTTACAGGATTTCACGTATTTCGTGAAATGAGGGATATTTTATATACTTTTTTCCGTTGATTGTCGTAATGGCGAGTTCTGATCGAGGACACAGGTACCACCAACACCTGTGCTGGCGGTCCTGATTGCCTGCCCACAACTACGAATAGATGCTTCCGATTAGGATCTTGTTGTGGGCCTGATGGAATAAGAACAGTCGCGCCAGGCTCCAGCATTCCGTTGCTCGATTCTCAGTCAAATCGTCGAGACGGCGTAATTCAATTGGCGTTGCTCACGAATAACTTCCGCAATTTCCCTTGCCTCTTGCTCGCCGCGGCCAAGAGCGACAAGCAACCGATACTCACTAATCGGTAGGGATGAGCCGCGGGGATCACGCCACTCGCTGAGGCGATCTTGAGTGTAATCTCGGATTTCCCATTTGCTCATTTGACCAAACTGATCCCAGACGTCTGCGAGCACTTCAATATCGGCGTCGCTCAATTGATCCAAATGTTCACGCGCCGCGCTCTTCCTTAGCGACACACAGTGCGATTTTCTGTCAGAAATCCAGACATCCCACTGGGCGCCATCCTTGTCGCTTACACAACCGTTAATGAGATCAAGAGTGCGCGACAGGACGGGGCCGTGGTCCATCGAGACCATCTTGTCATAGCTGATCGGTTCGCCGTAACGGTCAACGGACTCTCGATCCGCGAGATACAGCAATTTGATCAGCTTCAGGATTTCAATTTGGCGCACTCATCTTCCTTGTCGATGAAGTAAGCAGCCATTTGCGCGGTTTTCTCGCCAGTAAACATACTCGGTTCCAAGGCCTGCGAAACCCAGGTCCGTTTATTCTAGCGGCAATTCCGGATGGGCATGTTGAACTGATCTTTCCCTCTAATCCCGTCCTCCCGACTGATGGCGCTCCTCGGTTTCGGTGTGGCCTTACTGCTAGTCGCCTCCTCGAATCTTCGCCAGCGCCTCGTTCGCTGCTTCCACCAATATCCCGAGCCTGTCCTCGCTCTCAGTTCGGTGAGCCTTTCCACGGCGCGCTGCTCCCGGAATCGAACCACAAGATATACTTGGAATCGCACCACAAGATATACTTGAATCCATGTCAATAAGCCTACTTTTCTCGTTGTGTTTTTTCGTATTGGCAACCAGTTGGTTCATTACTGGAGTTATTTCATGCCTTCGCTCAATGAAAAACTTGCTGCCTCGCTGGCCATACTGCAGGATCGGCAGGGAACGGACCGGCAAGTTTTCCGGTCCCGAGAGTTCGAGCGGGAGCATCGAGAGCGGCTAAAGCGCAATGGCTTTCTTCAGCCGATCATCAAGGGATGGTTCATGCTTGGCGATCCCGGCGCCTCTCCGAGCGATACGACACCCTGGTATTCCTCGTTCTGGGAGTTTTGTGCACGCTACTGCACCCACCGATTCGGAGGCCAGTGGCACCTGGCGCCGGTGCAGTCTCTGCTGCTGCATGCGGAGAACACGGCTGTGCCCACCCAGGTCCTGGTGCATGCAGTAAAGGGCGCAAACAACCGGATACAGCTGCCATTCGGGACCTCGTTTTTTGATCTGAAGACTACGCGGATGCCGCGCGCAGACGACTTGTGCGAGAAGAACGGGGTTCGCATATTCACTCCCGAGGCCGCCTTGGTGCGCGCGCCGGCTTCGTTCTTTCAGGAATGTCCGATCGAGGCGCAGACGGTGCTTGCCGGAATAGAGCAGACATCCGGACTGCTGCGCCGGCTTCTGGCGGGTTCCAATTCGGTGATCGCCGGCCGATTGGCCGGGGCATTTCGACACATTGGCCGAGAAGGCTCGGCGAAGGAAATCGCGCGCGTGATGCGCGAGACCGAGCACCGGCTACGGGAAACCAACCCGTTTGTTTCAGAGGAGGGCAGTACTCGAAAGCCTTTTCTTGCTGACCCAACGGCGCCTGCAATCGCCCAACGCCTGCGGGCATTGTGGGAAGCGGCGCGCGAGCCGATTCTGGATTCGTTTCCAAAGCCGCCGGGACTGCCGGCTGACGAGGATTCCCAACGCAGGTATCTCGAACACATGCAGGACATGTCTGTTCAGGATGCCTATCACTCTTTGTCAATCGAGGGGTACAGAGTGACGCCGGAATTGATTCAAAGGGTCCGTTCGGGCAGTTGGAATCCCGAGGCCCTGGAATCTGACCGAAAGGACCGGAACGCCCTGGCGGCGCGTGGCTATTGGCAGGCATTCCAGGCAGTACAGGAAACCACGCACCGCATTCTCCAGGGCGCTCGGGCCGGAGTACAGTTCAAGAGTAATCATGCCCTGTGGTACCTGCAACTCTTTCAGCCATTCGTAGCTGCCGGCGTGTTTGAGCCCGCGAGTCTGGCAGGCTATCGTAACCAGGCCGTGTTTCTGCAAGGCTCGCGGCATGTGCCGCCGCGCTGGGAAATCATCCCGGGGGCAATGACGGCATTGTTTGAGTTGCTTGAGGAAGAGCCCGAACCTGCCGTGCGGGCGGCGGCGGGACACTGGCTTTTCGGTTACATCCATCCGTATCCGGATGGCAACGGCCGCATCGCGCGGTTCCTGCTGAATGGAATGCTGGCCTCCGGCGGATATCCCTGGACGATTATCCGAGTCCAGCAACGCCAAGCCTACCTGGCCGCTTTGGAGGCGGCCAGCGTGAATCAGCAAACCAAACCTTACGCGGAATTCATGGCGAGTGCGGTCCGACAGGGGATGAAGGCTCATCCTGAGCCCGCTCCTGTACCTGGGAATAACCCACCGGCGCCGGTCATGGATATGACACCGTAGGAGTTCTGGCACACCCAATCCGCGACTTCGGGAGGTGTTGACGGACTTCCTCGGTGTACGGCGAAGGCTTCCAGACATATCGCGGATATTCGGCGTACGGCGGCTTTTCCTGCCAACCGCCATGGCGCGTTACCGGGCCGATCGGTATGCGGTCGCGTTCGGGCCTGCTTTCACCATTGTGGGGGCTTATGTATGTTTGTCCCCGGGATGGATTCGGGCAATTGACTTCCCATCCCGCTCGGCGCCGTCGTGAATCGTCAGTCAGAGTCCTTCGCTTAACTCAACCAATTCGTAATAGGTCTGCATGTACCCGTCGACCTGACCCTTGAGAAACACGTAGTCACCGTCGTTTGTGGTCCATACGTTGTAGATCGGGTGTTCTTCGGGCAGGCCCTCGACCGCCACGAATTGAAAGTGGTGCGCCGTAAACGAGCCTGCACCCACCGTGATGTCCTCATCCCCGTGATAGATCACCGTAGGCCGGGCTGTGGCAATGGTCGGCCCTGTCGCACCGCGATGATCGGTCGACGACACAAAATGTTCAAACGTCTGCGGTTCACCGGGTTTGGATAATTCCACAGCGGCGCAGACCCAACCGTCATTCTGAATGGCATGGCCGCCGAAGCCGGGGCAAATACCTGAGTACGGCACACGTTGAGACAACCGGCCTTCCGTGGTTGTGACCGTCTCGCACTCGGCAACCCCATGGGCAAAGCGATACCAGCCCGAGCCGCGGAATTCATCCCCGACAGTGATGCGGACAAAGGCGTCAACAGGTGACCAGCCGCTATCGACGGTGAGATGGACGAAACGCAAGACACTGGGCCGGTCATCGATTTCACCGTGAGACATCAACGACCGGCGGCCATCGGAATGCCGCGTCAGGGTCCATGCTTCCCGGCCCCGTTCCTCACCCATGCGGTCCGGCTTCCTGGAGGTGTATAGCAGGCGCCCCTTGCGGGACAAATGGTCGCGCTGGTGGTACTCCTTGATCATGGATGATGTCTCCTTGCCGCCAGTATCTTATCCAACAGTCTTTTCGTATTCCACCAGCTCGTAATGGGTCTGCATGTACCCGGCGACTCCACCCTTGAGGAAAGTGTATTCCCCGTCTGTCGATGTATACACCTCATAGGGCGGGTGTTCTTCCGGGAGGTCGGTGTTGGTCGGCACCTGGAAGTGATGGGCATCAAACGTGCCGGCGCCGACGGTGATTTTTTCGTCACCCACATACACCAGGTCCAAACGCAGGGGGTAAAGCATCGGGCCGGTCGCACCTCTGTGGTCGGGCGAGCACAGCAGCAACTCGTCGATGCTTTGCTGGCCGGGACCCTTGCTCAGGTCGTAGTGGGAAAAGTGCCAGCTGTCGCAGGCGATGGCATGGTTCTGAAAAGACTTCAATGGGCCGTGTTTGTGGTCCATACGCTGGGACACCCGGCCTTCCAATGCGGTGTAGGTCTCACACTCCGTATAGTCGTCATGGAATTTAAACCACCCCGTGCCCATAAACCTGTCGCCGACGGTAAGCCGGACGAAACAATCCTGGGGCATCCAGTTTTCGTCCACCGTGTAAGTGGCGTCGCGCATAACGGAGGGGCGGTCGTCGATTTCCGTATGAACGCCAATGGTGCGGCCACCCCAACCGTATTTGGTGATGGTGTAGAACTCCCGTCCGCGTTCCTGATCCAACCGTTCAGGTTTTTTCGACGTATAGGCGATCACACCCCGCACGACTGTGTGATCGATTTGGGTAACGGGCAGGCCCGTGCTCGCATTGTTCATGTGGGTCCCTCGTGGAACCGGTTCCGACCGGTTCCTGTCATTGATTGATTGTTGCCCCACGCCATCATACGCTGGCCGGGTTCAAGTCGTCGTGCGCTAAGTCTCCGGCAAATCGGGCAGGCACTGCACCGATTTGGCTTGATCTTTGCCTCACCGCGAAGCAAAACAAGGTCACACGTCTTCATGACGGCCGTAATCATGATATTTCGTGTCGTTGACGAGGATCTCTACTATCGTTTCTGCGACGGGAGGGCATCTGATGTCGAAGCGGTTGACGGGCTGCCGACTGGTTGAGCCAAAGGCAGTCGGACGCGATGGCGCAAGAAGTGTCCGAAATAGATTTCCAGGTTAGGCGTGGATTTCTTCAGCGCCCGTAGATAGGATTCCTGGCGCTGCGGCTTTGAGGGGTCGGCTGGCCCGCCCGACACTCTTGTTGTGAAGTACTTGATGCACCGAATATCACATTCAGCCGGCAGAACCTTTGTGAATAGTCGGTGCAAGTCAAGCCACTTGCAGCTGGTTCCTTTCAGCGCACCGTAGAACAGATTCAGTGCATCAATGTAGATAATCGTGCGCATTCCCGGTCCCTGGAAAAAGCAAGGGCCTCCGAAGAGGCCCGCACCTTGCGGTCGAAACCGCAAGGGGTGTTAGGCAAGACAATAGAGTCGGGCATGCGAAATGTCAAGCAAAATTCTTGTGCAATTGGCTACTAAACTGCCATCGAACAATTCGTTCGCGGAACTCGCTGATTGTGAGGAATTCCCCGGGCAAAGGACGATGCGGCCCGGTCTCACGGCATGATGACGCGAATTGCGGTTTACGCACTGAGCATTTGGTTGCGCACTGAGGCTCGGTCAGATCATTGTTGGGTGGGCGATATCCGATATGGCGTAGCCCAGGCTCTTGTATCCGCGAATACGCTTTTCGGTCATGCGGCGCAGCATGGGGACGGCGTTATCCGCATAGTCGTACACGACAACCTCGCGTTTCTCCGGATGCAGGCGGTGCAGGCGGCCGACGTATTGCACCAGCGTGCCCTTCCAGGAAATGGGCAGAGCCAGAAAGAGCGTGTCCAGCCTGGCGTCGTCAAAGCCTTCTCCGATATACCGCCCTGTAGCGATCAGCACGCGCTCCTCGGAATCAGGGACATCTTCCAAGCGTTGCATGACTTTACGGCGATGCTTCTCTCCCATGCCTCCACGGAGCAGCAGCACATTCCGCGTAAGGCTGCCGACCCGGCGCGCGAGATACTCTGCGTGACGCTTGCGCTCCGTTAATACGATCGGCGAGCGTCCTTGTTCCAACACGACCCCCAAATCCTTCAGGATTAACGAATTGCGCTCCTCATCTTCCACCAACGCTGCATAGATCTGCTGAATTATCGGGCGCTTTTGGTCGATATCCGCGGGCATACGGAAGGATGTAGGGCGCAAGGTCACGCGGTGGCTGAAAGGACGCTTGCGAGCCTGAGCTTTCGCGCTGTCCCGAAAGCGAATAGGGCCGCACTGCATGAAGACAATCGGGTGGTGTCCATCCTGCCGGGTAACCGTAGCAGACAATCCAAGCACGAATTTGGCCTTGGCCCGGCGCACAACCGCCTCGAAACTGACCGCGGAAACATGGTGGCACTCGTCGACGATCAGGTGCCCATAGTCGGCGACGGTATCGTCCACCTTCCCTTTCCGGACTAGGCTTTGGATCATGCCGACATCAACAATTCCGCCTGGTTTTCGTTTGCCGCCTCCGATCCTTCCAATAGACGATTCGGGCAGATCCAAAAACGCGCTAAGGCGCGCAATCCATTGCTCCATAAGCTGGCGGCGATGCACGAGAACCAGCGTGTTGGTCTTGCGGGCGGCAATGGCCGCGATAGCGACGACCGTCTTGCCAAATGCCGTGGTGGCTGCAAGCACGCCGATATCTTCAGCCAGCAAGGCATCGGCCGCCGCCTGCTGCTGGCTCGTCAATTCTCCGAGAAACGCAGTCCGCACGGCGGTTCCGGCATTCCGCTTATCGAGCAAATCGAGGCCAATGCCATGCTCCTCCAACAGCTCCTGCAAATCATCGTGGCAACCTCTGGGCAGCGCTATGTGGTGCGAGAGCAGCTCGGCGCAGGCAATGATGCGCGGAATATTGAAGGTGGACCGGCGCATGGATTGCGCACTGTAGAAAGACGGATTCTGGAAGGCGGCGAGCCGTATGAGGCGGTTTACGAGACCGGGCGGCAGTCCGTCTCGCGCTATGTAAATCTGATCGGCCAGTACTGCACTAATGCGCTCGGGAACCGGGTCGGTGATGGGCGGCAGCGATTTCCGCCGGGACGGAGGCGCTGTCCAGGGTTCGGAATCCTCGTCGGTAAGCGGCAGCCGAACGCCCATAACCCGGCCCTGTTGATCCGCTTCGTCGGTAATCGCGGCCACATTGGCGCGGGACATGCGTCCAAGCGATGACATATGAGCCCACTGGTCGGCGTACGGTTCAAAGCTTGAATCGACAAACAGACTGTTGCCGGTTTCTCGCGGGAGGCGCTGCAAAGGCAGAGCAATCAGACTGCCGAAGCCGCCGGTGGTCGTCGTGTCCTGGGCCGGGAAGAACCGGTCGTAGGACTGAAACCCGATTTCCGGTTTGCGTTCCATGGTCTCGGTAAGGAGATGAGCGCCCAGGCGTCTGGCCAGCGCGGCGGGCAGCGGATCCGAGAAAAAAATCCAGACGTGGCAACCGTTGCCTGAGCGCGACCGCTCGACCGCCGCCGGAACCTGCTTTTGATGGCAGGTGGACAGGAAAGCAGCCGCGTCCGCCGGCCAGGAGTGTCCGTCGAAGTCAGCGGCAAGAAACCAGCATGTATCGTCCGGCAACATGGGATAAACGCCGATGGTGTGCCGTCCTCGCAGATGCCCCTCGATTACCTTGTCACTCATGGGAAGAAAGGACTGATTGGCGCAGACACCGCACTTGATACTCGGTTTCCCGCAGACTCCCGGCCGCCATTCATTCGAGCAGGCCGGCGCGTAGCCGGACCTGCCTGTGCGTGCGCTTTTCCAGCGTTGTGCGAAGACATCCTCGCGTCCCCGGAACAGGGAGCGGAACAGGGCGATTTTCTCGCTCGCCTCGGATTGATTCGTTACCGCGCCGTCCGAAATGGGAGCGCCTTGCGCAGTGGTTCCGGCTTTCAGCAGTCGTTGGAGGCGGGACTCGAGTTTCTGTCTCTCGTCCGCGATTTCAGCAAGGCGCCGGCGAATACCATCCGCTTGATCATGCCGGGATTCTGATTCGATCACCGCTTCCTGGACCGGGGGCAACTACACTCCGAGCGCTTGCCGAGAAGCAGCTTCGGCGGCAACAGTGCCGTGCATCATGTTGGGATTCGAGTGTGCGACCCTGTTGTCCATGGTTGTTTCGATCTTACTATTGGCGAGATCGGGAAGGACGACACCTTGCGCGGGACGCAGATCGGCCAAGGCCGCGCTTGCCCGCCCAAGCGTCCGAGAGATGATGAAAGTTAAAGCAGAATTCAACGAACAATCAATGGCAATGGGACGGTAACCATCGCGTGAAACAACTGGTAACTTTGGCTGGAAAACGCAAGGGGGCAACTAACTTGTCACACGCACGCACTTTATGCCCTCAAATGGCCCCGCTGATATACTAAATTTCCCGTATATCCCGATTTTTCTGGGGTTTGCACTACTTGGAGAATAGCAATGAAGGCCAGTTTCGACGATGCCATGGCCGAGATTCGAAAGAACATTAAGGCGTATCAGTCCATGGAAAAGGAATTGGAACGTGATCATTTTGGCCGGATTGCAATGTTCCATGATGGCAAATTCGTCTCAACCTACAACGACCATGGCGACGCCTACGATATTGGCCGAGAAAAGTTCGGCCTGGGTCATTTTTCCTTGAAGCAGATTGGTGAGAAGCCCGCATCGCTAGGCGGCGCCACGTTATACGTTGAACCGATGACCATTGACTGATTTCGACGATGCCCTCGTTTGCCGGGAGTATTGACGAAGGAAGGATGCTCGTTGATGTCTGGGTATCGGTGCCCGGGCGAGACGGTGATGAAGACACCCCTCCCGATAAACAATTCCAATACCGCGCGCTCCTGGATACAGGGGCAACTATTAGCGGTATCTCCAAGAAAGTCGTTGCCGAGATGAATTTGATCCCTGACGGCTGGTTACCCATCACAGGAGCGCACGGGCAGCGAGACACGCCAACCTGCAGTGTGGGCATGGTTATTCCCGTTTCCGAACAAGCTACAGTCTCTATGCGCGGCTTCCAGAAAATGAAGGTTATGGTGCTGGATTTTCAGCCCGAAGGTTTTGATGTCATTATTGGTATGGACCTCTTGCATGCCTGCCATTTGAGCATGTCGAACGGGGTTTTCATGCTGAGCATTTAATCTAAATTCGAGGCGCAACCAGCCGTCGGCGCTAATCCCCCATTCGAATCTTCGCCAGCGCTTCGTTCGCTGCTTCCACCAATATCCCGAGCCTGTCCTCGCTCAGTTCGGTGAGCCTTTCCACGGCGCGCTGCTCGCGGAATTCTCCGAACTGCCATACGACCATGGCTCCCAGGCGATTGCCTGGCGGATACTCGTCGTCGAGCATGTGCTCGAAAATGGAGTCGAGCAGGGACAGGAGGCGTTATCCGCATAGTCGTACACGATCACCTCGCGTTCCGCCGGGTGCAGGCGGTGCTTGAAGTTCTTCTCAGTCTTCCTCATCGAGGGCGCCCTGATCGACCGGCTTCAGATGATCGATAAAGAAGACTGCACATTGACATCTTGATGCTCTATGGGCATCATCAGGCGCCATGCGAACCACACTGACGCTGGATGAGGATGTGGCGGCCAAGCTTCGCCAGGAGATGATCCGCTCGGGCGCGGGAATGAAGGAAGTGGTCAATGCGTTTCTTCGCCGCGGGCTGGAAGCGCCCAGGGCCGAGGACATGGCAAAACCGTTCAGCGTTCATGCGCAACCCATGGGGTTGAAGGAAGGGATGGATCTGGACGACATCGGCGGGCTGCTCGACTTTCTTGATGGGCCCACGCGGCGATGACCCTGGTGGACGCAAACGTTTTGCTATATGCGTATGACCGCCACAGCCCGTACCACGAACCCTCAAGACAGTGGCTGGAAGCGCAATTTTCCGCCGGGTTGCCGCTGCGCTTCGCCCTGATTACGCTGCTGGCGTTTGTCCGAATTGCCTCGGACCGGCGCGTATATGAACAACCGTTATCGCCGCGCAAAGCCTGCGCGCTTGTCGAAGAATGGCTCGCGCAACCCAATGCGCAGCTTCTTCAGCCCGGCGCGCGCACCTGGAAGCTGCTCAGCCGGCTTTGCGGGGAGGGACAGGCGAAAGGCGTAATGGTCATGGACGCCCACCTCGCCGCCCTGGCGATTGAGCACGGCGCCGGCATCGCCACGAGCGACCGGGACTTCACGCGTTTCCCGGGCCTCAAACTCATCAATCCGGTCCGCGATACTCAGTAACCAACCGAGGCGCAAGCGGCAGTGATTCCCGGGCCGCAAGCCATGGCAAGAAACCGTTGATCGAGCGCTACGACCGGCATCGGCGGCAGCCTGCAATTCGGCAAGACGCAGCTGCACGGGATCCAGTTCCACGGCGTTGCGCCGGGCAGAACGATATGCACGAAGCACTGCTGATCAGAAGTCATTGTCCAGTGTCATCCGGCGCGGCGTCACGCAGGGTGCCGGCGCGGTATGTCATCCCGGCAGGCGCACGACATAGCGCGTGCTGCGCCCGCCGGCTGGCAGCCGCTCCAGCGCCCCGATTTTCGTAAGCAGGGACAGGTCCCGCGTGGCTGTTGGACCTGAGCAACCCGTGAGCGCTACGTACTTGCGCGCACTCATGCCGCCCTTGAAGCCGTCGGGCCCCTCGCGCAACATGCGGGCCAACGCCTTCTCCTGGCGGTCGTTGACGCGATTCCCGAAGCTGCGCCAGAACGCCGCCTTGCGAATCACGAACGCGATCTGTTCCCTGGCGTGCTCCTGAGCATTCAGGACGCACTGCGTCCACCATTGGAGCCAGGCGGTAATGTCCATGCTGTTTTGCCGGCTGGCCTGGTTGAGCTTCCGATAGTATTCCTTACGCTGCCGATCAATAGCGGCGGACAAGCTCAGCAATGCCGGGTAACCCAGTTCCTGCGACAACGCGATCTCGGCAATTGCCCTCCCCATGCGTCCGTTTCCGTCCGCAAATGGATGAATCGACTCGAAGTACAAATGGGCCACGCCGGAACGCACCGGTCCCGGCAATGAACTGCTGGCGTTGAACCACTCGACGAAGGCTTCCATTTCGCCGGCGACCCGCGAAGCCGGAGGCCCCTCGAAGTGCACTCTTTCCTTCCCGGCAACGCCGGAGACGATCCAGATTGGCTCGGTGCGCCAGCCTCCCGCATTGAGCATTCTTTCGCCCAGAAATTGCCGGTGCCAGGAGCATAAATCCTCAACGGTCAGCGGTTGGGCGAATTGCTGGCGGGACACAACCACCAGGCGAGCGATTCCGCGAGCGTACGGATCCTGCCATCGGTCCTCTTCGGCCAGTCCCAGTTGCTTGAGGATGGATGAGCGAACAGCTTGGGGATCAACCGTCTCGCCTTCGATCCGCGATGTCTTCCGGGCCTCGTCGACCATCAGATCAATCATCGAGTTGGTGCGCTCCTCGCTGGAAAGTGGCAGCACCTCGTTGGCCAGCCGGCCGGCGGCCAGCGCGTAGCGATAGCTGTTGTGCTGGACAACCCCCGCATCCCATGTGAAATGCGGCCAGTCCTCGAGTTCCCAGATGTAGGGCATGAATGATTCTTCCGTTCTGATTCGATTGGAATGATCCGAATAATACCCCTATTCGCATCACACTTGTGAATATTTCGCTAAATCCATGATCTGAATAGGCCTTTTTTTCGACTCAAGGGTATGACATTTCCGAGCGCGCGTCCGGGCATGCGGGCGGGAACTTCTGTATGCTTGCGCCGTGATCAGCACCCGTCCTTCCTGTCCCGGCGTTCGCCGGGGGACATGGATTGTCCTGCTCGCCGGAATGCTGATGCTGGCCGGCGGCTGCGGCGGTGGCGGCTCCTCCCCTCCGCCTCCCGCTCCCCCGCCGCCCAACCGGGCGCCGGTCGCTGACGCCGGGAGCGATCTGACGCAATCCATCCAGCCGTCTCCCGTGACCCTCGACGGCTCAAACAGCAGCGACCCCGACGATGACGACTTGACGTTCAGTTGGGAGCTGCAGGAGCAGCCGGGTACCGCCGATACGCAACTGGAGAACGCCTCCGGCGCGCAAACGTCCTTCGTGGCCCGCGTGCCGGGCGAATACGTGTTCGGGCTGGAGGTGAGCGACCCCGACGGGCTCTCAAGCAGCGATACCGTAACCGTTACCCTCACCAACGAGCCCCCTGTCGCGGAAATCAACGCGGTGGAACGCAGCGCTTTGGTGGGCGACAGCGTTACCCTCGACGCCAGCGGCTCCAGCGATCCGGACGGCCATGAGTTGCGGTTTGCCTGGCGAACCGTCGAGTCGCCGGCGGAATCGGCCGTTCGGCCCAGCCACGAGGGTCCGATGCACACGATTCGGTTCGACCGGCGGGGCCGGTACGTATTCGAACTCGAACTGAACGACGGCTACGCAAGCACCACAATGACGCTCGACGCCTTCGACATCACCGTCTATACCGTGCATCCGCTGAACGATCGGATCATCGATGCGGAGTTCGACGCCTCCGATGAGCGGATCATCGCCGTGGCGGAGAACAAGCTCATTGCGATCGATCCCGATGGCGGCCAGACCGATGTTCCGCTCCCCGCCCGGGCCAAGGCGGTCTCGATATCGCCGGACGGGGCTACCGCGGCAGTCGGCCACAACGGTTTCGTCACCCACGTGGATCTGAACGCCCTCAATGTGCTCGCCACGTACGCGGTTCCCGACAGTCTCGGCGACATTGTCATCGACGCGCAGGGACACGCCCACGGCTTTCCCGATGTGGGCCAGTGGACCCGCGTTTACAGCGTGGATCTGCAGTCCGGGAACTTCACCCGCTCAAGCGGGGGCTTCGTCCGCCATCGGAGCGTGGCGCGACTGCACCCGTCGGGAACCCGGATTTACAGCGCCGATACCGACCTTTCTCCGAGCGACCTGCAGCGGTATTCGATCGTAAACGGCGCCCTGCGCCCCGACTACGACTCTCCTTATCATGGCGATTACCTTTTCTGCGGCAACGTCTGGTTCGATCCCCGCGGCCGGGTGATCCTCTCGCCCTGCGGAGTGGTTGTGCGGGCCACCGATGACCGCTCGACGGACATGCATTTCGCAATGCAGCTCGATGGATTGCAGGACAATATTCGCCACGCCTCCTCGAGCGCTTTCGAGGATCTCTGGTACCTGGTGCTCCAGGGCGGCGAGGGCAGTTCCGATCGCGTTCACACCTTCGATCTGGAATACGGACAGGCCGTCGAAAGCTTCGACCTGCCGCTGGCGGATTCGGAAGAGGAGCGGCGATGGCTGGCGGACTTTGTATTCGCGAGCGCGGACAGCGGCGCGCATTACGTCATCGCCGCGGCGGGAACGGGCGCCGACGGCCCGAACGGCCCGCAACGGCAGGCGCTCCTCGCAAGGCCGGCGCGCGAAAGGGAGGTGCTGTCCGGCCACCGATGAACCGGTGACGTGTTCCGGTTGCGGCGGATCGTTTACGCTTGGGCGTTTCAGCGCCCGCGAGGAGGAGACCGTGCCTTTAAACGTGTTAGCGTCGCTGCGAGCGATTTTTGTACTGGGAGTGGCATTGACCATGACTGCACACTCGATTGATTCGGCCCAGGCCGCCGAGCAGGACGAAATCGAAGCCATAGAGGCCTTTATTCACCACACCGCGGAAGTCTGGAACACTCAGGATTTCCGAAAGGTGCTGGACCTGTGGGATCCGGACGAAGAGGCGCCCTTTTATCTGGCCGAGGAACAGGAACGCTGGTTCCTCGGCTGGGAGCCGCTCAGGGATTATCTGGCTCCGCCCCTGCCGAACCCGGTGCTGGAAGCGCTGCGCGAGGAAATGTATGACATATCGGTCAAGCTCATCGCCGACGATCTCGCCATTGCCGTTTGGTACATGCATTTCGAAATGAAGATGCGAGGCAGGCGCCCCCTGGGCGAGCAAATCCGGATGAGCGCGGTCTTGCGCAAGACGCCGGACGGTTGGCGGTATATCCATTGGGCGGAGTCGCCCCTGACGCCCGGGGCCTATATCGACAGGCTCAGGGAAAAGGAAGTGGACTACGAAAAATTCACGCCCCTGCTGGAGCGCGGACGCGCGGTAAGGGAAGCCTGGACGGCCGAGGCAGCCGAAAAAGCCGCCGGCGAGCAGCCTTGACGGCCGGGTAACCCTGTCTTGCGGCGCAAGGGTATGAAGTTGTCCTGGATCGGCTAAGCGATTCCGCAGCGCTCCAATGCGGGCCGGGTCAGATTCCGGCTGCCGGTCTCGGTCACGAGCACATTGTCCTCAATCCGAATTCCACCGTAGGGCTGCCACCGCTCCACGGTTTCCCAGTTGACGGCACTGCGGAGGGGCCCGTTGCGAACTTCGTTCAGCAAGGCGGGTATGAAGTACAGGCCCGGCTCGATGGTCACGACGAACCCGGGCTCCAGGGTCCGGGTCAGGCGCAGGAACGGATGCTCGGAAGGGGGCATACGCTCGGCCCCGTCGGGCGACTCCAGACGGCCGCCGGCGTCGTGGACCTGCAGACCCAGCAGGTGACCGAGTCCGTGAGGCAGAAAGACGCGGGTCAGGCCTCGTTGGTAACCTTCATCCGCGGAGCAACGGATGATTCCGTGGTCCGCAAGCACTTCGGCCAGCAATCGATGCGCCCGATCATGCAGCGAGATGAAGCTCACTCCGGAACGCGCCTCCTCGCATATCGTCTGCTGCAGGACATCCAGTGACGCGATCAGGTCGGCGAATGGGTCGCCCGGGGATGTCCATGTGCGGGTGATGTCAGACGCGTAGCCGTTGTGGTCGCCGCCGGCGTCCAGCAGAAAGGACCGGAATCGCTCGGGTGGCTGCGAGTCGAGGTTCTGGTAGTGCAAAATCGCAGCGTGTCGGTTCAGCGCGACAATGCTCTGATACGGCAGCGACGACTCGCGCTGTCCCGACGAGCGACAATAGATGCCGTTGAGTTCGAATTCCGACGGCTGCCCCGCCAGGGCTTCGCCGGTGGCGGCATGTCCCGGCGCCGCCACACGGTTCGCTTCCTCTATGCATGCGACCTCGTAGCGCGTCTTGTAAGCGCGGTGGTAATCCAGATGCGTCAGCATCTTCCTGTCGTTGACACTTGCCAAACCCATTGCTTCCTGCGCTTCCTCGCCGATGCCGGCCAACTGCGACACCCCGTCCAATGCCTTCAGCAGGTCTCCCTTTTTCGAGACGCTGCGAATCTCCAGGCACTCGGCCCAGAATCCGGAAGGCTCGGGCGCCGGCATGTGCCAGAAGTCTTCATGCTGCAACCAGGCCAGGACCGGGGTTTCACCCGGAACGATCTTGAGGGCAGAGTCGGGATACGCGTTCGGCGCCCAGGCCTTGAAGTAGGGATCGGCGAAGAACGGATACTCGAGATCGTCCCGGTGGCGATACTTCGCCGCGCCCGAGAACACGACGACCCCGTCAACTCCGCATGTGCGGCACGCATCGGCGACTCGCCTGTCCCACTCCGCGATATGGGAGCGCAACAGGGATGCCCAGGAACCGGGCGCGGACCCTTCAGGCATTTGTAGCCTCCATCAGCGCTGGATTGCGCACTTGCCGGAGTGTACCGAAGATTGCAGCGCGCCAACCTGCCCAAACGGGTGGGTTTCCTCGCGGGCATTGATCGCTAACCTAGTTCCAATGAAGATCAGGCCTATTGCGCGCGCGGCAAGCGACGTGGGCGGGACGTTTACCGACCTCGTGCTCTATCGTGTCGGCAAGGCCGGCGGTGAGGTCCGTTGCTCGAAGGTTGACACTACCCCACCGGACTTTGAGGTGGGGGTCATGTCCAGCCTCGAGAAACTGGACCTGGCGCCTTCCGAGCTTGATTTTTTTGCCCACGGATGCACGGTGGTCATCAATGCGCTTACCGAGCGCAAGGGAGCAAAGACGGCACTGATCACGACCCGGGGCTTTCGGGACGTGCTGGAAATAGCACGGGGCAACCGCCCGGATCTGTTCAACTTCAATTTCCGCAAGCCCAAGCCCTTCGTGGACCGCTACCTGAGGCTGGAACTTCCGGAAAGGACCACCTATCACGGCGAAATTCAACAGACCGTGGACTTGAGTCCGCTTCCAGAGCAGATCGACTATCTCAAGAGCGAAGGCGTTGAAGCAATCGCGATCGCCTTTCTCCATGCTTACATCAATCCTTCCAACGAACGGCGCGCCGCCGAGGAAATCCGGCGCCTGTGGCCGGAAGCTTCGGTCATCGCTTCCCACGAAGTGTCCCGCGAATGGCGCGAGTACGAGCGCACCAACACCACCGTGCTGGCAGCCTACGTGCATCCCATCGCCGAAGCCTATATCGAGCGGCTGCAGGCGAGCCTCGAGCGTGGCGGCTTCCGCCGCAGCCCCTACATGATGCAATCCAACGGCGGCATCACGACAGCGGAGGCCGCCAAGCACAACCCCATAGCGATGGTGGAATCGGGGCCGGCCAGCGGCATATTCGCGGCCGCATACCTGGGCAAGCTGATCGGCGAACCCAACCTGATCGTGCTCGATATCGGCGGTACCACGGCCAAGTGCGCGCTGGTCGAAAACGGCAGGGTGCGCGTGACCACCGAGTACCACATCGAGAAGACCCGAAAGTCCCCCGGCTACCCGATCCAGACGCCGGTGTCCGAAATCGTCGAAATCGGAACGGGAGGCGGGTCAATAGCGTGGGTGGATGCGGGAGGCAAACTGCATGTGGGACCCCAGTCGGCAGGCGCGGATCCGGGGCCGGCCGCCTACGGCCGGGGCGGCACGCGTGTCACGACCACCGACGCGAACCTGGTTCTTGCCCGTATCGATCCCGAGAGTTTCGTGGGCGGCGAAGTCGAACCCGACTGGTCTTCAGTGAATCGCGCCTTCGCATCGCTGGAGGATGTCCTGTCGCTGAGCCGCGAGGAAATCGCCCGCGGCGTCGTGCAGATCGCCAACGCCAACATGGTCAACGCCCTGCGGCTGGTGTCCACCAACAAGGGCCACGATCCGCGCGAGTTTGCTCTCATCGCGTTCGGAGGAGGCGGAGCGATGCATGCCCTGCCCCTGGCGGAAGAACTGAAGGTACGCAAAGTGATCGTGCCCGTGAATTCATCAGTGTTTTCCGCCTGGGGCATGCTGCTGACCGATCTGCGGCGCGACTACGTCCAGACCCGGCCGTTGTATTTCAACGCCGACAACCACCAGCATGTCCTGGACACCTTCGCGCAGCTAAGGGAAAAGGCGGAGGCGGAATACGTGAGCGACGGGGTCATTTCCTCCGCTGCGGACCTTGCGTTCGAACAGCATGGCGACATGCGCTACGAGGGCCAGGAGCATACGGTCAAGGTGCCGCTGAAGCTGAGCGCACGAGTGCTGGAGCAGGAGCTTGAGGCGGCGATCGAAGATTTTCATCTGGCCCACGAGCAACGCTACACGTACAGGCTCGACAACCCGGTCCAGATCGTCAACTTTCACCTGGTGGCAACGGTGGAAGTGGACAAGCCGGAGCTTGCCGAACGCAAGCCTTCAGGAAAAACGCCAAGCGATGCGCAGCTCGGAAAGCGCGAGGTGGACTTTCATCCGCATGGGCTGCATGAGGCTCGAATCTACGACGGCGGACTGCTCGATTCGACGATGAGTGTCGCCGGGCCGGCGGTCATTCAGGAGGCCTCGGTGACGCTTCCGGTGCCTCCCGGCCGGACGGTAACCCTGGACCGCCACGGCAACTACCACGTCGAGCTGAAACAGCCGGGCAAGGAAAAAGGAGAACGAGCATGAGTTCCACGTCATTCGATCGGGAAGTCATAAAGGACTGCATCGTGGCGGTCGGAGACGAGATGTTCGAGGCGGTCATCCGCACCAGCATGAGCCCCATCATTTATGAAACCACCGACTTCGCGGTGGGCGCCACGGATGCCAGGGGCAATCTTCTGGCCCAGGGCAACGGAGTCACCGCCTTTCTGGCCACGCTGGACACGGCCGTTCAGGATCTGCTTGACCACTACCCGGAACCGGGCGACATCGCCGAAGGCGACGCTTTCATTACCAACAGCCCCTACTGCGGAGGCGGGACGCATCTTTCGGACGTCGTGATCATCGTTCCGGTGTTCCACGGCGGGAGGCTCATCGCCTTTACGGTCAACAAGGCGCACTGGACCGAGGTGGGGGGCGCTCAACCCGGCAGCGTATCGACGGAATCGACCGAGATTTATCAGGAGGGGCTGCACTTCCGGTTCCTCAAACTCTACTCGGCAGGCGAACTGAACAAGGCCCTGGTGCAGATCATTCGGGACAACGTCCGTCTTCCCGAATCCACCATCGGCGACATGCATTCGGGAGTGGCGGCGGCTCGCGTCGGTGCGGCCCGAATCCGGGAGCTGGCGGCCAAGTACGGGGTGGAGTCCGTCCTGGAGGCGATGGAAGACCTTCTCGACTACGGCGAGCGTATGACCATCGAAGAGATCCGCAAGCTGCCGGCGGGTTCCTTCAAGGCGACGGACATTGTGGAAAGCGATGGCCTCGGTAACGGCCCCTTCGAAATCCAGTGCACGGTGACCATCGGAAACGACAGGATCACCGCGGACTTCACCGGCACCAGCAAGCAGGCCCAGGGGCCGATCAATTGCGCCTACACGGGCCTGATAACCGGAGCGCGCTGCCTCTTCAAGGCCGTCACCAACACCGAAATACCGGCCAACGGCGGCTGCTTCCGGCCGCTGGAAGTGATCTGTCCGGAAGGCACGGTCATCAGCGCAACCTCGCCGGCGCCGGTCTCCCTCTATTACGAGTCCCTGATCGCCGCCATCGACGTGATGTGGAAGGCCCTCGCTCCGGCCATGTCGGACCGGCTGTCCGCGGGACATCAGCGTACGGTGGGGGCCAATTTCATTTCCGGCATGCATCCGGACACGGGCGAGTTGTTCGTCATGGGTCAGCCGCTGGTGGGCGGCTGGGGCGCCTCGGATGGCGTGGACGGAGACAGCGGGCAGTTCTGCTGCGGCAACGGCGAAACCTACAACGTGCCCGTGGAGTTGTTCGAAACGCGCTATGGGTTGCAAGTCGAGCAATACGCATTCCACGGCGAAGCCGGCGGAGAAGGACAGTACCGGGGCGGCAAGGGCGTCGTTCTGGATTACCGCGTTGTCTCGCCGGAAGTGTTTCTGACCTATGCCGCCAGCCGCACGGAAGCGCGTCCTTGGGCGATAGAGGAAGGTCTTGAGGGATCCACCAATTACGCCAAGGTCCTGCGCAAGTCCGGGGAAGAGGAGCGCTACTCCATGTGCACGATGGTGCGCGCGGAGCAAGGTGATTGCATTCGGCTGGTGTCGGCGACAGGCGGCGGGTACGGCGATCCCAGGCAACGCAAGCGCGCGGACATCGAACGGGACATCAAGAACGGTTATCTCACCCGCGAGCGGGCGGCCCACGTATTCGGGTTCAGCGGATGAGGCGCCGCGCAGCGCCGCGGATTTTCGGACCCTAGGAACCGAAAAAGCCGGCGGATGGATTTTTCCAAGTCCCAGGTCCCCGCCTCGGCCACCTATACGGGTTGGCACATCGCGCTCGTGATCGTGGGCGGGACCATCGCGGTTCCGGCGTTCCTGATGGCGGCCAATCTGGGCGCCAGCCTCGGCTTGCGCAATGCGGCGATCGCTTTCGGCTGCGGCTGCTTCATTCTCGGCTCGATGGCTGCGCTTACCGGACTCTGCGGACAGAAATCGGGGCTGTCGGCCTATATGCTCAATGAATTCGCGTTCGGGCGCTGGGGCGGAAGAATCGCCAGTACGGTGGTCTCCATGACCCTGATCGGCTGGTTCGGCGTCACCAGCGCACTGTTCGGCAGAGCCGCCAACCTCATGGGCCGCACGGTGTTCGGCATCGACTGGCCGGTAGAGATCTACATGATCCTGGGCGGCGGGCTCATCGTGGCAGTTACCGTGACCGGGTTCAAGGGCATAGACAAATTGGCCCTGGCGCTGGTTCCCGTAATGCTTGGCTTCCTGATGATGGCGGCCTGGATGTCACTGCCGCAACTGGAGCAATGGACCGAACCGACCGGAGGAGCTCCGATGACGCTCACCACCGCCATCTCGGCGATCGTGGGCAGCTACATTGCCGGAGTGACGATCCAGCCCGACTACGCCCGGTTCGCGCGGTCCAGGCGCGCCGCGCTGGGCTCGGCCTTTGTGGCGCTGGCCATTTCGTTTCCGGTTCTTTTGTTCTGCACCGCCATTCCGTCCATCGCCTACAATGAACCGGACCTGCTGAATGTGATGATCGCGCTTGGTATCGGCATCCCCGCCTTTCTTCTGCTGATACTGGCCGCCTGGTCCTCGAATGTCCTCTCGGTCTACTCCGGGGCGCTGGCGCTGGCTACGGTATTTCGCCGCCTGGATTTGCGAGTGCTCATTGTGGGAGTGGGGGCGCTCGGCACCCTTCTGGCCCTGGCCGGCGCCGGCGACTACCTGATCGAGTACCTGGTACTGCTGGGGATCACGATTCCGCCGATCTCGAGCATTTACCTTGTCGACACCCTGCTGTTCCGCAAACGCTTTGATGAAGTGGAATTGAGCAAGCGCCCCCTCCTCTCACTGAAGGCCCTGGCAACCTGGGCCGCGGCAGTGAGCGTAGGCGCCTGCTCCCATTTCGGCTTTTTCACGCTGACTTCGGTCGCGGCACTCGACTCCATCGTGGTCGCAGGGGCGCTCAGCGTGATTCTGGGAGGTGGTCTTCGCCGATCGGGCGTCTTGGTGCGTCCCACATGATTTGGTAACCTGAAATTTCTCCGAGGCCCCGTTCGGTCGTCCCCTGCACATGGGCGCTAAAGCAGCATCAGGCAAAACCGCAAAAGGCACCAGTCCCTGGGTGCTGCGCGGCAAGTTGAGACCGCCCCTGGGACACCATTCCCTGCTTGAGCGCTCCGGCCTGGTCGCCTCGCTCGACGATCTTCTGAACTACCAGGCGTCCATCGTCATCGCGCCGGCGGGCTATGGCAAGACGACGCTACTGACGCAGTGGCGCGAGCGGCTGTCAGCGGACGGCTGCAGGGCCGGCTGGCTGACCCTCGACGGACAGGATGCGGACACCTACCGCTTTTTGTGCTATTCCATCTTCGCGCTGGCGGAAGCAGGCGTGGACCTGGGCCAGCTCGAGATGTTCGCCGAGCAGGGGCTTACCGAACTGCCGCTGGAATCGGCCCTGGTGCGTTTCCTGTCTTCGGTCGAGGCGGCCGGCAAACCCGTGGTTCTGATACTCGACGACTACCACCGGCTGGAATCCGAATCGATCGACCAGTTGATGGACAAGCTGATTGACAACGCGCCAGGCAACTTCCACTTGATCATCAGCTCTCGTCACCGGCCGGCTTTCAACGTTGCGCAGCTTTGCCTTACCGGGCGCGGAATTGAAATCGGCGCCGAGATGCTGCGGTTCTCCGATGCCGAAATGGAGCAGGCCCTGGGCAACATCCGCAACGACGAAGTGCTGGGAACTATTCAGTCCACAACCGAGGGATGGCCGGTGGCCGTGCAGCTTGCCCGCCTGGCCTATGTGGGAGGCGGCTCGTTCGACATGCGCGCCATGACCGGACGCGAGGGACACATCGCGCACTTCTTCTCCGAGCAGGTCGTGCGCGGCCTGGCCGAAAAACACCAGCAGTTACTCACGCGCACCAGCATTCTGGACCAATTCAACGTCGAGCTCGCCACCGCGGTTTATGGCGGCGCCGACTCCTCGAAGATACTCCACTCGCTCAGTGACCTCAGTGCCCTGATCGTGCGGCTGGACGAAGAGGGCGAATGGTATCGCTACCACCACCTGTTCGCGGAGTTTCTGACGGGTTTGCTGGGAGAGCGCGAAGCCGACCGCGTGGAGGAACTGCATGCGCGAGCGTCGCAGTGGTTCGAGCACGATGGCGATACGCAACATGCCGTGCGGCATGCCGTGCTGGCCGGGGACATGCCGAGGGCGGCGCAGCTGATCGAGTCGGCAGGCGGCTGGGAACTCATCCTCTTCGGCGGGATCGGCTATCTGCGCAACCTCCTGAACCTCATTCCCGAGGACCAGGTCACGCTTTTCCCGCGCCTTGAAATCGCAAAGTCCTATCTGCTTTTGAAGATGGGCAACGTGGCGTCGGCCCGGGGCCACTTCGACCGCGCCTGCGCGCAGCGCGAACGAACCGACGGCGACGCAAACTGGCGCAAGTGGTTTGCGCGCGACGCGCTCAATATCGGCGCGCTGCTTTGCGCGTACGAGGACGATGAAGCTGCTTTGAATAACGTGACCGGACAGAAGCAGAACGCCTTGCCCAATGGCGAACCCGACCGCGTGACCGACGGCGTGCTTGCCTGCCAGAGAGTGGTGATGCACATCTACCGCGGGCGCTTCCGGACCGCCGAAACGACCCTGCGCGCCGCCATGCGCTATATGCGCCAGGCCAACTCCGTGCTCGGCCTCAATTACTGCTACGTGCATGCCGCGGTCAACAATTTCCACCTGGGCCGAATCAACCAGGCACTCGCCGATGCGCGTGAAAGCAGTTCGATGGCGTCCGACAACTTCGGCAGCGACAGCGGGCTCAAGTCGCTGTCGGACGTGGCCCTGGGCGCGCTGCTTTTCTGGCGAAACGAACTCACCGAAGAGGACTGGCGGAGATTCGAGATGGCCCTCGAACACACGGCGCGCTACGACGGATGGTTCGAAATCTATGCGCTGGGACTGGAAACCACGGTTGACCGCGCGCTCCTGCACGGAGACATCGAAGCGGCAAACAGCATCATTGAACGGACCAGGCGCCTGGCGCGCGAGCGGTCCATGGAGCGCCTCGACCGGCACGCGGATTCCATGGCATTGCACGTGGCGGTCGAAAAAGGCGACCGGCTGGCCGCCGGGCTGATCGCCCGGAAGGTTCGCGACAGGCATCCTCCGGGGCTGTGGCTCGAGAAGCGGTTCTGGTGGCGCAACCACGTACACGCCATGCTGGCGCTTGCCAACCATTGCGGAGACACGGACCGCGCCGACGGCGAGGCCTTCCTGGAGGAGGCCGAAGAATGCTGCAGAAAACTGGGTGCGGGGTTCCTCCTGCTGCGCGTGCGCGTCACCCGCGCGGCGCATCTCCACCGGCTTGATCAGCGCCGGGAAGCCCTTGAGCAGTTGGCGCGCGCCATTCGCATGGCGAGGCCCGAGGGATTGACGGGCGCGGTCGCAAGACCCGGCTCAATGCTTGCACTGCTCAGGCATGCCCTGAGCTACTGGCGGAGAAAACCCGGCGAGACGGCAACCCGGCGCTTCGTGGGCGAAGCCATCAACCTCATTCAGCAGTCGGCCGAAAGGCGACCTGATGCATCCAACCGCGTCTCCTTGAGCCCGCGCGAAATGGAGGTGCTCTGGGAGCTCTCGCTGGGCCGCTCCAACAAGCAGATCGCCCGAGCGCTCTACATGACCGAGCATACGGTCAAGTTCCACCTGAAGAACGTGTTCCGCAAACTGTCCGTCAACCGTCGAACCGAAGCCATGCGGGTCGCCCGCGAACACAACCTGATCTGAATTCGGCGGTCAGGTAGTCCAGCGCTCGGCGCGGCGAAGGCTGGCGCGGAAAGGCCGGACGCCTGCGCTGAGGATGCCGGTGGCCAGGACGCCGGCGACACACCCCACGATCGCCATCGAATACTTGAGGTCTGCGGGATTTCCGAAGCCCCGCTCCGTAATCAAGGCCACTGCGGTGGGACCCAGGCCGATGCCGATCAGGTTGACCGGGAACAGGTACATCAGCGCAGAAACCTGTCCGCGCAATTCATTGGGCGTGATCTGCTGAATGGAGGCTACGGCAACGCCCCAGGGCGCGGCCGAGAGAAACACCATCGGAATCATGACAAGCAAAGCGGTGGAAGCGGTTTTCGCCAGGGGAAAGAGCGTTGCAGGGAGGATCGCGAGGAGAGCGCAGATCGCCGCAGTGCGAAAGGTGGCCGTTCGCTGCCCGCGCGCGCGCAGATGGTCCGCCAGCCACCCGCCGCAATAGATTCCGCCCGCTCCGAACACGAGAAGAATGGCGCCGTAGGCGAAACCCGCGTCGACCATCTCCCAGCCGTAAGTGCGGACAAGGAAGGTGGGCGTCCACAAGGCCATCCCATTGACCAATACTCCAAGGCATCCGTAGCCGGCGGCGTGGCAGAGAAAAGTGCGCCGGTTGGTGTTCACGAAGGCAAGAAACTCCCGCAAGGGCACGCCCTTCGCGCTGGGACCCTCCTTGTACATACGGTCGCGGCGATAGGGTTCGCGAACAGTAGTCAGCAGCAGCAGGAGCAGTATCCCGGGGGCGGCAACCAGGAAAAACGCCATTTGCCACGAATAGAACCTGCCGAGCAGTGGAACCTCGAAGTCCGGCATCTCCTGCACGACGCCGAGCACCCAGGCGCCCACCAGGTAGGAAACGCCGAACCCCATGTATGTTCCCATCACATAGGTACTGATTCCACGTGACAGTTTCTCGCGCGGGAAGTAGTCGGTGAGTATCGAATAGGCGGCGGGATTCAGCGCTGCCTCGCCAACGCCGACACCTACGCGGGCCAGGAAGAACTGAACGAAGTTTCGGGCGATTCCACACACCGCCGTCATCAGGCTCCAGAACGCAATGCCGACAGCGATAATGCCGACGCGGTGACGCCTGTCGGCAATGCGCCCGACCGGAAAGCCCATCAGGGAATAGAACAGCGCAAACGCAAGGCCGTGCAGGAGGCTGATCTGTATGTCGCTGAATCCCATGTCACGCCGGATCGGTTCGACCAGCAGCGTAAGAATGGAACGGTCCACGTACGAGACCATGTAGGCCAGCATCAGCACGCCGGTGACGTACCAGTAGCGTGCCGGGCGGTAAACGGGCGGTGGTCCGTCCGCGCCGGTCACAGGCTGCTCATTTCGGTCTGGGAGAAGGAATTCAAGGCTTCGTGGCGCCGGCGGCAACTTCGGGAGCCACCCGATAGGTCTCCACGGCTTCCTTGACGGACACATAGCCGTCCCGCAAGTCCCGCAGAATCCGTACCCTGCTGCGGCGCAAGGGTTCGCCGAATCCGCCGCCGTTGCCGGTAATGATCCGCACCACGTCGCCTCTGGCCAGTTCCGCATTGTTGAAGGCCGCGCCAACTTCCGATGCCTGGCCGCGCCGCTTGATCTCGATGCGATTCCCTGTCCCGTCCATACCGCCGGAGAGTCCCCACGGCGGGACCTCGCAGCGAGTGAATCCGGCCGTAACCCAGCCCCTGCGGCCGACGATTTCGTAGTGTAGCTCCACACCCTTCCCGCCCCGAAACCGGCCGGCGCCCGCAGCTTCCGGATTCAGCGCGTAGCGGCGCACATGGATGCCGTTGCGGGATTCGTTGACTTCCACCGGGCAGTTGAAAGTATCGCCGTGGGAAATGGAAAACTGCGCGCTGTCGCCGTCGCGGTCGTGACCGGCCCCCCAACCGCCCAGCTGCGGTTCAACGAAAGTCCGGTCCGGTTCGCCCGGCGTCTGCGAACGAATCACGGTTGCGCAAATCGAGGAGAAGTGGCCGGCGGGAAGCCGGTCCGGCATGTGCGGCGCGAGCGTCTTGAGGATGAGGTCCTTGGACCGCATCTTGTTTTCGTAGTAAAGCCCAACGGCCGCGGGACGAAGCGCGTGGAAAATCGAGCCCGGACGGGTCAGGACCTTCAGAGGGCGGAAGCAGCCGGCGTTGGCCCACGGCTCCGGCAGGGTGATCGACTTGAAGACCGCCCGGGCGCCCACCAGCGTGGCGTCGCGAGTGCCGTTCACGGGCCCGTCGTCCTGGTCCGGGTTGTCGCGCAAGTCGATGGTCATCTCCCCGCCGCCTATTCGAATCAGTGCGCTGATCTCCCGGCCGTCATCCAGCCGATCCGTGCCGCAGAACTCGCCTTCGGGAAGCGAAGCCAGGCCATTGCGGGCCATGGTCTCGCCGTAGTCCATGTACCGCCGGATTGCGTCGACGAGCGTGCTTCGACCGTACTTGCCGCACAGCTCCCGTAGCCTTCGCTCCCCCAACCTGAGCGCGGCCACGCCCGCCCACAGGTCTCCCAGGGCCTGATCGGGCAAACGGCTGTTCGCGCGAATGATCTCGAACACCGCCTCGACGGGACTGCCGGCCTCGAAAACCTTGAGCGGGGGCAGGATCAGGCCTTCCTGAAACAGTTCCGTGGCCTCGGGCGACATGGAGCCCGGAGTCATGCCGCCAATATCCACCCAATGCCCCTTGTTGGCGGTCCACGCGATCAGCCGGCCCTCAAAGAACACGGGCATGGCCAGAACCACGTCATTGGCGTGGCTGACTCCGCCCTCAAAAGGATCGTTGGCGATGAAGATGTCGCCCGGCCGGATCGACGGCGGCGGATGCCTGCCCAGGATCGCCTGCACGGCCGGCGCCAGCATTCCCACAAAGCCCGGAATGCCGGCTCCCACGCTCGCCAGGTTGCCTTCAGCGTCGGTGATGGCAACGCCGAAATCCAGTACCTCGTAGATCACTGAACTCATGGCGGCACGCGCCATGGCGGCGAACATTTCCTCGGAGGTCGCGGTCAGCGAGTCCTGAATGAGTTCCTGCGTGAACGAATCCATATTGCCGGCCGGCCGCTGCCCTGTGGCCGGCTCAAGAATTCAGAAGTTGTAGCGGAAATCGACTCTCCAGACCCTCGGCGGCGCCGGGTGCACAAACAGCGGCGTGACGACCTCGGAGTTGTACTCCTTGTCCCCTGCGTTGTTTACGTACAGCGATGTCGCCCAGTTGTCGCCTTCCAGGCCCGCCCGGAGATTGACGAGGCTCAGAGTGTCGCGCGGATGCGTATTCTCCGGCGTCCAGTACTGTTCCCCGCGCCGTTCGTAGTCCGCCCGGGCAAAGAACGTCAACCCGGCGCCCAAATCGAACTCGATCCGGGCGCCGGCATTGAACGTATCCTTGGGGACATAAGGAAGGTCATTGCCCACGGTGCCCGGGCGCTCGGCGTATGCGGTGATCTCCGCATTGGTCTTGCCGTAGGCCGCATAGAGATCCAGATTTTCCAGCGGGCGCCAGGCAGCTTCCAGCTCGAATCCGTCCAGGTCCGCTTCGTCGATATCCTCGAAAACCTGCACGAAGGCGAGCCCGTCAAAGGGGAAATACTGCGTGTTGTCCACCGATGAAGCGAACCACGCGGCATTGAACCGGAAATTGCCGTAGTCGCCCTTCACGCCGGCCTCGAAGGCCGAGTTTTCCTCCTGCTCGATGAACTCGTTCGCCGTGGCGCTGATAATCCCGATTCCGGGATAGTTGAATTGACCGGCGCGATAGCCGATGCCCCAACTGCCGTACAGGTTGATCTCGTCGGTGGCGGCGAACGCCAGCGTGACCTTGGGCTGGAACTTGCTGAATTCCGCCTCATTGGTTTCGCGGGAAGGACGGGTATTGGCCAGCAACTCGCTGAACGTCGCATAAGCGCCGCAGGTAACGCCGGGCATGTCGCCCGGGGCGCCCGAGCAGGCCGCCGCGCCGTACGGCCGATTCACGCCGGACGCGTCAGCCCGACTGTAGACCCGGCCCGCGGTGTTGTAGGGATTAACAAGCTGCTCGCGGTTTTCGCGGTCGTAACGACCGGCAACGTTAACCGTGAACTGATCGGTCATCCCCCATTCCAGGCTGCCGAAAACGGCCTGGGCATAACTGTCCTCGACAAACGACAGGAAGGAGCCGGGGTCAACGCCTGTCGGGTTGGTGCTGTCTTCGAATTCGGGCATGTCGATGGCGCGGATGTTCCCCTGGCCCTTGTCGATCCCGGATACGGTGGAGCGCAACCGCTCCCACGAAAGGTAATAGCCGCCGAACTGCCAGCTCAGCGGGCCAGCGGAATTCGATGAGAATCGGATTTCCTGGCTCCAGCCGTCCACGTCCACGAAAGAGTGCTGCGTTCCGTCGAAGTACGACAGATAGGGCGCTCGGTCGGCCACCGACGAAGTCTGCAACTCGTCGTAGGTGCTAACGGACTTGACGTCCGCGAAGTCGAAAGAGGCGTCGATCTTCACCGAGAAGGTCGAAGTATCGCGGGTGCCGCGATCCGGATTGTTGGCCACGTAGGGCAGCCCGGTCAGATTCGCGCCTTCGCTGACCACCTGGTCAACGGTCACCCCCAGCTCCTCGGCCGTCCCCAGGAAGACTCCGAAAATTTCGAACTGGGCGGCGCCCGGCCAGTGAAAACCGATCCCCTTGCCGGAATGCTTCGACACCTGTCCCTTCAGGTCGACGGATATCGTGTCGCTTGGCGACCAGCTAAGCCGGGCGCGCAGCGTGCGGTCCTCGTACGGGTCAACATCCTCGTCCCGCGTCACGTTATGGAAATAGCCGTCGCGGTTAACCACGCGACCCGAGAGACGAAAGGCCGCGTTATCGCTGATCGGGCCACTGTAGGAGCCCTCCACGCCCATTTCGTCGGCGGTCCCGTAACTCAGCTTTACGTGGCCTTCGGGCTCGTCGCTGGGCGGCTTGGTGGTAACGATGATCGCGCCGTTGGAAGCGTTCCGGCCATAAAGCGCGCCCTGAGGACCCTTGACGACCTCGATCTGCTGGGTATCGAACACCTGGCCGATGAACTGGCGCGCATTGACGATCAATACGTCGTCCACCACGACCGCCACCGGCAACTCGCCGTTGCGCACGCGGCTCAGGCCCCGCACCGTCAGGAATGAGGTTCCGATGGTCTGCGATTCGGCCAGGGTTACGTTGGGAATGAATTGAATGTAGTCCGCCGTCTGGGTAACCCCCGCGTCCTCCAGCTGCGCCGCGGTCATGGCATTCACCGTGATCGGCGCGTCCTGAATGTTCTCCTCGACCTTGCGGGCCGTAACGACGATTTCCTCCAGCATGGCCTGGGCAGTGGCCTGTTGAGAAAGCGAGACCGCGAGCGCCAGAGTCACCCCCGCTCCCAGAACGCCTCGTAGAGAAAGTGCGAAGTTCTTCATGATGGAGCTCCTCCGGCCCGTCAGGTTCGGGACAATGAATCCCGCGGAAGCGCTCTGCTCGGCAACCACGTTACGGACTCAGTGCCATGTTGCTTTCACGAAAACAGTAGCCGTCGAAACAGGGGTTTGCCAACTACTCGGAAGTGTAGTCTTGGGGCCTCCCGCCGCGGGTCGGATCAGTCTGCCGGCACCTTGATCAGGTTCCCGAATTCGTAGGCCCCACGGAAGATTCCGAACCGCTCAAGCTCGCTCTCCGGCGGCGGCTCCATGCCCCAGACACGGCTGTTCGTCCATCCGATCCGCTTTTGCCAGGCGGCGCTTTCGGCGGCTTTCAGCGCTGCGATGGAGCAATCGATAACCGGGACGTTGGCGGAGAACCGTGCACGCAGGAACTCCTGCAGTTCCGCATAGAAACCCACCTCCAGTGTGCAACCCAGGATGATGGACTCCGCCTTGCTTTCTTCGACCGCGCGCTCCGCAGCGAGTTCCAGCTGCTTCCTGGTTTCCGCCGGATTCCGGTGAAACTCCTCCACACGAAGTCCGGCAGCCTCGAAGGACGCCAGCTTCTGTCCGTAGCCGTACTCATGCACGGTCTGCTTCATCTGGTCTTCCCACTTGGTGCGCCCGATGATGATCGAAAAGTTGTTGGCGACATTCAAAGCCGCCGTGATCGACGCCTGGCAGGGCCCGACGATTACCGTCTCGCCGGACATTTCCCGCGCGTCCGGAAGCGCGGGGTCATAGAAGCATCCCACGGCCATGGCGTCGAACCCGCTCAGGGCCGCCTGTCTCGCCGCCTTGACCGTGTCCGCCACGATCAGAGACTCATAGGCGCGATACTCGAGGTTGTTCATTTCCGGAGCGACCGAATTCGGGTTGAGCGACGCGATGTGCACCTCCGTGTCGGGGCACTTGAATTTGCGCGCCATATCCGCGAAGACTTCATCGTAGGCCGAGGTCCCTACCGGATTGAGGTACATGACCTTGGTTCGGGCAATCATGGGCACTCCTGGGTTCCTGAGACGGACCCGAAAAATCCTACCGGCCGGCGGGCGACACAGAACCCGCTCGAAAGAGTAGTTTGCGAAGCGTTTCCTGTCCGCGCGACCCTCCGTCGGGCACTCACTTGACACCTGACTGTGCAAGTTATACGTTGGCGGGCATTATGGAGACCGTCAACGCGCTGCAACTTCGCCAATCCCTCGGAACCGTTCTCGATCAGCTTGAGCGCAACGGCGCGCCCATTATGGTGTGCCGCCGGCGCACTCCGGTGGCCGCGCTGGTGAGCCTCAAGGACTACCGCGAGCGGTTCGTGGACAGGGAGGCCGATGAGCAGCGCCGTGAAGTGATTGCCCGCTTGAAGCAGATCAAATTCGATCCCCCGTCCAACGGCACGACACTCGACATACTGCGCGATCTGCGTTCGTGATTGTTCTTGACGCCTCGGTGGCGATCAAGTGGTTCGTCAAGGACGAACCGCTGGCCTGAGACGCGCGCAGGGCAAGGGAGTGAGAGATGCGCGGCGGGCGGGTGTGGGACGTGATCGTGGTGGGCGCGGGGTTTGCCGGGGTTTATTCGGTTTACAAGTTGCGCCGGATGGGGTTTTCCGTGCAGGCGTTCGAGGCGGGCGGCGATGTGGGGGGCACCTGGTACTGGAACCGCTATCCCGGGTGCCGCTGCGACATCGAGAGCATCTATTACTCCTATCAGTTCGACGACGATCTGCAGCAGGAGTGGGAATGGACCGAGCGGTATGCGTCCCAGCCGGAAATACAGTCCTACATCAGCCATGTGGCCGACCGCTTCGACCTGCGCCGGGACATACGCTTCAACACCCGCGTGACGGCGGCCCGGTTCGAGGAAGCATCAGGCGATGCGCCCTCGCACTGGACGGTCACCACCGACGACGGAAAAACGTGCAAGGCGCGGTTCTGCGTCATGGCGAGCGGCGTCCTGTCGACGCCCAGCCTGCCGGACATCCCCGGACGCAACACCTTTGCAGGCAAGTCGTACCACACGGGCCGGTGGCCGCACGAGGAAGTGGACTTCACGGGTCTGAAGGTGGCCGTCATCGGCACCGGATCGTCCGGCATCCAGTCGATTCCCCTGATCGCGGAACAGGCCGAACATGTGACGGTGTTTCAGCGCACGCCCAACTACGCGGTTCCGGCCGGCAACCGGCCGCTCGATCCGCATGAGTTGAGCGAGGTCAAGTCCCGCTACGGGGAAATCCGTGCGGCCTCGAAGAAGGGATTCACCGCGCTGCCCTTCAAACCCGCGGGCCGGTCCGCGCTGGCCGTGTCCGACCGGGAACGCGAAGAGGTGTACGAGCAGTGGTGGCGAGATCACGGGCTGGCGTTCCAGGGCGCGTTCGCCGATCTGCTGTTCGACGCGGAAGCCAATCGGACCGCGGCCGACTTCGTACGCCGCAAGATTCGCGAGCTCGTGGACGATGAAAAACTGGCCGAACTGCTGACGCCGGACTTCGCGCTGGGCTGCCGGCGCATGTGCGTGGACACGGACTACTACCCCACCTACAACCGGGAGAACGTGACGCTGGTGGACATCCGCCGCGAGCCGATCGAGAGCATCGTGCCCGGGGGAATACGAGTGGGCGGGACACTCCACGCGGTGGACGCCATCGTGTTCGCCACCGGCTACGACGCGATCACGGGCGCCCTGCTGGCCATGGACCCAAGCGGCAGGAACGGCCTGTCCCTGCGCGAGAAGTGGGCGCAAGGCCCACGCGCCTATCTCGGCCTGGCCACCCACGGCTTCCCCAACCTGTTCATGGTGAACGGCCCGGGCAGTCCGTCGGTGCTGATCAACATGGTCACGGGCATCGAGCAGCACGTGGACTGGATCGCCGATTGCATGGTGCACATCCGCGACCGCGGCCTGAGCGCCATCGAAGCCATGGCGCAATCCGAGGACGAGTGGGCGGTCCATAACGACGAAGTGGCGCAAAAGTCCATACGCGGCGACTGCGCGTCCTGGTACACCGGCGCCAATATTCCAGGCAAGCCCGGCGGTTTCCTGCCCTACGTGGGCGGTTTCCCTGCTTACGTGAAGCGATGCGAGCAGGTCGTTGAAGAGGGCTACGCGGGCTTCGCGCTGACCTGACGAAAGCGGCGGCCTGGCGCCGTCAGGCGGCGAGCGCGATGGCGCCGAGATAGAGGCTGTCGTCGCCCAGTTCGAACTTTGCGGACGCTGCGCCTGAATCGGAACTGAATTCCAGCTGGTGCGGGCCGCTGCCTTTCTCCAGCCTGTCGAAGCGGAAATCGCCGAAAGTATTCGTGACTGCCCGGGCAAGCTCCTCGCCGTCCTTGCTCAGCACCACCTGCACGTCTGCGGCGCACTCCTCCACGCCGTTTACATCCTCCACCACCGATCCGGCCACAAAGCAGGTGGTCATCAGGTGCATGTTCTTGTAGTAAACGCGCGGTTTCGTGCCCAGTTCCGGCTTCAGGACCTCCAGTTCCTCCTCCTCGGCGATCTTCTGCATCGCGTTGTCCTCGACTTTCAGCGAGCGGAACGTGTCGGTGGGGCAGGCCTGTTCAATACGGGTCTTCTCCCAGTCCCCGTCGAGCAGGTGCGCGTCGAAGAACCAGGACTGCGGCACCTGTTCCTCCTCGTTCCAGTAGATGGCGCCGTAGGGACAGGCGTCGACAATCTCCTTCTGCCCCTTCGACTTCACCGGATCGATCAGCACGATGCCGTCGGCTCGCTTGGTGATGGCGCCGTCTTTGGCCGCCTTCATGCACGGCGCGTCGTCGCAGTGATTGCACATAACCGGCATGAAGTGCGCTTCCACGGCAGGCCAGGTCCCGCGCTCGTGGCGCTTGATATCCACCCAGCTGTGACCGCGTTCCGGCTGCGGCGCGGAATAGCCAGGGAACTCGTTGCCGATGTGCTCGTCCTTAGTGGCCAGAAAGCAGTTGCGGCAGTTATCGCAGCGCGCGATATCGACGACCATGTTCCATTTCGCCGCCATTACGCTGCCTCCGACCGTTGCCAGGTATCGACCCCGGTCCATTTCTCGAACTGGATCAGGGAGGTATTCGGCGCCATGCCGCTGGCCTGCTCGCTGATCGTTTTCTTGGGATTGAGCATGTTCACGCAGCCGCCCAGATCGGTGGAGTTGCCCGGCTCGCCGGTTGGCCGGTATTGCGCCGACCCGGTGCAGGCGCTCACCACGCCCGGCCGCAGCCGGTCGGTCAACTGCGCGGCGCACACCACCGAGCCTCGGTGGTTCCACAAACGAATCAGATCGTCGTCCCCGACCCCCCTCGCCTCCGCGTCCTGGCGGTTGACCCGCGCCACCAGGTAGGAATGGCCGTT
This sequence comes from Gammaproteobacteria bacterium, assembly GCA_022820625.1. GTDB lineage: Bacteria > Pseudomonadota > Gammaproteobacteria > Steroidobacterales > Rariloculaceae > UBA6522. Next base: position 9,332 of record JAJEFE010000007.1, on the reverse strand, counting down.
CACCGTAACGCGGTGCTCGCGAATGTCCTGCAGCGTGCAGCCCTCGTCGTCGCCCATGATGTGGAACGGGTAGCGCGTGTGCGGGGTAAGCAATTGCAACGGAAAGTCCGCCAGACCCGGATCGGCCTCGGCGTTCTCGTAGCTCTTCTGGTACTTGTTGACCGGCGGCCGCGCGGGGTCGTCGATCTGAGTGAGCGTGCCGGGCAGAAACTCGAACTTGCCGGAGGTCGTCTGCAGCCCTTCGCCGAACTCGCCCACGTAGTCCGCCGGCAGCGGATAGGGCTCGGGCGTGTCCTTCTTGCGGCCCTCGTAAAACCAGCGGTTGGCCGTTGGCGCGCGGGCGTCTTCCGGATCGGCGGGCACGACGAAGTAGCCCTTCTTCAGGAACTCCTTCCAGGTCATGTGCTTGGCCACGTCGGAGGATTCGAACACGCGCTTGCACCAGTCCAGCTCGGTGTTGCCGCCTTCCGAGTACATCGCGCCCAGTCCCAGGCGCTCGGCCACGGCGAGGAAGATGTCGTAGTCCGACTTCGACTCGCCCAGCGGCTCGATGCACTTGTGCTGCAGCGACACCACCCGGTGGTTCACCATCGAGAACATGTGGTGTACGTAGCCCGCGCCGACGTTGTAGTACTCGCCGATGTCCCAGCGCTCGAACACGGTGCAGGCGGGGAGAATCACGTCCGCAAACGGCGTCTCGCCCTCCCACCAGATCGACTGATTGACCACGAACGGCAGATTCTCCGACTGGTACATCTGCACCCAGCGATTGGAATCGACCATGGTGCCGAAGTTGGGGCTGCCGTACTTGTACATCATCTGGATCTTGGCGTGGCCCGGCGCCGGATAGCCGTAGCGCAGGAACTGGCCGCGCACCGAGGAGACGTCGGTGAGAAAGCCCATTGCGCTGCCTTCCATGATCGCCTCGGGCAGGCGGATCTTGGGGATATTCTGGCGCGACGAGTTCATGGTCACCACGTGCGGCATGCGCTGGTAGTTATTGGCCGCATTGGCGCTGTAGGCGAGCTCGCCCGACATGCTGCCCTCGGCGTAGCCGGGGAAGTAGAAGGAGAAGTCCAGCGGCGCCCCGAATTGCAGATTGCCGAAGTTCACGCCGGCCCGGCCAAAGCCCTGCATTGCGCCCAGGATAGTCATCATCCGCGCCCACTGAATGCCCATGGGCCCGCGCCCGGCGCCGCCCAGGCCGCAGCCCCAGCCGCCCGCGCCGAGATAGGTCTTCTTGCTGCCCCATTCCCTGGCCAGCGCCCGGACCTCGCGCGCCGGCACCTTCGTTTCGGCCTCCTGCCATTCCGGCGTCTTGGGCGTGCCGTCGGACTCGCCCAGAATATAGGCCTTCCATTCGTCGAAGCCGGTGGTGCGCTTTTCGACGAATTCCTTGTCGTACAGATCCTCGGTGATCCACACGTGACACAGCGCCTGGGCCAGCGCGGAATCGGTGCCGGGCCTGGGCGAGATCCACTTGCCGCCCAGGTGTGCCGCCGTGTGATTCAGAAACGGGTCGATATGCACCATGGGGATGCCCAGTTCCTTCGCCCACTCGCGCCGGACCGTGCCCTCGTAGCCGTAGCTGGCGTCCGGATCGCTGGACCAGAACACCATCAGCTCCGCCTCCTTCAGGCAGTCCTCCACGGTGCCGTAGAACTCCGGAGTGCCCAGCCGAAGGCTGTTGCCCCAGTGGTGCATGGCGCCCCAGTACCAGCCCTCCCAGCTATCGGGATTGTTGTGCAGCTTGGAGCAGCCGAGCAGGTTCCAGAAGCGGTTGAAGGCGCTCAAATAGTGGCCGAGATTGCCCCACTGATGATGCGATCCGTGGGTAACCAGCACCGCGCCGGGGCCATGCGCCTTGGAGCGCTTGATCTCCTTGACCACGATATCCAGCGCCTCGTCCCAGCTGATGCGCACGAATTCCGACTTGCCCCGATTCTGAATATTCCGCTCGCCGTCCGGGTCGAAGTCCACCCGCTTCATGGGATGCAGGATGCGGTTCTTCGAATAGACCATCGATTTCTGGCAAAGCCCGTGGGCGGCCAGGGTGGTGCGCCGCGGCGGGGTGAATTCCTTGCCGCGGGCCCTGATGGTCCAGGAAGGCGCATCGGTTTCGTCGAAGTCCACCGGCGTGATGCGCACGATCTTGCCTTCCTTCACATACACAAAGATCGGCCCGCCGTTGGTGCCGTTGGTGTAGCGCACCACGCCATCGCCCACGGGCGTGCCGATCTTCCAGCGAATGGACTGCATGCGATTGAGCGTGATCATGAACCACACCGACGCTTCGTCCGAACCTTCCACCGTAAGCTTGAAGTTCTTGGCGGCGTCGATGCGAACCAACTGGTCGAAGGGCGGGGTGAGGAATTCCTCGGCGATGGCCCGGTTCTTGAAGATCACCGAAAAATCAGGATTCTCGTGAATGCCCGACCCGGAGCGGATCCTGCCGTTTTCGATCCGCACCCAGCGGCCCTGGGAGTTGTCCTGCAGCTTGAACTGGGCGGTAAGGTTTCGTTCCTTCAAGCGTTCCCTGAACTCGGAATACTGCAACCGGGTAAGCCGCATTGCCTGCACCATGCCCCAGAGAATCAACGAAAATCGCATGCCTTAACACTCCCGCACTCGCGGCCTGGCCCGACCGCCTGACAACCCCGGATGATAGCAACCTCTCGCCCCCGCGTCACGGCGCAGATGCTGTCACCGCGGCACGCTTGATCCTCACATCCTCTGCGCGATGAACGGCGCCGACCCTTTCGGCGTCGTTGGGCGCAACCTCCGCCTTCGCCGCGAACTGCGGCCATCGCGATACCGCCGAAATCACTTCGTCGATCATGCGAACGGCGGCGGCGCGAGGAACTCCCGTAACGCCCGCGAATCGCAACAGGTCCTCGCGTTCGAAGCCGTCGCGCTTGCCCCCCAGGCTGAGCTGGTGCGCCCGCGTCCAACCCCTGGGGTTATATGCGTAGGTTACGTCATAAGCGGGCGACAGGCGCCATTGGCCGTGGCCGTCCATCAGGAAGGCCAGATTCTTGACGTGGTCATCCTGGTTGCGAGCCACAACATTGAACACGGCCCGCCGAAACTGTTCCTGGAGCGTGTCCATGTCCAGCCCCAGCGCGCGAATGGTGTGCATTGCCTCTTCGTAGGAACAGGCAGGCGGATACTGGAATGCGAAATGACGCAATCCCCCCAGCGACTGCATGTGCAGCTTGCGTCCTTCGGAGTCGCGGTCGAACCGCCTGGTCATGAAGTGGCTGCGGCCCCCTTCATGATGCAACCGGCATTCCGTCATCCTGATCCCGGCGGCGCGCGCCATCAGGTGATAGGCGTACTCGATCCTGCCGTAGCCTTGCGCGCCGGCCAGCTCCGAATCCCCTTTCTCGTGAACGCCGTCGAACTTCAGAATCCAGTGTTCATACCCCTTTTGGGTATCCACCTGTCCAGACCGGAACTCGCCCGTTTCCGGGTTGAAGGCAAGCACGGCCTTGGCCCGCGCGCCGCCGGCGGAAGTGCCCACGGCGAGGATATTCTCCAGAGCCGCGCGGTCGTCCGCCGTTCCGATCCGCCCGTGCAAACCGGCGCGTGAAGCCAGCACGCGGTTCGCCAGATCCACCAGCTCGGCCAGATCCACGGCTGTGTTCCCGCCCGGCCGGGGAATGGCGGGCTCGAATTCCAGTGCGCCCATGCCGCGCGAACCGATGTAGCAGAGCCGGTCAACCGGGCTGAACGCAACCGGGTCGCGGCCGGTCTCCTGCAGCCAGGTATCGATTAATGCGTTTCCGAAATCATCCGGCAACGCATCCGCCAGCAGGCCGGGCAATCCATGAAACGAGCCGCGGTGCAAGTTCTCGAAAGTGTACGGCTCCGTGCGCAACGGCATTTCGAAAGGCGACGGCTCGATTCCGATCGCCGCAAAATCGGGGTCGTACTGGAACACGCCCACCAGCCCGGTATCATTCCAGAATACGGAGCCGATACGCTGCCCTCCCATGCGAACGATGGCTTCCGTCATGAACAACTACTCGGATTGAGTTTCAGAGAAACTGCCCAGATTCAATTTCGGGACGGGGCGGCTCGCTTTCCCGGCCTGGGTTTTCCTGGCCCGTGCGCGCTGCCGGTGCTTGCCGCGCAGCCGGATGAGTTCCATGGGACGGATCTCGTACTCCGGCACTGCCGCCAGCAGGGCGCCGGTCAGCTCCAGCGTGATGGCGACGCGCAGGAACGTGTCGAGGCTGGCCGGCTGTCCGGCCTCCAGCCGCCGCAGGGTGCGCAGCGAAACACCGGCCTCGTGTGCAAGCGATTTCTGGGTAATATTGCGCGACAGCCTGCGCTGCGCGAACCGTTGCCCGAGAATAGCCGCCAGACGCAAGGAAGTCATTGATTCCTTAAGAGCCATATATTGCCTTTAATAGTAATTATTTTGTTTTAAGAGGTTACATCTTACCACTTATATATCTACCGGCCAAAGGCGTGGCGCCCCAGTCGCGCCGGCGCCTCGGAATACCTTGCGTTTTGTGCGCAATTTCTGCTTGACATGCGTTGAAGCCACAAGATATAAGATCGTCTCCAACGGACAAGCCCGCGCCGCGGGCGCAAGGGAATTCACAAGGAGTGCAAGAATGGCCTGGGCAACATTCGATGAGGTTTCGGCAAGCCGGCGACTCAGGAAGGCAGGGTTTCGCCTTGAACAGGCGGAAGTCGTGGTGCAGACCGTGATCCAGGCGAACGCTCTCACAATCCAGATGGTTCAGGATCTTGCCGAACTCAAGGCCCACATCCACGAAAACATGGTCACCAAATCCGACCTCGCGGAAATCCTCGGGCGCTATGACCTGCAGAACATGGCCACCAAGTCCGACCTCGCGGAAATCCTCGGACGCTATGACCTGCAGAACATGGTCACCAAATCCGACCTCGCAGAGACCCTGGGACACTACGACCTGCAGAACATGGTCACCAAGTCCCACCTGGCAGAAACCCTGGGACGCTACGACCTGCAGAACATGGTCACCAAGTCCCACCTGGCAGAAACCCTGGGACACTACGACCTGCAGAACATGGTCACCAAGTCCCACCTCGCAGAGACCTTGGGACGCTACGACCTGCAAAACATGGTCACCAAATCCGATCTTCAGAGTGAATTCAAGAAGCTTTACCGAAACCTGTTCTTTGCCGGCATGGCCTTCGCCAGCATAACCGTCGCTTCTACCGCCACCATCGCCGCCATCGCGTTTCTCTGATACCGGACCGGACGCATGCACAGGGATTCCGCCTGAAGCGCTCCCCGCTCTACGCCCTCGCCGAACTGAACCGCGATCTCAGAAAAAGCTATGGCCAGCGGTTGGTGCCATAGGGTCCGCCGCCCACACGGGTCCGGCAATCACAGTCTCCAAGCGGGACTCTGCGAATACCGCGGGACTTTGAGCACCGCGCCTTGAACGCTCCAGTGGACCTCAGACTCTTGAAGGACGGCGTCATATATGACAACATTTGATCCGAGTAGGAATTCGAGGCCCATCAGCTGGATCAAGGCGGCGCGCAAGGTGTTCGAAACATTCCCCGAGGTAGTGCGAGACCGGGCGAACACCGCCCTGACGATCGCGGCCGAAGGCGGCAAGGCGGACATCGCCAAGCCGCTGAGAGGTATGGCGTCGGGCGTCTTTCAGATCGCCATTCGGCACCGAACCGACGCTTGGCGGGTGATCTACGTCACACGGGTGAACGGACGGCTCTGGGTAATCCACGCATTCCGAAAGAAGTCGAAAATGGGGACGAGGACGCCGAAGCCCGAGATTGACCTGATCGCAAACCGGCTTGCACGACTGAAACGGGAGGTATTGCCATGAGCGAGTCCGCTTTGGAGTTGGTCGAAGGAACCGGCAATGTGTTTCGCGATCTGTGCGATCCGGAAGCAGACTTGAAGCATGCCAAGGCGATTCTCGCCGCTCGCATCATCATGACGCTGGACGAGCGCGGGCTTTCTGTCAGAAAAGCGGCGACACTAACCGGTTTCGCCGCCGCGGATTTTTCACGCATTCGAAATGCCAATCTAGGGCGCTTCACCCTGGACCGGCTGATGAAGGTACTCGCCGCGCTGGACGGCAATCTGCAGATCACTGTCCATGTCCAGGCAAGAGGTCAGAACGAGCCGGCGATGGTGACTTGAGCACATACCAAACTACCCAGACAAACGCTCTCACAATCCAGACGGTTCGGGATCTTGCCGAACTCAAGGTTCTCCAGGAAATCGTGGAAGCCATCCTTGACATACAGGGGCGTTGGCAGCATTAAGGCCCGCGCACGGGGAGCTGGGGAAAGCTGTATTCGCGTAGCAGTGTGCGCCGTCTGCAGATTGGAGCCTCTGCTGGTATTCCCCTATTGGACGGTCGTTGCGTCTCGGGGCGTACAAAAGTGGGGCGGGCCCTGGACGCCCGCCCCACTGCAAGGATCCTGCTTGTCCGGTTATGCGATATCGAGACCGTCGTCGATCACGAGCATGAAGTCGTCGAACACGTCCTGTCCGGCGCCATCCATCGTGTCGATGAAGTCCTCAATCAGGCCGCCGACCGACATCCCCGGAGGCGGAGGCGTCCAGCCACCGTCGTTGTCACCGTCCGTGTCATCGTCCATCGTGTCGTCGGGGTCGGGGGTGCCGGGGGCACCCTCGTCGTCCGAAAGACCAGGCACGTTGTCTCCATCGGTGGGTTCATCCGCATCATCATCTTCGTCGTTCGTGACCATAATGGTGAGCTTCTCCTTGACCTCCTTGCCACCACCGTCAGTCGCAGTGATCGTAAGCTCGATCTTGAACACATTTCTGACCGCCTCGGAATCGAAATCGAAAGTGGCATCTTTCTTCAGACGCAATTGCCAAGTGCTTTCGTCCATATCTCGATAACGCGCATTGCCAGGATTTTCGTTGGTGATCACGAAACGATCCATTGCGTCGCCGGACACCACAACGTCGTGTTTACCGTACCCGTGCATTCGGGAGTTCTCATCTTGAACGTCTATAACAGCCAGAACTTGGTTGCCGGTTGCCGGGGGGGCTGTGTCCGGTCCCGCGTCCCTTTCATCAAACGTAATCACAGCAGGGGTGGTCCCCGATGCGGGCGTGATTGTCCCCAAAGGAACGGCCTTCGCGTCGTCCCCCGCTATGGTGGTCGCATCTGGAGCGCTAAGATCGATATCGTTCGGCTTGACGTTCAGGCGAACATTGACCATGGCCGTGTCACTTCCACCGCGGCCATCGCTGGCCGTGATTGTGAAGCTGACCATGTTGCCTCCACCGTCTCCATCGCCGTCGCCATCGTGATCATTCTCCTTGTCCGTGACGTAGAGCAGTTCACCGGTGGAGCCGTTCACCTTGAAGGAAACGACATGGTCGGCGTTGGCGCCAGACCATTCGGCGCCCCGATCGCCATCTCCGGAAAGGTCAGTGCCCACGTCTGGAGCAAATCCGGTCACTGTGTAGGTCAGCCGATCGCCATTGAGGTCTTCGAACAGATCGCTGAGATCGATGTTCTCTATGTGCACTCGCGTGAAGTCAGCATTGTCGTCCACCTGCCTGTCGTAGGTGACATCGTCCACCTTGCTCGGAGCTGTGTTCGGGCGTGCGTTAATGGTGACCGTTTCGGACGCGAAATCTCGGTCCAACACGTTTCCGTCCTTGTCCGTGGTGGTCACTACCGCGCGCAGGGTCTTGCCGGCGTGATCCGCCGAGACAGTAAGACTACTTCCAGTTGCGCCGTCGATATTTGTCCAGTAGGTGTCGCTGCCGGTACCTCCCCGCTCCTGCCATTGCACTTCGGCGTCCTTGGGAACGAAGTTGACCTGCAGGATGCCGCCAACCGAATTCTGCCCGTCGCTCACCAAAGTGGGCGTGTTGACCGAATCCGGATCCTCCAGCTTGCCGACCTTGATGTTGTCGCTGACATGACGCTCCTGGAAGCCTCCCTCGTCCTTGTAGGTAACAACCAGACGGTAGTAGTAGCCGTCGCCATTGGGGTTGCCGTCGCTGTCGGTCGGGAGAGTCAATTCCGTGTCGCTCCTGTTAACGTCAGTCTCCTCGGTCCAGCCTCCGCGCCCATTGGCTGATTTTTCCCATGTGTAGACGAGGGGCGTGCCAGGATCATCATCCACTTCGGGATCCGCGTCTTCGTCGATGCCATCACGGTCGTCAGGAACCACTTCCGCGGTAAGTCCAGTGTTTGCATCGTTGGTCCGGATATTGATATGCACCGTGCCCGGGGTCTGGGAATCAAGAACCGTGCCTGCGGCGGCCTTGGATCCGCCAACCTGAGCTGTAGCAGTGAGTTCCAATTCGCCACGCTGCCCCACTGTTCCAGCGGTGCTGCCTGCGGTGGGAACCATTTCGTAGTACGTCACGCTCACCACGATGTTCTTGTCCACATCAGCCTGAGCGGGCGTGTAGCGATTGCTGGTGCCGACTTGCTGGACGCCGTCGCCTTCGCCTGAGATGTCGAGGGTTCCATCCGCTTGCAACGTGCCAGTCGACCAAGTGTAGATTACGAGCGCCGGAGAGGCACCGTCCGCCAGGTCGGGATCCTTGGTTTCGTCGAAGTTGGCGACCAAAGGGCGGCCTTCCCTCGGTGTGCCGGAGATCGATACTGCGCCCGCGTTATCCGGGACATCCACGTTTTCGTCAGTAACGCTGACATAGACGTCCTTCGTTCCTCGTTTGCTTCCATCGCTGGCCGTCAACGTGAAGGTTCCGCCACCGGCGGTTCTGCCTGGGCCGAGATCAATGGTGACGTCGGACTGCCCGTTATTGGCCTTCGAACGATCGATTTCCAGCACGACCACCCAGTCGTCGCCGTCCGCCGGCGCTTCATCGCCATTACCCAGGACAATGTCCGCTGGCGCGCTGCCCGGCCCACTGGCCCAATCGACATCATCCCTCGTGTTCGAGTCGCCGTCGGGGCCTGCTGCGATAACCTCCCACTTTGCCGGACCATGGACGACTTCGATCCAAGGCACTTTTGAAACAGCGGTAAAAGTCAGATCGTCGTGATCGTGATCGTCGTCCTCGTCCTCCCAGACATCGTAGAGCTTGATCCATACCTGGACCTTGCCCTGATCCTTGGGCTCCACGCCGCTTTCGTCATCAATAAACTGAGGCACGGTGATAGGCTCGTTATTGATGTACTTTGGCGCCTCATTATCTTGGTCTATGTCAATCCTGACATCGTTCGTAACCGGGCCATCAACATCGGACACTTGGACCGTAATCGTCAATTCCAGCCCCCGGTCCTCTTCCTCATGGTCGAGCCAAAGGGCCAGTTCATCCCTTCTCGGGGATCCGG
>JAJEFE010000050.1 GCA_022820625.1 Gammaproteobacteria bacterium | reverse complement strand
CGCTTGGGGTGAAAATCCGGCGCCGAGACCGGAAACGGCCCAAAATCCCGCCAAAACCGCCGATTCCTGGGGTAAAGTTCTTTTTGGACTTGCTCGAAACCTTTATCGATCAAAGGCTTCCGAACAGCGCAAGAGGCTCAGAAAGCAGTGCCGCGTGAGTCCCCGACATGCGGCAGTCGATTGGCGTCAAACGTCGCGAGAAGGGAGCTCGATCAGCCCGAAGTTGGCCGACAAGGATACCGGGCAACTGCGGCTGGGCGCGGTAGCCGGGTGTGCTAGACTGCGCCGCGCCGATTCGGTGCCGCCAGTGTCGTTGCGGCGTCGAGCAAATGAGAATTGGCATTCAGTTTGCGGTCATGCAGCAGAAGCAGCAGTCAGGAATGACTCCCTACGGACAGTCGGCAAGATGAGCACGGGTCTTGTGCGCCGCGGACTGTCGGTTGCGTTGCTGGCGCTGTTCGCGCTGCTTGCCGGTGCCTGCGCCACCAGCCCGACCGGGCGCAGTCAGCTCCTCCTGGTTCCCCCGGCCGTGGCTATCGAGGCGTCCGAGGCCGCCTACGTGGACACGGTGGCGCAGCTACGAGAGGAGCGGCAGTTGCTGGACGATCCCCTGCTCGCCGCGCGCGTGACGGAGACGGCCGGTCGCGTGGTGGCCGCTGCGGTGACGCAATATCCCGAAACGGCCGGCTGGGACTGGAGCGTCGCGCTGATCGACGACCCGGAAACCGTCAACGCCTGGTGCATGGCCGGCGGCCGCATGGCCATCTACAGCGGAATCGTCTACAAACTAGGATTGACCGACGACGAGTTGGCCAACGTTCTCGGCCACGAAGTCTCCCATGCGATCGCCAACCACACGGCCGAACGGATGTCCATGGCACTCATCACGGAGCTTGGCCTCCTGGCGGTCGCAGCCAACAACGACGACCCGGAGACGCGGTTGGCAACCGAGGTCGCCGCAATGGTCGCCGTGACCCTGCCCAACAGCCGCGCCGGAGAATCCGAAGCCGACCGGATGGGCATCGAACTGGCGGCGCGCGCGGGCTACGACCCGACCGCCGGCGCTTCGCTGTGGCTGAAGATGGAGGAAGAAGGCGGCTCCAATCCCCTGCAATTCCTCAGCACGCACCCGAGCCCCGACAATCGCCGCGAAGCGCTGCTGGAGCTCGGGGCGCAAGTTCGTCCGCTCATGCCGGCAGTGCCGCCTGAGCCTTATCCCATTGAGGTGTTGACGGCGAACTGAGTCGCCCCGGGCCTGCGGCGCCAGCACGCCGAAGGGCTTGACCAATCCAGCGTTGTTCCGGACTCCGCAATCGATCTCCACGTTTATGCGCGCGGCATGGCAAGAACCGGAAACTACCGGCGTCGGATGCCGCAAAACTGGCGATTCCGCGCACAAATGCCATGCCGCTGCGCACGACCCGATCCGTACAATCTGGCATTCCAAGACGTGCCATAGGGACGTCGATCCTTGCCGGAGCCGCCCCATGCACGACGCCGCCTACAAACTGTTGTACTCGCACCGGCACATGGTCGCGGAACTGCTGCGCGGATTCCTGCCCGACGGGGCGTCGGCCGGCTTCGACTTCAATTCCCTGGAACCGCTGCCAGCCTCGCACGTCGGACCAGCGCTGCAGCGGCGCGAGGGCGACCTGATCTGGCGGCTGCGCGCCCGGGCCGCACCGGACGATGGTTGGGTGTATGTACTGGTGCTGCTGGAATTTCAGTCCGGCGTCGACCAGCGAATGGCCTTGCGGGTGCTGACCTACACGGGGCTTGCCTGGGAGGGGTTGCTGCGCGTCAGGCAGCGCTCAGGCGGCGAAACACGTCCGATGACACCACTGCCGCCGGTGATTCCGTTAGTGGTCTACAATGGCTCCTCGCCCTGGACGGCGCCGGTGGACGTGTCGAAGCTGGTCGCCCCGACGGCTCGGGTGTTGGGGCGCCTGCAGCCGGTGAACCGGTACGTACTACTGGACATGCACCGGGCGGAACTCGGCGGCGTGCCGGAGGACAACGCGGTCGCCCTGCAGATGGCCCTGGAACGGGCAATGCCAGAGGAGACACTGCCGATACTGCGCAGGTTGGGTGCGGCGCTGGCAGGGCCGGAGCACGAGGGGCTGAGGGCGGCGTTTGCTGAGTGGATACGCCGATCGTGGACCGAGGACTACGATTTGGTACCGGGCGAGGACGCCGAGTTGCGCGACGAGTTGGCCAGAATGGCGGCAACGGGAGAGGTGGCATCAATGGGATCGTTGACGGTTGAGAGGTGGAAGGCGCGCGAGCGGCAGAAAGAGGCCCAAATACTTGCGCGGGGTCGTGCGGAGGGTCGCACGGAGGGCCTTGAATTTGAACGACACCTGCTGGGGAGTCAGGCAGCGCGCCGGTTCGGCGTAGACACGAGCGAACGCCTGTCGGCGCTGCTGGCGGGCGTTTCGGAGCCCGAGCGCCTGGCGGCGGTGGGCGACGCGATCATCGACTGCGGCACAGGCGCGGAATTGCTCGCGGCAGCACAGCGCATAGTCAGCGCCGCGAACTGACGCACCATCGCCAACGCGGCAATTCCTCGTTTCAACCTGGATTACGGAACGCGCAAAACCGCTTTGTCGCTCCTGCCGGTCGATGTAGTTCTCGTTGCCATTCCCGTTCAATATGGCGGTCCGGTCGTCCGTGGCGATCAAAGGAAACAGAAACAGCTTTGATAGTCGCAAACGTTGCCCTCTCCAGCATGAACACGAATGGGCACAATCTCAGTCGCTGGCTTCGGGACAGGCGTCCGGACATCGTTACGCTCCAGAAGATCGGCAAGGAGGAGCATTTCCCCAGCGAGCAGCTTTGCAGTATCGGTTACAGGAGTGAATTTCTAGGTAGGAAGTCCTATTCGGACCTCGGGGTCGCCATATTGAGCAGCTGCAACCTGCCGGAGCCTGATGTTAGCGTTCGCCGATTACCTGGCGCGGCAGCCGGGGAGTCAAGGTTCCTGACCGTGAATATCGGCGATCTCTCGGTTTCCTCGATTTACGCCCCTTACGGCCCTCCGCACCCTCTGGATAATGCCAAGCCGAAACGTCAACAGGCGATCAAGCATCGGGTGGAATGGTTGAATCGGCTGCGCGACCATGTTCGTCAACGGGACTACGCCAGCCGGAACAGCCTTCTGTGCGGCGACTTCAATGTCAAAGACAAGGACGACGGTCCACTCAAGAAAACAGGACTCTTCTCCGAACAGGAACAGGATGCATTTGAGGAGCTGTTGGACGTTGGGTTCGTTGACCTTTATCGCCAAGCTCACCCCTGTTGGAAGAGTAAACCCGGCAACTCTCACGGTTACAGCGAGAAATTCCCGCAAGGCACCTCCCGGCTCCACTTGGTGCTCGCGAGCGAGCATCTGGCGCCTCGTTTACGATCCGCGTGCGTAGACGTTGAATCCACACCGTGGCCCCGAAGGGATTCACCTCCACTTGTTGTTGAGGTCCATCTTCGGCTCACTTGAGGAGCATGAGAATTTCGCAGAATGGCCTGAGACGGCGCGATTGCAGCAACTGATAACCAGAGTTTCTCACAAATTCCGGTAGCGCCACATGGAGCGTGCCGGCGAAGCCCCGTCGATCAGGTGAACTCGCAGATAATCGGCAGGTGATCGCTCAGCCGGCCGTCGAATACTTGCTCCCAGTCTGGAACCCGCGCGCGAACCAAACGGTTCAGCAGTGAGCGATTGACATAACAGTAGTCGAGCTGGTGCAGGGTTGTGAATTCGCACGCATAGCGCCCTTGATGCTTAGGGCTGATCTTTTGGAAGATTCCTTTATGAGCACTTTGCAGAGTGGCCCAGAAACTTTCAAGTGAACTAACGCATTAATGCAAAATAGCCTCCTGCATTTCTTGTAAAAACCTGCCCGCATCTTCGGTCTGAATTGAAACAGGGTCTACCATCATGGACACTTCAATATCGTCAAACTCGAAAACCCCGCAACCCTTACACACCCACGGCCCATACAGAGGATCATTTGCAATTTCTACGCTCTGTATCGGAGTGAAGTCTGGGTAAGCAGTCTCCGAGAATGTTTCCCCAGGCTCTACTTCGTAGGACCATGTATGCGTATTCTCAGCCAAATGTACCGGTGAATCTCGCTGAAATGTACCACCGGTTCTCTCTGAAAGTTACCGCCCGATCTCGCTGAAACGTACCATCCGTTTCGGCTGAAAAGTACCGCTTTCTGGCGCGTCCGCGGCGCGG
>JAJEFE010000109.1 GCA_022820625.1 Gammaproteobacteria bacterium | reverse complement strand
CTTGGACATGGTTCATCACCCGGCGCTTGAAGAAACACCGCCATGATACCGTTTCGCAAAGAAAAGTTTACGAAGAACTTTTTTTCGGACCCGCCGAAGACCCCACCACTACAGACTCACGGGGGATAGCGGGAATCGCTGCCCGAGAGCGGTCAATACGGTCACGCAAAACTTGAGCAATCTTTACATTGCGGCATGGCCCGCCGGCGCCGGCGGGCCGTGAATGATGCATTTTGCGGGCTATACTCCGTTCATGCTGCGCCGCCTGATCGATTCGCCCTGGTTTCTCTGGTCGCTCCTCGCCTTGCCCGCGGCCAACACTATCGTCCGCTACTCCACGGGCGCCACCTTCTACGGTGAGGTGGTGCATTCCACGGGACAACTGTCCGCCCAGTTGCTCATTCTCACGATGGCCGTGACGCCCCTGCGGTTGATGTTCGGCAGGCGGGGATGGATCCATTGGCTCATACAGCGGCGCCGCTACTTCGGGGTGGCCTCATTCGGCTACGCGGCCCTGCACACCGTGGTTTACCTGATACGGACGGGCGCATTCGGAGATATCCTGGTGGAGGCGGCGGAGCCCGGATTGCTTACAGGCTGGATCGCGCTGGCGATTTTCGTTCCCCTGGCCGTCACCAGCAACGACGCTTCGGTGCGGCGCTTGCGAAGGTTGTGGAAGCGCCTGCACCGCTGGGTCTACGCGGCGGCTGTCCTCACCTTCGCCCACTGGGTCCTGACCGCATTCGACCCGGTACCGGGTCTGATTCACCTCGCGGTGCTGGCGGCGCTCGAGGCAATTCGGGTCTGGAAAATCGCTCGTTCGAGGCGACGCCGGTTTGCCGGCTGATCTCTGGAGCCTGGTGCTGGCGGCGGGCGGGTCCCGGCGGCTGGGCGCCCCGAAACAGCTGCTGAGAATTCGCGGCCGGACGCTTCTGAGCCGTATTATCGATGCAGCCGAGGCCGTCACGCCGGGACGGGTTGTCGTCGTCGTCGGCGCCGACGCGCTCAGGATGCGGTCGCTCATCCGGCGCCACCATCCGGGCACCCACAGCGTCGACAATTCGCGGTGGGCCCGGGGTATGGCAGGTTCGTTGCAGGTTGGGCTCTCGGTGTTGCCCCACCGGGCCTCGGCGGCACTGTTGCTGCTGAGCGATCAGCCTGCTGTGGGCGAGGCGTCCTTGCGGCGGCTGATTCGCGCCTGGCGACGGCGCCCCGGCAAGGCCGCTGCCGCTGCCTACGACGGGGTGGTCGGTGTACCCGCGATTCTTCCCGGAACGCTCTGGAGGGAGGCGCGTCGGCTCAGGGGCGACGAGGGCGCCCGCAAGCTTCTACGCATGAAAGAGATGCCCGCTACCGCGGTTCACATGCCCGAGGCGGCGTGGGATATCGACACGCCGGAGGACCTGCAGCGTCCGCTGCATGGAATTCGCTTCCCCGGCCAGGGGCCCGGTGGACCCGGATAACCCTGAAATTGTCGTGACTCAAGCCCACGGATATACTCAATGAACAATGCACGATTCGGTCCGGCGGGCGATCGTGTGCCGAAGTAAACGGAACCTGGGGAGTACGATGAGATCTACTACGCATTCAGCGGCAGCGTTGCTTGTCTTCGGTCTTGCGATCACGGGCTTCGCGGAGGATGTCGAGCTATCCGATCTGTGCGCCGTGGCTTCCGTCGAAGGCACTCAAGCCGGAGAATCGGGGACATCCGCATCCCTCGTTGTCGCCTGCGCAGACAGCCAGCCCAGTGCGTCCACTATCATCGGAATCGGCGATCAGACTCATATCGCCGGTGACGTCGGCGGCGAGTCGCTGACCGCAGTCTCGACCGACCTCGGAAACGTCACCTACACCACCGGACAGGTCGGCGATCGCACTGTCAGCACGAGCAATGTCGAGGTGGGCGAGTCGACAGTGACGGTCGGTACGGTCGGCGATCAGCCCATCCGGCAGGTCGCGACCCAGTTCGGCGATACCAGCTACACCACAGGACAAATCGGCGCGGATTCCGTCGATGTGACGACCACGCAGTTCGGTGACACCAGCTACACCGCGGGTCAGGTCGGCGGCGAGTCCATCAGTGCGACGACGACGCAGTTCGGCAATACGAGCGTAACCACCGGCGTCGTGGACGGTGAGCCCGTCTCGGTGACCACGGTCGAAATCGGCAATGTCACCTATTCGACCGGCCAGGTCGGCGGTGAGGCCTTCAGCTCAAGCACGATCAAGATCGGCGACATAACTTACACCACCGGTCAGTCCGAACAGTGACGCGCGCCGCCGGGATGGCGCCGGCGTGCAAGTCGATTTCAGCGAGGTTGTCCGGTCACGCAGTTGATCCAGCCTGAGTCGCCGCCGGCGTAGTGCTCCTTCTTCCAGATGGGCAGACGGCTCTTGAGTTCGTCGATCACGTAGCGGCAACCGTCGAACGCGTCGCCCCTGTGCGCGGCGCTGACCCCGACCCACACGGCGCAGTCCCCGATATCCAGGTGCCCGACGCGGTGGGCGGCGGCGATCTTCAGCAGATTGAACTGCTGTAGCGCTTCCGCCAGTACGCGCTCGCCTTCCGAGACGGCGATGGGTCCGTACGCCTCGTATTCCAGGGAGACCACGTCCCGGCCGTCGTTGTGGTTCCGTACCCAGCCCTGGAACGCGGCGTACGCACCGGCCCGATCGCTTTCCAGCCTGCGCTGCAGGGCGTCGACATCGATGTCCCGGTCGGTGATCTGAAAGTCCAGCTTGTCGGTGCCCGCGTCCATCGCTTGCTCAAGTCAGCGTCGAGGAGGGTCAACCCCCGGCGACGGGGGGAAAGAACAGCACTACGTCGCCTTCGGACAAGGTCCGGTCCCAACCCACCAGTTCGTCGTTGATCGCCACTTTGCAGAGCGCGATGGGGTCTTTGAGTCCGTGCCGGTCGGCGACCTCGGCATGCAGTTCCGCCGTGGTAGTTGCCCGCGTTTTGAGGGACTCGGTGGCCATCCCCGCCTGCTCGCGAAATACCGCGAAGTAACGGGCCGTGACACCGATCATCGGGCCTTCACCCGCCATCGCACCGTCATTCGGCACAGGATCGTCATTCGCCATCGCGCCGTCATTCGGCGCAGGGTTGTCATTCGCCCGCATTGAAATCGGACTTGCCGCCCGTCTTGGCCACCAGCCGGACGTCCCGGATGCGGATACTGTGAGACAGCGATTTGCACATGTCGTAGACGGTCAAAGCCGCCGCCGCAGCGCCGGTCAGGGCTTCCATCTCGACCCCCGTCTTGTGGGTGGCGCGCACCGAACAGTCGATGACCAGTTCCCCCGCTTCGTTCCAGTCCACCTCGATCGAGCAGTCCTCCAGCGGAATCGGGTGGCAGAACGGAATCAGGTGGTGGGTCCGTTTCGCCGCCAGTACGCCGGCCACGATGGCGGTATCGACAACAGGCCCTTTCTTGGTCTGCAGCGGATCGCCTCCGTTGCCCAGAACGTCTGGGGGGAAGGCCACCACTGCCCGGGCACGGGCGATTCGGGTGGTGACCGCCTTGTCGCCCACGTCGACCATGGAAGGGCGGTTGGCCTCGCTTACATGGGTCAGCATTCAGCCGCCCATCCGGTACATTTCGACCCGGGCTTCCCCGGCCTGTCCGTCGCGGCCGCGCTGTTCGCTGTAGCGGTCGGTGCGCCCGCGCCACATGCTCTGCAGGAGCCCGATCAGATCGGCATCGCCGGCGCCGGCGCGCAGCGGTTCGCGCAGGGAGGTGCCGAGCTTGGCAAACAGGCAGGTATAGACTGTTCCGTCCGCCGAGAGCCGGGCGCGGTGGCAGTCTCCGCAGAACGGTTCGCTGACCGAGGAAATGAAGCCGACTTCCCCCTGGCCGTCTTCGAACGCGTAACGTCGCGCCACCTCGCCGCGGTAGTTAGGCTTCACGGGCGTTAACGGCCACCGCGCCGAAATGCGTTCGAGTAGCGACTTCGACGTGACGACTTCGTCCATGCGCCAGCCGTTCAGGGTGCCCACGTCCATGTACTCGATGAAGCGTACGATCATGCCGGTGCCGCGAAAGTGTTCCAGCAGGTCAAGCGCCGTGTGTTCGTTCCTGCCCTTCTGAATGACCACGTTCAGCTTGATGGGCGCAAGGCCCGCCCGCTGTGCGGCATCGATGCCTTCGAGCACCTGGGCGACGCCGCCCCGATCCCCGTTCATCGTCCTGAAAACGCCCTCGTCGAGGCTGTCCAGGCTCACCGTGATGCGCTTGAGGCCGGCGTCCCGAAGGTCCTGCGCCTGCGCCGCCAGGCGCGAGCCGTTGGTAGTCAGCGCCAGGTCCTGCAGCCTGGGAAGGCTGCTCAGGCTGCTGACGATCTCGATCACGTCCCGGCGAAGCAGCGGTTCGCCCCCGGTGATCCGAATCTTGGTGACGCCGAGTTGCATGAACAACCCGGCGACCCGCTTGATTTCCCCGGGTGTAAGCCAGTGCTGCCGGGGGAGGAACTCGTACCCCTCCCCGTAGACATCCGCGGGCATGCAGTACGGGCAGCGGTAGTTGCAGCGGTCGATCACCGAGATGCGCAGATCGCGCAGGGGCCGGCCCCAGGTATCCGCTACCCGGCCCGATGTCTGCCACTGGGTTACGTTGCCGCTCATTCCAGCCATTTTAGCGCAATCCGGAAGGCGCGCCGTCGCGCCCGACACCGATCAGCGGACATTCTCCGGCGTGTAGCCGGCCCGCACGCCGTCGGCGGAGAGCACCAGCTGCCAGAGTTGCATGCCCCGGGCGCGGAACCCGCCGGCGCAGATGAGCAGGTAGTAGGTCCACATGCGGTAGAAACGCTCGTCGTAGTTGGCCTTGATCTCGTCCCAGGCCGAGACGAAGTTGTCGTGCCAGCAGATCAGCGTGCGGTCGTAGTCCTGGGGGAAGTTGTGCCAGTCCTCGAGCTGAAGCACATCCTCGGCGGCGGCGGTGATCTGCTGCGCAGACGGTAGCTGGCCGTTGGGGAAGATGTACTTGTGGATCCAGGCGTCGGTCTTCGGAAGGCTGCGGACGGCGCCGATGGTGTGCAGCAGGAACAGCGCGTCCGGTTTGAGGCAGCGGCGCACGACCTCCATGTAGGCACGGTAATTCTTGTAGCCCACGTGCTCGAACATGCCGATGGAGTAGATTCTGTCGAAGCGCTCGTCGAGCTCGCGGTAATCCTGCAGGCGGATATCGATGGGCTGGCCCTGGCAGAGCGCCTGCGCCGTTTCGCACTGGTCGCGGGAAACGGTGACGCCCACTCCGGTGACGCCGTATTTCTCCGCGAAGTAGTGCAGTGCGCCGCCCCAGCCGCAGCCGATGTCCAGCACCCTCATGCCGGGCTCGAACTGCAGCTTGCGGGCGATCAGGTCGAGTTTGTGCTCCTGGGCCTCGTCCAGCGTCTCGGCGCGCCTCCAGTAGCCGCAACTGTAGATCATGCGCTTGTCCAGCATGGCGCGGAACAGGTCGTTGCCTCGATCGTAGTGGCGTTCGCCAACCTGGAACGCGCGCTCGCGCCGCTGGAGGTTAATGAGCCGCGCCTGCAACGTGAAGAAAACGTCGCGCACGGGCTTGACGCGTCGATGGAACCGGGCACGATAGGCACGGCAGATCATCTCGTCGAGCTGTTCGCAGTCCCACCAACCGTCCATGTAGGCCTCGCCGATGCCCAGTTGGCCCTGGGCGAAAACCCGGGCATAAAGTGCTTCGTTGTGCACTTGAACGTCCCACGGGCGGTTGCCGTTGATACGAATATCACCGGCCGCCAGAAGCTCTTCCAGGCGTTTTCGATACCGCTGCGAACTCACGTCAGAATCGATGCGTTTTGGTCGCCGGGATATTAGCAAACGCGTCCGGCATTTGGGGGGCGTCCCGGGTGCTGTGCAAACAGGGCACTTGCTGCGGGGAAGAAGGCGCCGCCCGGTTCCGGGTCATTTCGAAGCAGCCGCCTCCCGCATGGCCTGCCGTTCGATCTTCGCCCAGGAATCACTCAGGGTGATGGTGCGCAGAAACACCGTTCGTCCGGCTGAATGCAGAAACGGGTCCGGGGTGAAATAGCCCGATCGTTCGAACTGGTAGCGCTCGCCGGGCGACGCTTCTGCCAGCGACGGCTCCAGGGCCGCGTCGACGCTCTCCAGCGAATCGGGATTCAGATGCGCCAGAAAGCCGCCCGGCCCCTGGTCCGGATTGGGGGTCGAGAACAGGCGGTCGTAGAGGCGAACCTCGCGGCGCAACGCGTGGCGTGCCGAGACCCAGTGGACCGTCCCCTTGACCTTGCGTTGGGCCTGCTCCATGCCGCTGCGAGTCAGCGGGTCGTAGCTGCAGCGCAGCTCAACCACATCGCCGGACGCATCCTTGATGACTTCTTCGCACTTCACGATGTAGGCATAACGCAGCCGCACTTCGCCGCCGGGTCGCAGACGGCGGAATTTGCGCGGTGGGTTCTCCATGAAATCGTCACGCTCTATGTAGATTTCCCGCGTGAAGGGCACCCGCCGGCTGCCCATTTCGGGCCGATTGGGATGGTTGGCCGCAGTCAGCCATTCCTCCCCGTCTTCAGGATAATTCTCGATAACCACCTTCAGGGGCCGCAGCACACCGAAGCGCCGCGGGGCCGACGCATTCAGATTCTCTCGTACGCAGGTTTCCAGCGCCCCCAACTCGATGAGGTTGTCTTTCTTGGTCACGCCGATTCTGCCGACAAATTCCCGGATCGCGGCGGCGGGATAGCCGCGCCGGCGCATGCCGGAGAGCGTCGGCATCCGCGGATCGTCCCAGCCATCGACATGTCCCTCATCCACCAGCCGGGCGAGCTTGCGCTTGCTCATGATGGTGAACATCAGGTTGAAGCGCGAGAACTCGGTCTGTTTCGGGCGATTGCGCACCGGCAGGTTGTCCAGGAACCACTCGTACAGCGGGCGATGATCCTCGAACTCCAGTGTGCAGAACGAATGGGTCGTGCCCTCCAGTTCGTCCGACAGCGTATGGGCGAAGTCGTACATGGGGTAGATGCACCAGGCGTCCCCGGTGCGCTGGTGCGGGACCTTGCGGATGCGGTACAGGGTCGGGTCCCGCAGGTTCATGTTCGGCGACGCCATGTCGATCCTGGCGCGCAGCACGTGCTCGCCCTCCTCGAATTCGCCGCGCCGCATGGCGGCGAACAACTCGAGGTTTTCGGGGATGGATCGGTCCCGATACGGGCTCTCAAGGCCAGGCTTGGTAAAGGTGCCCCGGTAGGCTCTGATTTCCGCTGCGCTCAGGCTGTCGACGTAAGCCTTGCCCGCCTCGATCAGGTGCACGGCGTAGTCGTGGAGTTGCTCGAAGTAATCGGAGGCGTGCGCCAGACGGTCTTCCCAATCAAATCCCAGCCAGCGGACGTCTTCCTTGATGGCCTCCACGTAACGGACTTCCTCCTTCTCCGGGTTCGTGTCATCGAAGCGCAGGTAGCAGGTCCCGCCGAACTCCTCCGCGATGCCGAAATCCAGGCAGATGGCCTTGGCGTGCCCGATGTGCAGAAACCCGTTGGGTTCGGGCGGGAAGCGCGTCTGCACGCGCCCGCCATGCTTGCCGGCGGCGATGTCGGCGGCGACGAGCTGGCGCAGGAAGTCCTGCGGTCTGTTTTCGGTCTCCATGGGCGCAATTGTCCGTCAAGCAGGCCGTTCGGCACAATCGGTGCGATCATCGGGTATATAAACCCGCAATCCCCAAAGGACGGTGGGGGCCGGGCGCCTGCGGGACGGGTTCGCGCGCTTAACTTCGCCCGCCATCCATGGCGGCCTCAGATCGGCGCTCGGCGCTCCTGGCCATCCCTGGCCCCGCGCCGAGCA
>JAJEFE010000158.1 GCA_022820625.1 Gammaproteobacteria bacterium | reverse complement strand
GGTACGCCAGATACCTGGTCTCCCAGTACCGCTACGAAGAGGCGGAGAAGGTGCTCAAGGCGGCGGAGGAATTATCGCCCGAAGACACGGGCGTGCTCCTGAACCTCGCCTCCCTGCTCGTCTATCTGAACAAGGAGCCGGCCTTCGCCTCGCGCCTCATCGAGCGCGGCTCCAGAATCGACCCCGGCCGCGCGGAATGGTACCGCCTCTCGGGCGTGATTCAGAAACGGCGGGAACTGGGAATCGCGCCGAGAGCGAAGGGAACAAATTAGAAACCGTAGGGACAGGTCGCGACCTGTCCGGCACGCTCCCTTTTGAAGGTAGCTACCGATCTGGAAACAAGGAAATTAACTCCCCTCTTGGGGATTGTTGAAAAAGTCATCCTTGGTCGGAATTGACCACCGCCGTCATTCCGGCGAAAGCCGGAATCCATTTTGACTTTTCACCCGGCGGGGCGGCCACGACCTTGTTGTCGCGCGGCGTCCGGCTGCGGAATGCAGAGGATACGCCTTTCGTTTTTGTGTTCGATTCCGACCCTCCCCGTCCGGGCGTAAAGACGTCCGAACGAGGAGGCGAAAAGACAAAGGCGAAAATGGATTCCGGCTTTCGCCGGAATGACGAACAAAACCTCACCGTCTCACAGGGACAGGTCGCGACCTGTCCCCTACAGTCTCTTCCCTGGTCGGCTCCATACGCCGAATCACGAAATCGGGGCTTTTTCAACACCCCCTTGAGGGGCTGTTGAAAAAGCCCTATCCGTCCTTCGAGATTGTTCACCGTAGGGACAGGCCTCCGTGCCTGTCCTGCGTCTCCGGGTCGTATACCAACAACGGGCGGGCACGGAGGCCCGCCCCTACGGGAAAACACGTCTCCCTGCCAAACCCCCAATCCCCTTTGTCAGGGGGCTTTTTTCAACAGGCCCCTCAAGGGGGGAGTTGATTTGAAATTCTCTTTGGTGGAGAGAGATGCTGTAGATTACGCACACCGGGTTTTAGAAACCTGCACCTGTCGGGAAACCCTCCCTCCTCACTCGCATTCGACCCCTTGGCCCCCTGCGCTCTTATGCGTCATAATGCCGCCGTTCTCGAACCACGCGAATTTTCAAGCCGACACGCCAAAATCATGAGAGGGCAACCGCATGAGCGCCGACCTTTTGATCAAGAACGCGAAAATCGTGACGCCGACCGACACCTACGAGGGCTGCGTCTATGTTGATGAGGGGCGGATCGCCGCCATCACGCATAAGGCCGAGGCGAATGCCGCGCGCGAAATCGACGCCGCGGGCCGATACCTCCTGCCGGGCATGGTGGATGAGCACGTCCACATGATGGACCCGGGCTTCACCGACCGGGAGGACTGGACGACGGGCACCGAGGCGGCGGCCCGAGGCGGCATCACCACCGTGATCGACCATCACCGGAGCGACCCGCTCGTCTACACGCGGGAGATTCTCGAAGACAAGACGGCCTACGTCGACTCGCGCTCGGTGGTGGATTTTGGGCAGCTGGGGGGTCTCGACGTCGACAACCTCGAACACCTGCGCCCCATGTGGGAGGGCGGCGCGCTCGGCTTCAAGGGCTTCATGTGCGATCTGCACGGCGTGCCCGATCTCTCCGAAGGGGTGCTGCTCAACATCATGCGCGAGGTCAATTCCTTCGGCGGCACGGTGATGCTGCACTGCGAGAGCGACTCGATCTTGAGGAAGTCGAAAGAAAAGATCGACGCGGACAACCGGACGGACTACATGTGCATCAGTGACTGGCGAAACCCCGAGAGCGAGTACGTGGCGACGCTCGACGCCGTGGCGCTCGCCGAACTCACGGGCTGCAAGGTGCTGGTGGCGCACGTGAGCCAGCCCGTCCTGCTCGAAGCCATCCAGGCGGCGCGCGGGCGCGGCGCGCGGATTTTTGCCGAAAGCTGCCCCCAGTATTTCTATCTCGATCATTCGCACCTGAAAGAACTCGGGCCGTTCGTCAAGTTCACGCCGGTCATCCGCTCGGCGGAGACGCGCGACGGGATGCGCGTGGCGCTCGGCCGCGGCATGGTGGACACCATCGGCACCGACCACTGCCCCTTCCCCCGCCAGCGGAAGGTGGACGGGCTCGAGAACATCCACGACGCGCCCTTCGGGATACCGGGCGTGGAGACGACGGTGCGCCTGATGCTGAACGCCGTGAGCGAGGGCGTGCTGACGCTGAACCAGATGGTGCGGGTCTGCTGCGATCAGCCCGCGCGCGTCTTCAACATCCATCCCCGCAAGGGGTGCATCCAGGTGGGCGCGGATGCGGACTTCATCGTCGTGGACATGGAGCAGGAAGAAACGCTGCGCGATGAAGACATCGTTTCGAAATGCAAGTGGACGCCGTTCAACGGGTGGACGATGAAGGGCGCGCCCGTGATGACGCTCGTGCGCGGCGAAGTCGTGATGGAAGACGGCGAGGTGACCGGACGCGCGGGTTACGGCGAGACCGTCGAGCGCCCGGGGGGTTGAGTCCATCACACGGCGGAATTTCCATCACCGGGCGCAATCCGTATCAAGCATGTAGGGACAGGCCCCTGCGCCTGTCCTCCTGAATATGGACAACCACGGGGGGTTGTCCCTACGGCGGGTGGAGGCAGGGAGCACGATGGTTTTGTAGGGGCGGGCCTATGTGCCCGCCCGCCTTGTGATGGATTCCGTGGTTCTCATTTGCAGGGACAGGTCGCGACCTGTCCCTACGGCGTGAGCGTTTGGGGCGGACACACAGGTCCGCCCCAACAAAAGCGCAAACCCTCATTCATCAGCACTTTATCAACAGCCCCTCAAGGAGGGAGTTGACTTCAAAAACGTGCGCTTCACCAAAATCGCTCCACGAGACTTGTTCAACACCCCCGAGGAGGGAATGTTCGCCGGAATGACGAACAAAACCGCACCGCCTCGCAAGGGGCTGTTGAAAAACTTTCGTGATGGTTTTGTAGCAGGACAACCCCTCTTCGGGGTTGTCCCGCTCTCCGTGGTTGTCCTTCGTCAGGACAGGCACTGAGGCCTGTCCCTACGGTGAACAATTCGATGATTGGGGTTCCCTCCCTTCCCAGGGGGACTCTTCCAACAAGCCCATCCGAGGGCGACTCATCGGGGCGCCCCCCCCAACGGAACGTGTCGTAAAGTGCTTTTTGTGTTGTTATGCTATAAAGAATTCGAGGCACAATGCCCGTAGCCGGTTCATTATATGATCGCCGGATTTGAGGAACAGCAATGAGTTTTCCGAGTTGGAAGAGTACGCTGGAGCGGATGGCGGAGCATCTCACCGCCCTGCTCCCCGGCGCCGTGGCTGCCGTCGGACTGCTGCTCGTAGGCTGGCTCATGGCGAGCCTGCTGCGCATGCTGACCAGAAAGCTGGTCGTCGCGGTCATCGTCCGTATCAACACGCACTTTCGACACACCGAAGGCCTGCTTGGAACACGCATGACCGAAGATGCCCCACGAGTCGTGGGAGCATTCGTGTATTGGGTTGTCCTTCTGTTTTTCCTGGCGGCGGCGATAGAAAAGCTGCCCCTGCCGATCGTGACCAGCGCGCTGCAAAGTATCGCCTACTACGTGCCGAAAATCCTCCTGGCGGTCGTGATTGTCTTCATCGGACTTGGCGCGGGCACCGTGGCCAACCGATGGACGGCGCGGGTCGCTGCGGCGGCAGGTGTGGAGTTCGCCCCGGCGCTCGGCCGGATCGCCCAGGTCGCTATTCTCATCGTAGCGCTGAGCGTCGGCTCGCAGGAGATCGGCCTGGAAAGCGAATTTTTCACCGCCACGATTCTCATTGTGCTGGCCACTATCCTGGGAGGGCTTGCGCTGGCCTTCGGGCTGGGTTCCAGCCCGGTCGTGACGAATATCATGGCCTCCTACTACGCAGCTCAGGTCTATCGCGTAGGCGACGTCGTACGTGTAGGAGACATCGAGGGCACCGTACGGGAGATCAGGACGGTGTGCATCGTGCTCGACACTGCCGACGGTCAAGTCCACCTGCCAGCCAGGAAGTATTGCGATGATATTTCGATCGTGTCGAGGAAAGAGTAATGCAGACCCCGCTCCAGGCCATGGCCCAACTCCACGTGGACCGCCACCCTGAGGAAGCCGCGCGAGTATTGGAAAACCTCCCTTCAAACGAAATCGCAGCCGTCCTGCAGAAAGCGTCGGCCAATGGCGCCGCAGGCGTCCTGGCCTGCCTCGCCCCTGGCCTGGCGAGTATGTGCCTGGCCCACTGCCCTGAAAGAGAGCGCTCAGCGGTCGTAGGTTTACTCCCGACAATCACTGCCGCTGCGCTGCTGCGCCAACTGGAACCGGGCGTCCAGGACGAAACGCTCCGCGCTCTTCCGGAGTCCGACCGGGCGCGGCTCAGCCGGGCCCTGAGCTATCCGGCTCAGTCAGCCGGAGCATTCGCGGACCCCTCCGTCCTCACCCTCCACGCCGATCTGACGGTAGAAGAGGCCCTGAGCCGCCTCAGCCAAAGTCAGGGTCCGGTGGCCAGTCGCATCTTCGTCCTCAATCGCTCCCAGCGCCTTGTCGGCGCCGTGACTCCGGGTCAGTTGCTCACAAGCCGTCGCGGCGCGCCCCTCGCATCTCTGGACCTGGGCCCGGCCCATTCGGTCGTGGACCGCGTCAGCGCTGCGACACTTCGGGCCACATCTGCAGAACCGCTTGCCGTGGTGGACCCGCAGGGCGTATTCGTGGGCGCCATCGGCTCCGACGTCCTGCCCCACCTCGAGCCGCAGCGGCAACGCCCGACAGTCGCTCACTTCGTTGCCGCGGCAGGCGAAATGTATTGGCTCGGATTTCGGGAAATACTGGTCGGCTTGTGTTCCGGTTCCCGTTCGGCCGAGCCGCCAGGAGAAATGCCCCGTGCCGACGCCTAACCTCAGTACGGAACGCCTGCTGACCGAGAATTTTTTTACCCGCCATCCCGAACAGGCTGCGGATCAGCTCGAAATGGCGACATCTTCCGAGGCAGCCGGGATTCTTGCTCAACTCACTCCAAGGATCGCGAGCGCCGCCTTTCGCCGTGTGGCGCCGGCCAAGGCTCTGGACATTCTGCTCGAGATTGACCGCGAACATGCCGGACAGCTCCTCCGTGATCTCGACCCGCCCCAAGCCGGCGCCTTGCTCAGCGGCCTGAGTGCAGAGGAGCGCCAGGAGCTGCTGGCCGGTCTGGCGCCGTCCGAGACCAGAGTGCTGCAATCCCTCATGCAGTATCCCGAAGACAGCGCCGGGCGGCTGATGGACCCCCGAATCGCCATCTTTCGACCCGGTATTACAGCCGGAGAGGCGTTGGAGCGGTTGCGCTCGATGAAGCCGGGGAGGCGTTTCTTTGACCTGCTGCTCGTAGACGAGACAGGGCGTCTGTCCGGAAGCGTTCCGTTGCACCAAGTCGTACTGGCTGAACCGGACACCATTCTGACCGAATTGCTCGCAGGTCCGCCACTTGCCGTGTCGGCTTTCGCCACACGGGAAGAGGTCGTCGCCACCCTGGAGCTTCAACGGCTGGCCAACATCCCCGTGATCGACTACAACGACAAGCCGATCGGGAGTATTCGGCTCGCCGAGCTGGTGTCTGCGGTTGAAACCGAAATCAGCGCCAATCTGGTCAGCGTCACCGGCGCCAGCAAGGAAGAGCGCGCCCTGTCGACCGTCGGCTTTGCGGTGCGCAAGCGTCTGCCGTGGCTGCAGCTGAATCTGCTCACCGCCTTTTTGGCCGCGTCGGTAGTCGGCCTGTTCGAAGACACCATTGCCCGGTTCACCGCCCTGGCCGTTTTGTTGCCTGTAGTGGCCGGGCAGTCAGGCAACACCGGTGCGCAAGCGCTGGCCGTTGTACTGCGCGGGCTCACCCTTCGTGAAATCACACTTCGGCACTGGGCGCGGGTCGTGTTCAAGGAGTTCTCGACGGGGCTGATAAACGGCTTGGGAGTCGCATTGGTCACCTGTGCGGGGGTGTACGTGTGGAGCGGCTCGACCGGAATTGTGCTTGTCATCGGCGTCGCCATGGTGTTATCGATGGCGATAGCCGGCGTGGCCGGCGCCCTGATCCCGATATTGCTGTCGATGCTGGGTCAAGATCCGGCCCAGTCCTCCTCCATCGTCCTGACCACCGTTACCGACGTTTTTGGTTTCTTCAGCTTTCTTGGCCTGGCGGTTGTGTTCTCTTCTTACCTATGAATCGGTCGCGTGGAACGGAGGTAAAACGATGACGGTGCTATTGATCGTGGCGGGACTCACGGTTCTGCTCTCGAGTATGTGCTCTCTGTTCGAGGCCACGCTGTACTCCACCCGCCTCGGGACGCTCGAAGCCGAGAAGGCCACGGGCAAATACGCTCGCCGCGCCGACCGGCTCATCGCCATGAAGACGAACATCGTCCGGCCGACCTCCGCGATCCTCGTGCTGAATACGTTCGCGAACACGGCCGGCGCCACGATCTGCGGGATGTACGCCGTCCAGCTGTTGGGCGCAGGCTGGGTGCCGGTGTTTTCCCTCGGTCTGAC
Organism: Gammaproteobacteria bacterium; assembly: GCA_022820625.1. Lineage (GTDB taxonomy): Bacteria > Pseudomonadota > Gammaproteobacteria > Steroidobacterales > Rariloculaceae > UBA6522. The sequence goes on along the minus strand of JAJEFE010000158.1, from coordinate 903 downwards.
CGTCGCCATCCTTTTCGCGGGAGAGATACTGCCCAAGACCTACGGGGCCACCCATTGGCGCACCACCTGGCGGTGGATCGTCTTGCCGCTCGCATTGATGCAGACCGTCCTTTCGCCGATCATCTGGATCACCCAGACGTTCGCACGCTGGTTCACCGGCGACTCGAGCGCAGCGCCGGTCACCGAGGACGAGATTCAGGCCGACATGCGGTTGGGAAAGGAGGCCGGCGAACTCACCACCACGGAACTCCAGCTTCTCAACGCGGTGTTTCATTTCGACGATATGCTGACGCGCCAGGTGATGGTTCCGCGCCGGGACGTCGCGTTCCTGGATTCGCAGTGGCCGCTCGAGAAGTGCCTGTCCGTCATCAAAGAAACGGGCCATACGCGGTTTCCGTTGTGCGCCGGGTCCCTGGACGAGGCGGTCGGACTGATCCACGTCAAGGACTTGCTGGGCATCGTCGACGGCACGGCGGACACGCTCAAATCCCTGGCGCGGCCTCTTCGCCACGTTCCCGAAACCCTGCCGCTCAGTCGTCTGCTGCGGGAGATGCAGCACACCCGGCAGCACATGGCGCTGGTCGACGACGAGTTCGGGACGGTCGTCGGCGTCATCACCCTGGAGAACATCATCGAGCAGATCGTCGGCTCCGTGCAGGACGAGTTCGACAGCGAGACGCCGGATATTGTGCCGGAAGGAGCCAACGTATTCATCGTGCGCGGCCTGTTGCCCATTGACAGGGTGAACCGGGAGCTGGGCCTCGACTTGTATGCGTCCGACGTGGATACGCTGTCGGGCCTGCTGGTCAGCCGAATGAACCGTCTGCTCAAGACCGGCGACCGTATCCGGCTTCGGGGCGCTATCGCCGAAGTCATGGAGGAAGAGGATGGCCGGGCGACCAG
>JAJEFE010000081.1 GCA_022820625.1 Gammaproteobacteria bacterium | reverse complement strand
TCTTCAGGGAAACAGGTGGCCACGCAACCCTTCCGGAGACAAACCGGCCGGAACCGCTCCCCTCAGTGACCGATCCGCCACCTCGGACAACCCAAGAATCGTTCCAACAGGCAAACTCAATGTGTTAGCGGGAATCGCTGGGATTCTGCCAATCCCGGCGCAATCGGACGCCATCTCCGTTACAATCAGCGGCTCGAAAACCCGGCAAAAACGGGTTGATCCAACTTGTATCTTCCAGGGGACGCTAAATGAAGCTGATAACCGCTGTAATCAAGCCCTTCCGGCTCGACGATGTGCGCAACGCCTTGGCCGAGGTCGGCGTGCAGGGCATGACGGTGACCGAAGTCAAGGGATTCGGGCGCCAACGGGGCCACACGGAACTCTACAGGGGAGCCGAATACGTGGTCGATTTCCTTCCCAAGGTCAAGGTGGAGGTCGCCTTGTCCGAAGATCTGGCGGAACGCGCCATCGAAGCGATCGTGGAATCCGCGCGAACAGGGAAAGTCGGCGACGGCAAGATATTTGTCACGGACCTGACCCAGGTACTTCGGATTCGCACGGGCGAAACCGGCGATCAGGCCATCTAGAGGGAGAATCGCAGTGAAAAGACTAACAACTACCACAGCCTTGATGCTGGCCCTGTTGCCGGCCGCCGGTTGGAGTCAGACACTGGATTCCGGCGACACGGCCTGGATGCTGACGTCCACCGCGCTGGTCCTCTTCATGACGTTGCCGGGCCTGGCGCTTTTCTATGCGGGGCTGGTGCGTAATCGAAACGTACTGTCCGTGGTCATGCAGTGTTTCGCCATCGCCTGCATGGTTTCGGTCATCTGGGTGGTCTGCGGCTACAGCATGGCGTTTTCCGATACCGTAGGCGGATACGTCGGCGGACTGGGCAAGGCCTGGTTGAGCGGGGTCGGATTGGACGCGCTGAGCGGGACGTATCCCGAGACCGTCTTCATCATGTTCCAGCTCACCTTCGCGATCATCACCCCGGCCCTGTTCGTGGGCGGCATTGCCGAGCGCATGCGCTTTTCCGCCATGCTGATCTTCATCGCGGCCTGGGTGCTGCTGGTCTACTTCCCGGTGGCGCACTGGGTGTGGGGCGGCGGTTGGCTCGCCGACATGGGTTTCCGCGATTTCGCGGGCGGCGCAGTGGTCCACATCACCGCCGGCGTGGCCGCGCTGGTGGCGGCGCTGGTGCTCGGCAACCGCAGCGGCTTCCCGACCACGGCCATGCCGCCGCATAACCTGCCCATGACCGTCACGGGCGCCTGCATGCTCTGGGTGGGCTGGTTCGGGTTCAACGCCGGCAGCGCGCTGGCGGCGGACGGCGCGGCCGGAATGGCCATGCTCGTGACCCACATCGGCGCGTCACTGGGTTCGCTGACCTGGATGACCTGCGAATGGGTGCGCTACGGCAAGCCGAGCGTACTGGGTATCGTCACCGGCATGGTTGCCGGCCTGGCCACCATTACCCCCGCATCCGGATTCGTAGGTCCCCTGGGCGCCCTGGTCATCGGTATCGCCGGCGGACTGGGTTGCTTCCTGGCCACGCAGTTCATCAAGCGCAAGCTGAAGATCGACGATTCGCTGGACGTGTTCCCGGTGCACGCGGTGGGCGGAATGATCGGCCTGCTGCTGACGGCCATATTCTCCGCCGCCAGCCTCGGCGGCCTGGGCCTCGACACGGGCATGGGCGCGCAATTCGGCGTGCAGGTGGTGGGTATCGTCGCCACGTTCGTCTGGTGTGCGGCTGTGAGTTACGGCCTGTTGAAGGCGATCAACGTCATCGTACCGCTGCGCGTCAGCGGTGACGAAGAGACCGAGGGCCTGGATATCGTGCTGCACGAGGAGCGCGGCTACAACCTGTAACCGCGATCCGCGCCCGCCTACGGGCGGTCCCGATTGCCGGTGGGGAGTCTCAGGATGACCTTGAGGCCCCCGCCGGCCCGGTTTTCGGCGGTTGCATCGCCGCCGTGCAGTTCCATCACACGCGCGGTAATGGCAAGCCCGATCCCCTGGCCCGGGCCGCCTGCCGGCGCGGCGCCATGGTCGCGGCTCTCGTCCGCCCGGTAGAGGGGCTCGAATATTCGCGGCAGATCTTCCGGGCTCACGCCGGGTCCGCGGTCCCTGACGGTGACCACCACGTCTCCGGCGTCTGCCGCGACACCCACGTCGATCGGTCCGGCGTCACCTGCATACGCGAGCGCATTCCGAACCACGTTTTCCACTGCGCTGGCAATCCCCCTCGGATCCCCGGATATCTCCTGCCGATCTGGGCAATGCAGGTTGACGGTCGCTTCAGGATGTTCGTAGCGGGCATCATCTACGATGCCCCGAATCATTACGTCCATTCTGACCGGCTCGCGCACCGGTTCCTTCTGCGTGCGCAAACGCGCCAGCGTCATGATCTGTCCGATCAGCCCGTCGAGCCGCTCGGCCTCCTGTTCGATACGCTCAAGATCCGGCTGCGCCTCGTCGTTGGCCTTGCGCTGCGCCAGCCCCAGCGCCATGCGAATCCGGGCCAGCGGCGAACGCAGTTCGTGGGAGATGTCCCGGAGCAGGGTTTCCTTGTCGGTGACCAGCGCCTGGATGCGCTCGGCCATGGTATCGAAGTCCCTGGAAAGAACACCGACCTCATCCGTCGCCCAACCCCGTTCCGGGGCGCCCACCCGGGTGTCCAGGTCGCCTCCGGCCAGGCCCTGGCTGGCGCGCCGCAGGCGGGCGATCGGGGCGGAGATGTATCGCGCCAGCAGCCCTGAGGTCAGGGCGGCGATCAACAGCGCCACCGCGCCGATGGCGGCCCGCGATCCCGGCCAGGCCAGCATGCCGAATACCGCCACGGGAGGCCTTACGAACAGCAGCCGGTATTCGTCCCCGTCGTCGGCCACCAGGTGCGGCGTCAACTGTGCGGGGCGCAGGTTGCTGGGGCGTTCCCGGCCGGGGCCGCCGTCCCGGTCAGGCGGCGGGCCCATACTGCGGTCGCCGCCCCCGAACGCCATCCCGTCCGGCGGCCGGGGTACGCTGAATCGCAACAGTCGCCTCATCTCGCCCGGCAACGCCCGGTCGAGCAGTTCTTCGCCTCGGTCGTCCACGATCAGCAGTATCAGTCCGGAGTCCTGGCGGGTGTTGTCCTCCAGCCAATTGCGCAGACCTCGCTCCCCCCGCTCCGCCAGTGCGATCGCCGCCTCGTTCACCATGGGGTCATGCTGCTCGATCCGCACCGGATCGAATGCCCCCTGGGCGAACTGGAAACTGATGTAGACCGTGGCCACCAGGGTCGCGGCCATGGCGGCGCCGAAGGATAGAAAGATCTTCAGAAACAGGCTCATTCCAGGGCCTCGCGTTCGGGGATCAGCACGTAACCGCTGCCGCGCACGCTGCGAATGGGCGAATCCGCGGCGCTGCCGGCATGCAGTTTCTTGCGCAGGTTGCTGATGTGCGTATCCAGGCTACGGTCGTCGGGCAGCAGTTGCCTGCCCAACGCGGTGCGCGTCAGGGCGTCCCGCGACACCACTTCGCCGGCGGATTGCATCAGCGTCACCAGTATCGTGAACTCGGCGTTGGTGAGCTTGAGGGCTTCGCCGTTCACGGAAATCTCGCGGCGCTTGATATGGGCCGAGTAGGGCCCGACCGAAAACTCGTCCGCTTCATCGGGGCCGGCATCCCTGGCCCGGCGCAGGATCGCCTTGATGCGGGCCAGCAGTTCCCTCGGGTTGAACGGCTTGGGAAGGTAGTCGTCGGCGCCCATTTCCAGTCCGACGATCCGGTCGACGTCATCGCCCCGTGCCGTAAGCATCAGTACAGGGCTTTGCACACCGCCTTCCCGCAGCCGCCTAAGGACGTCGAATCCCGACAAACCGGGCATCATGACGTCAAGGACGATGAGATCGTATTCGTCCTGCCGGGCCCGCCTGAGGCCCCCGGTGCCCGTTCCCTCCGCCGTGACGATCATGCCTTCGGGCTGCAGGTACTCCGCCAGCATCTCAGTGAGCTGGGTGTCGTCGTCCACCAGGAGTAATCGGTAAGCACGCATGGTTCAGGGCAATATACGGGCTATTCTCGATCGCCGCCCGCGAGCTTGACAAAAGTTGAGACAGAATAGGCGGTTAACACGTGTGTATTCCTGGCTGCCAGCCGCGCGCCGGCTGGATCACGATGCGACACTCAGGACGGCGCTGCCCGTGATCCTGCCGGATCTCAGTCGATCCAGGGCCTCGTTGGCGGCGTTCAGTGGAAATACCTCGGTCCTGGCGGCGACCGGGACCCTGCTCGCCAGCCGGAGAAAGGCGCGCCCGTCCTCACGGGTCAGGTTGGCCACGGAGCGGACCTGGCGCTCGCCCCAGAGCAGTTCATAGGGAAACTCGGGGATCGGCGACATGTGAATCCCCCCGCACACGACGATGCCGCCCTTGCGCACGGCCCGCAGCGCCGCCGGCACCAGGGCGCCCACCGGAGCGAAGACGATGGCGGCATCGAGTTCCCGCGGCGGCATCCGCTCCGACGAGCCTGCCCAGGCGGCGCCCAGGGAGCGTGCCGATGCGATGGCGTCGCGGTCGTCCGGCCGGGTGAATGCGTAGAAGCTGCGGCCCTGAAAGCGGATGATCTGCGCGACGATGTGAGCCGCTGAACCGAATCCGTAAAGCCCGATATGCTCCGCCTCGGCGCACATGCCGAGCGCCCGGAAGCCGATCAGTCCCCCGCAGAGCAGCGGCGCCATGTCCGTCGCCGAAACGGCCTCGTCGACAGGGAAGCAGTAGCGGGCGTCCGCGGCCAGGCGCTCCGCGTATCCGCCCGGCCGGGTATAACCCGTGAATCCGGCCCGGTCGCACAGGTTCTCGAGCCCGTCGCGGCAATACCGGCAGCGCCCGCAGGTATACCCCAGCCAGGGCACTCCGACGCGCCGGCCCGCCGGCAGCGTATCGGCCAGGGACCTGACCACCGTACCCACGATCTGGTGTCCGGGGATCACGGGGTAGGGAATGTCGGCAAGCTCGCCGTCCAGCAGGTGCAGGTCCGTGCGGCAGACGGCGCAGGCCTGCACGCGGATAAGCACCTGTCCCGGCTCGATGCCGGGTTCGGGCAGAGTTCGCAACGAGAGTGCCTGATCCGGGCCTTCAAGTACCATGGCGCGCATGTTGCCGATCCCGTGCCGTTCCTGACTGCTGCGGAGCCGCGCCAGCTCTCTGCTTGTCCTACCGCCTTACTCGTTGATCCGGTAGCGGAAATCGTGGCGATAGAAGACGCTCGCGGTGGGTGCCGGCTCGCCATCTGCCAGACGCGGGCGAAAACGGGACTCGGCCAGCCGCCGTGCGTACAGGGGGTCCATCAGCAACGGCGGACTTGAACGGCTGACGACGATGTTCGCGGCCTTGCCTTCGGCGGAGACGTCGAATTGCACTTCGATGAATCCCCAGGCGTGACCGTCCGGATTCGATTGCCAGTCCACCGGGCTTGCCGGCGGTGCGAAGTCGACAAACTGCGGCGACGCGAAGAACTCCTCGGCAAGCGCCGGCTGTTCCTCGTGCAGCGTGTCGTAAGCCTCCCGATAGTAATTCTGCGCGGCTTGCACGCGGGAACGAACCATTTCCCAGTCCCCGAGGACCGCAAGCGCACTCGCCCTTTGAATCGGCGTGGCGTTGGTGCTCGATTCCAGCGTGCGCACCAGTTGACCCCGGGCCGAGCGGGTATTGCCGAGGCGGATGTCGATGGCGGTCAACTGGCTGAGCGGAATCAGCAGCCGTCCGTCCTCGTCACCGAACGCTTCGCGCTGGATGTCCACAACGGCTTCATACTCCTCCCGCGCCAACATCCGCATTCTTGACTGGTCGTAGTAGCCGGCCAGGTGATTGCGGTACGGAACCGTGCGCGGATCGTCTTCCCCGAAACGGCGCAGCGCCACGTTCAGGCGTTCCTGCTGGAGATTTCGGGCTTCCACCGTATTGCCCAGCATCAGGTACGCGCGGCCTATTTCGTCCAGCAGCGGGATTTGCTCCAGGTTGAACAGGCCAAGATTCACGTGGCTGACATCCCGGGCGGTCTGAAGCACCGTGATCGCTTCCAGAGGCTGGTTGCTCAGCATGTAGATTCGGGCGAGCTCGGAATAGGGCTCTATGAGCGCCGGCGAGTTCGACCCGAGTTCCGCCGTGAGTTGGCCGATTCCTTCCAGGTAGCTCGCCTGGGCCTCCTCCAGTTGAGCGCGCTCCAGTTCCAGCCTGCCGCGTTCGATCGATGCCCGGGCTTCATTTTCATCGGCCACAAGTGCCGGGTGCGCGACGGCCGCGGAAAGGAGTATCAGGTGGCCCCAGCGCTGCACGATTGCGCGACCCGGCGCTCTAGTTGTCGGATTCCCTGGGCGTATAGTAGAACGTGAAGTCCCGGGCGACCTCCTCGGCCAGCACGGGCTCTCCATCGATCACTCTCGGCCGGAAGCGGGAGCGTGCTATGGAGCGTGCGCTGGAGTCGTCCTTCAGGCCGGGCGGCACGGACTCGAGGATCCTGATGTTCGCCGTTCTCCCCGATGGAAGGACATCGAACGACACCAGTACGTGCCCCGGCAGTGCGCCGGGATCGCTGCGATCGGCAAGGCCGCGCGTGCTCGGGTACTCGCGGAGCACGTATTCGGGTTCGAGGAACCAGCGCCGCTGCAGTTCTTCACCGTCCCCGATTCCGTTCAGCAGGCTCCAGGCGCGCCGATACTCGTCTCCCGTCGGCCCGATCTTGCTGAACGCCACGTTCCAGTCGCCCATGTCCCGCAATACCCTTGCGATCTGAACCGTGTCCGGCTCGGGCTGTGACTCGAGAATCTCAAGGGCCCGCTTGAGCGAGCCGATGCCGCGGCCCTCGGGCAGTTTTTGCACCCGGAAGCTGTTGCCGATCTGCCGAAGCGGTTGCGCCATCAGCGGGCTCTGGTTGCCTTGAAGGCTGCGAATGATGTTCATCGCGCGGCCGTAATAGTCGCGCTCCCGGTCGAAGCGGTAGCCGTCCCGCAACCACATCGCATGCCGGTACAGTTCGGGAAGAATCTCCAGCGAGTTTTCGCCGTGCAGGCGCTCCATGATCCGCAGGCCCGCGAGTCTCTGGGTGTCGGCCTCCTCGTACATTTCCATGCTGACCATGGAATTGGCGATGTGATTGAGGATGTCGACCTGTTGCTCGCCGAGCAGCCCATGGATTCGGCGGCTCACCGTGCGCGCCTCCTCCAGTGCGGTCACCGCTTCCGGATGCAGATTCATGCTCTGGTAGGTGACTCCGAGTCCGACCAGGGGCGTGATCACCGATTCGGAGAACTCGCCGCCCAGTTGCCGAAAGAGATCGACGGACGCCAGAAAGTTCTGCTCCGCATCCTCGTACAGTCTTGCCCTTCGCTGGCTCTCGGCAAGGTTCGAAATCGCCACGGCGGTCTCGGTTGAACGCTCGCCGAACTCCTCCGAGGTCAACTCCACCAATCGCGCCGCGACGGGAACGGCTTCGGAATACTCGCCGCGGTCGAGCCGGTCCCGCAGCGTCAGTTGCGCTTCCAGACGGGTGACAAAGGCTTCTATCTCCGGTCCGGGCGTTTCGAGAACCTCCTCCTCGGCGGCCAGCGCCGCCACTGCCGTGGCCAGCCCGGCAATGGATTCCCCGTCGGACGGCCCGGATTCCGGAACCGCCGGCGAGTCAGGGAGGCCGGATTGCTGCGCGGAGGTTGTGGAAAGGCCCGCGACCGCAAACATTACGCACAGGTAATTCAGCGTGGTGGAAACGCCAATTCGGGAATACATTGGCCGTCGGCTAGCCATCCAAGATCATACTATCGTATTTGGAAGCGCCTCGTCCGGCTTTTGGCCATTAAATCGGTAGACTGTCCTGGTTCGGGTGAGTTGCCTATCGGCTTTGTGGAGACCGCTTCGGCGTCTATAATGTGGCGCGCGAACCGGGAAGATTGAAGCGGATGAGTATCGCGACCACCGTGGGTGACGCCCTTGCGTTCGAGGAGATCGACTTCCGGATCCTTCGGCACAGGTCCAGGCATTCGCCCGCTCAGGCGGCGGAAAGAGCGGGAATTCCCCCCCAGCAGCTCGCCAGGGCCGTGCTGCTCAAGGATCCCTATGGCTATGTACTCACGGTCATGCCGGCGCATTTCGAACCGGATCTCGAGCTTCTGCGCGCCACATTGCACCGGCGGTTGACGGTCGCCACCGATCATGACCTGGACGATCTGTTCTGCGACTGCGCGGTGGGTTCGGTTCCGCCCATCGGTCCGTGGTATCGTGTGCCCACCGTGGTGGATATCACCCTGAGGGCCCAGCCCGATGTCTATTTTGAAGCTGGCGACCATCGATCGCTGGTTCAGGTCAGCGACACGAACTTCAAGCGCCTGATGCAGGGCGCCGAATACTTCGCGTTCTCCAATCCGGCAGACAATTGACCGCAGGCTACCCATGGAACCCACCAAGACGGAAGGTACCGAGTACTTTCACCAGGTTGTAGATTGCCAGTGGGGCTGTCCGGCCCATACCGACGTCCCCGAGTACATTCGCCTCATCGCCCTGGGGCGGTTCGGCGATGCCTACATGCTGAACCGCAAGTCCAACGTCTTTCCGGGGATCCTGGGGCGCGTCTGCGATCGTCCCTGCGAGCCGGTGTGCCGGCGCGGGAGGGTCGAGGACAAGCCCGTGGCGATCTGCCGCCTGAAACGCGTGGCCGCGGACAACCGCGGCGACATCACGTCAAGGCTGCCGGTGGCGCCGAAGCAGAAGAACGGCAAGCGCATCGCCCTGGTGGGGGCGGGTTGCGCTTCCCTGACGGTCGTCAACGACCTGATGCCCCTGGGCTACGAGTGCGTCATCTACGAGGCGCTGGACAAGACCGGCGGCCTGATGCGCACCAACATTCCGGCGTTCCGCCTGCCGGCCTCCGTGCTGGACGAGGAAATCGACTACATCGTCGACATGGGCGCGGACCTGAGGCTGAACACGCCGGTGAACAGCATGCGCGAGCTGCTGGACGAGGGCTACGATGCGATTTTCGTCGGCAGCGGCGCGCCCAAGGGCAAGAACCTCAACATCCCGGGGCGCAACGACAGCGACCGGATACATGTCGGCATCCAGTGGCTGGAGTCGGTGGCGTTCGGCCATATCGAATCCATCGGCAGGAAGGTGCTGATCATCGGCGTGGGCAACACCGCCATGGACTGCTGCCGTACCTCGCTGCGCCTGGGCGCCGATGACGTCAAGGTCATGGCGCGCAAGCCCCGCGGTTTCTTCAAGGCGTCCGACTGGGAACTCGAGGACGCCGAGGAAGAACGCGTGGAGATCGTCGTCAACCATTCGCCCAGGGAGTTCGTGCTCCGGGACGGAAAACTGGTGGGGATGAACTTCGACCTGATGGAATACGATATCGACGACAACGGCCGAATCGTCGATACCCGGGTGGTCGGCGAGAAGTTCTTCCCCTGCGACGACGTGGTGCTGGCCATCGGCCAGGACAACGCCTTCCCCTGGATCGAGCGGGACCTGGGCATGGAGTTCGACCGCTGGGAGGTGCCGGTGGTCGACCCGGTCACCTTCGAGTCCACGCTTCCCGGCGTATTCTTCGGAGGCGACGCGGCGTTCGGGCCGAAGAACATCATCTGGGCCGTGGAGCACGGACACCAGGCGGCGATCTCCATCGACAAGTACTGCCGGGAAAGCCCCCTGACGGAGCGCCTGCCGCGGGGCGTGAACCTGCAGAGCGCCAAGATGGGCATCCACGAGTGGAGCTACAGCAACGATTTCGATCCGGCCGCGCGGCGGATCATGCCTCACGTGGACCTGAAGCGGCGCTTCAGGAAACTCGATATCGAGGTCGAACTCGGTTTCACCGCCGAGCAGGTCATCACCGAGGTGGAACGCTGCCTGAATTGCGACATTCAGACCGTGTTCACCGACAATCTGTGCATCGAGTGCGACGCCTGCATCGATATCTGCCCCGTCGACTGCCTGACCATCGCGCCCAACGCCGACGAGGACACTCTCAAGCAGAATCTCAAGGCGCCCGTGCTGGAACCGAGCCAACCGCTCTTCGTATCCGGGCCGCTGAAACACACCGCTCGCGTCATGGTCAAGGACGAGAACCTCTGCGTGCATTGCGGACTGTGCGCGGAGCGATGCCCGACGGCGGCGTGGGACATGCAGAAGTCGACCCTGGACATTCCATACGCGCTCGACGAAGCGGCGGAGGAGATGGCGCGATGTCAGCGAAAAGCCGGATGAAGGCCAGCAGGATCAACGATTTCGTCATTCGCCTGGCGAATGTGAACGGCACCGGTTCGGCCAGCGCCAACGGGTTGTTGATGAAGACCATCTTCCGGATGGGCGTTCCGGTGATGGGCAAGAACTTCTTCCCCAGCAATATCCAGGGGCTCCCGACCTGGTACGAGATCCGCGTCACCAAGGACAAGCATCTGGCGCGTTCCGGCGAGATCGACATCATGGTGGCCATGAATGCCGAGACCTACCAGCAGGACCTGAAGTCGCTGAGTCCCGGCGGCGTCTTTCTCTACGACTCCACCTGGCCCCGGCACAGCGTCGTCAACCGCCAGGACGTGACCATTCTCGGCGTACCCCTGGCGAAGATGTGCAACGAGCACTTCAGCAACGCCCGCGCCCGCATCCTCATGAAGAACATGGCCTACGTGGGGGCGCTTGCCTCGCTGTTGGAACTGGACCGCGAAGTGATCGAGGACGCCGTGAACCGGACGTTCGCTACCAAGCAGGCGTTGCTGCAGGCCAACATGGACGCCATCGAGCTGGGCGCAAACTACGCCAGCGAACACTTCGACTGTCCGTTGCCCACGCGGGTCGAGCCGATGGACGGGACCGCCGGCAAGATAATGATCGACGGCAACACGGCGTCGGCGCTGGGTTGCCTCTTCGCCGGGGCGACGGTGGGCGCCTGGTATCCTATCACGCCGTCTACCTCGCTCATGGATGCGTTCAAGGCGTTCTGCGAGCGGTACCGGATCGATCGCGAAACGGGCACGCGCAACTACTGTATCGTCCAGGCGGAGGATGAGCTGGCGGCCATCGGTATCGTGCTCGGCGCCACCTGGAACGGGGCGCGGGCCTTCACGCCCACCAGCGGACCCGGGCTGTCGCTCATGAGCGAGTTCGTCGGCTATGCCTATTTCGCCGAACTCCCGGCCGTGCTGTTCGACGTTCAGCGCGTCGGTCCGTCCACCGGCATGCCGACGCGCACCCAGCAGGCCGATATCCTCTCGGCCGCCTACGCGTCCCACGGCGACACCCGTCACGTGTTGCTGTTCCCGGCCAATCCTAACGAGTGCTTCGAGCTTTCCGTTGCGGCATTCGACCTGGCGGACCGGTTGCAGACCCCGGTGATCGTGATGCTGGACCTGGACATCGGCATGAACGACTGGATGTGCGACGACCTTGAATGGGACGACCGCTACCGGCCGGACCGCGGCAAGGTGCTCAGCGCCGGGGAACTGGAATCCGCCGAGTCGTTCTACCGCTACCTGGACGTGGATGGGGACGGCATCCCGTACCGGACCTATCCCGGGGTGGGACGCAAGGGCGCTTACTTCGTGCGCGGCTCCGGGCACAACAAGTACGGCGGCTACACAGAAGACGCCGACGAGTACCAGGAAGTCGTCGACCGACTGGTGCGAAAGTGGGAGACTGCTGCCACCCTGGTTCCCGAACCCATCGTCCAGAGGCGCAAATCCGCCGAGTGGGGCATCGTCTCCGTCGGAAGCTGCGACTATGCGGTGGCCGAAGCCGTCGAGGTCCTGGCCCGCAAGGGCATTCACCTGAGCTACATGCGCATCAAGGCGTTTCCGTTCAGCGAGGCCGTGACCGGGTTTCTCCACCAGCACAAGCGGATTTTCGTGGTGGAACAGAACCGGGATGCGCAACTGAAGAGTCTGCTCACGCTCGAGACGGATTATCCGAAGGAGCGCATGGAGTCGATCCTCCACTACAGCGGGTTGCCCATCGACCGGCGCTGCGTGGTGGAGGCGATCGAAGCCTCCGTGGCCAGGGGAGAAGCGGCATGACATTCATCGCCAAACCGAAGATCGTCCACAAGGGGCTGTCCCGCAACGCGCTGGGACTGACCATCCGCGACTACGAGGGCGGCATGTCCACGCTGTGCGCCGGCTGCGGTCACGACTCCGTGACCTCCGCCATCGTGCAGGCCTTTTTCGAGCTGGACATTGCACCCCACGAGGTGGCCAAGCTGAGCGGCATCGGCTGCTCGTCGAAGACGCCGGCGTATTTTCTCGACGCCTCCCACGGCTTCAACGCCGTCCACGGCCGGATGCCGTCCATCGCCACCGGCGCCAGCGCCGCCAACCGCAAGCTCTACCTGATCGGCGTCTCCGGCGACGGCGACTCCCTTTCCATCGGGCTGGGCCAGTTCTCCCATGCCCTGCGCCGCAATCTCGACATGCTCTACATCATCGAGAACAACGGCGTCTATGGTCTGACCAAGGGGCAGTTCTCGGCCTCCGCGGATGTCGGCACAAAGGCCAAGAAGGGCGAGGTCAACGAGCAGCAGCCCATCGATCCGGTGCAGATGGCCATGGCCCAGGGGGGCACCTTCGTTGCGCGGGGGTTCTCGGGGGACAAGGATCAGCTGGTGCCGCTGATCAAGGCCGGCATCAAGCACAAGGGCTTCGGACTGATCGACGTGCTGTCGCCCTGCGTCACCTTCAACGACCACGAAGACTCCACCAAGAGCTACGCCTACACGCGCCGCTTCTTCCACCCCGCCGTGCACGCGGATTTCGTACCCCCGGCCGAGGAGATCAAGGCCGCCTACGACGACGGCGAAGTGATGCCGGTGGAGATGCACGACGGCAGCAAGATCCTGCTGCGCAAGGTCAGCGAGCAGTACAGCGTCCATAATCGCGGCCACGCCCTGGACTTCATCCGTGCCCACCATCGCCGCGGCGAGATCATCACGGGGCTGCTCTATATCGACGAGGCCGAACCGGACATGCACGGCATCAGCCGCACGCCGGACGAGCCCCTCTCGCAGGTTCCCTTCGGGGAGCTTTGCCCCGGCAGTGACGCCATGAAGGGGCTGCAGGAGCGGTTTCGATAGGGCCGAGTCAGGCGGTCCCGCCATACCCACGCGTCACCGTACGTCGTTAGGGTTGCCCAATAGCGCGAGATCATGCAGTCGAGTCGCGGCTCTACGCTGCGTGTGGTCGCGAACGAAGCAAGGACTTCGCCACTTCCCGACCCATCGCCGACAGGGCCGGATTTGTCGGGAGTTGGGCAACCGTAGCCAATTCGCGATCGATTTCCTCGATTCGTCGTTCGGCGAAGGCTGAAAACTGCGGTGTGCTACCGGCGATGCAATTCCAGAAGTACCGCAGGTTTCCGAATACATAAACGCCGTGCAGGATTCCGTGCACGGTCCGCGGTTCATTCTTCCACGGCGAAAAGAGACACATTTTCTCCTGGCTTTCGAGGACCAGCGGTTCGGCTGCCTCCACGAGCGAAAGCTGCAAGTGCAATGCTTCGTGCACGATATTCTCCGCCAAACGCTCGACCCGATTCAGTGCCGTTGGCGGAGGGCAGGACACGAAGATTGAAAACGGTAACGACGGATTACTGTAGCTGGAATCGAAATCGATGCCTCTGGCGTTGAGAACATGGAGCGAGCGGCACAGCCCCGCAACCGTCCCGAGGAGCGGAGGAACATTGCGAACTAGATCCAGTGCGTTCGACAGCACCCTATGGAACCCCGTTTCGTTCATGACCTCTTCGGAAGCGAGTTCCAGTCCGCCTTTTCGTAACCTGCCGGGCAGTGTTTCGGGCAGCAGTTCGATTTGCATCCCGGCATCGATTTCGAGGTCAGTGAAACGCACGGTGCGCAAAACAATGGGGTTTACACCGGCCACAAAACGGGCGGTCGAGTAGTTGTGCCACGTTGAAGCCCCATTGGGCGTATGTTGCCGCAGATAGGCTGGCGCCGCTCGGGTCCAACTGCAGGGTCCGTCTATGTACTCGATCATCCTGAAATGCATTCCGTATGGAAGGAGCGATTGTATGCGGCAAGATGCGGCGCGTCTCGCCTCCACGGGTTGCGGTGCAAGAACGAGGCGGGGCGCCGATGCGAGTTCAGCCTCGAATCGGAACCAAGTTAGAGACATCGGCAGGTATAATCGGCCGACCACCGCTTAGCGAACCTATTCGAGCCTGCAACGCGAGGCGCCAACCCCGTGACCACCGATCGCTCCATCTACTTCAGTTCGCTCGAATTGGAGAATGTACGCTGCTTCGGGAAGCGCCAGCGTCTCGATCTCACCGACGAGAACGGCAATCCTGTCCAGTGGACTCTTGTTCTCGGCGACAACGGCGTGGGAAAGACGACGCTGCTGGAGTGTCTGGCACGGATGAGGCCGGTGCCGTGGACAAACGAAGCCAGCGGGAAGATAGAGGGGACTCAGCCCGCCTTGAACAGTGAAGAAAACGAACTTTGGCACTCGTTGATACGAGTTGGCGAAAACATAGATGCCATCCTTGAGGCAAAGTTGACTGTCGGTCGGAAGTTCAGCGGTGAACGTGGCGACGAAACAGCGAATGTTACGACTTACGTGGAAATGGGCCGCAAGGATGGAGAGCTCCACTACCACGAGAATCCGAAACCGGGTGCGAAAGCGTCTTCGCATGGCTCCGAACCCGATTTCGTCATGTTTGCATATGGCGCGATGCGCCGTCCCGGAACCCTGAAAAGGGACGGAGAAGACCTTTCGGACCCATTGGCGTCCCTGTTCCAGGGCTCGACCGAACTCTATGATGCTGCGGACGTCCTTCTGAAGCTCGATCACGGCGCAAGCCGAGGCAAGGAACAGGATGCGAAACACTTGAGAGACGTCAAGAGGTTGCTGGCGGCGGTGCTTCCCGACGTGGCGGACGAAGGGAAAATCAAGATAGAGCCGCCACCGGTGTTCGGTTCACGGCGTGAGTCCAGCGGCGTGACGTTCGAAACTCCCTATGGAGAAGTACCCGTTGCCAGGCTCAGCCTCGGATACCAGACCACGCTCACATGGATCACGGATCTCGCCCTGCGTCTGTACGATCAATACCCGAAGAGTTCCAATCCTCTGGCCGAATCTGCCATCGTGCTCATCGACAATATCGACCTGCACCTTCACCCACGTTGGCAGCGTCGGATGATGCGCGATATCACGAGCCTGTTCCCGTCCGTGCAATTCATCGCGACGGCGCACAGCCCCCTGATCGTTCAGGCGGCGGAGAACGCGAAGCTTGCGGTATTGCGCGAGCTTGATGGCGAGGTTGTCATCGACGAGGAACATGAACGCGTGAACACTTGGCGAGTCGATCAGATTCTTTCCAGCGATCTATTCGGCGTTCCCACGCGCAGCCAATGTATCGAAGACATGCGCGAAGAACGAAACGACTTGTCGGATATGGCTCATCGAAGCGCATCGCAAGAGCGTCGGCTCCAATTCCTGCGGGAGCGACTGGATGAGCTTCCGACCGCGGAAGACGCTGAAGACCGGGCCGCACTGGATTTGATACGCAGAGTCGCCGACGATCTGAAGAATCGTCGAACAGCCGATTCATGATTCGAGTGGAACGGCCCGCCCAGGCGCCGGAAATTCTGCATGGCGATGGCCAGCACGAAGCGAACCGGAATCGCGAGCGATACGACGAAGACGCGGAGCGCTATCGCGCCGGGACGACGAGGTTCGACTTTGACAGAGACATTTACGCGCACCCGAGCGTAAAGAGTGCTTTGTTGGCGGCGCAGCACCGCAAGTGCTGCTACTGCGAATCTAAGTTTCGTGGAACCTCCTACGGAGCGGTGGAGCACTTCCGGCCGAAAGGCGCCGTCAGGAGGAGACACGGTACGCTCCTTCTATATCCCGGCTACTACTGGCTCGCCTACGAGTGGGAAAACCTGCTAGTGAGCTGCGAGGTCTGCAATACGCGCAAGGGGACGCTTTTTCCTCTCGTTGACGAGAGTACGCGCGCCCGGAGCCATCGCGATTCGGTTGACGAGGAAACCCCAGTTTTTATTGACCCAGCGAACGAAGATCCCGCAGTTCATATTCAGTTTCGTCGTGCGGAAGTCGTGCACCTTACGGATAGGGGACTGCAAACCATTAAAGGTTTGGGCCTCCGAAGAAGTGAACTTGAAAGTGCGCGCGAAGAGCATCTGGAGCTACTGAAAGCCCTCTACGCGGTGACCGTCGAACTTGACGACGAAGTTACGCCAGCCAGTGTCGATGCTGCCCGCGCGTTGCTCAATGTGAAGATTCGGCCAGAAGCCGAGTTCAGCGCGATGGTGCGAGACTTTCTTGACGCACAGGCGGACGGCCTCTAATCGGGATAAGCCCCGGATGCTTCCGCCGCCTGGGTCAACCTGCAAGCACTGTCGATGTAGTCGATCATTTTGACGTGGTTGCTGGATAGAAGGAGTACACCACCGTGAACCGTTCTCCCTGATGGACAGTACTCACCGCGTGATATGACCGCGGAGAGATCGCGAACGCCTGCACGGAGCCGTGTATCGGTTCGACCACCTTGCCGACCGTCTCGGGCTCCGGTCCGCCGAAGAACATGAGGTAGCCTCCGTATTCGGGGTCCCAGCAACGATTGAGTTGCAGGAGCAGGCGGTGGCTTTCGCCTCCCGGGCGGTAGTCGTTATGAATTCGTATGGTCTGACCGGCAATCAGTTTGTGCGCCGTTACGTCGACCCGTTCGGACAGCCGTTGACCGAACTGCCGGGTCATCCATCTCCGCATCACGTCCAGCGTCTCTGGGAAGGCGAGACGTTCGGCGATGGGGGGGAGGGGGACATGAAGCAGACTGAACTCGTATTGCTCGTAAAAGTCGGTCGCGGTAAACCGCCAAGGCGCGTCGCCTTCAAGCCAGGAAAGCCATTCCTCGCCGTCACCGGGCAGCGTGCAATACCCTGTGGAATGCGCGAAGGGTCGATCGCCGTACTTGATGGAATCGAACTCGGGAATCATGCGCGGGCAATGGGCGAACGACGAGGTGGTTGCGTGCTGTCCCATGCTGCGAGTTTCAGGAAGCACGGGCGGGCGAAGGGGGCACGACAAGCGCGTCGCACAGTCCCATCGCATCCAGCCGCGAGAGGGTGTGTTGAATCATGACCTCGTGGTCGTGGCAATACACCGATGGGTTGTCATAGCCGCGATCCGTGCTGAAGCGGTACAGGGGCATGCCGCCCCCGCAGACAGCTAGTAGATCACAGTCTCGGCAAACGTCGGACTCGGGGACCTGCATGCTTGTGTAGGTGATGTACTCTTGCGATGCGAGCACCGTCGAAAGGGGTGTGTTCATGACATTCCACGGACTGCCGAACCGGTCCGCACCGTCGAACGAAGCGCGGAGCGTGTCGTTCTTTCGTATTTCGCCGTCCGCTTCGACGACGAGAATGCCATAGGGATTCACGCCCCGGCCTTCCTTTATGCTTTCTCCGCCGAGGCAAAGCTTGATAATGTCGTCGCAGACGCGAATCGGAACAGGCGCGGGATCGGCGAGGTACAGGTCTAACACTCCGCTCAACCATTGGCCGTACTCAGTGCTCTCGAATCGCCGCTTGCCTGGCGGAAGTCGGTCGTGATTGCCGTCCTGGAACAGAAAGTCCATGCTCGGACTGCCTAGGTCTTTCAGGAACCCATAAACGATCTCCGGGTCGGAGGCGGGCTGAATGACCGATAGCGTGCCTGCAAAAAGGAAGTCGCGCTCGTCGTGCGAGTCCAGAAGGTTGATCCCGCGCATCGTCGCTTCGTAAGTGCTTTCTTGGCGATGATTCAGCCTTGCAAGGTCGTTGACCTCGGCCGGCCCGTCAATACTCACCGACACGCTCGTACGCGTTTCGGCAAAAAGGTCGAGCAAGTCACGCGTCAAAAGCGTGCCGTTCGTCTGGATGCTGATGGGATGGCGCTCGGGCGACATGTGAACTCGCAGACCTCGCAGTAACTCTGCGAGACCGGCGAAGCCGAGCAGTAGGGGCTCGCCTCCGTGAAGGATTACTGCATACCCTACGCGCTGCCGGTCGGCATGTTCGATCAACCGTTTGCTAACCGCGGCCAGAACGACTGGAGGCATGCGCTTGGGCTGAAAGCGCCAAGCGGTGTCCGGCCCCTGATACACGTAGCAGTACGAGCAATCGAAATTGCAGCGGCTCGCGGTCTTCAGAAGAACGGTGTCGAGTTGGCCTTCGACGACCATGTCGTGACGTCGGCTGGTCAGCCGTTATCGGCCCCGGTTGTGCCGATGGTGAACGCGGTCGTACGCCGCGTCGACGCGCTTCTCGTTTCTGACCTCCTCCAGAAGTCTGGACAACACAGGATGCGTCGGATCGTAGTCGGGCGTGCCTGCGTGTTCCCGTTCACGCGTGGAGGCACCGTGCGACTCGGATGAATGCTGTTCAGGAAGATGGTCCATGCAGGGCTCCTTGCTGAAGTGCGAGAATTGGTGAAATTCTACCGCAGAACGCAAGCTTTGATGATAGACGTAGTTCGATGATGGAAACAAGCACCGCCGTATTTGATTGAATTTTAAGGAAATAATGGATTGACCATATTATAACTAATTGATTTTAAAAGACTCTATGTTCCATTTTAAGATCGATTCTGCATACGCGACAGTTTTCAGTCGGCATAGGTCGGAGCCGGTATGATGCAAGCATCATGCGTATCGCGATGATGGGCAGCGGTGCCGTCGGCGGTTACTTCGGCGGACGCATGGCCGCGGCGGGTTGCGAGGTAACCTTCATTGCC
Organism: Gammaproteobacteria bacterium; assembly: GCA_022820625.1. GTDB lineage: Bacteria > Pseudomonadota > Gammaproteobacteria > Steroidobacterales > Rariloculaceae > UBA6522. The sequence continues at coordinate 35,865 of JAJEFE010000081.1, read as the reverse complement.
AGGGGGCGGCATCTGGAGGCGATCCGCGAGCGCGGGTTACGGGTCGAGAGCGCGGTGCTTGGCGATATCCGTGTGCATCCTGCCCGTGTGACCGAAGACCCCGGTGCCGTCGGCATCATGGACTGCGTCATCGTCTGCGTCAAGTTATGGGATACCGCCGCGGCGACCGCCGCCATGCGGCCCATGGTCGGTCCCGCCACCATCATCCTTTCGTTGCAGAACGGGGTCGAGAACGATCACCTGGAGCGTGCCTTCGGCTCGAGCCGCCTGCTGGGCGCAGTGGCCTTCATCGGCTGCGCCATCGAGGCGCCGGGGGTGATCCGCCATGTGGGTGCCATGCAGCGGGTAGTGGCCGGCGAACTCGGCGGCGGCTCCTCGGCTAGGGTCGAGCGGCTGCTGGAGTCGCTGAGACGGGGCGGCATCGACGCCAGCGCCAGCGATGATATCCAGCGGGCGATCTGGGAGAAGTTCGTCTTCCTGGTCGGCCTGAGCGCGTCCACGACGCTGAAGCGGGCGCCGCTGGGACAGGTGCGGAAGGACCCGGAGGCGCGCGAAGTGCTGCTGGGCGCCATGCGGGAAACCGCAGCCGTGGCCCGGGCTCGAGGCATCGCCCTGCCGGTCGGTTTCGCCCGTGGTCGGTTTGATTTTGCGGCCGGATTGCCGCCAGAAATGACCTCGTCCATGCAAACGGACCTGGAGCGGGGCAACCGGCTTGAACTGGAGTGGTTGAGTGGCGCGGTGGTCCGGTTCGGACGCGAGGCGGGCATTCCGACTCCGCTCAACGGAACGGTATACGAGGCGCTGCTTCCCTACGTCTCGGGCAGTTTCAGCCGCGTGGGCTTGTCGTCCTGACGGATTGCCTGGCGGGCGCGTTCCGGTTCGCGTCCCTTGAAGGGGCCTCAGGCTCCGGGCGTTCGTTCGGAAGGTGGATCGGACGGGAGAGGGAGCGCGTATTCGAGGAGGGTTTCAATTCTTGTGACACGTTCGCTCAGGTCCGCCATATCGTCGCGCAACTCGTCCACCTCGGTGCGCAACACTGCCACGTCGGCGCGTAACACTGCCATGTCGGCGCGAAATCCGCTCATCTGCTGCAAGATCAGGCCCGCCAGTCCCAGGCCGACGCCGATAATGGCCAATACGATTCTCGTGTCACCACTCATGTGGAAGAGGTTAATGTGCGGCGGAATGCTGCGTCAACGGGTCATTTCCAGGTAAAACGCACAGAAAACGAGTACGGGGGCGCCATCATCCGCCGGGCGGCCATAGAAACGCTGCAGGGCTTTGAGGCGCTCGTTTACGAGCACCTGCTGCAGTGAAGGCTGTCGACGCGCGGGTTCCCGTCAGAAAGGAACCCACGAACTGTCGGGTGACAGGTGCAGGTAGCCGACATTCAAGCCTTGCCGCCATCCCACGCCGAATCTCACCGGCGCCAGCACGATATCGTCTACGCGGTTGTAGGTGACGCCGAGGCCGCCCATCAGGACCATGCTGCCCTCGACGCCGACGAACCGCTGGTAGAGATCCTCGACCTGTTCCAGGTTGTAGACCAGCACGAACGTGCGGGTGGCGGTGCCGCCCATATCGAACCCCAGAGACGGTCCGCGCCAGTAGATCCGGCTCGTGGTGCCATCGGCGAGATACAGGGTGCCGTGCCCGTACCGCACTCCGACACCCAGGGCGCCGCCGCCCTCCTCGCCGACGATATAGGCCGTCGGCTCGCCGCTGTTTTGCCTGAACACGTAATTGAACGCGTCCGCCACGCCCTGCGCGCCCTCGCCGAAGAACCGCTCGGCATCCCGGAGCACGCTTTCGTGCCGCATCGGCTGCAGCGGCGCGGGACTGATGGGTACGGGGTCCGGACGGACAAGGTCGTCAGGGACGTTGTCGCGGTTGGCGCACGCTGCCAACGTCAAGGCGACACAGGAAACGATCGCCCAAGGCTGAACTTTCATAACAACTCCCACTCGTTAATGAAGTCCAAGTGCACAGTTTGAAGCGGAAATCGGTAATGTCAACTCCAAATCGGAATTCCGGGCCCGAAAATCGGAGAAATTCCGGCTAATATCCCGTCAGACCGTGATCAAGGACACCGATTACTGGGTGCCGGTGCTCAGGACGCGGCACTGGAAGCAGTCCAGCGAGGCTGGCCTGGTGCTGACGGCGCTGAAGATCGAGCACGAAGTCGAGCGCATCGAGGGGCGCTGGGTCATCGTCGTGCCCGCCGATTCGGCCGTCCGGGCGCGCGCCGAACTCGGCGAATACGCCGAGGAGATCCGTCAACCGCCCGTGGGCATCCTGCCGATGCCGGAGTTGAGCACCGGCTGGCGGGGCGTCGGCGTCTACGTCGCCGTGCTGCTGGCGGTGGCGCTGCTCGCGCGCCAGCACGCCTACGGATACGACTGGCTGGGGCTGGGACGGATCGATTCGGTGCGGATCCTGGACGGCGAATGGTGGCGGACCGTCACCGCGCTCACCCTCCACGTGGATTTCAGCCACCTCGCGGGCAATGTCGTCTTCGGCGCCTTCTTCGGGTTGTATGTGGGCCGGTATCTCGGTGCGGGCGTGGGGTGGGCCGCGATCATCGGCGGGGGCGCGCTGGGCAACGCGCTCAACGTGCTGATCCAGCCCGGAAGGCATCTGGCCATCGGCGCGTCGACCGCGGTATTCGCCGCGTTGGGATTGCTGGCGGCCTATACGTGGCGGCGGGGGTTCCTGAAGAATACGCCGTGGCGCATGCGGATCGCGCCGATCGTGGCCGGGATCGGTCTGCTGGCTTTCACCGGCACGGGTTCCGGGGTCGAGGGCGACAACGTCGATATCCTGGCGCACCTGACGGGGTTCATCGCGGGGTTCGGGATCGGCGCTGCGCTGGCGGCAGTGGAGATTCCCGGCGAACCGGACACCCAGAGACTCTGGGGCGGGATTTCCGTCGTCGTGCTGGCGCTCGCGTGGATCACGGCACTGGGTATGGCGTAGCACGATTCCCGGCTCGACCCCGACCCGGAAGGCATCAACGCCGTCCCCGGGAGCTTTTTACACCGGGCAGGCGGGAAACGGCGCCTACCCCATCGCCTCGGCAACCAGTTCCAGAAAGTCCGCCTCACTCTTGACGCGTTCGGTGGCGCGCGCATCCACCGTGTACCCATGGCGGTCCGCGAGCGCTTCGTACTTGGGACGGCGGTGGGCCACGTGGCGCGGGAAAATCCAGCGGACGAATTCATCCGGAACGATCTCCGCCGGAGAGCCCAGGCCGTTTTGCTCCAGGAACTCCTGTAGCTGCTCGTCGAGGAACGCCTCCTGGTAGTACATGGGCTTCGGGTTCTCGATCGAACGCCGGATCATCGTCTCTTCCATCGCCTGGTCGGCGCTGAGATAGACGATGACGGTATGGCCGGCGAGCACATCCAGCATCCGCGGGTCGTCCAGTTCGCAGATGCTGCCCCCGGCGTCGTTGATGAAGTGCTCGTATCCGTAGATTTCATGAGCCTTCCGGATGAATTGTTCCACATCGCACATGGCGCCGATTTCGGCCTCCTCGTGCAGTCGCTGGCGCGCCTTGAACTCGTCCACGTTGAGCCCCCCCAGGTCTTCGCGGCCGATCTTGCCGAGGAAGCTGGCCACGGGTGCAAGGTTGTGCACCGTGACGTTGCTGGCGATGTATATGGAGTCGCTGCGCAGCAGATCGCGCAGGAAGTCGACCTGCATGGCCTGGCGCTTGATGTTGTCGAGAATCGGTTCGGAGAGGTACTTGGTGCCGATGCGGTAGTCGCCGGAGTAGTGGAACCACTGGGACTTGGGCAACTTGTAGGCGAGCGTGGTCTTGCCGACGCCCGACATGCCGAGGAGGGTGATCGCCTTGCGCGGCCACGCCAGGAACGCCTCGCCCGTCATTCTCATGCCGATGTCCAAACCGCCGCGGTAGGGCGATTATACGGCGTGAGCCGCGCCGTCGTGGTACACGCTGTTGCATGACCCGGGACAATCTGCCGTGACCTGCGTGCGTCCCGCCCTACAGCACGGGCGCCACTCCGTGCGGTGCCCTCGACGTGAACGACGGTACGGCAATTCGCGAGAAATGCGGACGCCGTTTCCCGTATGCTTGCGTCATGTATCCGGACGGCTTCCATCCAGCGGTCGCGAGTTGGTTCCGGGATCAGTTTCCCGCCGCAACTGAAGTGCAGTGCCGCGCGTGGCAGGCGATCGGTGCCGGTTCCCACACCCTGATCAGCGCCCCGACCGGATCGGGCAAGACGCTGGCTGCCTTCCTCGCCGTTATCGACACATTGGTCAAGCGGGGGCTCGATGGCGGTTTGCCCGACGAAACCCGGATTCTCTACGTCTCGCCGCTCAAGGCGCTGTCCAACGATATCAACAAAAATCTGCAGTCGCCGCTGGCCGGGATTCGCGACAGGCTGCTGGAGTCGGGTGAGCCCGATGTCTGCATCCGCGCCCTGGTGCGCACCGGGGATACGACCCAGAGCGAGCGGGCGAAGATGCGCCGCCAGGCGCCCCACATCCTCGTCACCACGCCGGAGTCGCTGTACATCCTGCTGACCTCCGAGTCCGGGCGCCGCATGCTGGGGACGGTGGAGACGGTCATCGTGGACGAGATTCACGCGCTGGCGGGCAACAAGCGGGGCGCCCACCTGGCGGTTTCCCTGGAGCGTCTGGCGGCGCTGTGCGGGCGGCCGCCCGTGCGGGTGGGCGTTTCGGCCACCACCAAACCCATGGACACCATGGTGGAGTTTCTCACCGGCACGGACCGTGCGCCCTGCCAGGTCATCGACCAGGGCCACGTCCGCAACTGGGACCTCCGGCTGGAGCTGCCGTCGTCGCCTCTGGAGGCGATCATGGCCAACGAGGTCTGGGTCGAGATCTACGACCGCCTGGCCGCGCTCGCGGCCGATCACCGGACCACGATCGTGTTCGTCAATACCCGCCGGCTGGCCGAGCGCGTCGCCCGCCACCTGGCGGACCGGTGCGGTGAGGATCAGGTCACCTCCCACCACGGCAGCCTGTCGAAGGAGCACCGCCTGATGGCCGAGGAACGGCTCAAGGCGGGCAAACTCAAGGTGCTGGTGGCCACGGCATCGCTGGAACTGGGTATCGACATCGGTGAGGTGGACCTGGTCTGCCAGCTTGGCTCCCCCCGCGGCATCGCCAGGCTGCTGCAGCGGGTGGGACGCTCCGGTCACGGTGTGGATCGGGTCCCCAGGGGACGGCTCGTACCGTTGTCGCGGGACGAACTGGTGGAGTGCGTGGCGTTGCTCGACTCGGTCGCCCGAGGGGAACTGGACGCCGTCACGCCGTGCCGCGAGCCTCTGGACGTGCTGAGCCAGCAGATCGTTGCGGAAGTGAGCATGCAGGAGTGGGGGACGGACGAACTGTTCGACCTCGTCACCCGCAGCGCACCGTTCCGCGATCTGTCCCGCCGCGCCTATCGGGACGTCCTCGGGATGCTCGCCAACGGCTTCACCACCCAGCGCGGCCGCCGCGGCGCCTACCTGCACCACGATCGCGTCAACGACCGGTTGCGGCCACGGCGGGGGGCTCGCCTGACGGCAGTAACCAACGGCGGCACGATACCCGATCAGTTCGACCATGACGTGGTGATGCTGCCCGGCGAACTGTTCGTCGGCACGCTGAACGAAGACTTCGCCTTCGAGAGCATGCCGGGCGACATCTTTCAGCTCGGCAATACCTCATACCGAATTCTCAAGGTGCATTCCGGCAGGGTCTTCGTGGAGGACGCCCACGGGCTGCCGCCGACCATTCCCTTCTGGTTCGGCGAGGCCCCGGGGCGAAGCGATGAACTGTCCGCGGCGGTTTCGCGGCTTCGTACGGAGGTGGACGAGGCATTGGAGGACGGCACGGTTACCGATGTCGCCAAACGCCTTGCCGCCAATCCGGCGCTGCCGCTCGCTGCAGCGGAGCAATTGACCGAATACCTGGGCGCGGCCCGCGCCGCCCTTGACGGACTGCCCACTGCGAAACGCATCGTCATCGAACGCTTCTTCGACGAGGCCGGCGACACCCACATCGTCGTGCACTCGCCCTACGGCTCCAGGCTGAACCGCGCCTGGGGACTGGCGCTCAGGAAGCGCTTCTGCCGGCGATTCAACTTCGAACTGCAGGCGGCGGCGCTGGAAGACACCATCGTCATCTCGCTGGGCGTCGTGCACAGCTTTCCCCTGGACGAAGTGAGCCGCTACCTGGCGGGGGCCACGGTTGCGGACGTCCTCACCCAGGCCGTGCTCGACGCACCCATCTTTCCGGGCCGCTGGCGCTGGAACGCCAGCGTCGCGCTGGCGGTGCGGCGCTTCCGCAACGGCAAGCGGGCGCCGGCCTTCTTCCAGCGGGCGGATGCCGAAGACCTGTTGGCCACGGTGTTCCCCGACCAGTTGGCCTGCGCGGAAAATCTCGCGGGCGAGCGTGAGATCCCGGACCATCCGCTGGTTTCCCAGACCCTGGAGGATTGCCTGCGCGGCGTCATGGACGTCGATGGACTGGCAGAGTTGCTGGGCCGTATCGAGGCCGGCGAAGTCGAGGTGGCGTGCCGCGAACTGACCAGCCCGTCGCCCCTGGCCCAGGAGGTCCTGAGCGCCAAGCCGTACGCCTTCCTGGACGATGCCCCGGCCGAGGAGCGCCGCACGCTGGCGATTCAGGCCCGCCGCCACCTGACGGTGGAGCAGGCCGCGGATCTGGGCCGGCTCGATCCGGAAGCGATTCAGCGGGTGCGTTCGGAAGCCTGGCCGGACGCCCGGGACGAGGACGAATTGCATGACGCCCTGGTGGTACTCGGCTTCATGGCGCCGGAGGAGGCCGGCCATCGGGAGCGCTTCATGTTCCCGGAGGAGACCGGCGAGCCGGAGCGTTCCGTTTTCCCGCAGGAAGCCGGCGAGCGCGAGCGTGCCATGTTCGAAAGGCTGGTTGCCGATGGGCGGGCAAGTTCGTTTATCGTGCCGGGCGGCGGCGCGGTCTGGGTCAGCGCCGAGCGAGTGGAGGAACTGTCGCTGGCGGTCCCGGATGGGTGGACAGAACCTCACATGGGCGCGTTGGACAGCAACATCGAAACGCCTGAAGCGGCGTTGAGGGAACTGGTCCGCAGCCGCATGGAGGGCCTGGGCCCGGTCACTGCTGCGGAACTGGGCCGGCCGCTGGGGCTGGCCCGACAGGACGTGGCGGCCACGCTGGTCGCGCTGGAGGCGGAAGGTTTCGCCATGCGCGGCCGCTTCACCGAGCGTGCCATGCGAACGCAGATACCCGGCGCGGAGGATCGCCAGGAAGAATGGTGCGACCGGCGGCTCCTGTCCCGAATTCACCGCTACACGCTCAAGCGCCTTCGCAGTGAAATTCAGCCGGTTACCATCGCCGACTATCAGCGATTCCTGTTCCGTTGGCAGGGACTGGGCAGAGAGCGGCGTCAGGGCAGCGAGGCACTGGCGGCGGTCATCGACGAATTGCAGGGTCTGGCCCTTCCCGCCGCGGCCTGGGAGCGGGAGGTCCTCCCGGCGCGGCTGCAGGACTACAGCCCCCTTCTCATGGACGAACTGGCGGTATCGGGGCGCATCGTCTGGTATCGGCCGAGCCTCCGCCCGCAACGCGGCCAGGCAGACGAAGGCGCTGTGCGGCGGGGGCGGGGCACCGTGGCGAACTCGCCGATCGTCATCTTGCCGCGCGAGGCGACCGCCCCGTGGCGAAGGCTGGCGGCGCCCGCAAACGGATCGGCCCGGGACATCCCGCTTTCCGCCGGGGCGTCGCGGATTCGCGATCTGCTCGCGGACCGGGGCGCGCTGTTCTTCCAGGATCTCGTTCAGGCCAGCGGGCTGCTGCGCGTTCAGACCGAGGAAGCGCTGGCCGAACTGGTGGCCGGCGGACTGGTCACGGCCGATGCCTTCCACGGCCTGCGCGTGCTCATCACACCGCCGAGCCGGCGCAGAGGCTTTCACGGCCGCCGCAGCCGGCGAGGACCGAGTTTCGATTCCGCGGGCCGCTGGGCGTTGTTGGAGCCGGCGCCTGCCGATGGCTCCGCCGGGGCGCGCTCCAAAGCGGTCGAGCATGCCGCACGCGCCGTGCTGCGCCGCTACGGCGTAGTCTGCCGCAGCGTCCTGCAGCGGGAGAGCAACCTGCCGGGCTGGCGCGACCTGCTGGGTGTATTCAGGCGGCTCGAGGCGCGCGGGGAGATTCGCGGCGGGCGATTCGTCGGCGCGCTGGGCGGGGAACAGTTTGCGCTCTCAAGCGCCGTGGAACTGCTGCGCCGCTGCCGGCGGGAGGCACGGCCGGACGAATGGGTCGTGGTCTCGGCGGCGGACCCGCTCAATCTGGAGGGCATACTCACTCCCGGAGGACGCGTGGCGAGCATTCACAGCCATCGCCTGCTGTACAAGGGTGGTATTGCGGTGGCGACCCTCACGGCCGCAGGATTGCAATGGCTCGAAGATCTTGACGGCGCTGACCGGCGCCGTGCGGAGATGGAACTCAGGGGCCGCGCTGCGGCCCGGAGCAGGCCGCGCGGCAGTGCGGGGATGTCGTCGCAGGTGCAGCGGATGCGGGCCAGGCTGGCAGCCGCCAGAAGGGACAGAATGCGCGATGAATTCTGATACCCGCGGCCGCAGTGGCCTCCGCTACGAGCCGGACGAGAGCGTACCGCTGGCGCTCGCACTCGGCCTTGGCGTTCAGATCGCCGTGCTCAGCCTCGCCGCCATCATATTGGTCCCGACAATCGTGATGCGGGCGTCCGGCGCAAGCGATGCCTACCTGTCGTGGGCGGTATTCGCCACCGTGGCGATTTGCGGCGCCACCACGATGCTGCAAGCAGTCCGGGCCCGCTGGATCGGCACGGGACATGTGGTCGTGATGGGAGCCTCGGGCGCATTCATCGCGGTCTGCATAACCGCCGTCGAGGCCGGCGGCCCCGCGCTGCTGGCCACCCTGGTATTCATCTCGGCCTTCGTTCCGCTCCTGCTGTCCGCGCGGCTTTCACTGTTCCAGCGCGTGCTCACGCCGACCGTCTCCGGAACGGTCGTCATGCTGATACCGGTCACGGTCATGCCGGCCGCCTTCGACCTGCTGACGGCCGTACCGGACGGTAGTCCCACGCCGGCAGCGCCGTTGAGCGCGTTGGCGGTGATACTGGTCATCGTTGGTATCGCGCTGACGACGTCCGGCGCGTTGCGCCTCTGGGCGCCGGTCATCGGTGTCGTCGTCGGCTCCGCCGTCGCCGCCTGGTTCGGCCTTTACGACATTCGCCAGATCGGCGAAGCACCCTGGGTCGGCATTCCGACAGGTCAGTGGCCGGGTTTCGATCTCGGGTTCGGACCGTCCTTCTGGGCGCTTCTTCCGGCTTTTCTGCTGGTCGCCGCGATCGCCTCCATACGCACGATCAGCGGCGCCGTCGCCATCCAGCGAGTTTCGTGGCGCCGGCAGCGGGCGGTGGACTTGCGGGCCGTGCAGGGAGCGATTGCCGTGGACGGGGTCGGCAACATGGTCGCCGGTCTCGCGGGCACGACGCCGAACACCGCCTCGACGGTGGGCACGTCGGTGACGGAGCTCACCGGGGTCGGCGCCCGCAACGTCGGTATCGCAACCGGAGCGGTTTTCATTGTGATCGCGTTCCTGCCAAAGGTCCTTGCCGTGGTGCTGGCCATACCGGGTCCCGTGTTCGCGGCCTATCTCGCCGTGTTGCTGGCGATGCTGTTTGTCATCGGGATAAAGATAGTCACGCAGGACGGGATCGACTACCGGAACGGTCTCATCGTCGGGATCGCGTTCTGGATCGGCGTGGGGTTTCAGACCGACATGGTGTTTTTCGAGCAGGTCTCGCAGTTTGCGGGCGGCCTGTTGCGCAACGGGGTTACGTCCGGCGGAATCGCGGTCATCCTGATGACGCTCTTCGTGGAGATGACGAAACCGCGCCGGAGCCGGTTGGAGGTGCCGTTCGACCTGTCGATCCTGCCGGCAATAAGGGAGTTTCTCGGCGCCTTTGCGGCTCGAACCGGCTGGGATACGGCGATGGCGGATCGTCTGGACGCCGCCTGCGAGGAGACTCTCCTGACGCTCGCCGCACAGGAAAGCGAAGAGCAACGCCGCTTGCGCCTGGTGGCATACAGGGAAGGCAGCGGTGCGGTTCTTGAGTTTGTCGTGGCATCCCGGGAGGACAATATCCAGGACCGTCTTGCCCTGCTGCAGGACGAGCCGGGCACGTTGCCCGACGAGCATGAAGTGTCGCTTCGGCTGTTGCGCCGACTCGCGTCCTCCGTTCATCATCAGCAGTATCGTGGGACGGATATCGTGACTGTACGCGTGGCAGCTCCAACCGGCGGCGGAAAAACATGACCGGTTCGCCGCGCATAGCGATCATCGGCATGGCGTGCCGGTATCCCGGGGCGGGCGATCTTGCCGCCTTCTGGCGGTTACTGGAATCCGGCGGAAATGCCGTGCAGGAGGGCGTTCCGGGGTCCGGTATCGGCCGCGTGGGCGCCCTGTTTCCCGAAGACGCGGGACAGATCGAAGCCTGCCGCTTCGGCGCCTATCTCGACCTTGACGTCCTTGACCGGTTCGACGCTGCCTTTTTCCGCATATCGCCTGTGGAAGCGCAATTGCTGGACCCGCAGCAACGTCTGATCCTGGAGACAAGCTGGCGGGCACTCGAAGACGCCGGCATCGATCCGGAGCGGTTGAAGGACAGCCTGACCGGCGTCTATGCGGGTATCAGCAACAACGACTACCGCGGGCTGATCCTGGAGGCCAGCGAGAGTGCGGGGGCTGCGGAGCCCGCTGCCAGCCTGTATGCGGTCACTGGTACGTCCCTGAACACCGCGATCGGCCGGGTCGCGTACGCACTGGGACTCGGGGGGCCGGCGATGGCGGTGGACACGGCCTGCTCGTCATCGCTGGTCGCGACCCACCAGGCGGTCACGGGCCTGCAGCGAGGTGATGCCGATCTCGCGCTTGCGGGAGGGGTGAATGCCATTCTCTCCGGCCGGCTTCTGGAGTTTCGCGCCAATGCAGGGATGCTGGCGCCGGACGGGCAGTGCAAGGCGTTTGACGCCTCCGCCAACGGATACGTCAGGGGCGAGGGCTGCGGCATCCTGGTTCTGAAGCGGCTTGCCGATGCCGAGGCCGACGGCGATCGCATCTGGGGTGTGATCCGCGGCACGGCACTGAACCAGGATGGGACGAGCCAGGGACTGACGGTGCCGAGCGGACCGGCGCAGGAACGCGTGATCGCCGCGGCGCTTGCGAGAGCGGGGGTCCAGCCGTCGGATATCGACTACCTGGAGGCGCATGGGACCGGGACGGAGGTGGGCGACCCGATTGAGATCAACGCGGCAGCGGCGGTCTACGGCCGCGGACGGGATGAGGGCCGGCCGCTGCTGATCGGCTCGGTCAAGACCAACATCGGCCACCTGGAATCAGCCGCAGGGTCCGCGGGATTGATCAAGACCGTGCTGGCGATGAATCGGGGACTCATCCCCAGGCACCTGCACTTCCGAAACCCGAATCCGGCGATGGACTGGAAGCGGCTGCCGTTGCAGGTGACGTCTGCCCCGACGCCCTGGCCTGCCAATGCGGGCCGCCCGCCCCTGGCAGGTGTAAGCGGATTCGGATGGTCGGGTACGAACGCCCATGTGGTGCTGGAGGGATACGCCTCGCCGGACGGCGCCTCGCCCCGCGCAAATGGGGGCGATTGGATCGCCGGCGCTCCGCGGCCGATCCCCGTTTCGTTACCGGTGTCCGTCGCGCCGCAGTCGAAGGACGGGCTTGCCCGGCGCGCAAAGCGCCTGCTGCCGCTCTCCGGAAAGACCGACGCAGCAATTCGCGACGTCGCGGCACGTTACATCGAATGGCTCGGCGAACAAGGGGAGGCGCTTGCGGCTGACGGTGCTGCGTCCGATCCACTGCTTTCCGACATGGCCTGGTCGGCCGGCATCGGCCGGAGCCATTTCGGCTACCGGTCGGCGGTGGTGTTCGACGACGCGGAGTCGCTGCGTGCGGGTTTGCGGGCGATTACCGGGACGAACGCCAGACCGGCATCGCGCAAGGCCTCGACCGTGGCGTTCGTCTACACCGGACAGGCCAGTCAGTGGCCGGGCATGGGCGCGGCGCTGTACGAAAGCGAGCCGGTGATGCGGGCGGTACTTGACCATTGCGACGAAGTGCTTGCGAAAGAGCGCGGCGCATCGCTGCTCGACGTGATGTTCGGCCGCCCCGGCGCCGCGGGTGACCTGGACGATCCGCAATGGAAGCAGCCGGCGATCTACGCGCTCGAATGCGCCCTTGCAGCGCTGTGGTCGAGCCTCGGCATCCGGCCGGACGTGGTGCTCGGGCACAGCCTGGGCGAGATCGCGGCGGCGCACTCCGCGGGCGTGTTCAGTCTGGAGGACGGCTTGCGCGTTGCGGCGTTGCGCGGTTCGCTGGTCGGCGCCCTGCCGGGCGACGGGGCGATGGCGGCAGTGTTCGCACCGGCATCGCGCGTCGCGGAGGCGCTGGACGAGCACAATGCGGCCTCGCCGGGCGTCGGCGTCTGCATCGCCGCCGACAACGGGGCGCATCAGGCCATCAGCGGTCCGGCGAATGAGATCGACGTAATTCTCGAACGCCTGGAGGCCGCCGGTGTGCGGGTCGCGCGGCTGCGCAGGAGTCCCGCTTACCACAGCGCGATGATCGAGCCCGCGATGGACGACCTCGAGGCGGCCCTCTCGCAGCTTTCCTTTGCGCGGCCGTCGCTCACCTTTGTCAGCAATCTCAGCGGCCGGACGGTGGGTTCGGGCGAGGCGCTGGATGCGGCGTACTGGCGCCGGCAGATGCGCGCGCCGGTGGCTTACCGGGCTTGTGTCGAAACGCTGGCGGGGCTCGGCGTGGACGCGGTGGTGGAGATCGGACCGCACGCGGTGCTCGGGCCGATGACCACGCTTGCGTGGCCGGACGCGGGAGGGGTTGCGGAGCCTGCCGTGGTTTCGAGCCTCATACGGCCAGCGACCGGTGAAGACCCGCCGGCGCCGGGGTCCGGAGGCGGGTTCGTAGAGGCCGTCGCGGGAGCTTACGAGGCGGGATTGCCGCTCCATTTCGACGGGTTGTTCGCCGGCGAGGAACGGCGCCGTATCGCTCTGCCCGGCTATCCCTTCCAGCGCGAGCGCTACTGGGTCGAGGCGCCCAGGCGGCGACGGTCGGGCACCGGGCACCCATTGCTGGGTGTGCGGCACGATTCGGCAAGCGGCGAGATCAGTTTCGACTCCGAGCTGTTTCCCTCCGACCCGGCATGGCTCGGCGACCACCGCGTATTCAACCGGCTGGTGGTGCCGGGCGCGCTCTACGGCGCCATGGCGGCGGCGGCCTTCACGGCCCACCATACCGGCGCGGTGGTTGTCGAGGACTTCCAGATGCGGACCGCGCTTGTCTTCCCGCAAACGGGTGACGCAGATGGAACCGAAGAAGAAGGCCGTCGCCTGCAGGTGCTGCTCGATGACCCGGGTGAGGACGCATCGCGCCGCGTCCGGATCCTGAGCCGCGGCGCGGACGACGCAGACTGGACGCTGCACGCGGAGGGCCGGGTCTCGACGGACGCCGGTTCGGGTTCGCCGACCGCCGGCGTGGCGCTCGATCCGGCACGGCTCACGGCCGATATGGCCGCGGTGGAGCTTCAGGCCTACTACCGCAGCAAGGCCGACGTCGGGATCGATCTCGGCCCGTCGTTCCGCACGCTCGGGAAGCTCTGGTCGCGGCCGGGCGAAGCGTTGGGCGAGATATCCCTGCCCGATGCCGTCGACCGCGGCGGGCTGGATATCCATCCACTGATGCTCGACGGCTGCTTTCAGGTCATGGCGGCGGCGCGCGCGCAGGACGGAGCCGACGAGCCGGTGACGTATCTGCCTTTCGGCTGGGGGCGGCTCGCGTTGCCGGACCGCTTGCCGGACCGACTGCTCTGCCACGTGCGCACGAGAGGGGAAGCGGATGGCGCCGGCGCCGACTCACGGGAGGTGATCAGCGCCGACTTCGCTCTCTACGACTCAAGCGGTGCCCCGATCGGCACGCTGACCGGGTACACGGTGAAGCGGGCGACGCGCAGCGCGCTGCTCGCCGCCGTGGAAGGCATTGACGAGCTGCTCTACGAAGTCATCTGGCGCGACTGCGCCTTGCCGCCGGGCATGCCGCCGGCGGACTTCCTGCCGAGTCCGTCGGCCGCGGCGTCGCGCTCGAAATTGTTTTCCAGCTATCTGGCCGATGAGGGCGTCGAGGTCGCCGACGAGATTGACCTGCAGGGCGAGATGGAGCGCGTGTCGTGGTGCTATGCGCTCTCGGCGCTCGAAACGCTGGGGTGGGAGCGCAGCGCAGGCGCAGTCGTGGATCCGGACGAACTCTGCGAGCGCCTCGAGGTTCTGCCCGAGCATGGGAATCTGGTGCGCCGGATGCTCGAGATCCTGGCTCGTTCAGGCGTCTTGCAGGCAAAGGATGAGGGATTCGTGGTATCGGTCGGAGCCGACGATCCGTTGCCGGACCGAATGCCGCACGATTCCGAGGCCTTTCTGACGGAGGTGACGGAGCGTTTTCCGCATGCCGTGAACGAGATCGGGCTGTTCCGGCGCTGTGCCGGAGCCCTGCCCGGGGTGCTCCGCGGCAACGAGGACCCGCTGTCGCTGCTGTTCGGCGATGCGCAGCCATCAGCCGGCGACCTGTATCGGCTCGCGCCGGTCTGGCGTGCGGCAAACCGGATGATTGGCGAGGTGGTTCGCACGCTCGTGGACGAATTACCCGACGGGCGGCAGTTGCGCGTGCTCGAGGTGGGTGCCGGAATCGGCTCGGCGACCGAATATATCTTGCCCGTGCTGCCGGCCGGCCGGTTCGACCTCATGTATACCGACATCTCGGCAGGCTTCTTTGCGGAGGCTGAAGCGCGCTTCAGCACAGGCGGCGCTTCCATCGACTACCGGGTGCTGGACATCGAGAAGGACCCGATGGACCAGGGTTTCGAACCCCACGGTTACGATCTGATCATCGCGGCCAACGTGTTGCACGCCACGCGCCATCTGGACGAGACGCTCGCCCACTGCCGGGAGTTGCTCGCGCCATCGGGGCTGCTCGTGGCGCTTGAGAACCAGCGCGGCAGGGGCTGGATGGACCTGATCTTCGGCCAGCTCGACGGGTGGTGGCGTTACGCGGATCGCTACCGGCCGAACCACGCCCTCGCCGGACCCGACATCTGGAATCGGGCGCTCGCCGATAGCGGCTTCGCGGAATCCGAAGTTCTTGGAGTGGACCGGTCCGAAGCAGCCGGTCTGCCGGATCGCGGCGTCATCGTGGCGCAGGGTCCGGCGAAGATCGACCTGCCGGCGGGCGCGTGGATTCTGGCTGCCGACCGGGGCGGCATGGCGGCGGAACTCGCGGCAGAACTTGCGGCGAAGAATCAGCGTGTCGTGCTCGCCGGCACGCGGCCGGAGGGGACAGGGGGCGGTCCGGACGGCGCGGGCGATGGCCCGGTAGACGCAGAGGCGGCGGCGGAGAGCGACGCCGGCGTCGTCGCTGCATCGGTCGACATGGAGCAACGTCAGTCCTGGCGATCGCTCGTGGAAGACCTGCCGCCCGGTGTGCCTTTCGCGGGCGTCGTGCATCTCGTCGCGCAGGACGGTCACGGCCCGGACGCGACGACAGCAGAGATGGCGGCGGATGCGAAACGGGCGACGGCGAGCGCGCTCGCGCTCGTACAGGGCATCGTGGACGCCGATGCCGTGCCCGAGAAGGGCCTTTGGTTCGTCTCCAGGGGTGCGCAGGTGCTCGAACGCGAGCGGACCGGGCAACTGGCGGGTGCCCCCCTTTGGGGCCTGGGCAAGGTGGTGACGCGGGAGGCGCCCCAACTGCAGGCGCGAATGCTCGATCTCGACCCCGAGGCAGCCGAGCCGCAGGCTGTCCTTGCGAATGAACTGCTGTTCCCGGATTCGGAAAGCCACATCGCGCATCGCCGGGATCGTCGCCAGACGGCCCGGCTGGTTCGGACGGACTCAGGCGCCCCGCGTCTTGCGCTGCCGGAGGACGAGAGCTGGATGCTGGCACCGGACGGCGGCGGAGCGATCGAGACGCTGCGGGTCCAGCCGGTGGAGCCACGAACGCTCGAGCCCAACGAGGTGCGCGCCGAGGTCGAAGCCTGCGGGCTCAACTTCCTGGACGTGTTCCGGGCCATGGGGCTGGTCGAGGAGGAGGGGTCGCTCGGCGAGGAGTTCTGTGGCCGGATCGTCGAGATCGGTTCGGACGTAACTGCCGTTTCGGCCGGCGACCGCGTGGCGGGCTTCGCGTTCGGTACGTTCGGGCCCGAGGTGGCGACGCACGAGGAACTGGTCGCGATCGCACCCGCGGGCGTGTCGGCCACGGCGCTCGCCACGATCCCGTCGGTATTCGTGACATGCGTGCTGTCCTTCGAGCTTGCCGGGCTCGAGGCCGGTGACCGCGTTCTGATTCACGCAGGTGCGGGCGGTGTCGGACTCGCGGCCATCCAGCTCGCCCGGGCAGCCGGCGCGGAAGTGTTCGCCACGGCAAGCGCGCGCAAGCAGGCGTATCTGCGCTCCCTGGGCGTCGAGCATGTGTTCGACAGCCGCACGACCGCGTTCGGCCAGGAAATTCTCGACGCGACGGCCGGCGCTGGCGTCGACGTGGTGCTCAACAGCCTGACGGGTGAGGGCTTTATCGAGGCGAGCCTCGCCTGCCTTGCGCAGGACGGCCGCTTCGTGGAACTCGCCAGGCGCGACATCCTGACAGAGGACGAGATGGCGTCGGCGCGGCCGGATGTCGCCTATTCGATCCTCGATCTCTACAACCTGAAGGTACACGACCCGGCGCAGCCGGGCGCCGCCCTGAAACAGGTGCTGGCGCGTATCGCAACCGGAGAACTTGCACCGCTCATGCACGTCCGCTGGCCGTTCGCCGAGACGAGCGCTGCGATGGGCTACATGCGCGCGGCGCGGCACATCGGCAAGATCGTGCTGACCATGCCTGCGCTCCGGGCGGGCCGGCTGAGGCAGGACGGAACCTACCTCGTGACGGGCGGCATGGGCGGCATCGGTTGCGCGCTTGCCGAATGGCTTGCCGAGCGCGGCGCCGGGACGGTCGTACTGAACGGCCGCAGGGCGCCCGACGCGGCGGCGGAAAGAGCGATCGGGGCGCTGCGCGCCCGCGGATTCAGCATCGAGGTCGAGATTGCGGACGTGACGGATGCGGCTGCGCTCGATGCGATGCTCGTGCGGATGGACGAGACACTGCCGCCGCTTGCCGGCGTGATCCACAGCGTCGGCGTGCTGGCGGACGCTGCCCTCGGCAACCAGAGCTGGGAGAGCTTCGAGACCGTCCTGTGGCCGAAGATGCTCGGAGCCTGGCACCTGCACCGGGCGACGGCGCAACGCGATCTCGACATGTTCGTCCTGTTCTCGAGCGTCGCCGGCATTCTGGGCAATCCGGGCCAGGCCAACCACGCGGCGGCCAACGCCTTCCTCGATCAGCTCGCTGCCCACCGTCGTGCGTTGGGCCTCCCCGGACAGGCCATCGCCTGGGGAGCGTGGTCGGGGCTCGGCGAAGCGGAGGAGCAGCGGGAACGGATCGCCGGGCGGCGCGAGGCATCCGGCACGGGTTGGTTCACGCCGGAGCAGGGTTTCAAGGCATTGGAGCGCCTGCTGCACCAGGATGCAACGGGCACTGCGATGGCGGTCGTGGACTGGCCGGTATTCGGAGAGACTCTCGACGGTCGACCGTCCCTGCTCGAGGACCTGCTCGCGGTCGACACGGACGACGATGATTCGTCCCTGTCCGAAGACTTGCTTGAACAGTTCGCCTCGACACCTGCGGCCGGCCGCGAGGATCTGCTCGTCTCCTTCCTGCAGGGAGAAGTGCAGGCCGTTCTGAGGTTGCCCTCGGCGCCGGCGTCCGCAGTCGGGTTTTTCGACCTCGGGATGGATTCCCTGATGGCGGTCGAGTTGCGCAACCGCCTGAACCGGGCCTTCTCCGATGCCTACGTGGCGCCGAATACGCTCGTGTTCGATTTCCCGACCATCGCCGACCTCGCCAGTCATCTCGTGGACGTGCTCGGCGAGCCCGCGCCGGCGCCAGCTACGGAGGCGGCCCCCGAGGCAGATGCGGCCCCCGAGGCAGTGCCCGAGCCTGCCGCCGGGCCGAGCGCACAGGCGGGGCTCGAAAGCGGGAACGATGGAGTCGCGATCATCGGTATGGCATGCCGTTTTCCGGGCGCGCCGGACATCGCTACCTTCTGGCGCCGGCTTGAGGCCGGCCACGACGCGGTGACGAACGGACGGCAGGACAACGGGTCCTGGACCGGCGTTGCGGGAGACCCCGCGGTCGCGGACGGCACCCGGGAGCGTGGCGGATACGTTGCAGGGATCGATTGCTTCGATGCGCGATTCTTCGGTATGACTCCGATCGGTGCGCGCATGATGGATCCTCAACAGCGGATGCTCCTGGAGACGACCTGGCGGGCGCTGGAAGACGCAGGCGTCGATCCGGAGAGTCTGAAGGGCAGCCGCACCGGGGTCTACGCGGGCCTGGCGACCAGCGAGTACCGCGATCTGATGATGATGGCGGGCGGTGAGAGCCTCAACTATCTCGGCACAGCCGGCAGCATGGCGGTCGGCGGGATCGCGTACAAGCTGGGTCTTACGGGGCCTGCGATGCCGGTGCTGCTCAACTGCGCCGCGTCTCTGGTCACGGTGCAGCAGGCGATGGCAGGCTTGCGGGACGGAGAGGTGGATCTGGCCCTGGTCGGCGGCGTAAACGCGATCCTCTCGCCGGGGCTGACAACGGAGATGGTGGCGCTCGGGATGTTGTCGAAGCAGGGGCGCTGCAAGACTTTCGACGCCGCGGCGGACGGTTTTGTACGGAGCGAGGGCTGCGGGATGGTGGTCCTGAAACGCCTGGCGGATGCCGAGGCCGACGGCGACCGTATCTGGGCGGTGATCCGGGGCGCGGCAGTGAACCAGAATGGCGCGACTGCAGGGCCGACGGTACCGAACGGCCCGGCGCAGGAGCGGGTGATCGAAGAGGCCCTGTCGCAGGCGGGCGTTGCGCCGTCGGACGTGGATTACCTTGAGGCGCACGGGGCGGGATCGGAGCTGGGCGACCCGATCGAGGTGCAGGCCGCGGCGGCGGTTTACGGCAGGGGCCGCGCCGAGGATCGTCCTCTGCTGATCGGCTCCGTCAAGACCAATGTCGGACACCTCGAATCCGCGGCAGGGGTTGCCGCACTGATCAAGGTTGTCCTGGCCATGCGCCACGGCCTGATCCCGAAGCACCTGCATTTCGAGAACCCGAGTCCGCACCTGGATTGGGACCGGCTTCCGGTGCGCGTGGTGTCCGAGGCGACGGTTTGGCCGGGCGAACCGGACCGTCCACTGCGGGCAGGAGTCAGCGCCTTCGGAATTTCGGGTACGAACGCGCATGTCGTCGTGGAGGGCTACGGCAGCCCGGACAACGCGTCACCGGGTCCGGAAGGCGCACCGTACCCGGTCGCGGTTTTGCCCCCGCACGCAGTCAAGGCGATGCCGGAAGCAAACGACGAGCTTGCCCGGCGCGCAACGCGGCTGCTGCCGCTCTCCGCCAAGTCCGACGTATCGCTTCGAAGACTCGCGCAGCGGTATCTCGAATGGCTTGACGAGCGCGAATCGGTGCTTGAGTCCGACGGTGCGGCGTCGGGGCCCGTGCTTTCAGACATGGCGTGGACCGCCGGTTTCGGGCGAAGCCACTTCGACCGTCGCGCCGCTGTCGTGTTCACGGACAGCGAGTCGCTGCGTGAGCGACTGCGGGCGCTCGTGGACGCGAACGGGCGATCGCAATCGGGGACGCCGAAAAAGGTCGCATTCGTCTACGCGGGCAATGGGAGCGGATGGGCCGGCCTGGCTGCCGCGCTGTACGCGAGCGAGCCGGTGGTGCGGGCGGTTCTCGACTGCTGCGACGATGTGATCGGCGAAGCGCGCGACGCTTCGCTGCTCGACGTGATGTTCGGCCGTTCCGGCGCCGCAGGTGAGCCGGACGATCCGCAGTGGCAGCGACCGGCGGTTTACGCGCTCGAATGCGCGCTCACGGCGCTGTGGTCCAGTGTCGGCGTTTCACCGGGAGTGGCGCTCGGTCATGGAGTCGGAGCGCTTGCGGCCGCGCAGGCCGCAGGCGTGTTGGGCCTCGAGGATGGCTTGCGGCTGGCTGTGGCCCCGGGCGATCCCGGGGCGTTACCGGACGGCGTCGCGATGCGCTCGCCGTCACTGACCTTGGTGGATGCCGTGTCGGGCCGCGTGGTCGCGCCCGGTGATGTCCCGGACGCGGCGCAGTTGCAGCGGCAGGCTGCTACCGGGCTGGAAGCTCTCGAGAACTGCGTGGCGGCGCTCGCGGCGTCGGGTGTCGATGTGGCCGTCGAGGTCGGCCCGCGCGCGCCGTCGGTAGCAACGCTGGCGTCGGTGTGGCCGAATGCGGCCGGCAGCGCTGCCGTACCGGTGGTCCTGTCAAGTCTCGGGCGGCCGTCCGATGGCAACGAGGTTTCGGTCGCAGGTTCGGGTGGAGGATTCGTCGAAGCCGTCGCCGGCGCCTACGAGGCAGGGCTCGCATTGTCCTTCCCGGGGCTTTTCGCGGGTGAGCACCGTCGCCGGATTGCGCTGCCGGACTATGCGTTCGAACGCCGGCGGCACTGGATCAGAATGCGGAAGCAAGGGGCCAATTCGTCGGATGATTGCTAATGCTCTATCCGACTGATGCGCCATTATCGGTTGGACAGAGCATTAGTACAGTTCGAGATGGCTGAGGAACTCACGGACTGCCGCGGCGCATTCCTCCGGCCGTTCCAGTTGGAGCAGGTGCGTCGCTTCCGGAATGAAATCATAGTCGACCTTCATGACGTTACTCAGGTCGAAGGTAGGCAAGTAGGAATAAGGAAGGGTCGGATCGGCCCCGACAATCTTGGTCGGACAGGATAGCGACTCCAGATCGACCAGGGGGAAGAAACTCCTCGTGTAATCCATGAGTTGCGCTTCGTATTCGCGCGGGCAGCGCAGCTCGTACGCCTCCCCGTCCATTGTCCGCCGGAGCGTTGTCTCTGCCATGAGTTCCCGAACGCCGGGGACGACGCGTACGAAGGAAGGAACATAGCGAAGAAAATCGGCAAACTCTTCTCTTGTCCTGAACCGCTGCCCGCGCCGCCGAATCTGCGCCGCGGCCTTTTCAGCGGCGCCTTGAAGCTCGACCTGGCTGGCTCCGGGTTTGCACAGGGGTGGATCGAACAGAACCAGGGCCGAATAGAGATCGGTGACCGACAGAAGGGGGACGATTGTCGCAACGGAATGAAAGATACCGACCGTCGGTTCGTTCCCATAGACACGGTTGATCGTGTCGAGAATGAGGTCATGGTCGCGGATCAGGGTGGGAATATTGTGGTCTTTCAGCTCGCCGACGGGGTTCCATCCATGGTTTCTGAGGTCATATACGATCAACTCGTAATCGTCTGCAAGCAATGACCAGAAAGGATAATAGAGGTCGATCGCAAGGCCGCTGCCGTGGCTCAGAACCAGCCTCGGCCCCGACGAATTGCCATGCTGCCGCACGGTGGTGACGGTGTGGTCGTCAAGACGTACTTCGCATACGGAAAGCGGCTCGGGTAGTTCCCAAACAGATTCTGTCGTCGTGGTTGGCAAGACCGGTATCCCCCTGGAATCGTTCTTCTGACAGGAAACGGATATCGGCGGCATCGAGCAGGGCGCCGGGCCAAGTGCCCGACCGCCCCCGGATACGGAGGCGGTGGGCCCCGTTAACTGATTGTCAGGGAGTATCGGTCAGGTTGTCCCTGACCGACCGGGAGCATTCAACCGGCGTTGTCATCGATATATGCCGCAAGCGTTCCCAGTGTTTTGAACTGCAGGCAGTCTTCGGGTTGCAGCGAGAGGTTAAACTCCCCGTTGACTTCCTTGAAAAACGCAACCGCATCCACCGAGGAGATGCCGGCGTCACCCAACTGGGCATCGAAATCGGGATCGCTGCCAAGGTCCAGGTGTTCGTCGGCAAGCTGTGCGAGACGGTCTTTTGTTGATGCCATTTGAGTTATCTCCTTTGGTGAATGTCGGCAAGGGGGGGATTATGAGCAAAGGACCCGAATCCGGCAAGACGCCGGCGCCATGACCCCCCCGCTACGATGCCGTCCCGCGTTGGCCGAGCGCGTCGCGTATCGCCTGAATGCGCAGTTGGCGCAATCTCTTACCGAGGGCGGGGCCGCTGGGTTTGCTTCCCGCATCTTCGGTACGAACCCTGCGGGCGGCGGCCAGAGCGGACCGCAGGATTTCAGCCTGGGGGTAGGAACGGTCCTCAAGTCCCAGGCGGCCCCGGGCGTCGGCTTCGCAGCCCAGGAGAAATTCTTCGAATCGCTGCGGCCTGCGCAGGGCGTCCACGGCTTCGATCAACTTGTAAATGGTCGCCGGTCTGAGTTCCGCGGCCCGATGCACGTTGCCATGATGACGTGCGACCGCGACGGCCAGCTCGCGGAATCGGCGCGGCACCGGGAAGCGCCCGCAAAATTGCCTGAGCAGTCCGACGGACCTTTCCTCGTGTCCGCGGTGTGCCGGTAACATCCACCTGGGCGTGGTGGCCTTTCCCAGGTCGTGGGTGAGCACCGCAAAACGCACTGCAACGCTGTCGGTAAGTCCGGCGCTGGTCCGCAACGCCATCATGGTATGAATGCCGGTGTCGATCTCCGGGTGCCATTTCGCGGGCTGAGGTACGCCGTACAGGGCGTCGATCTCGGGAAATACCACCTTCAGGGCGCCGCACTCGCGCAGTGCCTCGAAGTAGACATCCGGGTCGGTCTCCGCGAGGGCCTTTTCGGTTTCCTGCCACACGCGTTCCGGCCTGAGTTCGGCCGCTTCCCCGATTTCGACGAGACGCTTCATCAACGCCATGGTCTGCGGCGCCACGCTGAAGCCGAGCTGAGTGAACCGCGCGGCGAAACGAGCCACGCGCAGAATCCTCAGCGGATCTTCCGCAAATGCATCGGAAACGTGCCGCAGGCGGCGTTTCTCAAGGTCGCCGCGCCCGCCGTAGGGGTCGATCACGGTACCGTCGGCGTCCCGGGCCATGGCATTGATGGTCAGATCCCGCCGCGCCAGGTCCTCCTCCAGCGTGACCGTGCTGGACGTATCGAAGGCAAACCCGTGGTAGCCCGGCCCGACTTTGCGCTCGGTTCGCGCCAGGGCGTACTCCTCGCCGGTCTCCGGATGCAGGAAGACAGGGAAGTCCTTGCCCACCTGCCTGTAGCCCAGGCGCAGGAGATCCTCGGGCCGCGCGCCCACCACGACCCAATCGCGCTCGCGTTTCCGCAGGTCCGGCAGGCCCAGCAGCGAATCCCGGACAATGCCTCCGACTTCGTAGATCTCCATGGTTTGATGATAACGTAGGGTCTGGCTTCCGATGTCATTCGCATGAGCATGCTTCCATCGCTCAGGACCAGCAGCCCGCCACAGAAGTTCCGCCTCGCCAAGTGGGCCCTGGCCACCATCGTCACAAGTGCCGCCGCGCTTCTCGGGGGGTGTTCCCTGCCTTACTACTGGCAAGCGGTTGCCGGCCAAATGTCGCTTATGAGCAAGCGGGTCCCGATCGAGACCGTCATCGAAGATCCGCAAACGAGCGAACAAACCCGGGAGGCACTGCGCACGGTACAGGAGATTCGCCGGTTCGCCGTGGACGAACTGGGTCTCCCTGAAAACAGAAGCTACGCAACGTATGTTGATCTGGGATCCGGCGACTCCGGAAACGAGCCCGACGCCGCCGATCCTGACCGCAACGGTGGCCGGCGCGCGCGCAGCGTCGCCGTCTGGAGTGTCGTGGCAGCGGAAGAATTCTCCATCGAACCGCGAACCTGGTGTTTCCCGTTCGCCGGTTGCGTGAGTTACCGCGGCTACTTCAACGAAGCCGCAGCGCAGCGATACGCGGCGCGTCTGGAAACTGAGGGCCTGGATGTTCTGGTCGGTGGCGCCGCGGCCTATTCCACGCTCGGATACTTCGCCGACCCGGTGGTCAGCAGCATGATTGGCGGGCCGGATTATCGGCTCGTGGAAGTGCTGATACACGAACTGGCCCACCAGAAGTTCTATCTCAAGGGCGACAGCGACCTGAACGAAGCGTTCGCCACAGCAGTTGCGGAATACGGTACCGGGCTCTGGCTGGACCGGTCCGGCGATCCCGACAGCCTTGCTACCTATCGTGGGCAGGCCCTCGTGCAGACTCAGTTTGCCGAACTGATCAGCCGCCAAAGGGAACGACTCCGTGCGATCTACGCCGGACCCGAACCGTCCGAGGAAAAGCGCCGCGCCAAGGAGGCCGCATTTGATACGCTGCGTATGGAGTACGCTGCCCTGAGGCAGTCGTGGAACGGCAGTGACTACTACGAAGCCTGGATGTCCGCACCCCTCAACAATGCCCATATCGCCTCGGTAGCGACCTATCGATACTGGGTGCCCGGCCTGCGCCTGTTGCTCGAGACGAACGGGCTCGAAGCCTTTTATGACCAAGTGGAAGCACTGGGCGGATTGGACGCCGACGAGCGGCGTCGGAGACTTCAGGGCTGGCGGGAACAGGCCTCGGAATCGGCCGAGCCCGGCCAGCACTGAATCGACAGCAACGGACGGGCCGCCAGGCGCGGCGAATGCCTACGACGCAGGCTTGCGGGACCCGTCGAACCAGAAGGGCCGGCGCTGGAACGGATATCCCGGCAGCGATACCCGGCGCCTTGTCTCTCCCGCGAAGAGATTCTGGAAGTCGAGGTCATCTCCAGCCTCGTACGCGCGGGCGGCCGCTTGCACGACGGCCGCCTCCGGGCCAGCCTCTGTATCGGTTTGCTGAGCGCTTGCTCCGACTTGCCCGACAGGGGCAGACACCTCGTTGCGCGCGACTTGAGTCCGGCATCGGCCTCCGGCTCGCGGTATCCCTCCACCAGGAGGTGCGCATTCGTTCCCGAAATGCCGAACGCGCTGATGCCGGCCGTCGGCGATAACGCCGCTCCAGGGACCGGGGTCGCGCCGACCGTCAGAGCGGAGCACGCGCCAATTTATAACGGAAGGTCGCCGGAGGCGTCAGGGGAACAAAGATGCCCCGGCGCGCCGGGCGGCAGTTCGCAACCGCTTGTCGTTGGTGGCCAACGTCCCTCCCAAACGCAGGACAAGCTCCAGATAGGCTGCGTCATATGCGGAAAGACCGAACTGGATACTCAAGGAGAAAGTCGCCTTCGCCGCGTTAGCGTGGCTTCCAATATCCGTCACGATCGGCAGCAAGGCGATCTGCTCGAAATACTTCACCGCGCTTGCTTGCGAAACCTGGCCAGTACGCACCAGCCCGGCCGCGACGTTGGCAACCTCGTAGTGCCAGATGGTCGGCACATGGAACACGCTGCCGTTGGCCGCCTGGCCGAGGACATCGAGCGCGTATTGATTGCTGCCGGGACTTTCGGAGTCCGGCCAGAGCAAGCGGGTATTGATACTGTTGTCGAGAACGATGATATTCACCGCCATCAGTCGCGCCCTTCCTCCTGGATCCGCCGCAATTCCTCGTGGCTCCCGGTTGCCTTCGCCGCGAGTTGACTCGCCTGCAACGCGCGGAGCGCTTCCAGCGCGCCGGCGACGCTGTCTCCGTCTACGGGAGCCTTGCGGATTTCCACCTGGGGAACGCCGTTGTTGGTGACGATGATCGTCTCGCCGGCAGCGGCCCGCCGGAACACCTCCGCCTGCCTGGTCTTGCACTCGTACGCCGACACCCGGACCCTCCTGCTCGCCATCATCGTGCTCCAGACCAAAATATAAGACTAGTCTGAAATATAGACCAGATTGGGTTGTATGTCACTGCCACGCGAACGCGCTGCCAATTTTCCGAATGGATGAATCGGCTCTGACACCGGTTCGGGTCCGTGGCAATGGCGGTCGCGAAATTATGCGGGGTAGACTCCGGCCTGGACGTTTTCGCACACGTCCACAACACCCACGTCAAATCGACAGCAGGCTACAGCAACGGCACCGCCAGCAACGCCAGCAACGCGACGATATTGATGGTCTTGATCAGCGGATTGATCGCAGGCCCCGCAGTATCCTTGTAGGGATCGCCGACGGTGTCGCCGGTCTGACGCTCCCGATTAACTTCTCTGCGTAAGGAGCGGACGCGCTTGGCCAGATTGCGAATTTCGCCCTGGAGGTCTTCAACGCTGCCCGAAAGGTTCAGCGTGGCAATCTCAAGCCGTTTGCCCGCGTTGTGGACGCGATGGACGACGTCGTTCGCATCACCCGCCGCATAGATGAGCAGGCCGCCGGGCAAGCCGAGTGCGGTGGTGTAGGCGAGGAGTTGGTAGAGGTCCGCGTTCGGTGCCCGCTTGTCCTCAATCAACTTGTACTTCGCGTCGCCGACGAAGACGCAGGTATGGCCGTTCCACCAAGACACGTCCGGAGCGAGCCGAATTTGCCGGCCCTCGTCAAGGTAGATGGTCTTCGGAAGGTTCTTGTCCGACACGAAAACCTGGTCTGCCAACCGAAGTTCTTCCCGCAGTGCCCGGGTGACGAATTCCTGGAACACCACGTTCATGTCCATAAGGAAGCCGTTCGCACGGACGGCGCCGCGCCCGGTCTCGATGGCGACGTGGCGCAGGATGAGTCGAGCCAGCGTCACAACCTCACGATAGTGCTCGTTCAGGCGGTCGAACTTGACCTCGGGAACGGCGGTGGTCGGAAACTCAACAAAGCTGACGTTATTCAAGGTCGCAGCGATCCAGCTGAGGTCGATGCGCGACTGCCGCGAATGGATGCGCAGTTTTCCAAGCTGTGCGGCCGCGGCCTTCACAAGCCGGTTCGGGAGAATGTCGTCTGTGAAGTCGTCGTATCGGACTTCAATGGGAATCGGAATACCGAACCGGCGGCGTAACTGGTCGGCGGCCCGTATGCGTCCACGCACGGTGTACAGGGACTCCTCTTCGGTTCGATAGCCGTGGAGCAGGCCGCGAGCGAAGGCGCGGCGGGCGGCGCGGGTCAGCGCCAGTACAAGGGTCTCGGTCAGCGTCGGCTGTTGCTGGTAATCGAAGCGTTCCCGCCGAAAGTCGACGGCTCCCTCTGCGCCCATGGCGTAGGAAGCGAGATAGAGGACGCGGCCGATATCCAGTTTCGGCTGGATCGAGACGGACAGATCGCCGATCTCGAACGCGCCGACCTTCGAGCCGGGTGTCAGGTTGTAGACATCCTCACGTTCAGCGGCAGGTTCGATGGAGTCGAGGAAGTGGCGAAGAACGTCGCGCTCACTGATGGAGAGGGCAATCGATTTCGAGGTGCTCCACTCTTGGAGGTCGAGGTGCCTATTCGTCAGTCGTTTCGTGTGATTCATCGCTTCCGGTGGTTGTCGACGTCGCTCGCTTACCGGGCGTTTCCGCGTCGAATGGAAGGAGTCGTATCGATACGAGTTCCGATGGATGTAAGGCAGCAGGTTGACCTATCCGTTTACCGGTCGCTTGCGGGTGCTGCGGCTTCTGAATCGTCTTGGTCGACCGCGTCCTCGTCAAGCCTGAGCGCGTCGAAATCGAATTCGGCCAACCGCTCGCTTGCCCCGTAGAGGTGCTCCTGGACGTAAGGCAGGACATTGTGCTCCCAGATGAGCCGGGCCATGTCGTCGTCGAGATTATTCTTCAGGAAGTAGCTCGGCCCGATGGCCGCATGTTCATCCTGCAATCGTTCGTTTGCGCGGTCCACCATGCTCGCCAGCCAGTGCATACTGGGCGCGTTCCCGGTCAGCCAGCGCGAAAGCAATCCCTTGATTGGCAGTTTGTCGGGGTGGAACTCCACGAAATGGAAACGGCGTCGCAGGGCGAGGTCGACCAGCGCGATGGACCGGTCCGCCGTATTCATGGTACCGACAATGTAGAGATTTTTCGGCAAACTGAATGGTTTGTCGGACTCGTTGGCGTACTGCAGGCGTATCTCTGCGTCTCGGTACTCCAGCAGAAAGTAGAGTTCGCCGAACACTTTGGCGAGGTTGCCGCGGTTGACTTCGTCGATGATGAGGAAGTGCGGGGCATCCGGTTCGTCGCGTGCTGCCTCGGCGGCGTTGACCAGCGGGCCATTCCGGCGTGTGAAGCCAGCTTGGCCATTCCGCAGGGTCGGCCGATAGCCCTGGACGAAATCCTCGTAGGCGTAGGACGGATGGAACTGGACGAGCGTCACTCGGGAGGCGTCTCCTGCGAGACAGTCAGCCAGCTTGCGGGCAGCGTAGGTCTTGCCCGTACCGGGCGGTCCCTGAAAGATGATCTGGGGCTTGTCGTCCAGCAGGAGCGCGATTCGTTGGAGGCGGTCCCGGTCATAGAGCAGATCGTCGGCGAGCGGATTCAGGTCGGTGGATGAGAGTTTCGGTGGTGGCGGAACGGGTACCGGCGGGTCGCCGTCGTTAACTTGGTCGTCTGCGGACCAGTCTGGGTGCCAATGGAGGAGGAACTGATCGTAGTCCTGCGGCGTTCCTCCGAAGGTGAAATCGATCAACGCGTCTGCGGCCCACTGTAGGTTCGGCGTAGCGGATTCGTGCGAGACCTTCCAGACCGTATCGCGGTATGTGTAGAAATACCAGTCACGAGGCGGATTTTCCCGTTCCCAGTCGACATGGAGCGTGCGGCCGTCGCCCATGTTTTTGGTCACAACTCCAGTCGCCTTGATGCGCATGACAGAAGCAAATTTGTTCTTGTAATGGAACGGAAGATCTTTCTTCTGTGTGAACGTTGCCTTGATAGCTATCCGGTCTCCGGACTCGATCTCTCTCACCTGATCCAGGAATTTGTCCGTATGGCCGTTCTCCCAGGTGCCTTCTTGGATGAAACGGTCGGTCTGGTCGCCTTCGTCCCAATCCGCGCCGACTAGCCAGCAGGGTCTCTGTTTATCACTTGCAGATGGCCAGCCATTTGCAAGCTGCCAGTAAACCGACTGTGCTTCAAGTCGGTCAGCCGGTTGCTCCAGTCCTATCGTGCGAGCACGTTCAATGATTTCGTCAATGAACCTGAGGAAGTGATCGTACAGGCTGGCCTCGTCCGACTTGGAAGGGGAAGGAGGTGCCGAAAGGCCGATGCGCTTTCGCGTATTACTGTACTCCGTAATCTTGAATACCGGGAACTGACGGGCATCGATCGCCATCAGAAGACAGGAGACCATCCGCAAGCCGTTACCCCTGCCACTGAGGATGCCGCTTGGAACATTCCTCGTTAGTGTCCGAATCCGGTCACCAGAAGACAGTTCATCCTCGGACCAAAATACCCTCAGAGCAGCGATAGCCGCCTCGTGATCGGCGGTCCACCATTTTCTGAAGTTGTTGCGTGTTTCCCAATAGACCAGATTGTTGTCCAGCGCCTTAAATACCAGATCGAGGCAGTTCTCCTCGCCTTTCAATACCGCACGGCGAGCTGCCCGGAGTTGCTCCGCTATGGCCAGCTTGTAATCGACTTCCTCCGGGTAAAGCTGGCCGCTCTCGATAAACCCACGCACATCGTTCAGGTACGCATCCCATCCAGTACTCGCGGTCAAT
This sequence comes from Gammaproteobacteria bacterium, assembly GCA_022820625.1. Classification (GTDB taxonomy): domain Bacteria; phylum Pseudomonadota; class Gammaproteobacteria; order Steroidobacterales; family Rariloculaceae; genus UBA6522. The sequence continues at coordinate 6,321 of JAJEFE010000081.1, read as the reverse complement.
TGGTTTCTCCTCCAAACCGGGGCCGATCTCTCAGCTGCTGCGCCCGGCCGTTCTCCTTGCTGGATAGTCGGCTGGGAGCACGTCGAGTGGTTTTGGCTCGGTAATCGACTTCAGGCCGGGACGTTACGGCATTCTCACGTCTGGGACAACGACGGGTCGATTCGTATGCGGTCGCTCAGCCCGAGATAGTTCAGCTTCTGTTTCAGTTCGGTCTCCAGACTTCAGCGGATAGCGGGAGTCAGCATTGTTACGGAATAATGTATTGATTAAACTTGTTATCCATATATATTTATACGGGAACCCATAGTGAAGACCACGATCGAGATAGCGGACGATCTTGCCAGAGTGGCGAAGGAGCACGCAGCGAGGGAAAACATCACGTTGCGAGAACTGTTCGAGCGCGGTCTGCGGATGGCTATTCGGGCCGACCGGGAAAGTGTTGGCTTCAAGCTGAGGGATGCGAGTGTGGGCGGACGCGGCTTGCAGCCCGAGTTTCGGGACGCTGACTGGTCCCGCATCCGTGCGGCCATTTACGAAGGGCGTGGCAGTTGATCGCGACGGACACGAATATCCTGGTGTACGCGCACCGGTCGGACTCCGAGTGGCACGAGCAGGCCAGGTCGTCGTTGGCGTTGTTGGCCGAAGGACGCGTGACGTGGGGCCTGCCGTGGCCCTGCGTGCATGAGTTCCTGGCCGTAGTCACCCACCCGCGCGTATACGATCCACCGACCAGCCTCAACGCCGCCATAACCCAAGTCGACGTCTGGCTCGAATCACCGGTCACTGAATTGCTCTCGGAAACCGGCGACCACTGGCAACTGCTGCCGTCCCTGCTCCGAAGGGGGCGGGTGAGAGGAGCGATGATCCACGACGCACGCGTTGCCGCGGTCTGCCTCGCGCACGGTGTCACGGAGTTCTGGACAGCCGACCGGGACTTCAGCCGTTTTCCGGCGTTGCCGACGCGGAACCCGTTGCATGGGAAGCGTATCGGGCCCGGGAACGGGAAGAGAATGAAGTAGAGCGGGTAAACCGCAGCATGCGTCTGCGGTATGCACGATAAAACCGAGTCGCCCCTGAATTTCCGGATCGCCGGTGTATCGCTCCACCGGACAAATCTCAGCTCCGCATGAGATGGTTCAGCGGTCTTCCACCCCCCGTGCGCGCGGGCGGCTCCGTGATAGAATGCCGCGTTTTTTGTAGCCCTCGTCGGGAGAAGAAAGAATGAATCCGGAAACGGCCCTTTGGTTGTCCCTGGGCGCGGCCGTCCTGGCCCTTGTCTATGGTGTGGTTTCGGTCAATTGGATTCTCGGACAGTCGTCCGGGAGCGAGCGCATGCAGTCCATCGCCGCCGCCGTGCAGGAAGGCGCCAAGGCCTACATGAACCGCCAGTACGCCACCATCGGCATCGTCGGTGTGGTGTTGTTCGTTGTCCTGATCGTCGCGCTGGACTGGGGCACCGCGGTGGGCTTCGCTATCGGCGCCGTATTCTCGGCGCTGGCCGGCTACATCGGCATGTTCGTCTCCGTGCGGGCCAACGTGCGTACGGCCCAGGCTGCCACCGAAGGGCTCAACCCGGCGCTGAAGATCGCCTTCCGCGGCGGCGCCATCACGGGGCTGCTGGTGGTAGGACTGGGACTGCTGGGCGTCGCCGGCTACTTCGCGCTTCTGGAAGCGATGGGCATGGCCGAGGATGACGTATTGAAGGCCCTGGTGGGACTCGCCTTCGGCGGTTCGCTGATTTCCATCTTCGCCCGGTTGGGCGGCGGCATCTTCACCAAGGGCGCCGATGTGGGCGCCGACCTGGTGGGCAAGGTAGAGGCCGGCATTCCCGAGGACGACCCACGCAACCCGGCGGTCATCGCCGACAACGTGGGCGACAACGTGGGCGACTGCGCCGGCATGGCGGCGGACCTTTTCGAGACCTACGCGGTCACGGTAATCGCCACCATGCTGCTCGGCGGGCTGACTGCCGCGGAGCTTGGCGGCGACGCCGTCATCTACCCGATCGCCCTGGGCGGGGCGTCGATCGTGGCGTCCATCCTGGGCACGTTCTTCGTCAGCACACGCAGCGGCAAGATCATGAACGCGCTCTACAAGGGCGTGATCGTATCCGGCATTCTCGCCGCCATCGCGTTCTACCCGATCACCACCTCGCTCATGGGCGCAGGTTCCACCAATCTGTACTTTGCGGCCCTGATCGGTCTCGTCCTGACGGCGGCGATGGTGGCCATTACCGAGTACTACACCGGCGCGGACTACAGCCCGGTGAAGACGGTGGCCGGCGCCTCCACGACCGGACATGCGACCAACATCATCGCCGGCTTGGGCATTTCCATGAAGGCGACCGCGCTGCCGGTGCTGGCGGTCTGCGCTTCCATCTGGGTCTCGTTCGAACTCGCGGGCCTTTACGGCATCGCGATCGCGGCCACCAGCATGCTGTCGATGACCGGCATGATCGTGGCGCTGGATGCCTTCGGCCCGATCACCGACAACGCGGGCGGCATCGCCGAGATGGCGGAACTGCCCTCGGACGTGCGCAAGGTCACCGATGCGCTGGACTCCGTGGGCAACACCACCAAGGCGGTCACCAAGGGCTATGCCATCGGCTCTGCCGGGCTGGCCGCGCTGGTGCTGTTCGCCGACTATACGCACAGTCTCGAAGTGGCGGGCATGGTCGATCTGCGCTTCGATCTTTCGGACTATCGGGTCATTGTCGGGCTCTTCATCGGCGGCCTGGTGCCGTTCCTGTTCGGCGCGCTGGCCATGGAGGCGGTGGGCCGGGCCGCCGGCTCGGTGGTGGAGGAAGTGCGCCGCCAGTTCAGAGAAATAGCCGGAATCATGGAGGGGACCACGCGGCCGGACTATTCCACCGCGGTGGATCTCCTGACCCGCGCCGCCATCAAGGAGATGGTGGTGCCATCGCTCCTGCCGGTACTCGTGCCGATCGTCGTCGGAGTGCTGCTGGGTCCGGAGGCGTTGGGTGGGCTGCTGCTTGGCACGATAGTCACCGGCCTCTTCGTCGCCATCTCGATGACCACTGGCGGCGGTGCGTGGGACAACGCCAAGAAGTACATCGAGGACGGCAACCTGGGGGGCAAGGGTTCCGAGGCTCACAAGGCGGCCGTTACGGGAGACACCGTGGGCGACCCGTACAAGGACACCGCCGGGCCAGCGATCAATCCGTTGATCAAGATCATCAATATCGTGGCGTTGCTGGCGGTGCCGTTGCTGTAGATTTTCCCGTCTGGCGCTGGTGGTGCGGGGCGCGTACGGACAGCCCTTTCGAGCTAAACCGAGCCCGCCATCCCTGGCGGGCTCGGATCGGCGCTCGGCGCTCCTGGCCGTCCATGGCCCCGCGCCGAGCACACGACGCTCGAAAGGGCTGTCCGCACGCGCCCCTTTTCGGGCCTGGTCTTGGCCCGCAAATACCGGGGTGAAAAATGGCGGGCTTCTTGCTTTGTGCCGATACTCCGCGTATAGCACAGACTACAAAGCCGATTGGGTACCCTTGGCGACATGACGGATTTCTTTGCAAACCCCATCCTGAATTCTCCCTATGGGCCACCGGGAAAGCATTGGGAGCTGGACGGTGACCGCAGACCCACGGGCCGAACGGTCTCTGGTCGGAGGCGTGCGGAGTACGTGACGCCTGTACCGGCGCCGAAGAAAAGCGGTCAGGCGAAATTGACGCTCGATGAAGAGCATGCGTCCGGCAGTGGGCAGGAATACGATCCGATGCCGGTCATCAACGAAGTACGCCGCCACGTGGAGGCCTGGCGGCAATTGCCGGTGGATCAGTGCGGCGTGACGCCGGTGACCTCGCACTTGCTGCGTCATTGGCGCGAGCACGAGTTCGTGGGGCGGCGACCGTTTTTCTGCCAGATCGAGGCCGTTGAGACTGCTATTTGGCTCACCGAGGTGGCGGGATGTATCAGCGGACGTGGGCCAGCGGCGTACAAGGGCATCCGCGAACACCTGCGCGGCGCTAATCGGCGGGCGAATCCGGACCTACTGCGCATCGCCCTCAAGCTCGCCACCGGGGCGGGCAAGACGACGGTAATGGCCATGTTGATTGCGTGGCAGACGCTGAACGCAGTGCGCCAGGCAGCGAGCCCCCGATTCACCCGTGGCTTTCTCATCGTAACGCCCGGCATCACGATTCGGGACCGGCTGCGCGTCCTGCAACCGAATGACCCGGACAGCTACTACAGGAAACATGAGCTGGTTCCCTACGGCATGCTGCCGGACCTGGAACGGGCAAGGATCGTCATTACCAACTACCACGCCTTCCTACGACGAGAGCGCACCCGGTTGCTCAGGGGAAACCGCGCTTTGCTCCAGGGCCATGGGCCGAGTATCTCGACGGTGGAGACGGAAGGCCAGATGCTGCGGCGAGTTTGTCGTCGTTTGGTGGGCATCAAGAACGTTCTCGTGCTGAACGACGAGGCGCATCACTGCTACCGGGAAAGGCCCGGCAATTCGGAGGAAGGCACCCGGACGGGTGATGAAAGGGAAGAGGCAAAGAAGAACGCCGAAGCCGCACGGCAGTGGATTTCCGGCATCGAGACCTTGCAGCGAGTGGTTGGAGTTCGATCTGTCTTCGACCTCTCCGCGACACCATTCTTTTTGAATGGTTCGGGATATCGCGAAGGCACGCTGTTTCCGTGGACGATGAGCGATTTCTCGCTGCTCGACGCCATCGAATGCGGCATCGTCAAATTGCCCAGGGTTCCGGTTGCGGACAATGTGCCGAGCGACGACGTGCCCCGCTACCGGGAATTGTGGCGCCACATCGGTTCCAGCATGCCCAAGAAGCGGAGCCCCAAGGCGGCCCTGAAGAATCCGCTCAACTTGCCGACGGATCTCAAGGGTGCGATGCAGGCCCTTTACGGCCACTACGCAGCGACATTCAATGCGTGGCGGAACGCGGAGATCGAGGTGCCGCCGGTGTTCATTGTGGTGTGCAGCAACATGGTTGCATCCGAATTGGTCTACAAGTACATCGCCGGATTCGAGGGGACTGGGGAAAACGGCAACGGACTTGCGGAGCATCTGGGATTTCCGTTGTTCAGCAACTACGACGAAACGGGCATTCGGCTCGAGCGGCCGCGCACACTGCTGATCAACAGCGAGCAGTTAGAGTCCGGCGACGCATTGGACAAGAACTTCCGCAAGGCGCATAAGGCGGAAATCGAACGTTTTCGCCGCGAGGTGGTCGAGCGTACTCGAGATACTTCCGCTGGAGAGAACCTGACCGACGCCGATCTGCTGCGCGAAGTCATGAATACGGTGGGCAGGTCCGAACGCTTGGGCGCATCCATCCGCTGCGTAGTGTCCGTGGCGATGCTCTCCGAAGGCTGGGACGCCAACACCGTGACCCACGTTCTCGGCGTGCGCGCCTTCGGCACGCAACTGCTGTGCGAGCAGGTCGTCGGCAGGGCGCTGCGCCGGCAGTCCTATGAACTCAACAAGGAAGGCCTCTTCGACGTGGAGTATGCCGATGTGCTGGGCATTCCCTTCGATTTCGCCGCCGAACCCATCGTGGTGGCGCCGCCCAAGCCGAATCGAACCGTCCATGTGCATGCGGTGCGGCCCGACCGCGACAAGTGTGCCATTGAGTTTCCTCGCGTGGAGGGATATGCCTACGAACTGCCCGAGGACCGGTTGACTGCGAAGTTCAACAGCGATCACCGCCTGACGTTAACCCCCGAGAAGGTGGGTCCCACCCGCACGCACAACGAGGGAATACTCGGCGAGGGTGTCATCCTTACACCCAACGTGCTGTCAGCCGTCCGTCCTGCGACGATAGCGTTTCATCTCGCAAAATGGCTGATGGAAAAGTATTTCCTGGGCGCTGACGGAGTTCCGAAACTGCACCTGATGGGCGACCTCCTTCGCATCGCCAGGGAATGGCTCGACGGCGGTTACTTGGTCTGCAAAGGTGGGACAACGCCGGAGCAACTGCTGTACACGGTGCTCGCAGACGATGCCTGCTCTCTAATTCACGCCGCCATCGCAGAATCCGTCGGTGAGGGCCGCATACGCGCGGTATTGGATCCTTACAATCCACGAGGATCGACTGCCGAGGTGGATTTCCGGACATCACGGCAGACGCGGTGGCCCACGAATGCTGCGCTGTGCCACGTCAACTGGGCAGTTTGCGACAGTGAATGGGAAAGGGTGCGCATTCCGCCTAAAGTTGCCGGCCAATCCGGCACAATGTTGCCACCCATTCCGGCTCAAAGTTGCCACCCCTGAGGTGCGCTGTGGCGGAGCGGCTAGTTGTGTTTCCGGGATGACGGTTTTGGGTTCACGGTGGCA
>JAJEFE010000017.1 GCA_022820625.1 Gammaproteobacteria bacterium | reverse complement strand
CCACCGTGAACCCAAAACCGTCATCCCGGAAACACAACTAGCCGCTCCGCCACAGCGCACCTCAGGGGTGGCAACTTTGAGCCGGAATGGGTGGCAACATTGTGCCGGATTGGCCGGCAACTTTAGGCGGAATGCGCACTTGAGGTGATGGGCTATATCATCCAGCTTTTCGGCCCGCCGCGATAAGAGCTTGCGCTCCTTGCCCTGATCTGCATTGCGCAGAATCGATTCTTCTGACTCGAGTGCATTGATTGTCGTCGCTGCTCCATCAAATTGCTCCACCATCGCGTCCAAGGATTCTATCGAGGAGTTTCCAGATATTCTCCTAATGAAAATTCCTGCATCGGTGCTCGAAATCTCATCGTCGACAAATGGTAGTCGCACTGCCGATCCAGAGCTTTTATTGAGCCTACGGTCGATACGTGTTCGCACCTCAACGCAGGCATTGATGAGACCATCCATCACGGAGAGCGCTGGCGGACGGTAAGGAAAGTCCGACTCAGTGGCGATATAGGCTTCTGTACATGTCCCGTCATAGAAGTGCATTCGCTGCAGTTCCGACCTGTTGGTCTCAGGCCAAACGATTTCGTGAACTTGAGAACCAATACTTGCCGTCAGGTTTGCGGTGGGCTTCTGTATAGCAGTATCGCGAAATACGTCCGAAAGAACCTCTTCTTGGTGCCTCGCTCCAGTGATTCGCTTCAGGAGCCTTGCGTAACCGGACTTCCCACTTCCATTGTCCCCGTAGACTATAGTCAGACCATCCGGCGCGAATGTGAGCGGCTGATGGGATGCAAGAGCGTTCACATGCTCTGTCTTGGTGATGGAATCGAGTCGCACCGATGGATCGTCGGCGGAAACTTTCGGGAAATGCTCAAGTCCAAAGTCCGATTTCGGGCTGGAACCAGGAGCGACTATTTCGTCGACGAGGCGGTCGTAATCATTATCCGAAAGCAATTCGCCGGTCGCGACCTTGCGCATGATCTCGCGTTGCCAAGGTGGCCGCTTCCTGCTCCAATCAACAATCAGTTCCTCTAATGCCAAGATAGTCTGCCCGCTACAGCGATAACGACGTCAAGCCAGTTTTGCGCCTTCATTTGTTCTCATTATCAGTTCCAATAGTCTTGATTTCTGCCGTTCCAGAGCCGAGACATCGGGTCGGACAATCAGGTCGGTCGTTTCTCGCGTAAACACCGCGCACCAACCAAATGACGTCAAACTGATCCGCAGCTGCCCAAGACCATCGGGAAAGCAATTCCTAACCTCCAGTCGCGTGGGCATTATCCACTGTCGAGCCAGCACTCGCCCCGCCCCGGCTGTGCCGGGAGCTGTCGGTCGGCGGCTTGGCACGATCATACAGCTCGGCCAGGAACGGGTCCGTTGGACGCCGGGATCGGAGCGCCCGCTCCTCAGGCGTCATGTCCTTCGATTCCCGGTACATCTGATCGCGCCTCTCGCGCGTCCACCTTACGCAATCGAATGGTTTGTCGTGGGTGTCACTCATCATGCTCAAGCGCCTTCGGACTACGGATGTCTACTATAGCGTGTCCCATGCGTCGGTTGATTTCGTTGTACAGGCGGATTCGTCGAAGGTTCACGATGTGCCGGAAGTTCCAGCTTGCCAACACGTCGACTCGGGCCAGCGTCGCGGCAGCGATGTGCCGGGCGTCGCTGCGCATCCTCTCGCCAAGGGCGCCGCTGTCGATGTACGACTCGGCCAGCGCCTTGATTTCCTCGGTAATGGCAACCACCTCATATGCATCGGCCCCCAGGTTGCTGAGCACGTCCCGGACTGCCTTGGGCGCGGGGTCCAGTTCCTCCAGTGTCAACGTGGACACCACGAGCGCCACTTCTCCCCGCACGCAACGTTCGATAAACCGCATGGACGGGCCGCGAAATTCCTCGTCTATACAGCCCCCGATCACGGATGTGTCGGCATATACGCGAAGCTGGCCGTAAACGGCCCGTGGTTCCCGAATCGCAAGGTCTTCGAGCAGCTCCTCGGCCTCCGTCTCCAGCGCAAGGATGTCGGTCTGAATTTCCTCCAGCGTACGCATCGGCTGAGGCTTGTAGAAGTAGCGGCTGAAGCTGATTTCGTAGCCGATTTTCACGCGCTCGGGCCGGTACCAGGCGTCCGGGGCGTAGGGCAGGACTTCGCGACGCATAAAGGCGTCGATGCCGCCTTCCTCTTGCAGCGGAATCTGCTCGGTGTCGCGCAGCTCCGTGTCCGGCTCGTACTCGACGATAGCCGGTTTGTCGTCAAAGTTGTCCTCGAAGAGTCCGTGCAGCGGGTCGGCTCTGGCGCCGCGCTTGCGAATCCGCTTGACGACAGGCGGCGCGTCTTCGCTGCGCGTCCCGTCCTTCTTGAGTCTCCTGATCTCGGCGGCCTTGTGCGCGCGCTTCTCCGCGCCGTCGATCCGCAGCGGCCGTTCGACCGTCACCTTCCAGTAGCCGAACGCGGCGTTGTCGAAGATCTTGCTGTTTTCGGTTTCCTCGAAAGCGAGAAACGTGTCGCAGATTCGCTCGATGTCGTCCTCGCCGAGTTCGCAATTCTTCTTCCCCAGGTTCTTGCGCAACGGCCGGAACCACTGGGTCGCGTCGATCAACTGGACCTTGCCCTCGCGGCGTTGCTGCTTCCGGTTCGTGAGCACCCAGACATAGGTAGCTATGCCAGTGTTGTAGAACAGGTTGAGCGGCAGGGCGACGATGGCTTCCAGCCAGTCGTTCTCGACGATCCACCGCCGGATGTTGCTCTCGCCCTGGCCAGCGGCTCCGGTGAAGAGCGAACTGCCGTTATGGACCTCGGCGATACGGCTGCCGAGCGGTGTATCCTGCTTCATCTTGGAGAGCTTGTTGGCCAGGAAGAGCATCTGGCCGTCGCTCGAACGGGTGACCAGCGAGTATTCCGGGTTGCCGCCATGCTCGATCAGGAAACGTGGGTCGTGCATCTCCTTCTTGCCGCCCATCCGCTCCAGGTCGGTTTTCCAGCTCTTGCCATAGGGCGGATTGGAAAGCATGAAGTCGAATTCGCGGCCGGGAAATGCGTCGTTGGAAAGAGTCGAGTGCTCCGGGCCGCCCACGATGTTGTCGGCCGCGTCGCCCTCACCCTTCAGCAACAGGTCAGCTTTGCAGATGGCGTAGGTTTCGGCATTGATCTCCTGTCCGTAGAGGTGGGTGGAGACTTCTTTGTCGTGCTCGGCTCCGAGTTGCTGCAAGGTATCCTCTGCAACGGTCAGCATGCCGCCCGTGCCGCAGGCACCGTCGTAGAGCAGATACGTACCGGACTTGATCCTGTCGGCGACTGGGAGGAACACGAGCTTTGCCATGAGCTTCACAGCATCGCGCGGCGTCCAGTGCTCGCCCGCTTCCTCGTTGTTATCTTCGTTGAAGCGACGAATCAGTTCCTCGAATATCGAACCCATGCCGTGATTGTCGAGTCCGGGATGCCTGACGCTGCTATCTTCCTTCATCACCGGAGCAGGGCTCAGGTTGATGTCCGGCGAAGTGAGCTTCTCGATGAGCGATCCCAATGAGTCTGACCTGGACAATCGGGGAATCTGATTGCGAAACTCGAAGTTATCCAGTATGTCCTGAACGTTGGGCGAGAACCCGTCCAGGTAGGCTTCGAAATCCGTCTTGAGTTGCTGGCGGCTGGCTCGCGCGCGAAGGGCGCGCATAGTGAACCTGGAAGTGTTGTAGAAGGCTTGTCCAGCAACCTGTCGCAGCGCCGCGTCCTGCTCGACGACGCCCGCGTTGTCCAGAGTCTCCTTCATGTCGAGGACGGCCTGTTTGCCATCTTCCAGCACCGCGTCCAGGCGGCGCAATACGGTCATGGGCAGGATTACGTCACGGTACTTGCCGCGAACGTACACGTCTCGCAGAACGTCGTCGGCAATGCCCCAGATGTAGTTTGTGATCCAGTTAAGGTCCTCGTTTCCCATTTGTCTCGATTCCAATGGAATTTGCTCACCGTGAAAGCTGTCATCGCTCCGCTGCGTGGCGCGCATATCGTCGGGGAACGGTGATCGAAGGTCAACATGGCTTTTTGGGGAATTGCTCGTTCGCGGTCTGGAAGCGACGCATTGGACCTGATACGGCGAGACAAGATACTCCCCGAGAAATCCGCTACTATCCGGGGCCGCCGGGAGAAAAAGTGCCTACAAGGCCCGGTTGCGATAACTACGATGGCGATCACAGCGAATATATTGCTGGGCGCCGGACGAGGCCATATGAACGTTCGCTATTGTCTGTTTCTGTCGCTAGGCCTGACTCGCGTATATCCGGCGAAGAGGCGGAAGCCACGACCGACCCACTACTACAAGCTACTCGAACCAAATGGATCCAGGGTCTGCCGGCGCAACATTCTTGCGCTAGCCGTGGTCGTGGTCGTGGCTGGATTCGCAGGAGCCGACCCAAACGAGCTCAGCGTGTTCGGGGTAGATCTATCGGGGGAGCGGGGAGTATTGGTTCTTGGCGCTGCTGTAATTTCGGCTCACCTATATTGGTACGTACAAAGGTACTTCCATCTGAACGAGGACGGGATGATCGAAATGAAACCTCCAGGCGAGCCCACGAGGAATGTGAATATTCGCGGACACGAGTTTCATCTTGAACAATCGAGCGCCAATTTGATCTCGAATTACGTCGCCTTTGTATTGGCAGCTCTGTCTTGGTGTTTCGTCGTTGCATGGATTTTCAGCGGAAGATCCTGATTGGCAGGATTGGAGAACGGAAGTCAACGAGCACATGAATTGGGATGGGATCACACTTGCCCGGAGCTTGCGCCCGCCATTCAGTGATGAAGTCGCGGGGAATCAGAGGACGGTCTCAATGCTGGTATTGATGCGTAGCTTCCAGTCCTCCGCAAGGTGCGATTCTATGTGGGTAGTTCCCGGAAGCAGGGCGGTCGACCGCCTGGCGTTTCTCCGAACGTAATCCTTCAGCGGTGCGACCAATTTTCCGGCATCGACAGATTCGAGGAGATAGCCCAGCCGCTGAGCCGACGTGATCGGTGCCGTTTCTACGGCCACGATTTCTCTCATGGGCGCCGTCTCGCAACTGCTGTTTCTGTCCGAAAACGCCACTTTCTACTGCGGATTCCCTGTCATGGCACGGCTATGCTGAACTCAAGCTCGTCGCGACCGGGAAACACTTGTGAATGCGCTGCATTGGTTGGGCAGACTTCTGCCATCGCCGACGCCCCGGCCCGGGGACCAGGTCCCCATCTGGAGCGTCAAGGCTACGGACGCCAGGACGTTCTTCCTGATCGTGGGGGCGTTGTGGGTTGTGGCGCTGGCGCGCATTGGCTATAACATGAGCAGCCAATGGGCGGTCGAGTCGGCGCAGTGGTGGAGCGTCGGCGACTTCGCGCTGGCGGTGCTGGGCCAATTCAGCGACGTGGGCGCGGGCGTCGCGATGGTGGCGATGCTGCTGACGCGACCGGTGAACGTCATGGGAGAGATTGCGATGTCAGTGTATCAGGCGATGGTTAACCGCTACGTGCTGCCGGTCATCGAGAAGCACAAGGCCGAGGGTCGGGCCGAGGGTTGGGCCGAGGGTAGCGTCGAGGGTCGGGCCAAGGGTCGTGCGGAGGAACGGCAAGCATGGCAGGCGTGGAACCGCCGCCGCATCGACGCGGAGAAACAGGGCCGGAAATTCGACGAATCGCCGCCGGGTGTCTAAGCTGCGAGAAAGAGCACTACCTGAACCTGGTTACGCAAGCACCGACGGCGATCATAGCGAATATTTCTCCGGGCGCCTTGGGATCCAAACGTAGTCTTTGGCGGCGCGACAAATTTTCCGGCATCGACAGATTCGAGGAAATAGCCGAGCCGCTGAGCCCACGTGATCGGCGCAGCTTCACGTCATATGGCCGTCCGCGAGGACCTGCACGTTACGTAGCAAGTCAAAGTCCTTGTCGGCGGACTCGAGCGTTGCGCCATGCCGGGTCGCGCAGGCCATGATGGCGATGTCGGTTGCGGGTACGGTCACGCCGCGGTCGCGGGCAAGGCGCGCGAGGTCGTACGCGGCGGTCCAGACCGGATCGTCCATCGGCAATTCCGGAATCACCGCCGCGAAGTCTTGCAGTACGCGTCGTTCCCTGTTGCCGCGTGCACCGTTCCACAACTCGAGTTGAATGACCGGACACCAGCAGGCGCCGCCGGCCCGAAGAGCGAACTCGACGCGACCGCGAACGGCCGGATCGCCGTTCGGGCGCAGCAGGTGGATCCAGGAAGACGTGTCAATCAGAATCAATTGACGCGTTCCGATGCCAGCGCCCCGCTCGAAGCTCCTCCACCGTCATCATGCCAGGGCAGGTGCCGGCATGTTTCAGAAGTTCGGCCATGCGTTTGCGCTTGTTGAAGTCGGCAATGGCGGTCACCACCGCCTCCCGCTTGGTTTTCGCATTGGTAAAGCGAATGGCATCCGCCAGCTCGTCAGAAGGAATATCTATAGTCGTTTTCATGATGCTATTTTCTCTCCACCAATATCCCTTGTAAAGAGATAAACGATTCCAAAATACCTTTGGTTGTACGTCGAGCCTAATGCTTCGCAAAGAAGCTGCCGTGCACGAGATTGCCGTCCAGCGTCAAGGCCTGACCGACCCAGCGGTCGTTGGATATGCGCTGTTCCGTGCCGAGGCCTACGGCAACGGAATCGCTGGATTCCACCGATCCGAGACTCCGGAGCACGCTCAGGACCGATGTGGCCGAGGGCCTGCGCCGCACATCCGGGTGTGCGAGCATATGCGAGCGGATCAGGCTATCCCAATGCGCCTTGAACAGCTTTTCGCTGCCGAAGATTTCAATGGCGGCGATCCAGTGTCCGTGGGTGATGGCCATGCCGCACTGACCGGGTAGGGGACCGAGTTTTGCCAATTCCTCGATGTTGCTGGCAAGGGACGTGTTCCGCGTAATGCGTTCTTCCGCGTCGGCGGCCGAGGCCGTGGGCGAGTCCACCCGGGCGTCTTGAAGCGTCCGGTCCACTTCACGCCAGACCCTGCCTTGCTCGCCACGTCGAGACCCTCGTGCCGACATGGATGCGGAAACACCTTCCTGAGTCTGTCGGCGTACACTCAACGGAGAATGCATGCTGCTGCGGCGGAACGGCCTCCGGGCGTTCCACCGGCCTTGTTCTAGGCAAGATACGGGCACCTTGAGCGTGGTTTTGGCGGGGACCAGGACCGTAACGTTAAACGCCCGGTTCTGCTTGCCCCCAAGAAAGTGTTCACCTTCAACTATCAAGACAGGCACATTGGACGGGTTGAAGGCCTTCAGGGATTGCACCGAAGCATCCCCCATTTCGCTGATACCGAGATCGGCGGATGCGCCGGTGGCGATATCGGGAAGATCGTTGTACGCGAGGTAGATCGGGAAGATGGAAATGCCCGATCTGGTAATGGGCCAGCCTATCGAGGCTGCGTCTAGTTTCGGAATATGCATCAAGTCTCCTGCTGGCGAACAGCTATATTGTATAAATAACAATAAATAGTTATTGTAGAAATGTCAATAAATGCGTGGTACGTTTATCGGCGAAAGACGGGAACGCCCGACACATGGAGAATGGCCAATACAATCCGCGCGACTACCCGCCGGTTGCGGTAACGGTGGATGTGGTCGTGCAGACGATTCGCGATGGGGACTTTCAGGTCCTGCTGATCGAGCGTGGCGAAGATCCGCACAAGGGCGACTGGGCGTTGCCCGGCGGTTTCGTCCGACCGGACGAGAACCTGGATGCCGCTGCGGCCAGGGAACTGGAGGAGGAGACATCTATTTCCGCCGATCGGGTCCACCTGGAACAACTCGGCAGCTATGGGGAACCGGGTCGAGACCCGCGCATGCGCGTGGTTACCATCGCGTATTGGGCAATCTGCTGCGGTCTTCCCGAACCCAGAGGTGAAACCGACGCCGTCGCTGCCAGCCTGCAACCGGTATCGGAGATCGAGAACGGACGCATCCGGCTTGCGTTCGACCACGGCCGTATCCTCGCCGATGCCTTGGAGCGCACGCGCTCAAAGCTGGAATATACGGCGTTGGCCGCACGATTTTGTGGGCCGGAGTTCACCATCAGCGAACTCCGCAAGGTCTACGAGACCGTTTGGAATACGGTGATCGACCCTGGCAACTTTCAGCGCCAGATGCGCAAGAGCGGCGCGTTCAGGATGGTTGGCGAAAGGCGAACAGCCCAGAGGGGAGTACCAGCGACCGGACGTCCCCCATCGCTGTGGACGGTCCGCGAATCCACGGACAAGGCAATCGTCGAACCGCCGATCGCCCGACGTACGGGGGCCAGGAGCAGCCGGAAACGGTAGTGAGTCGCCAACCTCTTCAATTGTTCCGAAGATCAACAGCTTGGATCGAACCGACTCAGGAGGTTCCGATAAACGGAACCGGACGGCAATGGGAGTAAACATGGTCCGTATCGGCACCTGGAACACGGAATGGGCGAAACCGGGAACGGCAAAGGGTGATCGTGTCGGCGTACTATTGGCCGAACCCGATTGCGACATCCTCTGCGTGACGGAGGGGTACGCGGAAATCCTTCCGGACGGTGGTCATATCATCGATGCAGGGCCAGACTGGGGTTACCCCGCTCCGCCGGGAAGGCGAAAAGTGCTCCTTTGGAGTAAGCAGCCGTGGTCGGGGCCTTGGTCCGATTTCGGTTCAGTCCCCTCAAGTTGGTTTCCGGAAGGAAGGTTTGTGGGAGGGACAACGCAAACCGATGTGGGACCAATCGTAGTAGTTGGTGCGTGCATTCCCTGGTCAGGCGCCCATGTGTACACGGGCCGCAGAAATCGTATTCCCTGGGAGGATCACGAGCGTTGGTTGGCCGGTTTCAAGAGCTGGCGCAATCGACAGACCACTCAGAGGACTATTGTACTGGGGGACTTCAACCAACGTATCCCCCGAGAAAAAGCGCCCTATCGAACGCACGAGCTTTTGCTGCGCGCGTTTGACGGCTTCACATTTGCAACTGCTGGCGAGCTATCAGGGGCACCGGGCTTGGCCATCGATCACATTGTACATACGCCGGATTTGCTGTTTGACGGTCGTTTGGAGTTTTGGCCAAGGCGCAGCAAGAAGGGCGAACCGCTTCCGGATCACTTCGGCGTTCGGGCCAAATGCCGTCCTTCGTAAAACGCATTTGCAAGAGGTGATGGACAGTGCAGGGATTAATTTCCGTTGCTCGGGACGACGGCCGCCACATGGCGCTGGCCAGCAAGTACATTTGATGCTGCTCGCCACCGACGGCTTGGTCGATGTCGCCCTTGATCGGCACCCGCATTCGAAATCTTCGTCCGAATTTCTCGATATGGTTGAGTGTGGAACCCGCCCATTCGCAGCACTTGGGTCGCGGCATTCGACATTAGCCGAATGATCCGAATCCGGACACAGTAGCCTTCCCCAGCCAGTTCGTATGCGATCGAAGCCTCTCGATCCTCAGCCACCGCGTGAAACGCTTATCGTCCATGAAGCGATTGATCACGCCTCGGACTCTTCCAGTACGAGCATCCACGTTCGCTTGAGAGGTAAATCCGCTTGAATTTCCGCCGGCAGACTCTCGTAGTTTCGGTAAATTGCCTTTACAAGGTCGCCGCTGTCCCATAGGCGAACCAAAAAGTGGCTCTGCTTGGACTCTCGTAGTACTGCCTTGTTAAACCCTCCCCAGCACACGAGTAATCCCTATTTTGCTGTAGCCCTTACAGTGAGCCGGATGACAGCGGCGCCGCCGGAGCGGGTTCAGGCGTTGGTGGAGTTTATTCGCGCGCCGAGGTAGTTGGTCCGGCGATATCCTTCTTGGTAATGCCGCCTGGCGTTTGGTTCGGCCACACAGCGATGAAGCGCGGATTACACTACGCCTTGCGATCAATTTTTCATTTTCCAACAATTCCCAATGGCATGGGCCGTAGGACCTGATCGGGAAGCTGGCGCTGCTATTGTGCCCCGCGACCGACCATCGGCTGAATAAGCCTCGCCGGGTCTGCGTCGGGCTTCGGACGGAACTTCTGCGAGCGGTCGTTGGCGACCTCGGTGACGTAGAGGTTGCCCTCCTGGTCGACTTCGATCTGGTGTACGCCGTCGAACTGGCCCGGCAGCGCGCCCGGTTCGCCGATGTCCAGCATGTATCGTCCGTCGAGGTCGTACTTGACGAGCCGCCCGGAATTCCAGTCGGCCACCCAGACGAAGTCGTCTTCGGTGACGATATGGGCAAGGACCTGGGAGTTGTAACCCGTGGGCCACATGTCCAGGAAGTTGCCGTTCTCGTCGAACACCTGCATCCGCATGTGCTCGCGGTCGGCGACGAAGATGCGCCGGTCGCGGCTGACGCCGATGCTGTGCACCGACCAGAACTCGTACGGGCCGGGATTGGCCGGATCGGCAGGCGGGCGCCCCCAGTCCATGACGAAGTTGCCGTCGGGGTCGAACTTGGCCACGCGCGTGCCGGCGTAGCCGTCGGCGACGAAGAACGTACCGTCCGGCAACCAGGCGATGTCGGTCGGCCGGTTGAAATTGTTGGGGCCGCGCCCGGGGACGCCGCGTTCGCCGATGGTCCTCACCAACTCGCCGTCGTTGGTGAAGATGCTGATCTGGTGCACGTCGTCGTCCACGATCCAGATGTGGCGCTCGGGGTCGTAGGGATTCATCAGCAGCTTGTGCGGGCCACGGCCCATCTCGCCGAGTCCCGAGCCACGCGGCGGTGTTAGGTAGTCGTCGTGCTGCAGCCATTCTTCGATCGCGTAGCCTTCGCGGTCTACGGCGAACACGATGTGGTGGCGCCGCATCTCGTAGCCGTATTCGTTACCGGAGTAGGGCCGTCTGCCGGTATTGGTCCGGCGCGGCTCCAGCAGGCAGGGACAAATCCACGGTTCGGCGCCGGGCGGCAACTCGATCTCGCCGCGTTGCGCCACCCAGACCTTGTCCGGACTTTCCACCAGTACGCCGGCGCCCGATCCCCAGGTCCAGCCGTCGTGGGAGAGGTCGTCGTCGGGCAGGGGCTTGGGCCAGTCCAGGACGACCTCGTAGTCGCCCATGTCCACGCTTTGCATGGTCTGCGCGGAACCCGTGCCGGGTCCCGAATCAGTCGCTGGACCGGAATCCGCGCCCTCATCCGGACCCGTTCCCGGTGAGCTGCAACCATGGATGGCGAGCAGGCCCGCTACGCTTGCCGCCGCCAGGACCATCCGTCGTGAAAATCTTGCATGCATCGTTACGCTCCCTGACCGGCGCTGCCACCGGTTGGACACCCGCCGAAGGGAGGGGGTGGCGCTACCCGGTCAATTCATGGAAGCAGATTGCAATTTCATCGTTCGACTGTCAATCAACGTCGCGAGGACGGGCGCCAGCCGGGCTGATTGGCCATCAAGCGATGCGGGAGACCACCAGGTGACCGGATGGCTGCCAAGCGGCTTGACAGGTCCCGCCATCCGGTATTCACTGAGACATATGAATACCGAGACACTCATTCGAACTGCCGGGCGTGTGAATCCGACGCGGTTGATCGTCAAACACGCAGGCTCGGCACGACTGCTCATGAACGCCTTCGCCGCTGCAGTGGCGCTTTTGATGCTGATTGGTGGAGCTTACGCGCAGGCGCCGGAGGATACCGACCAGACCATGGTCACCGAGCAGGCCAGGGTCCCCACGAGTCATGCCAACGTGCACTCGGGTCCGAGTAGCGGCGCCTCGGTCCTTGTGATGGTGCCGGAGGGCACCGTGCTGCCCATCGTCGGCCGTCGCGGCGAGTGGGTCCAGGTACAGCTATCGCCTGAGCTCAGGGAGACGGGGATCGTCATAAGGTGGTACGAAGGCAGACACTCGTTCTTCAACGATGGCGAAATCATCACCATCGGCGACGAGGAGAGCGGGTGGATGCATGACTCCACCGTGGAGATCATGCCGGCACAAGCTCAGTAGATTCGACGCAACGCGCTGGTACAACTGTTCCTCAATGGGAGGATAGCCGCTACGAGGCGCATCGTCGATTATGCGACTTGGCCCTGTGGCGGGCATCTGCTGTCCCAGGCACGCCGCGCGCGGGATGGCAAACGCGTTCCCCCAAGAACTATCATCGGCCGAACTCCAACTCAGCCAATCCCCATGTTCGAAAAATACGCAAGGATCGCCTTGTATTTCGGTGTGCTGGTCGTGCTTGGCTGGCTCGCCGCGCGGCGCATCCGCAACATGAGCGATTTTGTGGTGGGCGGCAAGCGGCTCGGCGATTTCCCTGTGTTTCTTCGTACTCATCTATATCGCTGCGCAAATCGATGCTACCGGTTCCGCCTTCGCCGCGTTTCTGGAATGGGACTACCTTGTGGGCGCCATCGCGGGATTCATGGTGGTGGCCGCCTATTGCGTTGCGGGCGGTTTTCTCGCCGCGGCGTGGACCGACATGTTCCAGGGCTCGGTAATGTTGCTCTGCCTGGTGACGCTGCCAGTCGTGGCCTACCTTTCCCTGAGCAACTCCGACGCCATTTACGCCGGTCTGCAGATGATCGATCCTGGCCTGGTCAGTATCTGGGGCAGTGGCGGATTAACCTGGATCAACGTCTGTCTCGCGGCCGGCATGTTGGCGATCGGGCTGGGTTTCCTGGGCTCGCCCCAGGTCTTCGCACGGCTGATCGCGATTCGCAGCAACGACCAGATCCGGCGCGGCAAGTGGGTGGCGCTGCTGTTTACCATCCTGGTCGATTTTTCCGCGGTCAGCATCGGCATCCTCGGCCGCTACCTGTTTACCGAAGGGGGGGTGCAACCTGATGCCGTACTCGGCAACGGCGCGCAGAACGTGCTCCCGGAAATGGTCGAGTACACCTTCCCGCCGTGGATCGTGGGCCTGTACGTGGCGGCGGTACTGGCGGCGATCATGTCCACGGTATCGTCGCTGCTTGTCATGGCCGCGGGTTCCATTACCCACGACCTTTATGCGCGCATATTCAATCCGGGCATCGGCGACGCCGCCGCGGCGAGGCTGTGCCGAAGAGTCACCCTGGTCATGGCGGCGCTGGCGCTTAGCCTGGCCCTCCGAATCGCTGCAATCCCGATACCGGGCGGACCTGCATGAGCTGTCGGCGAAACCTACCTAGGAGCGTGCGCCGTAGGATGTTTCGCGGTCAGGCGAAGGGCGCAATTTGGCGATGAACCCGCATGGGCGACCGCGGAATCGGCCGATGGCTCGGCGTGGGCGCACAAAGGCCCCTGGGCGCGCTCCAATCGGCCGT
>JAJEFE010000075.1 GCA_022820625.1 Gammaproteobacteria bacterium | reverse complement strand
TTCCCATTTGAGCGGAACCCAGGGGCCTTTTCAACCGAACGAGCCGACTTGGCGCCTCATCATGCCCTCGAAGAACGAATCGCGGCTCCATCCAAGACATCGGCGGCGGCCAAAAAACGCCACAACGCAAGTGCCTCATCTGGATCCCGCCTACTATCGCGAACCCCTGGTGGTTACCATCCCCTATTCCAGGTCTGACTTCGAGCTGCTGGAATACGGCTGTACGCCCGAGGATGCCGCCATAGTCGCCCCCAATTGACGATGAACACTGCAAGCCACGCAAAATCGATTTCCGGAAGCCTGCGCCCGTACACCATTCGTGCGGTCCTGGTCCTGGCGGCAGCGTTGCCCGCCGCAGGCGCGTTCGCGCACCATTCGGTGCCGGTCAACTTCGACACCGGGCGCGACATATCGGTTACCGGAGTGCTCACCGAGATCAAGTGGCTCAATCCTCACTCGCATTTCCGGATGGATGTAACCATCGATGACGGCAGCACGGTGGAATGGCTCGTGGAAATGGGCGCCATCAATACCATGCGGCGCGCGGGCTTTCAGACTGATCGCTTTTCGCTGGGCCAGTTGGTTACGATTACCGGGTGGCCCGGCCGTCGCGACCGTACCGTGTATCTCAACCGGGCCCTGATGGATGACGGCACCGAGCTGCTTTGCCTCGGCGCCCGATGCAACCTGACGGAGGAAGAATAGTGGCGGAAATCGTTCTCGGCATCTACACGGCTCACGGCCCCCAACTCAACACCACACCCGACGAGTGGGAATTGCGCCTGCCCGCCGACCGCAAGCGCAGGCACTGGTTCAAGGGCAGGCAATACGATTTCGATGAGTTGATCGAACTGCGCCGCGACGAAAACCTCGGCGCGGAGAGTGCCATCGAGGCCATGCAGGTACGCTACGACGCCTGTCAGGAGGCGGTGGGGAGCCTCGCGGAAACCTGGCGGGAAGTCAGTCCCGACGTCTGCGTCATCTTCGGCAACGATCAGCGGGAGTGTTTCCACGAAGACATCACGCCCATGTTCACCGTGTTCGGCGGCGAGACGCTCGATCATGGCCCCCTGAGCGAAGAACAGGAACAGCGCCTGCCGCCCGGCATTCTGCAATCCGAATGGGCCTACCGGCCCCACGACACGGTGACCTACCCGGGCCTGCCGGCACTGGCGAAGCGGGTGATGGAAGAAGGCCACCGGAGCCGCTTCGACCTGTCCTGGTCGTTGCACTGGCCGCATAACCCCGACGCCTGGCACCACGGCACGCCCCACTCGTTTACATGGATCTTTCGGCGCGTGATGGAAAACAAGGTCGTACCCACGCTGCCGCTGATCTGCAATACGTTCTTTCCGCCCAACCAGCCCACCGCAACCCGGTGCTACGAATTCGGCCGGATGGTGGGGCGGGCGATCGCCGGCTGGGACAGCGATCTGCGCGTGGCCGTCTGCGGTTCAGGAGGCATGAGCCACTTCGTCATCAACTCCGAGATCGACGAACTGTTCTTCAAGGCCATTGCCGAGCGCGACCCGGAGCCGCTCTGCGCCCTGCCCCAGGATATGCTCATGGACGGCACGTCCGAATTGAGAAACTGGATCTCCGCGGCGGGGTGCCTGTTCGGAACGGAATTGTCCGGCGACGCGCTGACCTACCAGCCCTGCTACCGGTCGGAAGCCGGAACGGGTACGGCCCAGGGCATGATTGCGTGGACCTGAATGGCGCCTTTGCGCCACGCATGAGCCGCCCATGAATTACGCATCGCTTGTCGACCGGTTGTCCGCCCTCGACACCTGCGCGGTCTCGGATGCCCTCGATAGCCTTGGCGTGAGCGGCGCGGTCAGCGGCCTGGAGCGTCGCTCGACCACCGCAATGATCGCCGGCCGCGTTCAGACGATGAAGCTTGCCGCCGGCAAACCCCGGGGCGGGTCCGGGAGCCACCTGGGTACGCATTCCATCGTGGAATCGAGCGACATCGACGTCATCGTTGTCGAACAGCGCACCGGTATCGAGGCGGCCGGCTGGGGCGGGGTACTGGCCACGGCGGCGCATCACAAGGGGATCCGCGGCGTCATCGTCGAGGGGCCGGCGCGCGACATCGACGAATACGAGCGTATCGGGCTGCCGGTATTCTCCCGCTCCGCGACGCCGCGTACAGCCCGTGGACGAATCCACCAGGCCGCGACCAATGTCGAAATCCGGGTCGGGGACGTCGACGTCACGCCCGGCGACCTGGTCATCGCGGACGGCACCGGCGTGGTGTTTGTGCCGGCGGGCAACGCCGAAGAAGTGCTGGCCATCGCAGAGAAGATCACGGCACGCGAACAGCGCATGTCCGCCGACGTGCTCAGGGACCACCCGGTAACCGAGGTGATGGGCAGGAACTACGAAACCATGCTTGGAACGCAGGACTGAGTTCGGCGATGCCTGAGCGAAGCCAACGGAAACCAACTATGACGAACAGAAACCAACAACCGGCGGAAGCCAACGGCGAACGGAAACCAGCGGCAGGCGGCGGAAACCAATTGCATGGCGACGTGACGATAATCCCATCCAAACGACGATTCCTGAAGGCGGCGGCGATGGCGGGCGCGGGCGGTCTGGCCGCCATGCTCGTCCCTTCAACAGGCAGGGCGCAGCAGCCCCGATCGCCAGGCGCTTCGGCTATCCCCAACCGCTTTCGAATGGCCGGATACTCGCCGTCCACCACCAGTTTCAGTCGGGGGCTAACCCACATCGGCGATCAGCTCCGGGCCGAAGCCGGCCTCGATGTCGACTACCTCTACAACGTGCTTGAAATCGGATACGGCGGCGGAGACCTGCGCTGGCTGGTGGACGCCGGCGTACTCAGCGCAGGCTACGTCACCATGACCGACGTGCCCGAACTGGAGTTGGCTTCCCTGCCCTTCCTGTTCGCCGATAATGCCGCCGCCCGCGCGGCCATGGACGGTCCTCTGGGAGCATCCGCCACGGCGAGTCTGGAGGCGACCAACAACTACCGGATTCTGGGATACTTCGAGAACGGCTTTCGCCACATCTCAAACAACGTCCGCCCGGTGGAAACCCTGGATGACCTGAGCGGCCTGAGGATTCGCGTGCTGGGCGCCCAGCGGCGCACCTTCGAACTGCTTGGCGCCGAAGCCCACGCCATCGACCTGACATCGGCTATTGAGGCGATCCGGGCCGGCGAACTGGACGGCCAGGAGAATCCCTTTGCGAACACGGTGACCTACAACATCTACCCCTATCAGCGCTATCACACCGCGACGTACCACTCCTATCTGTCACGGCCGATCTTTGTCCACCGGCCCACGTTCGACGCCTGGCCCGCGGATGTTCAACAGGTCGCCCGGGCCGCAGCCCGGGAGGCGGTGATCCTGCAACGCGACCTGCACGACGAGGAAGAACTGCAGGCACAAGCGGTGATACGCGAGTCCGGGGGTGAGATTGTGGAACTCTCATCCGACGTCCGCATGGCGTTCATGGACGCAGTGCAGCCGCTATACGCGGAGGCCCGCAACCGTTATCCAGCCGAACTGCTCGAATTGGTGGGCCTCTGAAGCGTGCGGGTCCCCTGTGCCGGCGACGCCAACCGCGAGTCGTCCAGCCCGGGCATCAAACCTCAGGCCAACAAACACCCTATGGAGTTTTCGCTCCGGCGAGCGGAGCGAAAACTCTTAGCCGACCCGCTGCATCCGCAGCCCAATCTCGTTGTGGATGTCCAGTCCCGTCTCGGTGACGATGGCCGTGGCGCCGACCTTCACGTGACCGCTGCCCGGCCCGAACCCCCGGCGGGCGCCGGGCTCGAAGCTGAACGCCATGCCGGGCTTGACTTCAACATCGGCGCCGATGGTCTTCGACGGCTGGAACGGCGGCGGTGCGTTGTAAACGGGACCGGCCATGAACATCGGCATGAGGCCGTGAATCTGCGGAAATCCATGCCAGACGCCGTCGCGCATGACGATGTCCTCCATGCCGGCGATCACGTCGCCGAAGCGCGCGCCGGCCCGCAGGTTCTCCGCACCGTAATCCATGGAAGCGTGAGCGATCTCGGCCAATTCCTCGATCTGGTCGCTGACTGAGCCGCAGGCGACGCACAGGGTCACCTGGGCATATCCGCCGGAATGGATGATGCCGTATTCGGAGTTCAAGACCTGACCGTCGCGAATCGTTCCGGGGGCCAGTTCCAGCGCCTGAACGTCGGACGAGGCGTCATTGCGGATCAGGTACTCGGCGACGGCGACGCGAACGTCTTTCGCGTCCACGCCGACGGCAACTGTGTCGAGCAGCATTTCGTGCAGCCCCTCGCCCACCTGCGCCGCGCTGATGATGTTGGCCTGCTCTTCCTCCCCCTTGACCATGACCAGTTCGCCAAATTCCGGCGTGATGTCCGTGAACGTGGCTTCGGGCAGCCCGGCCAGGATCGTGGCCCAGGTCGCGTACTTTACAAAGCCTTCGTTGATGAATTCGTTCAGCCCCTCAACGCTGGCGCGGGTGCCGACAACGGCAATATTGCCGCCGGCGAGTCCCATTTCATTGACGAGATCGACAACCAGTTCTCCGATGGGCGTCTGCTCCCCGCCTTCGAACCACTTCAGCGTGGTCCGCTCGATCCAGGCATTGGGCCTGGGTATGGCGCCGACCATGGCAGGCTCACCCTCCAGCGGAAAGACCACGGCGCCCGGGGTCATGAAGAACGCATTGGAGACGTACTCTGCGTGCTGCAGGAAATTGATGCCGTCGCCCATGCCCTTGGGAAGAATCAGGCAGTCGTATCCATTCTCCGACATCATCCTGCGGATGTTGGCCCAACGGCGATCGCGCTCCTCGACGGAGTAGGAACCGCCCCCGCCAAACATCTGCGCCCTGGCCTTGGGCGAATTGAGCAGGGGAAAGGCCGCGGAGGCGGCAGCGATTCCACCCGGTAGCACTGCCAGGCGCGTCAGGAATTCGCGGCGGTCAACTCGGCCGCGGGAAAACTGTTGAAGGAGATCGTTGAGTTTCTTTTCCATCGTTACCTCAAGTGTTGTGTCGCGGCAAAAACGTCCCACGGCTGGTGCTGGGTGGAGAAGATACTTCCCAAGTATACGCTGAACACCAACAACATGGCGCACAACATATTGATTTAATTATTAAAGTTCCTGATTGTACGCCATTTGCTCCATGAATGGCGGAGCGTCTGTCGATCCTGATGGCATGACGAAGGCGCCGCTTGTCGATCGTATCTATCCTTTTGTCAACGTGCCACAGGCGGAACGCCCACTGATCCGCTAGACTTTGCACGCTTCCGAGGTTCCGTCAGGAGGGTTCGTCATCAAACTCAAGGATCGAGTCGCCATCGTCACCGGCGCTTCCGGTGGCATCGGCATTGAATTCTGTCTCGCGCTGGCGCGAGAAGGCGCGAAAATCGTCGCGGCCGACCTGAATCCGGACGATGCAGCGTTGACACGCCTTCAGGAAGCCGGCGCCGACGCAATCGCAGAACGGACAGACGTCACCGACGCCGACAGTGTGCGCGCAATGGTGGACGCAACGCTGGCGGCTTTCGGCCGGGTTGACATCCTCGTGAACAACGCCGGCGTCCTGCCTCCCATGAAGCCCTTCGACGAAATTTCGGACGAGGAGTGGGACCGGGTCCTCGGCGTCAATATCAAGGGGCAGTGGCAATGCTGCAAGGCAGTGGCTCCGGGGATGCGCGACCGCGGTTACGGGCGGATCGTGAACATCTCCTCCAGCAGTTTCTTCGAGGGCGTGCCCCTCACGGCGCATTACGTGGCTTCGAAGGGCGCGGTCATCGGCTTCACGCGTTCTCTGGCCCGCGAACTCAGCGGAACCGGCGTTACCGTGAATGCCATCTGCCCGGGATTGACCATGACACCGGCCGTTGCGGCCCAGATGGAAACCGAAGTCGGGAGCAAGGTGCGCGAGCATGTCATTGCCTCGCGAGTCGTGCAGCGGGACCAGCATCCATCGGACCTCTCGGGCGCGCTGGTGTTCCTGGCTTCCGACGACAGCGCCTTCATTTCGGGGCAGACGATGCTGGTGGACGGCGGCGTCTCGCACCACTGAAACTCTGAACGTCTACTCCCGGCGACTGCCGATCCCGTGTGATTCGGGCGAGAGTCGTCGAATGCGCATATCGTTACTTGATCGCGTAGCTGTGAAAGCGTCCATCGGCGAGTACGCAGAGACCAAATATACGACGTGATATGCTTTGACAGCGCGGTCAAATGCCACAATCAGAGCTAACCGCAATAGCATACTTGATCTCGAATCCCAGCTTTTTGAGCCTGGTCGCCGACTCGGAGTTGCAACATGAATCTATTGAGATTTCTTCTGGTCATTCTTACAGCTACATTCCTGGCCGGCATATCTGTCGCGCAGGAAAATCGCATGCAGCAGATTGTGCCGCCAGAGGTAAAGATAGTTACTTCCGCACGGCTGCCAACCTTGCAGGTCAACGAACTCGTCTCCGCGCAGCCGGTGCAGTCCGCGTCGATCACGATATCGCAGACGAGGCTGCAGAAAGGCGGCAAGTCGCCGCATCACAACCATCCCGAAGAAGAACTGATCGTCGTTATCAGCGGGCTACTGCGAGTGATGTCGGCCGATGGCGAGTACACGGCCGGACCGGGCGACGTCGTAGTCGTTGAGTCCTATGCCGAGCATCAGTTCGAGGCTCTCGAGGACACATTCATGGTCGAGGGATTCGGCCCAGGGCGTCTGATCGGTGCGCCGCCGCCGCTCGAGTAAACCCAAAGACCAAAATCACCTGGACGAAAATTTTCGCCAACCTTCTGGCTTCCGACGACAGCGCCTTCCTTTCGGGGCAGACGATACTGGTGGACGGCGGGGTTTCGCAACTCTGACGGCTGCACGCCGGATCCGGATGCCTTGAGCCGCACCAGCGGCGGGCTTGGCTCTGAGGGCGGCGGGCTTGTCTCCGGGGCCGCCCCTACTCTCCGGCCTTGATGGACCGAATCAGCTCGCCCTGCCAGATGTGCCCACCGGAACCCAGCGCTTCTATCGTGACGCTCTCCTCCAGGGCTTCCAGTTGGTGCAGCACGTAAGCAGGAAAGATCACGACGTCGCCCGGTTCGAGAATGTACTCGTGCTCACCGGAGGCGACCCGCATGCGGCCGCTCACCAGGGTCACGATCTGCTCCTCCGAATGGTTGTGCAACGGCGACATCGCACCCTCGTCGAACTGCACGCGGTTGAGCATGACGGTGTCCCCCACGACAAAGCGGGTATGCACGCCGGGAGCGATGTCGTTAACGGCTATGTCTTCGTAGCTGCGAACCGATATTTCCGGCTGGACGATCTGGGCATAGGCAGCGGCCAGCAGCATCAGGAACGACAGCGATATGACTCCATTCCATGTCTTCATGTTCATATCTCCCTTCAACGACCATTTTCCGGGACCGTTGCCGGACCTTGGCAGCCGGGCGCCTCGCCGGTCTCGGTGCCACGCGCGACTCTTGCCATGGGCTGCTGATATGGATTGACCTGTCAATAACTGATTATCTATCCCGTCTCTTCTTCATGAAACGATAATTGTTGCTGGTCCTGTGGAGTTTGTGGGCGAGAGGCACGCGAATGTGGGCAGGCGGTGGGCAACGCGCCAGC
>JAJEFE010000061.1 GCA_022820625.1 Gammaproteobacteria bacterium | reverse complement strand
CGCTTGGGGTGAAAATCCGGCGCCGAGACCGGAAACGGCCCAAAATCCCGCCAAAACCGCCGATTCCTGGGGTAAAGTTCTTTTTGGACTTGCTCGAAACCTTTATCGATCAAAGGCTTCCGAACAGCGCAAGAGGCTCCAAAAGTTAACGTTTGTTTTGCGCATCGGATACTTGCGCCCCAGCGGGGCAAGATCCGGACCGATGTCCTGGTTTCCCAACTCATGTCCGCCGTCGGCGCGTCCGGCCGGATTGTCGGCGCCTCGTTCGATGCGCGGTTCGACAGGGCCTCTATCTGAAGATTGACATGGTGACGCCCGACCCCCTGGCCGCTGAAGACCTCCGGGATGCGGACGACCTGCAGATACTCGCCGCACTGGTTATGACGATTGTGATCTTTTGCCTGTTGACCTTCCGTCAAAGGTGCGTAAGGTAGCATGCCTTGTCGGATACGTCCTGCCTGGAGATATCGTGGGAGAAAGTTGGTCGCACGTCGATACCGACGTGCTGGTGATTGGGGGCGGCGTTGCGGGTTGCATGGCGGCCATTCCGGCGCTGGAAGCCGGCCTGGACGTCGTAGTCTGTGAAAAGGGCAAGGTGCTCGACCACTGCGGCAGTGTGGGCTGCGGCGTCGACCACTATCTCACGATCATGGAGTCGGGTCCCGAGTGGGACACGCCGGAGTTTCTGCTCAAGCATGTCCCGGAACTGACCGACGGCATCGTGGACATGGAGGTCACCAGCCGTGTCATCCACGAGATGCCCCGGGTGCTGCGCAAGATCGAAAGCTTCGGCGTGAATTTCAAGGATCCGCGCTACAACGACTACTATCGGCTGCGGTCCTTCGGCCTCCCCGGCACGTATCACATCAACTTCGACGGGACCGAATTCAAGAAGAATATTGGCCAGCAGGTTCGCAAACTCAAGGGCACGGTGCTGACGCGCACCATGGCCGTGGAGTTGCTCACACTGGACGGCCGCATCTACGGCGCCCTGGCCTTCAACTTCCGCACCGGGAAGTGGTTCGCGGTTCGCGCCCGGGCGGTGGTGCTGGCCGCGGGCGAAGTGAACCGCATATCGCTCAACGCGTCGGGGATGCCGTTCGACAGTTGGCACTGTCCCTACAATACCGGCGATGCGCAGGCCATGGGTTACCGGGCCGGCGCGCTGCTGGCGAACATGGAGTTCGTCGAGACCACGCTCACGCCGAAGGGATTTTCCGCTCAGGGGCTCAACGCCCTGGTCAGCGAAGGCGCTCACTTCATCAACAAGAGCGGCGAGCGGTTCATGTTCAAGTACGATGACAAGGGCGAAAACGCCCGCCGCGCCGTCATCGCCGACGCGGTCATTAACGAATACCTGCTCGGCAACGGCCCGGTCTACGCCGACTGCCGCCATCTGCCCGAAGATGTGCTCGACCACATGGAGGCCACCTTACAGGTGGACCGGTACACCATGCCGGCCTTCTACGAGCAGAAGGAATTGAATTTCCGCGAGGAGCCGGTGGAGGTCTCCATCTCCGAACTCAGCATTCGCCGTAGCGGCGTATATTTCCGCGGCAGCGGCCTGGCCGTGGACACGGCCGGACAGACGTCGGTCGGCGGCCTCTTTGCCGCGGGCGACTGCGCCACGGTCAGCGGCGGCATTGCCGGCGCCTCGGTGGTGGGACACATTGCCGGCGAAGGCGTGGCTTCGCTGCTCGAAAATGGGGCGGGGGCTCAATCGGCGCTTCCCGCCGTCGACATGAGCCTCGCGGAAGACATTCGTTCCCGGGCAACCGCGCACATGCGCGTCCACGAGGCGCAACGCCTTTCCTGGAAGACATTCGAGGATCGGGTCCGCCGGACGGTCACCGACTACGTGGGCGTGCGGCGCAACGACAAGGGCCTGCGGCTGGCGCTTGAGACACTGCGCGCGCTCGCCGTCGACGAACGCCGGCTCAAGGCCGACGATCTGCACGAACTCATGCGCGTTCACGAGAGCACCAGCATCCGCCTCAACGCCGAGCTGATGGCCGAATCGGCGCTGGCACGCAAGGAAACTCGCACTGGCTCCTCGCACCGCCGGCTGGATTATCCGGATGCCGATGACCGGAACTGGCGCAGGTTCGTTGTCGTCGAAAACGGCGGAGACCGCCCACGCGTGGACACCCTGCCGGCTTCCGAGCCGCTGGCTGCGGCCTTTGCCCGCAATTCCGGAACCCGCAGTTGGCAAGATCGCCAGTCCGATACGGAGGTGGCTCATGTCGGCTGAAGTCAAAGCCCTGAAGTCGGCGCCGGCGGACGGAGCGGTACAGGAGAGCCGGATGCACGACGGCACGGCACAGAGCGAACCGGCGCCGCACAACCCGATCCACATCGACGCGGATACCTGCGTGAAGTGCGACCTGTGCGACTGGATCTGCCCCGGCGACCTGATCTACAAGAAGCCCGACGATCGCGAAACCCTGCCCGAGGTACGCTACCCGGACGAGTGCTGGTACTGTGGCCTGTGCCAGTCCATCTGCCCTGTGGACGCGATCACGATCTACTTTCCCAGTCAGATGATCCGCTGCCGGACCGACGTGACGACCCTGCTCGGCAAGGTCATCGACTAGCGGTCGCCGACGCAGACGCGGGAGGCGAAAGCACTCATCCATGCTCGAGGCAATCGTCGCCGGACTCGCCGCGCTGGCCACGCCCCAGGCCGTCGTGTTCATGCTGGTGGGCGTCAGCTACGGTCTGGTGATCGGCATCCTGCCCGGGCTGGGCGGGATCGTCGCGCTGGCTCTTCTGTTGCCCTTCACCTACGGACACGAACTGGCGGCGACGCTGGCGCTGCTGCTGGGCGCCCACATCGCGACCATCTGGGGCGGATCGGTAACCAGCATCCTGTTCAAGGTACCGGGCGCCGCCAAGAGCCTCGCGCTGGTGTTCGACGGCCATCCCATGACCCGGCAGGGACACGCCGCCCGGGCCCTCGGCGCGTCGGCCACGGCGGCGCTGATGGGCGGCCTCATGGGTGCGGTGTTCCTCGCCTTCACCATTCCCATCGTTCGCCCGGTCATGCTCGCGCTCGGTCCCAGCGAATACCTGATGATGGCGCTCTGGGGGCTGACCATCATCGCCACGTTCAGCGAAGGCTCCCTGCTCAAGGGTCTCGTCGCCACCTGCCTGGGGATCATGGTGGCTTTCGTCGGGATGGACCCGGTGAGCGGGACGCCCCGATTCTGGTTCGGCAACGTCTACCTGCTCGACGGGATATCGTTTCCGGTGGCGATGATCGGGCTTTTTGCCGTGGCCGAAATGATGACCCTTTACGTCAAGGGCGGCGCCATGGTCGACCGCGTCGGCGGCGAACAGCGCAGCACCGTGCTCGACGGAGTGAAGGACGCCTTCCGGCATTGGGGACTGGTGCTGCGATCCAGCCTGCTGGGCCTTTGGGTAGGCGTGCTTCCGGGCGTCGGCGCCAGCGTCGGCGGCATCGCCGCCTACGCCCAGGCCGCGCAGACCTCGCCGACGCCGGAACGATTCGGCAAGGGCGCCGTGGAGGGCGTCATCGCCCCGGATGCCACGCTGGGGGCCAACGAAGGCGGCGGCCTCATGCCTACACTGGCTTTCGGGATTCCCGGCGGCGAGAGCATGGCCATCCTGCTGGTGGCCTTTCTGGCCATGGGGATCGTCCCCGGGCCGCGCATGCTCACCAGCGAACTGGACCTGGTGTTCAGCATGGTTTGGATCGTGGTCATCGCCAACCTGTTGACGGCGCTGATCGGTCTGGCGATTTCCTCGCGTCTGGCCCGGCTGCCCGCGCTCAATCCCAACGTGATGATCCCCCTGGTGCTCTCGGTTTGCCTGCTGGGCGCATTCGCCACGAGAGGGTTGATCGAAGACGTCGTGGTCGCCGCCGCGTTCGGCGTCGTCGGCTACCTGATGAACAAGTACCAATACTCCAGGGCCAACTTCGTGATCGGCATGGTGCTGGCGGAGATGATCGAGCGCAATCTGCACATCTCGCTGGGCCTTTACGGCGAGTTCTTCCTGTTCACCCGACCGATCACCACGGCCATGCTGGCGTTCATCGTGGTGACCACCGCCCTGCCCTTCGTGCGCCGATACCGCCGCAGCAGGGCCATGGCCGCGGGGAACGGCTCATGAGCCGCAGGAGACGATCCGTGTACCGTAGAGGTGGTCCGTGAGCCGCAGAACACAGGAAAACCTGATTGCGGGGCTGCTGGTAGCGGTATTCGCCGCTTATCTGCTCATGACGCTGAACCTAGGCCCGAACGCCCGGCTCGTTCCCGTACCCATCGCCCTGCTGGGACTGGGTTTTCTGCTGATCCAGATCGTGAGCCAGAACCGGAGCGACGGCAGGGAATTTCAGCTCGACCTGTTTGCGTCGCTGACGGCCGGGGCCGCTTCGGGCACAGCGGACGCTGCCGGCGAGGAAGAACCGGAACCCCGGGAAACGGGCGAGTCATTCCCGCGCGAATTGCAGGCCGCCGGGTTCCTGGCGGCGTTCATCGGCCTGATCCTGCTGCTCGGACCCATTGCGGCGGTATTTCTGTTCACGTCCGCGTTCTTTCTCGTGACGGGCCACTTCGCGCCGCTGAAGGGCGTGACCGTCGCCGGACTCTGTACCCTGGCGCTGTACCTGTTGTTCGCCGTCGGACTGCAGTTGCAGATGTATCATGGCGTGCTCGCGCCCCTCTTCGAGCCTCGCTGAACCCAACGGCATTGTCGTCGCATGCGACGGTCACGCCCTGCCATATCGACCGGGCGCTGGACGGATTTGATCGTCACCGCACACGCACGGATACGTCCGGCAAGTCGCCGCAAGACATGGAAACCCGCCTATAATCCGCGCATGCGCGCACGCCTGCCCTGCCTTCTTCTGATCTTCCTGGCGATCGCCGCCAGCGGCGCCACCGCCCACGCGGCCAGCGTGCGCGGCGAGATCGTTACCCTGCTGAGCCCCAACAGCGCGGGCGGCATGATGACCCGATACGCGCGCATGATCGCGCCCTACATCGCCCGGCACGCCGGCGCCCGTGACGTCCGCGTACGCATCATGACCGGAGGCGGCGGGATCCGTGGCGCCAACGCGCTCTGGTTCGCCGAACCCGACGGCAGGACCATTGCCTTCACCAGCGTCACCACGCTGATCCTGTCCCAGCTTGCCGGCAGCGAAGCCGTCAGGTTCGACGCCACTCGCTTCGTCTACCTCGGCCGTGCCGCCACCGAACCCCGCGTGCTCACCGTCGGAGCGGGATCCGGCATCACGAGCGTCCACGACGCGCGGACACTGGGCCGGCCGTTCGTGTTTCCCTCCCAGGGCACGGACGAGGACTTCTATTCCATGGCCGTACTGGCGGATGTAATGGGTATTCCGTTGAAGGTTATCAGCGGATACGACGGCAATGCCGATACGGCACTTGCCGTGATCAAGGGCGACGGCGACGGACACATCACCGGCTGGTCGGCTTCCCAGGCCGTGATCGAAGCGGGCGACGAAGTGCCGGTCCTCACCCTGGGCCCGGAGCGCTACCCCGATTATCCCGACGTACCCACGGCGCTGGAACTGGTGGACGGCGCCTCTCTGGAGGCCGTTCAGGCCATCGTCAACATGCTCGACATGCGCCGCGGATTCTTCGGCCCACCGGACCTGGATCCCGAGGCAACCGCGGAACTGCGCACTGCGATCAGCGCAGCCCTGGACGATCCGCAACTCGTGGCCGATTCGGTCGCCCAGGGATTGCCGCTGCTACCTTCTCCCGGCGAGGCAGAACAGATCAAGATCACGCAGATCACCGAAGCCAGTCAGCACCTGGTCCCCATGCTGCGCGCGGCCCTGGAGGCCATTCGCTGACCGTTGTTTCCGCGGGTTCTGCCGGGCGAACCGTGGGCGCGTTCGCTGCGCACGGCAAGGACTTGTTCCGCAGGCAGCAACAGGTGCCCGGTTCGGGCGGCGCTACGACCGCGAGAAGTCCTCCCTGAACACCCGGTCGGCTTTCGCGGCGAAGAAGAAATCGCTTTCCGTGAGCCCCTGGATCTTGTGCGTCCAGATTTCCACGACACAGCGGGCCCAGGCGATGTGCAGGTCCGGATGGTGATTCTCGGCTTCGGCGATCTCCGTCACGCGGTTGGCGAAATCCATCGCCTCGACAAAGTTGCCGAAACCGTACTGGCGTTCCAGGTGGCCCGCCTCGTTCAACGCCCAGCCCCTGTCCAGCTCGGCCTGCAGTTCCCTGGCCCGATCAGGCTCCATCGGCGGCACGCCGCCCTGGCAGGGAATGCAATTTCTGTCGGCAAGTTCCATCACGAGTCCGCAAGTCTAATCGAGTTTCTACCAGTGCCATCGTACAACCGCCCCGCAGAACACCTAATCGAAGAGCATCGGAGCCCCGAAAAGCAGGCTCGCGATGCCGCTGTTGGCGAGGATGATCTGGTACTTGGCCGTCGTGAGGGCGGCTTCCATCGTCCCCTTCGTGACGAGTTCCGCGTCAGTTCGTGCAATGGCCACCGCCTGCTCATGGCCGATTCCCGGCTGTTCGAGGCGGTTCGTTACCTCCAATGTGTCGATCATGTACGCCATGCAGGCACGGTAGCATGGGTCCTGTAGGCCCGTAAACGCAAAGCCTTGTCGAGGCACTTGCGTTGTGGCGTTTTTTGGCCGCCGCCGATGTCTTGGATGGAGCCGCGATTCGTTCTTCGAGGGCATGATGAGGCGCCAAGTCGGCTCGTTCGGTTGAAAAGGCCCCTGGGTTCCGCTCAAATGGGAA
>JAJEFE010000030.1 GCA_022820625.1 Gammaproteobacteria bacterium | reverse complement strand
CGTTTCGAATGACCGCACCGCGAGGCTGCCGTATGATGCCGGTGGCGCTTCGGAAGCGTATGCGCCGGGGGCCAGCGCAATCATCTGGCGGCCCTCCGCGGCAAACATGCGGATGGCGCCCGCCGCGGGTTCCTGTGCCGCAACGGGTATGTCGAGCAGGAGGCAAACGGCAATCACCACCCAAGCAGCGCGGGAGCTAACCGCGCCTCCGACAGGATACCGGGCAGTCATGCCTTGCGGATCTCCAGCCAGGCTCAAAGTGAAACAGCGTGGAACATGAATGAGATTGTACCCAAAGTGCCGTCGTGAGTGTTCCACATGGGCTCTGCACGCAATTGAGCGCTTGTCGGCGGACTCTTTCGGCGCGTTGCCGCAGACGCGGACTCGCGAACAGTTGGATTCGTCGGTGGGGTGAGGCGATAATTCGGGTACTTCCGCCTTCCCTTGAATTCAGAGACGCAATGTCCTGCTACCTTTACGCATCGATCGCTCACGCGGGTCCGCTGCTCCGGACGCAGCGGGCCGGCGGCCACTGATGCGCATTGATCAGGTTGAATGAGCACAAGGGACGTGACGAAATTCGCAGGCGGCCGGTTGCAGCCGGAGGGCATCGCCCGAGCCGGACCAACGCGTTACCCACCGGACGCTGGCGCCGATCCTGCCGTTTCGTCCGATCCTGCGGGAGATGGACGCCTGAATGCGGCAATCCGCAAGGGACTCGATTGGCTCGACCGCAGTCAGCATGACGAGGGGTTCTGGTCGGGGAAATTGCAGTCCAGCTACTGCATCGAGGCCGAGTGGCTGCTGGCGATGCACATCATCGGGTACGAGCATCCGTGCAAACAGGACCTGGCACGTACGCTGCTGGCCGGCCAGCGCGAGGACGGTGCGTGGGAGAGCTACTACCGGGCGCCCACGGGGGACATCAACAGCACCGTGGAATGCTACGCGGGGCTTCGTTCCATCGGCATGCCCGCGGACGCAGAGCCGCTGGTTCGGGCCAGGCAGTGGATCCTTGCCAACGGCGGCCTTTCCGGCGTTCGGGTGTTCACCCGGTACTGGCTCGCGTTGATCGGGGAATGGCCCTGGCCGCGCACGCCAAACCTTCCTCCGGAGATCATTTTCTGTCCGAAGTGGATGCCATTCAGCATTTACCGGTTTGCCGCCTGGGCGCGGGCGACGCTCCTGCCGCTGGCCATCCTGTCGGCGCGCCGGACCGTGAAGCCGCTGCCCGCGGACCGGCGCCTGGACGAACTCTTTCCTCACGGCCGCAATCGCGTGTACCGTCGCCGGCACCGACGCCTGTTCCCGCTGTCGTGGGAGGGCATTTTCCTGCTCGCCGACCGGTTGGCGCACTGGCTGCAAAACATGGGCATGACGCCCTTTCGGGAAGTTGCGATACGCCGTTGCCTCCGGTGGATCGTGGACCATCAGGACGACGATGGCGCGTGGGGCGGAATCCAGCCGCCCTGGATCTACAGTCTGATCGCGCTGCATGCCGAAGGCCGGGGATTGAAGGACGGTCCGGTGGCGAAGGGCCTTGCGGCGCTGGACGCGCATTGGACCTATCGGCGCGGCGGGATGCTGCACATCCAGGCCAGCGAGTCTTCGGTCTGGGATACCCTGCTGTCGCTGCTGGCCATGCAGGAGTGCGGCCGGCGCCACTCTGTCGGCATGGACGCCGCGCTGCACTGGATTCTCGACCGACAGCAACTGGACTTCGTCGGCGATTGGGGTCAGCGGATCGCGGGCGTGGAGCCCGGCGGCTGGCCGTTCGAACGCGCCAACCGGCATTATCCGGACGTGGACGATACCGCAGTGGCACTGCTGGTGCTGGCGCGGCTGCCGGAGCCCTGGCGCTCGCGGTTCCGCGTACGCCAGGCCATCGAGCGCGGCCTGCGATGGATTCTGGCCATGCAGTGCAGCAACGGCGGTTGGGGCGCGTTCGACAAGGACAACGAGACATGGCTTCTGGCTCGTCTGCCGTTCTGCGATTTCGGAGAAGTCCTCGATCCGCCGTCCGTGGACGTGACGGCCCACGTGCTTGAAGCGCTGGGTCATCTGGGCTGTGGCCTGGACCATCCGTCCGTGGCGCGCGGTCACCGTTTCCTCCTGGCCGAACAGGAAAACGACGGGAGCTGGTTCGGTCGCTGGGGCGTGAACCACATCTACGGCACCGCCGCCGTGCTGCCGGCGCTTCGCGCCATCGGCGCCGACATGTCGGCCGTGCACGTTAAGCGAGCGGCCCGTTGGATGGTCGAACACCAGAACGGCGATGGCGGTTGGGGCGAAACGTGCGCCTCGTACGTCGACGACAGGCTGCGCGGCAAGGGACCCAGTACCGCTTCGCAAAGCGCCTGGGCGCTCCTGGCGCTCCTGGCCGTAAGCGCCGATGCATTCCGGATACCGATCGAACGGGGGCTTCGTTACCTTGTCGACACGCAACGCCGCGACGGCACCTGGGACGAACCCCACTACACGGGTACCGGGTTTCCCGGTTACGGCGTCGGTGCCCGCGCCGAAATTCGCAATCTCAGCGACCGTAAACGGATCGCTCAGGGCGCGGAACTGCAACGGGCGTTCATGATCAACTACAACCTTTACCGGCACTACTTCCCGCTGATCGCCATGGGGCGCGCACTGTCCAGCAAGGGAATTTCGACCGGAAACGCGGTCGGCCGGCATCCGTTGGCCGGAGCCGGAAACACAAGGGCGACGGTGCCGGTCAGGTTCGGCGCCTGAGCCGGCTGCCAATGTCTTCGACGGCCACGGTGGCGGTGACGGCGCTTCTCGTTCCGGCGCCATACAACACGGGCAAGTCCGGTGCAAACTCCCCTTCAAGCCGTGGACCGAAAAACGCCACCCCAAGCGCACGGAGCGGGCTCCTCACGGTATCCTCCACCGCCGTGCCTTCATAGCCGCAGTGCGCCATGCAATTGTCGCACTTTGGATTGCGGCCCGTACCGTAGGCATCCCAGTCGGTGGTCTCCATGAGTTCGGCAAAGGATTTGGCATACCCTTCGTCGACGAGCAGATAGCACGGCTTCTGCCAGCCGAAGATGTTGTAAGTGGGATTGCTCCAGGGGGTGCACTGGTAGCTCCGGTTGCCCGCCAGGAAGTCAAGGAACAGGCTCGATTGATTGAATCGCCACTTGCTGCCGCGCTTGCGTCCGGCCCTGAATATTGCCCGGAACAGATGCCTGGATTCCCGGCGCCCGAGAAAGACGTCCTGTCGCGGCGCGTGCTGGTAACTGTACCCCGGCGAGACCGTGATTCCTTCGATCCCCAGGCTCATGGCATAGTCGAAGAAGTCGGAAACCTCGGCGGGGTCTTCACCGTTGAACAGCGTGCAGTTTGCAGTCACCCGGAACCCGCGGTCTACCGCGACGCGGATTGCCTCGGTCGCCTTGTCGAATACACCCTCGCGGCACACGGAGCGGTCGTGTTGCTCGCGATTTCCATCCAGGTGGACCGACCAGGTGAAGTAGGGCGAGGGTTCGTAATCGTCCATCTTCCGCAACATCAACAATGCATTGGTGCACAGGTACACGAATTTCCGGCGGGCGATGATGCCCTTGACGATTTGCGGCATTTCGGCATGAATCAGCGGTTCGCCGCCCGGAATCGAGACCACCGGCGCGCCGCACTCGTCCACCGCGGCGAGCGCTTCCTCCACGCTGAGACGCCGTCTGAGGACTTCGTCCGGATAGTCGATCTTGCCGCAGCCGGCACACGCCAGATTGCACTGGAACAGCGGTTCGAGCATCAGCACAAGCGGATACCGCTCGACGCCCCGCAGCTTTTGCGAGAATAGGTAGCGCCCTACCCGATACGTCTGGATCAACGGTATTCCCATGACCTGTAGTCCGCTGCGTGAGCGGAATAGCCTCACTTTTCGCACAGCCCGCAAGGCAAGTCTAAATCCAGGCGAGGCGTTTAGTCGAATCGAACCTGCCGGCACATGCAACTCCAGGTTGTCCTTCGCGCTGGCCGTCGCGCTTGAGTAGAATGCGTCGGCGGTGCGCGCAGTGGGACGACTGTTCGCTGCCGCTCGAACCGGGCTGAACCGCCGGAACACAATTGCGTCGACTTGCAGGGATGGTAGCGAAGCGGACATTGGGAGTTGCAGGCGCGTTGGCCGCGTGCGCGCTCAGCGCCTGTGTTGCGCATTTCACGCGCGGACCGCTGACTCAGGACGGCTACCGGTACGTCCCGCCGTCGCCGAGTCCGGAATGGCAGTACACGGCGGGCGGTCCGGTGGAGCTGCATCCGGTGGAGAAATCGCTGCCCCGGCACGACGCGATTCCGCTGTCCTATACCTCCAGCGGCGTGAACGGACACACGGAAAATCTGGTCGAGGGCCTGTACCTGCGCAGCAGGCTTCCGGGCCGCAAGAAGCTGCTCGTGGTGTTGCCGATCTGGGGCTCGAGCCGGTATCCGCCGCAGAAAATCGCTTACGGGTACGCGGCGCATGCAAGGGGCGAGGCTCATGTGATCTGGCTGTTCGGCGATTCCCCGGTGTTTCCCTGGCAGGACTTGTGGTCCACGCCCGGCGAAGCCGAATGGGTCGATATCGCCGAAGGCAGCGTCCGGCGCTACCGTACTGCCGTCAACGATACGCGCCGCCTGATCGACTGGTTGGGCACCCGGGAAGAAGTGGACCCGGAGCGGATCGGGATCGTGGGTTTCAGCATGGGCGCGCTGGCCGCGGCCACGATCATGGGAATCGATTCCCGGGTGGCCGCCGGCGTGTTCATGACGGGCGGGGCGATTCTCTCCGAAGTCATGGCGCAATGCCGCGGCAAGGCCGGACGGATGCGCGAGCACGCGATTCGGACATTCGGCTGGTCACAGGACGATTACAGGCGGTTCTTCGACGAACGATTCGGGGCCGGCGAACCGATGCTCTACGCGGACCACTACGATCCGGACAGGATTCTGATCATCGAAGCGCGGTTCGACAACTGCATCCCGCCGGTGTCGCGGGAGGCGCTTTGGAAGGTGACGGGGCATCCACAACGGATCACCCTTCTATACAGTCACAACAGCGCGTACCTTTCTCTGACTCCGCTGGGGCTGAATTTCGCCCGCCGTGGCATCTACCGGTTTCTCGACCGCTCACTCTAGCGTTGAGACTCGAAATCGGTGGCCGCGGTGCCCCGCGCGAATTTGGTCGATTCATCCCCAGGTGACGGTTGCGGTTGCCGTCTGGACGGCGGAGCGGTTGACGGAACCGGCGCAGCGGGTGGCGGACAGGATCGACGGCCTTTGCAGGGTGCCTGAGCGTTCTGGATGGCTTGAGCGAATCGCGCGCAGGATTCGCGGATCAGACCAGAAGCAACCGCACCAGGATCGCGACGTTCAGCGCCGCCACCAAACCAAGCACCCACTTGATCGCGCCCAGTTCGGCTCGCTGCGCGCCCAGTTCCGTGCGCAGTGCGGCAATGTCGTCCTTCGTTGCAAGATCGCCCTGACCAGCCCGAATGATCTTTGCAACCGCCTCGGCCTGGGTCTGTTCGAAGCCGGCAGCCTGAAGCTCCTTCGAGGCGCTCAATGTATCGAATGCAGCAGACATGCCCGAAGTATACGTCCAATGCAAAGGCACCGTGAACCGCAATCGAATACCCGGTGCGCCACACGCAACTTCAAGACTTGCGCCATTACCGCGATCGCGGCAAGCGTCGCCGCCGCAAACTGATCCGGGTGCCTGGATTCCTTTCCTGTAGAGCATAGGAATATTTTCAGAATTGGGAACTCCCAAGACCGGTTTCCTTATCGGGGCGAGATCGACAGCATTAACTGGTGGACGGAGGGATTCGCCGAGTTCTTCGCCGGGCAGACCTCGCCCTGGATCGGCCTGCCCGCATTCGAGTCGCCGTATTCGCTCACGGAAACGATGCTGCACTCCGACTCGATCCCCACGCGCTATGCCGATCGGCATCTGG
This sequence comes from Gammaproteobacteria bacterium, assembly GCA_022820625.1. GTDB lineage: Bacteria > Pseudomonadota > Gammaproteobacteria > Steroidobacterales > Rariloculaceae > UBA6522. The sequence goes on along the minus strand of JAJEFE010000030.1, from coordinate 7,030 downwards.
CGGTGCACTTTCTCATGTCGCGCCATCGCGGGTTCGTCGAGGAACTGCTCGGATTCATGCGCCGTGGCGAGTACGAGGCGTACACATCGCATATACGGAACGAAGCGCCAAAGTACGAATCGGAGTGGCGGCAATGGCTGGCCGCGGGTCCGCCCCGGTAACCTGCGGTCGCCGATGCTCCGACCGCCGGCGACCGGGCGGACAGCGCAAACGCAAGGCCGCGAGCGCACCGCGCCGAACGGCGCAAGTGCCGCATTCGAAACACAATGAGGCGTTGACTCGTGATGATTTCTGCTCGTCCGGGGACGTTCCGAATGCTTCAGCCCGGTTCAATCCCGTGGGAAGGGTGACGTGGAGAAATCCACGCTTGAGCATTGGAGCCGGTTCACATTAGCGAAAACGCTCCGAGCCGGGTACTCTTGTCCCTTGATCAACGAGGCAAAGGAGTTTTGAGCCGTTGGGGCTTTTCAAGTAACAGTTGGAGAAGAAGAAAATGGACATACCGAAGCGAGGCGGGGCGAGCGGCGATTCGCGTTTTGGCCCATTCACAAGAGAGCTGAAGCAACTCAGGACGAATTCAGGCCGGCCCCCGGCCGCAGCGACCCGCAAAATGGGGGGGGACCGCCACGACTCCGCAGCCGAATCCGGAGCGGGTTGCGATGTCGACAACAACGGTGAGCGCCACCATCACCGTCAAGGGTGACATCACCGGCAAGGGCGACGTATTTGTAGGCGGAACCGTCGAAGGGAACATCGACCTCCCCGACAACCGGGTGACCGTCGAAGCCAACGGCCGTGTCAAGGGGAACATCGCGGGCAAACAGGTGCGGGTCAGCGGCCAAGTGGCCGGCGACATTGAGGCCCTGGAGAATATCGCCATCCGTTCGACCGGCAACTTCCGGGGAACGATCGCCGCCCCCCGGGTCGCGGTCGAGGACGGCGCGAAATTCAAGGGCCGTATGGAGATGGATTTCGAGGGAGACCGAGATGCGGTGGCTGCGACGGGTCTTCCGAAGGGCTGACAACGGTGCGGAGGCTGCAACCGCCAATCGCGCTGCTGCGGACAAGGACCCCGGATCGAAAACACCGTTGGGTCCCTGGTCCTGCGAACGCACGCGCATCCTGCCGGAGGCCCTGAAGGGCCTCGATTCCACTTCCACGCCGAATATCCTCGACGCGGGTCCCGCCGAACCGCAGTCCATCGACTTTTTTGGCCGCTTCCGTTGCCGGCTCTATGTGGCAAACCTTTACAATCCTGCCGTTCCGGCGCACGGGGCCGAGTCGGCCCCGGCATTCTTCGAAACCGTCGATCGGGTGCGGTTCGATGTGTGTTTGCTGTGGGACTACATCAACTATGCGGACGGCGATGGTCTTGCGGAGTTCATGTCGATCCTGTCCGATCGCGTTCACAGGAGAACGCGGTTGTACGCGATCGGCGCCTACATGCCGGGTTCATCCCTGCGGGCCTGCCGGTACGCCATTTCCGATATCGACAGGCTGGCTATCCGGCCGGCCGGCGGCATCGTGCCCCAACCGCGCTCACGCAACGACATCGATACGTTCACGCACCGCTTTGCGGTCCACAAGGCTGCCCTTCGCCGCGATAACCGGCTGGAACTGCTGCTGCGAACCGTCCCAAAGCGCCGGCGATGATCTGCATCGGCTGCCGGACACGTACCATTACCTGCTCTACCTACATGCCGCTTGCGCGTTCAAAGACGTGAATCGCGTCGGAATGGCCTTCATCAACGCCGGTCGGCAACCGGTCGTGGATCTCCTCGCCGTTGAGCAGCACGGTATTTCTCAGCCGCCCGACCAGTTCAGCGGTGCCGGGCGGACGCACGGCCGGTTCCGCGAGGACAGTGCCCATCGGGCGGGCTCCAGAGATCGCTTCTCCATCGATCCGGTCAGGCGACGCCATCGACAGCCCCGGCAGCAGCGCTCCGCCCAGGCCGAGCGCACTGACCGCGGCGGTCAAACAGGCCCTCTGCGACATGACTGCCGGACAAAGCGACCCGATCCCCTTCACCCCCGACCCGGGCTGTCCGCGGAAGCATCGCACGATTCGGCCGAGCGGTTCCGGCGCGCCAAAGCGTCAGGGTTTTCGATGCCTGCGGCGTCCGTTCGACATGCGGCGCTCAAGCCCGCCATTATCGAGGCTTCTCGACACTCCTCGACTTCGGCCGTTCGCGAGTCCACGGTCCCGCCGCGCTCAATCACCGTTGCCGGCTTCCTGCAGTCCCTGCACTCGAACAAAACGGATGCTTCCATGCGCCCCGGTTCCTTCCGTCAGTGTTGCGGCGGTCGACACCCTTCGGGCTCATGCCTACCGTCATTCGGTAGTGCCCGCGGCAGGGTGTCTCTTCGGCCCCTTCCAAGGCGGACCCCCTGACGCCGCCGCTCGCCTTGAATCACGCTCAAGCCGCCCGCAGCCGGTAGAAGCTGTACAGGGCGGCAAGGAAAAGGAAGAACAGCCCCACACCCAAGCCCGCGGCGAATGACGCACCGCGTCCGAGGTCAATGCGCTCGCGTTCGTATCGGTCGGAACGCTCAAGGGGCAAATCCAGTTGCATGGCCATAAAAACCTCCCGATGCCGTTTCTCGATCGACCGCTCGCACTTGCGGCCAGGACCGTTCCCCGGATTTTTCCATACGCCGATGCAGGGATTGAAGTGTGTCGCTACCGAATCGGGTCAAACCAACCGCGAACCGGGTATCGTTTCGGAGACGCCGGGCATGGGGCTTTACATTGAATTTTCGATGACGTTGCGCCAAAGTGGCTGGAGTTGCGGTTGAATCCAACGGCCATGAGTCCGGTTGATCCCGTACCCTGTACGGTCCGTCGACGGATACGAATCGGCCACTGCATGGAGGGCATGGGGCGCCACGGGCTGAACAATGACACACGATGCTGACGTTGTCGGTGGAGCTGATGCGGTGTCCGGCCGGGACACCGTGACGCTGGGGCAGACGCTGGCGGCGGCGCGCGAAGCCCGCGGCCTGACGATTGACGAAGTCGCCTCGAGATTGCGATTGGGGAAGCACCGGGTGGCGGCGCTCGAAGAGGACCGGATCGGTTTGATCGTCGCGCCCGTCTTCGTCAAGGGTTACCTTAGGCAACTGGCCCCGCTGTACGGTCTGAAGTACGAAGACCTGCTCGCCCGTTTCGATCGGGACACGAAGCGTACGGCCGCACCGGCGCAGCCCATTCCGAGCATCGAGAACCTGCGTAACGGCCGGCGGGTGCTGCGCATTGGCGTATGGATCGCGTTGATCGTCTTTTTCGGATTTCTGGTTGCCAGAATGGGCGGAGAATCGATTGTCCGGTACGTTGAACCGAGGTGGGACGCTCTGCTTTCGGTGGTCGAACGCATGCGAAGCGATACCGGAGAGCCGGAGTCGTGACCGGGGTAAATCGGTATTCCGGCATGACGGCCGGCCTTGTCCAACGGCTGTGCAAGGCGTTGGCGGGCGCGCTGATTGCCCTGATGGGGGGCGCGGCCTGGAGTTGCCCGGCCGGCACCGAGGTGGCGCGGGACCAGGTCTGGCTGTTTCCGTCCGCGTCCGAGCCGTTGCGGGAGGGGCTCGTGCGTGTCGTCAACCGCTCCGGCTGGTCGGGGGAGGTACGCATCGTTCCCATCGACGACGCCGGACAGGTGTTCGATGCGTTGCCGTTGACGCTGGATGCGCACGAGACGGTGCATATCGGCTCGACCGACCTGGAGACCGGCAATCCGGACAAGGGGCTGTCGGGGGGTGCGGGCGCGGGCGCATGGCGCCTGGTTCTCTCGAGCGGGCTGGACATCGAGGTCCTGTCGTTCATCCGCACCCGGGACGGGATGCTGAGCGCAATGCACGACATTGTCCCCGGACGGGACGACGGTTGCCGGGTAGCGATCCTGGATTTCGGCACCGGCCTGCAACTGACCGGTGTCTTGCGGCTGATCAATCTGGGCGCCGAGCAAGCGACGTTCACCATTCGCGGCATCGAAGAGGGGAACGGGCAGGCACAGGGCGATGTCAGGCTCGCGATCGACGCGTACGCGGCGCGGTCGCTGACCGCCCGGGAGCTGGCATCCGGCGCTCCGGGCCTCGAAGGCATGCTGGGCGATGGCCCGGACCTCCGCGAGCTGGTACTGGAATCCGACGGCCCGTTTGCGGCGATGAGTCTGGTGCGCAGTGCGTCGGGCCATCTGACGAACCTGTCGAGTGTACCGCTCGCTCCGGCGGACGGCGTACACCGCGTGCCGCTGCTGGTGCCGGCCGGCGCCCCGGGCGCAGCGCAGGGCGTGCTGCGGATTCTCAACGGCACGGACGAGACCGGCTCCGTGGAGATTTACGCCATCGACGACGCCGGCATGCGTTCCGGCCCCGCTTCCTTCACGCTGAACGGGTCGTCGGCGGTGGAGTTCACCGCCGCGGACCTTGCGTCCGGCAACGCCATGCTGGGATTGTCCGGCGGTATCGGCACGGACGTGGGCGATGCCCGGCTGGAACTGGTGACGGACCTTCAAATCGTGCCGCTGGCGTACGTGCGCGCCGCCGACGGGACGCTGAGCGCGATGCACGACACGGTTCGCGCGGCGGCTGTAGACGGCGCCGAAGGGCACCGGTACGAGGTGCCGCTCTTCAATCCCGCCAGCGATGTTGTACACGAGAGCTGGCTGCGGTTGATCAACCCGGGCAATGCGGCTGCCTCCGTAACGATCGGGGGCCGGGGCGACCGGGGCGCCGTTGCCGCCGGCGCCACGGTTCAAATGACGCTCGCGGCCGGTACGGCGCGGACGTCGGCAGGTGGCGGCTCACCGTGTCGTCGGATCGGCCGATCCAGGTGATCAACACGGTCTTCTCCGCTTCGGGCTACATGAACAACCTCTCCACGACGGCCCTGGACGGGGTCGCCGGCAACCCGTCCGTCATCGATGACGCCGACGGGGGGCAGGGCGGCAACGATCCGGACACCCCCACCGGTGGAGGCGACGAGGCGCTGCCGGGTTCGCTCGGCGTCTGCCGGCCGGGTATGACGTTGAGCGGCGGACAGAGGTGCACCTACCCGGAAACCGCGCATGAGTTCTCCATCAACAATCGCGGCCGGGGTTCGTTCCTGGATCGCCTGGCCGGTATCAGGATCCGCATCGACAGCGAGACCATCGACGGCCGCGTGTACGATTTCGTGGCCGAGCACCAGGGCGACGGGGTATGACGGATCGACCGGATCGAGGGCAGGACGGAGCCGCAGAACGTTGGGCCGGGCGGGACAGGCACCGGTGCCACCGCAGAGGGCGACTTCGTCCTGGGTGGCGCCAACGCCAACCCAGGCGGTATCGCCTTCGGCCAGGGGCGACTCTACGTCCTGGACTGGTTGGACCGGAAGGTCTACGCGTACTTGGATGCCGGCCAGCGCGAACCGGCGGGCGATTTCGACCTCGACGGCGCCAACGGCAATCCTGCGGGAGTCGTGTTCGCCGGCGGGCGTTTCCACGTCGTGGATTCACTGGACGACAGGGTGTATGCGTATTCCGCCTCCGGCCGGCGCGAACCGGCGGCGGACTTCAGCCTGCACGAGGACAATGCCAGCCCGTTGGGGATCGTTTTTGTCGGCGGGCGGTTTTATGTCGCCGATGCGGGCCGTGCCCGCGTATTCGTCTACGCGAGTGCCGGACAGCCCATGGCGCAGAACGATTCTCCAAATCGCCGTGCACCGTGATTGCCTATCCCCGGGCCGCCTTGCCAGGGCCATCATGTCAATGTGAATGGCGCTGCGCTGATTCTGGCTATAATGACCCATCGCCGTGCAGACGACTCCCAAGGACGCCATCATGAAAGCCCTTCTTTTTTCGCTCGCCTGTTCGCTGGCGGCGCTGCCCGCGGCGGCGGCGGCCCAGACGACGCTGATCGATATCGGCGCTTTGCCGTCGACGCAGGTCCACGGCGTCGCGCAACTCACACCGCTGGCCGTTTCGCCGTCCGGCGAGCCGACCGTCGTGCTGCTCGACCTCGATTCGGGCGATGTCGTGCCGCCGCATGCCACTGAGAGCGGTCTGCGCCTGCTGACCGTGATTTCGGGCGCGATGTCCTGGGGCGATGGCTACCGGGTCGACGAGACGAGGGAAATCGTCTACCCGCCCGGCAGCGTGCTCACCGTCCCGCCAATGCTCGACCATTGGCTGGCCGCGCGCAGCGGGCCGGTTCGCATTCAGATGATCGCGCTTGACGGTCAGAGCCCGGTTGCAGAGTTACTCCAACAACAGTTGAAATAGCCCGGACGTCGGCGGACGCTTGGCGGCATCCGGGAGGGCTCGCGACGCTCGCAGAGCCGCCCGGTTCGCCCCCTGCGCCGGGACTCGCCCGTGAAATCGGGGTTGAAGCGCGTCAGCTCGATACTGGAGAAGTTCGCCGCAAGCTGCAGGTTCGTGACCCCGTCGCCGATGTCGAAGGGAACCGAGGCGACGACGTCCACGCCGGAAGCCTTCACGTCCTGCTGATTCGTGAAGAAGCGTACCGAGGTGAGGCTGGTTGCGTCGGAGACGCCGGCAGCCAGTAACGCATCGATGTCCGACTGCGTGAGATTGAAGCGGCTGGTGAAGGCGACACGGTCCGCGATCTGGATATTGTAGTGGTCCAGCGCGATGTTTTCGGGTCGCGCGGCAGGCGGTTGACGTCAATCGTCGGGATCCAGCGTGCAGCGCGGTTTTCCGCCGGTTGGTTGGAATGGGAACGCGGAGGCCATTCATCCATGCATGTACTGGTCGCGGGAGGCGCGGGCTACATCGGTTCGCACATGGTCCGGTGCCTCGGCGAGGCCGGTGTCGAGGTCACGACGCTGGACAACCTGTCGTCGGGGCGGCGCGATGCGGTGACGCACGGGCGGTTCGTGCAGGGCGACCTGGGTGTCACCGACAATCTGAAAGTGCACTAATTCCATCAGTCTGAAATTGTCGTTTTTTCGGCGGCGTCTTCTTCGGAAACCTTCCTCAAAAAAACTTCTTCGTTTTCTTCGGTCCCTTGTACATCAGCGCGCCGACCCGGT
>JAJEFE010000072.1 GCA_022820625.1 Gammaproteobacteria bacterium | reverse complement strand
CTTGGACATGGTTCATCACCCGGCGCTTGAAGAAACACCGCCATGATACCGTTTCGCAAAGAAAAGTTTACGAAGAACTTTTTTTCGGACCCGCCGAAGACCCCACCACTACAGACTCACGGGGGATAGCGGGAATCGCTGTTGCCGAAGGCCGTCTGACGAAAAAGGGACAGAAGGCGCTGCGCGCGCAGTACCGGAAAACCGCGCTGGTGGTCGACGAGGGCTCGCTCGCCTCCACCGTGCAGGCCCGGAACCTGCTCCGAATCGCGCGCGAGCTGCGCATCCCGAAGGTGGTGCTGGTCGGGGATGCCAGGCAACTGGATGCGGTCGATGCCGGCAAACCCTTCGAGCAGTTGCAGGCCGCGGGGATGAAAACCGCCGTGATGGACCGGATCATGCGCCAGAAGAATCCGGAACTGAAAGCGGCCGTGGAAGCGAGCATCGTGGGCGAGATCGGGAAAGCGTTCGACAAGCTCGGCGACAACGTGGCCGAGGTGAACCCGGACAACATCGCGGGCGCCGTGGCCGCGCGATGGCTGAATCTCTCGCCGCAGGAACGCGAACGCACCGGCGTCATGACACCGAGTCATCGGCTGCGCCAAGCAGTCAATGAGCATATCCGTGAGAGACTCACGCGGGAGGGCCGCATCGCCGGTCCGGAGCTGCGCACGCAGCGGCTGGTCTCGAAGGGCTACACCCGCGCGGAGAAGGCGCTCGCCTCCAACTACGAGGCGGGCGACGTGGTGGCGTTTCACCGTCCCTACAAGCGTCTCGGCGTGGAGAAGGGAGACGAACGCCGCGTGGAGCGCGTCGATCACAAGAACCGGACCGTGCACCTCGAAAGCCTCGACGGCTCCAGCGTGGCCTGGAAACCGTCCGAAATCGGCGGCCGGCAGGGCGGGACCGAAGTCTACCGCACCGAATCCGTGGAGCTTCGGGCCGGGGACCGCATCCGCTGGACCCGCAACGACCCGGCGCTGGGCGTGGTCAACAGCGGCATGGCAGAGGTGCTGGGTGTTCGGAACGGGCGGGTCACGTTCGGTCTCGAGGAGGGCGGGACGCTGACGCTCACGCCGGGCGATCCGCAGTTGCGCCATATCGACCGCGCCTGGTGTTCGACCGTGCACGCGTTCCAGGGCAGGACGGTGGACAACGTGATCGCGGCGATGGAGGCGACGCACCCGAAACTGACCACGCAGAAATCGTTCTACGTGGAAATCTCCCGGGCCCGGCACCGGGCGGAACTGGTCACCGACGACGCGGGCGCGTTGAAGGAACAGCTCGAAGCGGTGACCGGGGAGCGCATCTCGGCGCTGGAAGGCATCGGCGAGGCCGTGCGGCCGGAGCGGGAAAAGGACGGAAAGGCCGCACCCGGGGTGGAACCGCCGGGCCGGGAGGCGCCCGGGGCCGCGTTGCCGGAACCGGAATTGGAGCCGGTTCCGCTCCCGGACAAGGCGCCGGAGCCCGAGCCGCCCGCCGCGGAAAAGCACATCGAGATGGAGCTTGAACTCTGAGCGCTGCCTTTCCGCGGCGGAATTCGAACATTCCCGAGCGCTCTGCGCGGGCAGCTCATCGGGAAATAGGGACGTGACGTACTCGTTTGGGATCCAATTGCTTGACACAACGAGTGCTGATCGCAGGAGCATGGGCCGGTGGAGGTGCGAAACCTGTGAGCCTCGATGCTGTAGAGTGCGTGATTGAGAAAGCGGTGATATCGGAATCGTCGACGAATTCACGGCTTCGGTCCGGTCGAAGAAATTGCCGCCGGGTGCAGTCACGAAATGATCGAGGGTGATCCAGATGGCCTATTGGAAATACGAGCGGTTTCAGGACAACGGGAAGACGCTTGTTCGGCCCGCTGGCACAATCAAGCTCGGAGGCTACAACCTGATTTACGATGCCTGGATCAAGCGGGATCAACCTCTCGATAGGGGGTGGCATGTATCGGCGCCGGAGCTGGTTGAAATCAACCGCGACGATCCCGAGCAGGTACTGCTTGTGATCGACTGGAACCCGAATGCTGAAACGCACGTTGGCCTGGCGGAACTGCTCGATGTCCACGCTTACACATGGGCTCATGGCGGCGATGTGCCTTTGTGGACTCCCGTGATGATTCGCATGCGAAGCTTGCTGGAGCAGGAGGTCGAGAATCGGGAACAGGAACACGAACTGCTGAACGCAGGGTTGCCTGAACCCGATCCGGAAGCGCCGGTTTTCGTCAGTTTCCTGTACCTGGCGGGCGAGCAAAATGGCTGGCGGTGGGGAAGAGGTCTCGGAACGAATGCGGCGGCGTTCTTGGAACCCGCTGCGCGAGATTACTTCCGGCCATTTTTCTAGGCAGGGCATTTCTCGCCGGATGTCAGGATGACGCCTTCAAAAGGTGTGGGCGGAACTTGAACCCGCGTTCAGCGGGGTGCGATTCTCGTGTCCCGATCTTGCGATTCGCTCTGCTCGCTTCAGCGGACAATGGGTTTGTCCTTCCAACGCGATCCCGAGAGATCTTGGATGGCGGAAGTAGTTGACAAGTTTCTGGCCCTGGCGTCGGACTTCTTGCGTGTCGAGCGACGCAAGACACCATCGGAACCAACGCGAATCTGCCGGTGCCGCGCGCATTGATTGACGGGAAGGCGTTGCGCCCGTCTCTTTTTGTTCTCGAAATGCAAAGGTAAACGCACGATGCCCGACCACGAATCTCCAACGACACGAACGATCTTCAAGATGCTCGATGCCTGGCGGCACCTTCCCGGCTACCGCCTGGAAGGCCGGCTGGCACCCTTCTTCGAACTGTTTCTTCTCGATATCCTGAGCGACCGTTTTCCCGAGATTGCGCTGCACCCGGTAATCATTCCGGAGTTCCCGCTTCGCATCCGCACGCTTTTCGGTGCCGGCGAAGCCGCCGGAGAGAATCAATCGTGCAAGGTGGACTATGCCGTTTTCTCGGCGGATCTACGCGAGGTGATTCTGGTCGAACTCAAAACGGACATGAGTTCGCGCCGGGACAGGCAGGACGAGTATCTGCGGCGCGCCAGCGAAACTCCGTTCGGCAATTTCGTCCTTGGGATACGGGACATCGCCAAGGCTAGCCACAGCAAACGGAAGTACGTGCACCTGTTGCACCGCCTCGGGCAACTGGGTCTGGTTTCCCTCGCTCCCGGGGCGAGGCTGTACGACAAGGCGTTTCCCAATCCGCGCCGTGGATGGACCGATGCCGTCAATGAGTTGACATTCACGGTGCGTGGCAAACTCTCCGACATTCGCATCGTTTACATCCAACCAGAGTCTGAACACGATGATCCGGATGCGCGGACATTCCATATCGGTTTCAAGAATGTCGCCCGAGTCGTGCAGGATGCCGACGAACTGGGAGCCGTTTTCGCCAGATTCCTGAACGATTGGGCTTGCGAGCAACCCAGCTCGCGTGATCCCCGCGGAAAGGATTTCGCGAAAACCCGATGAGGTTGCCCCGTCCAAGTGGTGTGTAGCCATGTGTTTGTGGCGTTCACCAGGGACCGGGGCCTCGATCCTCGATGTCTGGCTGTGGCGCGTATTTCCTTGGTAATGTTCGGCCCGTCTTCATTGCCGCCAGAACAATACCCTCAAGAGAACCATCCGCGCATCGGTTCCGGCAGGCAGAAAACGGATTTGCTTTTCGATCCGTGCTCAATCCTGGATGGCGGCCGTTCACTCAGGACCTTGGCCCATCGTCTCCTTCATGGTCTTTCGGGCCGCGTCGACGAGCGCTTCGACTTCGTTCCCGCGTCCGGCATCGAGCAATTGCTGCCGGTTCAACGTGGCGATGATGTACACGTACCGGTACATGACCTCGATGAGGGCGAGGTGGCCGGGGGACAGCGTGGCCGGCGGCGGCGCCCCGAGCCGGTCCTCGGCGAGCGCGAGCGCGCCCGCTCGGACCAATTCTCCGGCCGGTATGCCGTGCCGCAGGGCGGCCTGCTCGACCAGTTTCCACTCCGAATCGGCGAACCGGATGGAGCGCGGCCGTCGGGCATCGCCGCGGTTTCGGGAGGGTTTGTTTCCGTTTCCGGAACTTTTCCGGTCGCTTCTCGGCATTTTCCTGTCTCCTTCAGAGGAATTCGGGGCGAGATCGGCCGATACCGTGTCCCGATACCGCATGCTGGCGACCCGTTTCCGGTCGAATCGTGGGCGCCGGGCAAGGACGCCGTATCCCAGCGCGGCCTTCTCGAGGCGACGGCCGCCCGGTTGTTTCGGAACCGAAACCGTGGCGTCGATTAGAGTCTCCGCCTTTGTGTTCGTACCCTTTTTCGGACGCATTCAAATTGCAGTTACAGGGTAATACGCCGTCATACGCTCCGCAATCGAACGGTACCAATCCGGGACTTTTGGCCGACAGATGACGACTGGCACCGACAGGATCGCGAGTTCGCGGCGTATGCTCTGCGATATACGCTCATTCCGGCATACTCCTGTCGGGTCCTGTCGTCGATGAGGTCTGAAAGTGTCTGAAAAACAAGGGCTTGCCGTTCAGGGCAGCGGGCTGCGTCCGGTGTGAGAGCGACGCCGGCCCTGGGCCGTAGGACAGACCCAAGCCGACGTCATCAACGATGCGGAGAACGGTTCCGGGACCGGAACCGGGGGTGAGCCGCCGCGGCGCGTGAGCGGTCGGGCCGCGGCGCCGAAGCGCGCCAGGCGCATAGCGCCAGCGCGGCGAGGCGGCAGCGGCGGAACGACCGGAATGGCGGCGCAATTCCCGGCGGCGGCGGGAAGGCAGGCGGCGGTGAGCGGAGCGAACCGCCGGGCAAGGGGACCGCGCAGCCCGCGAAGCGGGCGGAGGCGCGAGGGATGCCCGCCCGAAGGGCCGAGACCGCGCAGCGGGCTTGGCAGGGCAGCCCGGTCGCGAAGCGACGCGCCCGGAAACCTCTTCGGCAACGGCAGGAGCGAAAGCAACAGAGTCAACGTCACGAGAGGCGAAAGCATTTGAGGCGATTGAAGTCCAAACTGGAGAACAGGGCGAGGCGAGGGAAAGGCGGCGCAGCCGCCGCGGAGCGGTGCGCCGAAGGCGTAGCGCTCCGCCTGGAAAACCGGGGTTGGGTGAGCACGCGAAGAAGCGTCGCCGTACGATCGGACGGAGACGGGAACGGGCGGCGGGACGAAGCCGGCGTTCGCGAATGCGAACGCTGGCGAGGACGGCGGCGCCGGGGGCTCGCCAAAAAATTCGCGGGCTCGCAGCGCCGGAGAGACGCTGCGGCCCGCGAGGCGGTGTCAGGCGGCGAGCGGTACCCGGAATACCGGGATGCCCAGCTGGGTGGCTTTGTCGAGCAGGTTCTCGGAGATCCCGGAACCGGGGAAGCCGATGACGCCCTTGGGCAGGAGCCTCAGCAGCTCGTCGTTGCGGCGGAACGGCGCGGCCCGGCCGTGGGCGTTCCAGTCCGGCTTGCACACCACCTGGTGCACGCCCTTGGACTCGGCCCAGCGCGCCGCGATTTTCTCGGCGCCCGGTCCGCCGCCGTGCACGAGCACCATGTCCGGGTACTTGGTGCGCACGTTGTCCAGCGCGGCGTAGATCCTGTCGGCGTCGCTGACCGGCTTGGACCCGGCCACCGCCACCAGCGTGCCGTGCGGCAGGTGCGCTTGCGTCTTCTCGTTCTCGCGCGCCCGGAGGAAGTCCCGCGCGTCGATCGCGGCGGAGGTCAGTTGCGCGGTGCGCGAGGTGTGCGAGCCGTACCGCGGCCGCCACGTGTTGCCGGTGTCGGACAGGTACCGCTGCGCGGCGCAGTCCCGGAGGCGCTCGAAGGCGTCCCGGCGATCGCCCAGGTGCTGCGCGCGCTCAATGACCCGTTCCAGTTCCCAGGCGCCGATCTCGGAGCCGTCCTGAGACTGCTGCAACTCGCGCAGCTTCGGGGCGAGCTTGTCGACGGCCCGGTCCAGACGCGTCATCTGCATGTGCAGGGTGTTGACGAAGCCCCACAGCAGCGACTCGCGCTCGTCGGCGAGCTGGGTGCCGTCGGGGGCGACCTCGTCCACGAAGGCGTCCAGGATGGTGTCGAGTCCCGCGAGGGCTTCGGCTTCGTCCCAGACGGCTCTGGGGTCGGGCTCGCCGCGGTTCGGCCTGCCGCCGAAATATTCCAGGTTCTCGCAGATGACCGCGGTGGGTGAAGTGTTGGCGTGGTGCAATTGTGCATTCATGGCATTGAACTCCTGTGGATGAAGATGCCGATCTCTCGCAGATCGGTGTGTTCATGAAATCAGGCGCAGTCACCCGCAGGGCCGTAGCGAAGCGGAGGACCCGTCGTCTTCGACGGGTTGACCGTCTGGTAGCATGAACATCCGATCGGAGAGAGATCCGTCCGCCGCGCCGTCCGGCCCCTGGAGGGCACGCGAGAATGCAAGCCGCGTGCCGGATGGGTTCTGCGCGCCAGCGCAGGTTCCATCGGGCGTCGCGGATTGCTCGCGTGTCCGGAAGGCGCCCGGACGGCGAATCAGGCGGACACAAACTGGACGAGGCCGGATACAAGCCCCCCGTTCTTTCAAACCGATCGCGAGCGTGCAGCTAGTGACTCCCTATTGCCCGCCCTCCGCCTGGCCGTGAGCGGCGCGAGCTGTTGCGCCAGCGGCTCGGGACCGAACTTGCGGATGTCGTCGTTGAAGTCGTTCCCTGAAGGCAGCAGGACCGCGGTGGCAACGCCGAGCCGGGTGCAACGCAGTTGCAGCCGCCGCGAGGCGCGCTCGCCCGCCCCGTCCCGGTCCTGGGCGATGATGAGGCGCGTCACGTGCTTCGGCGGCACGAACGCCCCGAGGCTGCCCGCCGAAAGCGCGGCAGCCGCCACTGCGTGGGACACCACTGCGTGGGGCAGGACCGGGTCCGGCCAGGCGGTGACCAGTGACAGCACGGTCTCGATGCCCTCGCCCACCAGCAACGTGGCGGCCGTGTGCGGTTCGCCGAACCGCACGGCCAGTCCGTGGATGCGTCCCAGCGCCTTGCGCGGACGCGACACGCGGGCCAGGACCGGACGGCGAGGATCGAGCCAGGTGCGCTGGACGCCTTCGAGCGCGCCGTCGTCTCCGGTGACGGCGGCGACCAGTGCCGGATAGCGGCGCCAGCCGCCGGCGCCGGTCCGGAAGGGTAACGAGTCATGAAACCGCAATGCCGGGAACCGGCAGCGGTGGATGCCCCGGGCCCGGAGGTAGGCTTCGGCATGGCTGCCGTCGACCGGCCCGCACCGGTTCCACAGGTTGCGGGCCGCCTGGGCGCGGTCGTAGGGGTCCGGACGGGACGGGGCAGGAGGGACGGGTTGCGCCAGGAACCGGCGCGCCTCGGCAAGCGCCTCGCGCAGCGAGGCCGAGCCGCTGGCGAGCCGCACGATATCCAGCAGATCGCCATGCTGATCCGTACTGGCATCGGTCCACTTACCCACCGTGCCGGGCGGCTCAAGCCGCACGAACAGCGACCGCCCGGAGGCGCCGCGCACGTCGCCGGCGCACCAGTACCGGCCTTGCCTCTTTCCTTGGGGCAAGTAGCGCGCACAGACCTGTTCTGCCCGCGCAGCGAGCGCCGCGGCGGTGTCGGTCGCGTTCATCGCGGCGAGACCGGAAGAATGCCCGCCGCCGCGGGCGGTGCGGAACGGACGGGTGAAGGGATCATGGGGATTGGCTCTCCGCCGAGGAATTCGCCCCGGTACAGGTCGGGCTCCACCTCCTGGCGGCGCGATGCGGCGCCGGGTGGCCGGGGACCTCTGGCGGACTGCAAAAAGAAAGCCGATGCCCCGCCCGGGACGGACGGGACACCGGCTTTGTGGGGCGCCACGGGCGTGGCTAGCGGATCAGAACGGGATGGTTTCCGACCTGGCGCTGTCGGCAGCGGGACCTGCCGGGGCGGGCTCGCCGCCCGCCTGGGCCTCGGCCTGCGTCGCCTCGGCGCCGTTGGAACCGCCGGTCCCGTTCGGCCGGTCCAGGAACTGCACGCGCCCGCCCGGGGCGAGCCGGATCTCGGTGGAGAACCGGTCGGAGTCCTCCCCGTCCTTGCGCCAGGGCCGCGTCTGCAGCACGCCGGAGACGTACACGAGCCGTCCCTTGCGGGCGTGCTTCTCCAGCATGTCCACGAGTCCGGGCTGGAACGTGACGACACGGTGCCACTCGGTCTTGTCGACCTTCTGGCCGTCCCGGTCGAAGTACGACTCGTCGGTCGCGATGGACATGTTCGCCACGCGGCCGCCGCTGACCAGGTGGTTGATGGTGGCGTCGGCGCCGAGGCGGCCGATGAGTTCTGCTCGATTCAAACCAAACATGATTCGATCTCCTTGGGTCTTGGTTTATGACAACGGTTGAACGAACCGGGGACGGTCTCTCCCGAGTCCTTCCCGATTCGGCCCTCCCGGGCCACACCCGAACTCCTACGAGTCCGGGGCGAGCGACTCGGCCAGGACCTGGCGAACGCGGTGGGCGGGGACCCCGATCTGCTCGAGCAGCGACTGGGCATCCGGCCCCGGTACGTCGGCGAACGTGCCGGTGGCGTGCTCCGGCGCATCGGCAACGCCGCTGGCCGCAGGGTCGGTGTTGAAGTCAAGCGGCGCACGGCCGGGGGAGTCGAAGGAAACTGGATACATGTCGGTCTCCGAAGTGGGTGTGGACAATGCCCGGGGCCGGAACCTCTCTCCGTTCCCCCGGAGCGCTCGGGCTTCTCCGGGCCCCTCTCCATCGCCGGGGACCGCTTCGGAGCGTCGCCATTGCGGACCCGGACGCTTTGTGACACCGTCGGCGCATGTCCGGGCGGGCTGGGAAAACAGGATCGGGCGAGGCGGTTTCGGGCCGGCGCCGCAAGTGCCCCGCCGTCCGGCCGCCGGCCCCGGCCGGGGCGCAGGAGTCACCGGGGCGGCTGCGGGCCGCGTCCGGGGAACCGTTCGACCTGGACGGCTTCCTCGGAGAACTCAACGACGACAAGCTCAGGCAGTTGCGCGAGGGCGTGGATCGGGAGGTTCGCCGGCGCGGCTGGGCCGGGGATACGCCGAATGCGGCCGGGGAGGCGAAACCGTCCCCGCTCCGCCGGAGGACCGACCGGCGCCGGCCCGAACGCGGCAAGCGCTCACCCCGCGGCGAACGCCCCCGCGCGTGCAGTCCGCGCTGACCTTCGGGCAGGAACGGCTGGTGCGCGCGGCACTGGCCGCCGGGGCGAAACCCGCGGCCATCGCGAAGGAACTGGGCGCGGCGCGCAACCACGTCGCACGCATCGCCAAGACGATGAAGGCGGGCCGGCCGGCGGGTTGACGACCCCGGTCAGCGCCGGAATCCGACAGTCATTTCGGGCGAGGACCGGCGGGCACCGTCGGCGGGCCGGCGCGCGGTTCAGCTCCTGCCGATCATGGCATGGACCGGCGAGCGCTCGGCCAGCAGTTCCACGTCGTCCAGCGACAGCCCCTCGAAGCTCAGCGCGAGCACGGCGTCCTCCCACCGTTCCCACGTGCCGAGCGGCTCTCCGGACACGCCGTCGATGACCGTGCAGGCGGGTTCCCAGTCCGGGATGCCGCGCACATGCTCGGAGCGCTCCCAGGCTCGTTTCGAGCAGGACTCGCAACGGGACGCGCCGAACGTCGGGGCCTTGCCGCAATGCGTACAGATCGAGCGTTTTCGCCGCTCGAGGTACCGGGCGCGGCTCGCCTCGTACTTCGCCGGCCGGTACCGGGCTTCGGCTACGGTGCAGGGCCCGCAGAGCAATGCGCCCTCGAACGTGGGTGCGGCGCATCTCGAGCATAATCCCCCGGCGCGGCGGGCGGCATACGTCTCCCGATCCGCGATGCGCCGCGCATTCAGGCAGGTCCCGCAACTGGAGCCGTTCTCCACCGGCGCCCGCCGGCCGCAACGGATGCAGCGCGAGGCATCGCGGCGACGTTGCTGGCGCTTGCGGCTCCGGCGCCTGGCCAGCTTCCTACGGGCAGCCACGTCCCGGCCCCCGTATTTCAATCCCGCGTCGCGGGCTTTCGCGTATCTTTTTCGGTCGCGGCGGCGCGCTTGCTCGCCGCAAGTGGCGCACAACCGCCGGTCCGGCGCGTGCGGATGCCGGCCGCACCGCGCACAATTGCCCTGTGCCACCCGTTCATCCGCCCGCCGGCGCGCGCGCCGGTATTCGGCCTTGCGGGCCTCGGGTTTCCGGACGCGCTTGATGCCGGCAGCCTTGCGTTGGGCGGCCCGGCGCTGATTCGCGGTACGGCGTTTCTCCAGACAACCCTCGCACTGACTGTGGCCCGGCTGCGGTTCATGACGACCGCAGCGAGTGCAGCGCCCCTGAGCGCGGCGCTGCTCGGTGCGCAGCCGGTGGCGCTCTCGGTCATGGGCGCGTCGCTTGTCGGGGTCGCGGTACGGCACGGGCGGTGTCTCCAGGACAGGTGGATGAACGACATCGGAGGACCGGCCGGCGCCGGCGGGAGAACGCGTCGCGCGCCTACCGGGGGAAGCGCTGCCGCCGCAGGATCTGGCCCCAGATGGCATGGGAACCGAAGTACTGGACACCGGACCTCGTCCCGAGTCCGGTGCAAATGATGATCTCGTTGTACACGGGGCGCAGCTCCCGAACCTCGTCCACCGAGGCCACCTCGGGCGTTGGCCGTGCGCGCCCGTTCTTCCCCGGGGACGCCGCACCGGGCGAGCGCCGAATCTCGCCGCTGCTCATGCTGAGGAACCGCTCCACGACGTAGCACTCGCCCTTGTCGATGAGCCCGCCGCCGAAAAAGTGGGTGAGAAAGGTCGCGGCCGGGGCGCGCCTGTCCAGGGGTTGGGTCATTGCCGCATCCTCCATCGTGCCGGTGATCGGAACCGTGGCCGGCTCCCTCCCCGGGCACCGGCCGCCGTTCCGGCCGAAGGCACCGCTCGGCCTTTCGGCGCCGTGCCGGCAGGTGCGCGACGATACGGCGCTGCCGGTTGACCGACCGTGGTTCGGCCGCACCGGTCACCGGATCGAGAACGCACGACGCTGACTTGGGAGGAATACACGCAGGCAGCGGAATACCACCAAAACAGTGGACGTATCTCGAATGGGCACAATGTAAAGCGGAACGCTCGCAGGAATGATCCTGTACGGATTCGGGATACGTTGGGCGTCAGTTGCTCGGCTCGGGCATTCGATGACGGTTCACGGTGCCTCTGCATTGGGCGTATACTTCGGGCATGGCTGCTGCATTCGATACATTAAGCGCCTCGAAGGAGCTTCAGGCTGCCGGCTTCGAGCAGAATCAGGCCGAGGCGGTTGCAAAGATCATTCGGGCCGGTCAGGGCGATCTTGCAACGAAGGACGACATTGCCGCACTGCGCACGGAGCTGGGTGCGCAGCACACGGAGCTGGGCGCACTGCGCACCGAGCTGGGCGCACTGCGCACGGAGCTGGGCGCGATCAAGTGGGTGCTCGGCCTGGTGGGGGCGCTGAACATCGCGATCCTGGTGCGGTTGCTCCTGATCTGATCCGCGAGTCCTGCGGGGGATTTGCTCAAGTCATCCAGAACGCACGGGCAACCCGCAAAGGTAGTCGAGCCGAACAACTTCAGGGGCAGGTCGCCCGGCGCGATCGGACATCGGCATGGCATTCACGCAATTCGGCGACGATTTCCCCGAACCGGCGTTCATCGATCGGCTTTCTCGGGCACGGGCGGCCCGACGCCGGCGAACACCGGCAGACAGGAGTGGAGAAGCACGCCCGCGCGCCAGGCAGCAGGCCCAACGTCCGACCGGGTCGAGTCGGACCTGAAGCCGCTCATCCCGATTGCGCTGTCCGACGATCAGCGTGACTTCGACCGTCTCGCCATCCCAGAGGTAGGCGTAACGGATGACGAGGCCGGGTGTCGGGATCAGGTATCGGCGTCACGCACGACCGTCAGTTCGTGATCGTATTGCGCCGCACCGGACCCTGGCGCGCTTGGGATTGAGCTTCTCGTTGAGGCCGGTCCCCCTGCGGGCAGGGCCGGCGTAGAAACCGAGCTAACCGCGTTCAACGGCGCCGGTATGCTGTGTGCGCGATGGCGGCAGCGGCCCGGTCCGGAAGCGGGTCCGGTTGCCAGCGTCAATCCAATGGTGAAGTGAATTTGTCAGTTTGAAATTGCGATTAACTTCAGTGGAACTTTCCCTAAAAACTATTCGTCAGGTTGTTTCGTTTTTTCCGTCTTCACCTTCCGACATGTGGAACTCCAGCTTTCCAGTAGACGTTGCCGGTGATCTGGATCGTCATATTTTAAAAAGACGGAAATTAATTGGATAAAACAACTGCAATTACGGAGACTGGAGTTTCTACTGTCGCCGATACAGTTTCTTACGACGGGCAGAAATAGAACGAACATATGCCCGGTTATATGTTTTTTAGGATCGGCAGAATAAGTATCAACGCAGATCCGGAAAACCGATTTCACGGTCGAGACCAAACTGTTCTGTGAGATTTGTATTTAAACGATCATGACGTGACCGGCTATGGACAGCAGTTACGGATGGGGGTTTTCGACAAATGCGGACAGCGATCCGCAACGAAACACTTTTCCCGTTGTATCGCGGGTATGGTAGCGGCTATTCGAAGCGATTAGAATGGGCGTCTCAAGCCGACAGGGATACGCTCACATTGGAGCTAGAATGCTTACGGTTTGCTTACAACGCGTTTGAAAGGGCGTGAATGTGGACTGATATTATGGTATAATATCCTAGTTATATCAGTCAGTTACAGAATTCACAGGAGATATTTGAAAAGTGAAATCCTGTTTACATCGTATGCCCCTTTAAAGCATCAATCATTGAAAATTACCCCGGTAGGATGCGTCTTCCAACGAGATATTGGTCCCACCGGCGCAAACCTACCATTACGGCGGGATTCTAAGCCACTACAAACCACTAGTACAAGGATTTTTTTGATTTTCTTCCACGTGCTCGACGGCTCGTACTAATATATTGAATTATAAACAGGTTCCTCGGCAATCGCCCCAATCAACGGCGGGAAATGTGCGCCTCGGGGCCAGATCATTCGCGCATTTGACCCAAGCATACAACAAAAGCTCGCGATTTGCCGACAAAGATTGGGGCTGACCATAGCACAGTCGGGGGTGGATTTGACGGCAAATACCGTTTTTCCGGGCATTGCGCTTCCTGGAGGGCTTACTGTCCGGGGGACCGCTAGCACGCTCAGCCACCCGATTGAAACCAAAATTTGTGTGGCTGATTCAATATAATTGTGTCGGCCATGCGGTGTTCTCCGTCGCCCGGTCCAGACACTGGCCGGTGGCGCCGGCCGGTTGGCTATTCGACACTTCAACCATCGTAAACAGGGCAAAAAACTCATGATCATGAAACGTCTCTTGGCGCTGATCGCGCTTGCATCGACCGCCGCATTGGCTCAACAGCAGCCGGGTGACGGCAACGTTCCCGCACCGAATCTGTTCGACAGCCAGGTCGCCTGCACCAGCCAGTTGCCCCCCACGGTTCCGACGCCGACCGTGATCGCCAAGGGCGCCACAGAAAGTGCGCTGGACGCAGCCATCGGGATGGGCAATTCCAGAATACTCAGCTCCAACCTCATCGTGAATGACCTCGGTTATGTGATTCCGAGTCAGGGCAACAATTGCGGCATGGGCATTGGCCACGTGGCCTTCACGGCTTCAGGCCAGGGTTCCATTGCCAAGGACGTGGCCGATGGCTACAGCGCCTTGATGCCGAAGTTCATGGTCGTGTACGGCGATCCAGACAGCACGACGAGCACCGGCACCGCCGGCGCGGTGGCGCGCGCTCGCGCAGCACTTGCAACAGCCGAAGCCGACGACACCACCTCCGCGACATTGCTTGAATCGCTTCGCAATACGCTCGCCGATGCAGAGGAGCGGGACACGGCGGCGCGGGCCGAGTACAACGCCATTGCCCAGGGTCCGATTTATCAGGCCGCAACGGCGGAGTGGATGGCGAAGTCTGCGGTGACGAATGCCATAGCAGACTACAACGCCGCGGTCACGGAGTCGCTCAGCGCGCAGGCCACGCTCGACACCATGAGATACGGCGGATACGTCCCGCTCGAAAACACCGATCTTGTAGGAACCGTGGTCATCATTCTGGACGGCATGGGCACCGTCAACCTTGCCCAACTCAACAATTACACCAATGCGAACCTGGGCAACCCCCAGGTTGCGACGGTCGCCGAAAACGGGGTCACAAACTCCAACGACAGCAACTTCGATGCGGCGGGCAAACTGATCGTTCCGATGCGGCTGGTTAACGGTGAGCTTGAATCCGTTACCAACCCGACGCTGGTTTCCGTCGCCCGAACCAATCTGGACAACCACAGAATTGCACTGGAGGCGCTGATGGAGCTTCAGGAGGAAAATCAGAATTTGCTGCTGACTCCGATACTTGCCGAAGGCGTCCGTAGAGCCCAGGCGGAGACGGACTACTATGAACAGCAGTTCCAGGAAGCCATCTCCGATACCACGAATCAGAACCCTACTACTTTCGATGTACCGAGTACGCCCGAGAACGAAGCCGCGCCGTATTCGATCGCTTCCAGGCACGCAGATTACCTTAGCGCTTCCAACAAGCGGGTATCGGCCGAGGCGGATCTCCGGGCAAAGGCCGCGGCTCGTGAGGCGGCGACACAGAACGTGCTCGATGCGTTCCAGAATCCGGGTTCCTTTTACGTGCAGTTGGTTGCGAGGCGTCAGGCGCTGAAGGCTGAAGCCGACCAGCGGGTGGCGGATGCCAGTTCGCCTTCGGAAACATTGACCGACGCGGCAGCCGCAGCGGCGGAAGCCCTGGCCGTGGCGGAGGAAGCACAGACTGCATACGTGGAGTTGGCAGGTGATCCAGAAGGCCCGGTTGCCGATCTTATCGACACGTTGCTCGAGACCGACGGTGACGACGGTCGGGCAGTGGTGGATGCAGTTTCGCAAACCTGGGGCAACACCGTCGAGAACAGCGACGCCATTGCGGCGCTTACCGCGGACACCGAAGACGGCGCCGAGGAGGACGGGCCGATCACGGCGAACCGGAAGGCCATCGCGGGCAACGCCGATGATATCGAAGCTCTCGACGGCCGCGTCGCGAAGAACGAGGAGGATATCGGCGCGCTCAAGGAAGATACCGACATGAATACTGTCATGATTGCGAACAACGCCGGGAACATCTCCGCGAACGCCTCGAACATCGCTGTCAACGCCAGCAACATCGTGGACAACCGAAGCCACATCGGCCGGAACGCCGCAACCCTGGTGGAGCACGGCGCGTTCATCGAACGCAACGCCGGCCACATTGCCATGAACAGCGAGCGCATCGGCGCCAACGCGGCCGCCATCACCATGAACAGCGGCCTGATCAGCGACAACCGTCACATGATCGGCGAGCTGAGCAGCGACCTCGAGGTTGTGCGCGCGGGCGTGGCGGCCTCCATCGCGTTGTCACGGATGCCTTCCGTGGATGGCGGTGGTATCTCGTTCGGCGCCGGAACGTATGCCGGGGAGATGGCCTATGCGGTGGGCTTTCAGGTGGAGCGAGGGTTCGGCACCTTTGATATCGGTGTGACTAGCAGCGGTGGCGAGATCGGCGCGGGTGTGGGTGTGGGGTTGAAGGTCTGGCATTAGGCCCGATCAGTCCAGCGGGCGTTTTCGCCGCCCCTTGACGGGTGAGCGCCCGCCCGCCGGGGCGCTTACACCCCGTCCGCCCGGTCCGCCGGAATCTCGATGCCGAACAGGTGACCCTCGATCCGGGAAGTCCGGCGATCCACGCTGTTCAATTGCTCGCGGATGGCAGTGAGTTGCGCGTTCATGTCGGCGCGGATGCCGGTAATCTGCGCATTCATGTCGGCGCGGATTGCGGCGAGCTCAAATTGCATGAACGCCGCCAGCGCGGCAACCGTCAGCACGACGGTGCAAATCACGACAATGGTCTGACGCCACTCCTTCATACGATCATTCTGCTTCATGCCCTTCGGCCCCGCGGCAACTGTAAAGATAACATTGTCGTAGCGGGCGGGGCGCCGCAGCCAGCTTCAAATCCGGTCAAATCGGCCAGATTCGAGCATTGCATCCCGGCCGCTGGGTGCGGAAGATGCCGGTTCGTGAGCGTTTCGGACCGGGTGAAGAGCGGCCGTATGCAGGCCGTGACGAAGTCGGGGGGCCCCGCGGCCGCGATGGTCTCGTCGCTGGGGGCGCTGTCACGCCGGTTGCGGGCCAGCGCCGCCGCGATGAAGAACACCAGCACGTTGACGGCCACGCCCACCCAGACGGTGCGGTTGAGCCCCAGCGCCGGCAGCAGCGCGAACGCCGCGATTACCGTGCCGCAGACGGCGCCGGCGGTGTTGATGGCGTAGAGCAGCGCCACCCTCGGCCCCACTTCGGCGTCGGTGCGCACGGCGTAGCGGATGAGCAGCGGCAGCGTGGCGCCCATGAAGCCGGTGGGGATGGCGAGCACCACGAACGCCACCAGCAGGTAGAAGATCGGCTGGCCGATGGTGGCCGCGTCCGGCGGGGCCGGCTGGTCGCCGAGGATGGCCGCGTAGAGCCCTCTGGCGGCGAGCAGCAGGAGCGGCACGGCCAGGGCGGACAGGGCGATCCCGGCCTCCAGGATGCCGTACACGAGCACAGGGCGGGTGACGCGGCCGGCGTAGCGCCCGGCGACGGCGGAACCGAGCGCCAGACCGCCCATGTAGGCGGCCAGGACCGTGGCGACGGCCAGTTCGCTGGTGCCGAAGACCAGGGAAAACTGGCGCAGCCAGGCGGTCTGGTAGAGGAGCGCGGCGAGGCCCGAGAGGAAGAAGCAGGCGATGACGCCGGCGAAGATTAGCCAGGAGGGGGGGTCGGTTGGGACAGCGCCCGGTGGGGTGGCAGCCGGGGCGGCCCCGCGGCGTTTGCCGGCTGCTGCCGCAGCGCCATCGCGTTTGCCGCCCGCCGCAGCGCCGCCACGGCGCTTCCCGTCCGCCGCGACGGCTCCATCCCGTTGCGCAGCGCCCTTGGCTGCAGCTTGGCGTTTCGCGGCCTTGCGTCGTTTTCGGCTTCTACGCGGTGCCAATGTCGAAGTCCCTCAAGGAGTCCCGCAGGCGCGGTCAGGCGCCGGGAAGATGCGATTGGTGCGCGATTGTACCCTGCCGCTCAGACGAGTCCGGAAAATACGCCGGGGAAATGGCTTATACCATCGGCTTCCCGGTCGAGCGCGGGTTCGGCACGTTCTATATTGGTGTCACCGACAACGGCGGTGGACGCGATTTCGGACGGCGGCCTGGGACCTCACTCCCCGTCCGCCCGGTCCGCCGGAATCTCGATGCCGAACAGGTGACCCTCGATCCGGGCGGTCCGGCGGTCCATGCTGTTCAGTTGCTCGCGGATGGCGGCATGCTCGGCATGCATCGCGGCGAACTGGGCGTTCATGTCGGCGCGGATGCCGGTGTGCTCGGCATTCATCGCGGCGTGCTGCGCATTCATGTCGGCGCGCATGGCCGCATTCTGTGCGTTCATATCGGCACGCATGGCGGCGAGCTCGAATTGCATGTACGCCGCCAGCGCGGCAACCGTGAGCACGACGGTGCAAATCACGGCAATGGTCTGACGCCACTCCTTCATACGATCATTCTGCTTCATGCCATTCGGCCCCGCGGTAACTGTAAAGATAACATTGTCGTGGCGGGCGGGGCGCCGCGGCCAGCCTCAAATCCGGTCAAATCGGCCAGTTTCGGGCATTGCATTCCGGCCGCTGGGTGCGGAAGATGCCGGTTCGTGAGCGGTTCGGACTGGGCGAAGAGCGGCCGGATGCAGGCCGTGACGAAGTCGGGGGGCGCGGCGGCCGCAGTCGTCGGTTCGTCGCGAGCGCCCATCAATCCGAAAACAAGGAAATTTATGGCTTTGAGCTATGGAAGGCGAACGATAGCACGCCGCCGCCATCGGCATGAACAGCGGCCTGATCGCCGACAACCACCACCCGATCGGCGAACTCCTGTCCTGTGCCTATACGCCAATCTCAAGCTGAACTCCAGGTGGTGCTGTCGCTCCACGATGACGCCTGTCGAGGCCGTAGCGGCAGCGGCGGCGAGATCGGCGCGGGGGTTGGTGTGGATTGAAGGTCTGGCGCCAGAGCGCACGGCCTGGGCGGATCTGGGCCGCTACGGATCGACCCTGGTCGCCTTGATGAAGCTGTAAAGCGGCACGCGACCGGTTCGCCGTAGGTTCGATCGACCGCCGGATTCCAGATAACGGGCGTATTCGTCCATTCCGATAAACCAGTCCCTGGTCTCGACAATGCGCCAACCTGCATCGGCCAGTGCGTTGAGGTATGTGGGCAATGGGCGATAAAAGTAGGTGAAGGGTCCCGCATCGCCACCGATGCGCACCTCGAATTGCCGTTCATGAGACAAATCGTCGACCACGAGAAACCCGCCGTCGGCAACCACGTGGCCGGTACGATAGAAGTAGGGATGCACCAGGGAAATGACGACCGCACCGTCAGGCTTCGTGACTCGATGAAATTCCCGCAGTACCTTTCCGATATTCCGGCAGAACATGATCAGAAGGCCCGCGACCAGGACATCGAAGCAGGCGTCGCGATACGACAGGCAGGCAACGTCCTCTTGCCGAAATTCGACGTTTTCAGGAACGTTCTCGGGAGCGACGATATCGCAAGCGTGAGCGGCTCGTGGGCGGATATGGTCAAATAACCAGCAATTCCCCGTACCGGCGTCCAGGACGACCTTGTTGCAGCAGTCCCCTGCAAGCGCGAGGGTGTTCGGAATCAGCCCGTGTTCGCGCAAGTACCGCGAGTCGCGGTCCGGCGAGACGATCAGGCTCAGGTAATCCTTCCGGGCTTTTGTCCACGCCGTCATTGGGCGTCGTCGCGCACTGAATCCCAGGTCTGCGGTTTCCGTGCGATGAGCCTGCGCAGGTCTTTCTGAAGTTTCTTTGGCCAGCGCTGATTTACTCCTACGAATTCTACGTCGATATCGCTTTCGTCAAGACACTTTTGCAACTCTTCGACATATATTCCGCTGTCGGAATACACAGCACGTCCCCTGTTCAGATAGTTCACTGCGCAGGCCGGAGAAAAGTCCACGCCGATTATCCCCACGATTTCGAATCCCTGTCCCACCAAATCGCGCATGTACGCGACCTGCCCTTCCGCGATGCTTCGTGCCGTTTCCCGAAGACCATGCTTTTCATACCATTGCTTGCCATGCGGTTGCCTGAAAATGCCGCCCGCCGCGCAACGGCTCTCCGGGCATGGCATCTGCATGATGTTCAATTCGTGTTCCAGGCAAAAGTCCATTATCGGGCGGACGATACTGGGGAAATTCTTGACAACGCCCTGGGCCATGATCCCCTGGGCCAAGAGGCAGTGAGAGATGAAAACACAACGGCGAGAGCGTATATCGGTCATGGAGTCACCGGTTCGCGCGGTATGAAGGGACGGTCCATGATGCCCGCCAGCCAGGCATAGTCGGACCACAAACGAAGACAGAGCCCGCATTCCCGGTCCGCGCTCCTTCGTTGGTACTCTTCCGCCGTCAGCCAGGCGCCCTGCGTGTAATACGCCGGATTGAGAACCGGCGATTCTTCGAGTTCGATGTCGTACAGGTGCAGATGGACGTGCAAATTGTACGGATTGTGATCGGAATCGCCCGACGTCAAATGCCGGTTGACACGGATGGGAACGCCGCCGAGGCGTTCGCGTGACATCCTCGCCATCAGCCGGCGAACGGAAAACAAGTCCTGCGAGTCTTCCATGTCTCCACTTCGATATTGGATGGACAACAGGCTCCAGACTCCGGGATAGTTTTTCATCTTCGAGGAGCGCTTCACGTAGTACGTTTCATCCGCTCGATGCCACACCCCCACTACTGCGTGGAGCGGGGATGGTTCGTTTCGAACGATACTGGCTACAGCCATCACTCCAACTCGGTGCGCAACACGTTCACGATTCTGGCGTTTACGTCCTTCTGCGACCCGCTACCGTCAATCGTCACGATACGTTCGCTGCCCTCGGTCGCCAGGAACAGGTAGTTCTCCCGAATCCTTCGCAGTTCGGTCTCGGAGGAGAAAAGCGCCGGCGTTCCCGACGATCTGGCTTGCCGTTCAAGTGCTTGTTCTATCGGCACGTCGATCAGGAATATCATGTCCGGCGAGGGAGCGATGGATTGCTGCCGCCGCAATAGCGAAATAATGGAACGCCGACCCACTGCCTGATATGCCGGTGCGGACAGGTAGCATCGATCCTGAAGTATAACGAAGCCCTCGTGCTCCCGCACGAAGTCAAGGAGGGGCCGGACCCTGTTCCTGACGTGAAATTTCCGGTCCAACGTAAGCAGGTCGATCTGCTTCTCCACGGGAAGTTCCCGCCCCTCGTCAATGTGTGCGCGGATTTGGCTTCCGTACTCGCCGTACGTGGGCTCGAAGAGATGGATGGCCGTGTAGCAGCGCAGGCTCAACCACGTGTGGAGTAGCGCAATCTGCGTGCTCTTCCCGGCGCCGTCAACGCCTTCAAGGGCTATGTATTTTGCCATTCTCCCGCCTGAGGCGATTGGGATACAGGCCCACGGCTTGCAATGAAGGTCACTGGCCTACTCCGGCCGTACTCCAGGGAGAGGCCCGGGGCCTTTGGGGTGCTTGCCTTCCAGTTCCAGTTCCCGCTTGAGGACTCGTTTCGCTTCCTCCAGAATTATATCGTTGTCCTTTTCGTCCAGCGTCGTCGGCACTGCCCGTATGCGCGCGGCCACCTCCTTGGCCACACTTTCCACGACGCGAAACGGCACTGGATGATTATCGTGGTGGTCGTTCGCGTCACCGTTTGACTGACCGGGCCGCGCTGCCAGTGCAACCTTCGCCTCCTCACTCGAAAGAGCTTCATAGACGATCTCTCCTATCCTCCTCAATTCTTCGGAATCCCTCTTGCACTGCAGCATCAACAAGGTCTTGTCGGTCGGGTTCGAGAAAAAACTACCCTTCCCATTGTTGAATCGACCTATAGTCGGGTGTTCAATCGTTTCCCTGAAATCGAAGCGCCCCGACCGCACGATGGCTCTATCAAGTCTTTCGAAGTAATTCGTTACAAGGAAGATCAGGGACCTCTTCGCATTGTGGAGGTCCTGAAGTCGCGGCAACATCGCCGATGTGGTGAACGCCGCGATCGTCCTGTCGTGAGGGGAAAACCTGGTGGACGGTGAAGTGCCGCACTTGGCTGGATCGGTTTCTTCCCTGTTCTCGGGACCGCTCGAAGACACGTCCTCTCCGGCAACCTTCGAGGTCGTAGCATTGTCTCGCGCCAGTTCGTCCTCTTCCATCCTGTCTCGGAAGAACTCTTCGAACTCGTCGAAGAATATCACGCACTGCGTCAGGTAATTCAGTCGCCTGAAAACCTCGCTGGCCCTCGCTTCCATGTTGTCGAACCCATAACCGAATATTGTCGATGCCGGCACCGGGACGTACGGCCAGTTCAGGATCGTCGAAAGTTGCTTTACCAGCGTTGTCTTCCGGGTTCCCGGTGTACCATCGAATATGCCGGCGACCCGTTCGCGTGGGAGTTGCGCGGGATGCTCCAGCACGGGACTGAGGACATGTTGTGCTAGGCGCCTGGAAAGGCCTGCTTTCGGCGTCGGGTCGGTCCAGGTACCGGAAATCTCCCCTGCGAGTTCGTCTGGCTGTCTTGTTTTCGCCCAGGCAACGGGAGGGAGATCTGGCCAGCAGCCATGGACCTGGGAATCTCCGCCCTGCTTCCACCTCTCGTTGCGGTTCGGTTTTGTGCCGTCTATGAGGTAGCGTTCCGCTACGTCCTGAAGACCAAGACTCTCCACGACCCTGCGATTGATGTAATCGTTCAACACCGCATGGTAGTTAGCCAGAAAATGGCAGACTATCGCCGTAGTCCAACCGACCACCTTGCTGTCCTGGCCAATGGAACTGTCGTCTACCCAGCCACTGAATGATTTTGCCGAACGACACTCGTTGTCAGCGCCCGCATTTTTCTCGCCGTCCGAGGCCTCTGCCTCGTTTTCCCCATCTCCACCGTCCACGGTCCGAAAGGTGGGAATAATCCAGTTTCTGAAATGCCTCTCGAGCATGGCAAGAACAACGAATCGAGAAGCATCGGGCAGGTTCGGCTGAAAATAGAGCCAGGTCAGACAGAGGGCAAGTTCGGCACTCGCGATGTACCAGATCCTTTCCTTCTTCTGCTCTTTCTCCTGCTCCTCTTTCTTCTTTTGCGGCTCTTGCCCGATGATTGGATAGCTGGCGGGCCATTTCCCGCTCGTCTCCTGCATCCCCGCGATGGCATCGATGATCGCCGCGATTATTTCCCGATCCACTTCGCGCTCGTACATGCAATAGATCGTGCAAGCGAACACCAGTCGCGCGGGATCCTGCCGATGCTGTATTTGACGTTGCCAGTAGAAGCATTGCTCCATACAGAACCTACGGGCCTCGTCGGCAACGCGAGTAGGAATCTTCGGAATCCGTTCGCCGGGTTTCGCCAGAATCTGCTTTGCGCGGAGGGCATGAAGAGTCACGAAAAAGTGCTCGGACGAGCGTGAAGCTGCATAAAACTCAAGCTGCGTGGAGCTTGATCCATCGAAGGCCAGAAGACGTTTTAGCTTGGACGAGAGCTTCGCAATAATGTCTACCTTCGTGTCGCCATCGCTCGTGGTCCAATTCAATATCGGGTCGCTGTCCCCATCCTTCTCGAATCGAGCGAAAAAGGATCGAACAAACTCGAAATCGGCGAGATGAGCAACTTCAAAGATATTCAATGGTTTGTCATGATCGTCTAGATTCGAATTCGAGACCTTGAATTCATTTTCTTGGTACGTGACCGGGATTTCCTTCGCATAGCCGCAGAATGAATCGCGAAGGTCAAGCGTATTCCTGTCGAGGCACTTGCGTTGTGGCGTTTTTTGGCCGCCGCCGATGTCTTGGATGGAGCCGCGATTCGTTCTTCGAGGGCATGATGAGGCGCCAAGTCGGCTCGTTCGGTTGAAAAGGCCCCTGGGTTCCGCTCAAATGGGAA
>JAJEFE010000095.1 GCA_022820625.1 Gammaproteobacteria bacterium | reverse complement strand
ACCGGGTCGGCGCGCTGATGTACAAGGGACCGAAGAAAACGAAGAAGTTTTTTTGAGGAAGGTTTCCGAAGAAGACGCCGCCGAAAAAACGACAATTTCAGACTGATGGAATTAGTGCACTTTCAGATTGTCGGTGACATCATGCGAGCCGTTGGCATAAAATTGTTGAAGAACCGCCTGAGCGAGTACGTACGCTTGGCGGCTTCCGGAGAGACCGTCCTTGTAACGGACCGGGATCGTGTCGTCGCCGAGATCCATCCGCCGGAACCTACCAGAAGTCCTGTGCTCGCGGATGCATTCCTGGCCGATGCCGTGCGCAACGGCTGGCTGCGCCTCCCCGTGTTTCCGCCCGACGCTCCCTTGCCGGCATCTCATCCGGTGGCGCCCTTGAGCAAGATTTTCCGCGACCTCGATAGCGACAGAAGCGATCGGTGATTTACGTCGACACTTCCGTTGCGCTGGCGGAACTGCTCGCGGAAGATCGCCAACCGCCCGCATCGGTCTGGTCCGAGTCCCTGATCGCCAGCCGCTTGCTCGAGTATGAGGTGTGGACACGCCTGCATGCATATGAACTGGCAGAATCACACGGTGAAGCGGCCCGACTCCTGATCGGCCGCATCGCGCTGCTGGAACTGGCTCCACCCGTGCTCGCCCGCGCCCTGGACCCGTTTCCGACACCGGTGCGTACACTCGACGCCCTGCACCTGGCGTCGGTCGAATATCTGCACGAGAAAGGACAAAGCGTCAGGCTCGCCAGCTACGATCGCCGGATGATCATCGCCGCTGAGGCAATGGGTATTGCCATCATTGACCTGGATGAGCTTGCGTGATGTCCGGCCGCGTGCCGGCAGCTTCAATCGTCGCGCCGCCGAGACATCGGGAGCCCTGATAGAGCACCGCGTACTGTCCCGGCGTGACCGCGCGCTGCGGCCGTTCGAATTGCAATTCCAGGCCACCGTGGGGCCGGCGCGTCACCGTACACGCTTGATCGGGTTGGCGGTAACGGGTCTTGGCGCCGCATGCGAAGGGCAGGCCATCGGACCATTCCGGGGGCGGCCCGTTGATCCAGTGCATCGGTCCGCTGGTGAGTCGGTCCTGGTACAGCGCCGGGTGCTCCGTCCCCTGGACAACGATCAGTTCATTGGCGTCCAGATCCTTGCGGGCGACGTACCAGGCGCCCTCGGGGCAATCCGCCTGTCCGCCGATGCCGAGGCCGCGGCGCTGTCCCAGGGTATAGAAGGCCAGTCCCTGGTGTTTGCCTAGTGCTCGCCCCTCCGGATCCTTGATTGCGCCGGGATTGGTGGGCAGGTACTCGCCGATGAACCGGGAAAACGGCCGTTCGCCGACAAAGCAGATGCCGGTGCTGTCCTTTTTCTCTGCGACCGGCAATCCGGCGTCCCTGGCGAGTTTCCGCACGTCGCCCTTGAGGATCTCGCCCAGCGGGAACAGCGCCTGGCTGAAGTCATCTTCCTCCAGCGCGTGCAGGAAGTAGCTCTGATCCTTGCCCGGGTCCTTGCCCTTGTGCAGTTCGACCCGGCCGTCTTCCGCGTGCTTCAGGCACGCGTAGTGGCCTGTGGCGAGCCATTCCCCGCCGAGGCGCCTGGCGTACTTCCACAGCGTGCCGAACTTGATCTCCCGATTGCACAGCACATCGGGATTGGGGGTGCGCCCCCGGCGCAATTCATCCAGGAAATCCGCGAAGACAAGCTCCTTGTATTGGGTTGAGAAGTTGACCCGATGCAGTGGCAGGTCCAGGTGCCGGCAGACGCGGCGCGCATCCTGCAAGTCCTGCGCGGCCGCGCAGTAGCCGTCATCCTCCCAGTTGCTCATGTGCAGGCATTCCACGCGGTAGCCTGCGTCGCGGAGCAGCATGGCGCTCACCGCGGAATCCACGCCGCCCGACAGGGCAACGATGATCAGGCCGTCGGGTGTCATGGCGCAAATTTTACGCGCAACGGCAGCATGGCGGGCGATGCGGACCGTTTACCGGCGCGTGGGGTGAGGCGCTCGGGCGAAAACCGCAGGCCCGGTCAGGACGGGACGCCGCTGTGGAAACGTAGCTGAGAATCCGGCTCGAGAATGAGCGCCTGCTCCGATTCCAGGAACTCATCGACCCGTTCAGCCACGGATTCCCCGGCCTCGGCCTCGGCGAGTGCCAGGTAGTCGGCAAAGTGCCTGGCCTCCGATTTCACCAGAGACCGGTAGAAGTCGGCGAGTTCGGGATCGATCGGCCGCAGCGCGTCGACCAGGCGATCGAAACGCTCGCATGAGCGGGCTTCGATGATCGCGCCGACGATCAGCGTGTCCACCAGTCTTTCCGGCTCGGAACCACGGATTTGGCTGTGCAGCGTTGCAGCGTACCGGGCGGCAGAAATCGGCTTGAACTCGATTCCGCGCCTATCAATCAGTGCCAGGACCTGTTCGAAGTGCCGCAACTCCTCTCTGGCCAGTCGGGACAGCTTGTTCAACAGCCTCAATCCCTTCGGTCCGGAGCGCCCTGCATACCTCCGGATCAGGCTCTGCGCCTGCTGAGCCGCCTTGAGTTCCAGGGAGGCATGATCCAGCAAGAGGGTCGAAACATCCGCAACCGCATGGGATACCCAGCGATCCGGCGTCCGGCACCTCAGGAAATCGAGAATGGGAGCGACCATGGACATGGGTGATCTCGAACCGAAGCGAAATTGCGGCCACTGAGAAGCAATTATCAGGTTGGTGGAGCACTGGCATCAACAGGGGTCGGCAGATTCGCCCCGGCAGGCGGCTCGGTCAGTCGGCAAAGAAGTCGTTCCGTAGCTTTCTGTCTGGGACAAAATGGCTGGCTTGCCTGTAG
Source organism: Gammaproteobacteria bacterium (assembly GCA_022820625.1). Taxonomy (GTDB): domain Bacteria; phylum Pseudomonadota; class Gammaproteobacteria; order Steroidobacterales; family Rariloculaceae; genus UBA6522. Next base: position 105,092 of record JAJEFE010000095.1, on the reverse strand, counting down.
ATCGCATGAACGGTACCGGTGGTCAACTTCTGGTGTATGGGAACGATCAGGATTTCTCTCCGGCCCGAGGGACCGATTCGTACAAGCTTTGCGTGACTGCCTCGAATCGAGATCACTTCGAACCCGAACCTGCCGAGCAAGCGGACGATTTCGCGAGCCGTGAGCCGTTTCAGACGCGGCATAAGAGAGGGCGCACCGAAGTCTCGTAGCTGATCAGCAGCCGGGGTTCAGGTGTGAGCCCCAGTACGACGGGATCTTCGTCGCTCATATAGAGTACCACCGCTTCGCGAAGGTTAACGAGCAACTCGTCCAGCGACGCCCCCTGTGTCGCGATCGCGACTTCGAGGCAGTCGGCGACGTAATGTCCTTCGCTCTCGACGACGACGGCGTGTATTACCGGCCGGGCGATTGCCGGAAGCGGTTCGTAGGCGGCTTGGGTCTCGGCGACCTGCGGCACGAGAACTTCGAATTTCTTGCCAACATTCGGTTCAATTTCGCGGAATTCCTTCAGAACCTCGTAGACACCACGACTCACACGCCTGAAGTACGGCCAGCGGTGAGCGTGATGTTTCGGCGCATTGACGCAGCACCGGCTTACTACGTGAGTTCTCACCGAACGCTCGTTCAGGTGAGGCAATGCGTGGACAATTTCGGCGGGTGTGAACGTCCACCCGCGACGGGCAATACACAGCCGGCGGGCGACATTCAATATCTCTTCGTGGATTTTCATGCTGCAAATTACACTTGTAAAATTATTTATTCATATTTTACAAGTCGCATCGGGACTCCGTCAATTCGGATGCCGAGAATTGGCGGAGCAGGTCCAGTTCTGCCGGTCGAGAGCTCTGGGTTTCCACTGTATGCAACGGTGGTGGCCAACAGCGCCGGATGCGGCAAACTCGAATCACTGGTTCTGGACCGCCAGTCGCGTCGGCGTTTCTTGCCGCGCCGGGGGGATTCGCAGGGACGCTAGATTTCGCTGGCCAGTTGCGCGGCCAGTCCAACGTAGTCGGCTGGCGACAGCGCGGCAAGCCGGGTCCGTGCTTCTTCGGGGATGTCCAGCCCCGCGATAAATTCGTCCAGGTTCTCACGCTCGATGGACTGGCCACGGGTAAGCGTCTTGAGTTGCTCGTAGGCATCGGCAATGCCGTAACGGCGCATGATTGTCTGCACGGCTTCGGCAAGCACTTCTGGGTTGGCCGACAAATCTTCCTGCAATCGGTCCGGGTCTGTTTCGAGTTTGTCGAGGCCGCGCAGGCACGATTCGACTGCCAGCAGACTGTGCCCCAGGGGCACCGACAGGTTCCGCTGCGTGGTCGAATCGGTCAGGTCCCGCTGCCATCGGGATTGGGGCAGTTTCTCCGCCAGGAACCCCAGGAGTGCGTTGGCGACGCCGAGATTGCCCTCGGCGTTCTCGAAATCGATGGGATTCACCTTGTGGGGCATGGTCGAGGAACCCACCTCACCCGGCGCCGCACGTTGGCGGAAATAGCCCAGACCGACGTATCCCCAGATGTCGCGGCACAGATCGAGCATCACGGTATTGAAGCGGAGCAACGCGTGGCAATACCCGGCGATCCAGTCATGGGGTTCGATTTGAGTTGTATACGGATTGCTCTCGAGCCCCAGGGATTCGACGAATTGGCGACTGATTTGCGGCCACGGCGCCTCGGGATATGCGGCCAGATGGGCGTTGAAATTGCCCACGGCGCCATTGAGCTTGCCGCGGATCCGTGCCTCGGAGAACTCCGCCGCCTGCGACGACAGGCGATGCGCGTAATTGGCCATCTCCTTGCCCATGGTGGTGGGCGATGCGGGTTGCCCGTGGGTTCGCGACAGCATGGGCACGTCCGCAAGCTCGTGCGCCATCGTTCGCAGCCGATCGATCAGGACGTTGAATTGAGGCAACAGCACGGCCTTGCGGGCGTCGCGGAGCATGAGGCCGTAGGCGAGGTTGTTGATGTCTTCGGAGGTACAGGCGAAGTGCAGGTAGGCGCTCAAATCAGGTGAGTTCCCCGGAATCTCCGTCAGTTTCTCGCGCAGAAAATACTCCACGGCCTTCACGTCGTGGTTGATTTCGGCTTCAATGGACTTGACCCGTTGCGCGTCGCTTCCATCGAAGTCTTCCAGTAGTTGCTGAAGAGAGGTATCGACACTGTCTCCGAGGGGTGCAAGGCCGTCGATTGCGGGTTCCGCCGCGAGGTGTCGCAACCACTGGATTTCCACCAGCGTACGGTAGCGAATGAGGGCGGATTCGGACAGGTACGGGCGTAGCGGCGCGGTCCTGGACGCATAGCGCCCGTCCAGCGGTGACAGTGCGAAAAGGTCGGCAGGATCCACCGGCGTGCTCGGTTTCCCTATACAAGCAGCAGCAGAGTGCGCATCATACACCGTTCATCCGGGATCGCCGACAAGGACGGCTTTTCCCGACCCGAGACGAGGGTGTAGAGGGAGGTGCGATGACGACCGACTATCGAATCGAACGCGACAGCATGGGTGCGCTCGAGGTGCCTGCCGACGCTCTCTGGGGCGCCCAGACCCAGCGTGCCGTGACCAATTTCCCGGTCAGCGGGTTGCGCATGCCGCGGCAATTCATACGGGCCCTGGGATTGATCAAGTGGGCGGCCGCGTCCGTCAATCACGATCTGGGGTTATTGTCCGAGGACATGGCGAATGCGGTAGAGTCCGCCGCGCTGGAAGTGGCGGACGGCCGGCATGACAAGCATTTTCCGATAGACGTGTTCCAGACAGGATCGGGAACCAGTTCCAACATGAACGCCAACGAGGTGATCGCCAACCTCGCCAGCCGCAAAGCGGGGCAGACCATCCACGCCAACGACCATGTCAATATGGGACAGAGCAGCAATGACGTAATTCCATCGGCGATCCATGTGAGCGCGGCCCTGAGTCTTACGGAATCGTTGCTGCCTGCATTGAAACACCTGACGGGCGTCATGGAAACCAGGGCGGACGAGTTGTCGGGAATCGCCAAGACCGGGCGCACTCACCTGATGGATGCGATGCCGCTGCGATTCGATCAGGAACTGTCGGGCTGGGCGGCGCAGATCGGCGCCGACTATCAGCGAGTCGCCGGCGTTCTCTCGCGGCTCAGCGGGCTTGCACAGGGCGGCACGGCCGTGGGTACCGGGATCAACGCGCATCCGGAGTTCGGGGTGAGGATCGCCGCCTGCCTTTCCGAAAGGACTGACATCGCCTTCAGGCCGGCCGACAGCTATTTCGAGGCGCTGAGCTGCCAGGATACGGCGGTGGAACTGTCGGGCCAGTTGAAGACCACCGCGGTCAGCCTGATGAAGATTGCCAATGATCTGCGGTGGATGAACAGCGGCCCGCTGGCGGGCCTCGGCGAACTCAAGCTGCCCGCACTGCAGCCCGGCAGCAGCATCATGCCCGGCAAGGTCAATCCGGTCATACCGGAATCCGCAGCCATGGCGGCGACGCAGGTGATCGGAAATGACACGGCCATCGCGGTGGCGGGGCAGTCCGGGAACTTCCAACTCAACGTCATGCTGCCCGTCATTGCACATAATCTATTGCAAAGCATTGAATTGCTTGCCAATTCGGCGAAACTTCTGGCGGACGAAGCCATCGCGGGATTCTCGGTCAACGAGTCCCATATCCAGGCGGCCTTGCAGCGAAATCCCATATTGGTCACTGCCCTCAACCCGGTGATCGGTTACGACAAGGCCGCCGCCATCGCCAAGCGCGCCTATCAGGAAGGCCGGCCCATCATCGATGTAGCTGCGGAGGAAACCGACCTGAGCCGTGAGAAGCTGGAGTCCTTGTTGAACCCGTCTGAATTGACTCGCGGAGGGATCAGGGGTTAATTCCGGATCCTCAATTACGAACCCTGACGCACTCGCAGCGATGCGCGCCCACATTCAGTCGCGGTTGGCGAATGCGCCGCGTTCCGGCGATCCGCTGGCTCGCATGCGCCGGGACCTTGAAGGACCTCTGTCCCCACCCCTGCGTGAGCTACTCGAACGACGGCGCAGTCCCGCCGCCGTCCTGTTGGGCCTGATCGAACGGCCGGGCGGCTTGACCTTACTGTTCACCGAGCGCTCGCCGGACCTCAAGGACCACCCGGGCCAGGTGAGTTTCCCGGGAGGCCGTGTCGAGGCCAGCGACGATGGACCCGTGGCAGCGGCGGTCCGGGAAGCCGAGGAAGAGGTGGGCCTGGATCCCCGCCTGGTCACCGTCGCTGGATGTCTGGACGATTTGCTGACCGTTACCGGGTTTCTTGTCACGCCTGTGGTGGCGTTTGTGGACTCAGGCTACCGGCCGGTAGCGGATGGACGAGAGGTTGCCGAAGTATTCGAGGTACCGTTCAAGTACCTGCTGGACGAAAGGAATATCCGATCAACCCATCGCGAACGCCTGGGCACCCGGATCCGGGTGTATGAGATCGACTATGAGGGACATCGGATCTGGGGGGCGACAGCGTCCATCCTCGTGCAATTATTGTCGCTAATTTCTTACGATAAAAGAAATGGATAAACAACATATCTCCAATTTACTGGATATCATGGCGCGGCTTCGGGATCCGGACGAAGGGTGTGTCTGGGACCTTGAGCAGACCTTCGAAAGCATCGCCCCGTACACCCTGGAGGAAGCCTACGAAGTCGTGGATGCAATCACGCGGGAGGACCTGGACGACCTTCGGGACGAACTGGGCGACCTGCTTCTGCAAGTGGTCTATCACGCCCGCATGGCGGAGGAGGGCGGGGCATTCAGGTTTGGCGACGTGGTGGCCGGCATTTGCGACAAGATGGTCCGGCGGCATCCCAATGTATTCGGGACGGCTCGTATCGACACGGCGGAAGGGCAGATCGGGGCGTGGGAAGCGATCAAGGCGAAGGAGCGTGGCGAAGCGGGGTCCGGCGCCGGCGTCCTCGACGGCGTTCCGGTAGCGTTGCCGGCGCTTCAACGCGGTACGAAGCTCTCCAATCGCGCCGCCCGGGTGGGTTTCGACTGGCCGGATACCGCATCGGTACGGGAAAAGGTGGACGAAGAACTGGCGGAACTGGATGAGGCATGCGGTGCCGGCAACGAGGCCGACATGGCGGCGGAAATGGGCGATACGCTATTTTCCCTGGTCAACTTGTGCCGGCACCTGAAACTCGACCCCGAACGGTGTCTGCGGGAAGCCAATGCACGTTTCGAGAGCCGGTTTCGGCGTTTGGAGGTACTTGTGCAGGCGCAGGAAGGGGATTGGGGCAATTACGACATTCAAGCCCTGGAACAACTGTGGCAAAAAGTGAAACAAGCACAGTGAACCGGTTGATTTTCCCGATACGCCGCCTACACTTGGCACGTACCCAACGACGGTAGAGGCCAATGGCACACATCAGCTACCTGGCGCCCGATGAAATCGCTGATCCTGAGGCGAGGAAGTGGCTCGAGGAGTCCATCGAGCGAGGCCGGCCGGGCCCCGAGAATCAATCCATTCGCGCGCATCAGCCGGACGTGATGCGCGCCTTCACGATGACCCGCAAGCTGTTGTTCGACAAGCAGGCCGAAGTCGGCTTTGTGGAGCACGATCTCAAGGAACTGGTCCGCACCTACATCGCCTACAGCCTGAACTGCGACTACTGAAGCAACCAGGGAGCCGCCCGTGGGGCGAAGGAAGATCCGGACAACCGCCTGAGCGAGCTGCTCAAGTTCGAGGAGTCCGATCGCTTCGACAGCCGCGAGAAGGCGGCACTGCGCTACACCGAGGCGATCCTGTGGGATCCGCAGCAGGCCGACGATGCGCTTTGGCGCCAACTGCACGAGGAATTCACGGAACCCGAAATCGTCGAGATCGGGTATTGGGCTGGGTTCACCTCCGGTGGCCAGCGTTGGCTGCACACGCTGCACACGAAGCAGGGTGAATTGGCCGCATACATGAAAAGCCGCGAGCCGGCCAAGCGCACCGCCTGACGCGTGAGATCGACGGGGCCGATCAGTCCCCGGGCGTCTCCAGCCTGTCGAAGATTGGCTTGACCAGGTCCATCGGCAGCGGGAACACGATGGTATTGGTATTCCGCTCGCTGGAAATTTCAGTGAGCGTCTGCAAATAGCGCAATTGCAGGGCCTGGGACTCGGAGGAAAGCGTTTTGGCTGCCTCCGCGAGCTTCTTTGAAGCCTGCAGTTCGCCCTCGGCGTGGATAATCTTGGCGCGCCGCGCCCGCTCCGCCTCGGCCTGCGCCGCGATCGCCCGGATCATGCTTTCGTCCAGGTCCACGTGCTTGATCTCGACGTTGGTGACCTTGATGCCCCACGCCTCGGTGTTCTGGTCGAGTATCTCTTGCACGTCCGCGTTGAGCTTGTCGCGCTCGGCGAGCATGTCGTCCAGTTCGTGCCGGCCCAATACCGAGCGCAGCGTGGTTTGCGCCAACTGGCTGGTGGCCTCGACTCGATTTTCTACCTGGATGATGGCTCTCTCGGGATCCAGGACGCGGAAATAGATCACCGCGCTGACTTTCACCGACACGTTGTCCCTGGAAATGACATCCTGTGTGGGGACATCCATCACGATGGTTCGCAGGTCGACGCGAATCATCTTCTGAATGCCCGGAATGACAATGATCAGGCCCGGGCCCTTGACCTTCCAGAACCGGCCAAGAAGGAAGATGACCCCGCGCTCGTACTCGCGCAGGACCTTGATCGCGCTGAAGACGAACAGCGCCGCAGCGGCGATGAGGTAGGTGGAGAGTTGGAAAAACATGTTCCGTCCTTATCGGTTAGGTTGAATCCTTGGGTTGTACGTGCAGCGTCAGTCCGTCGACCCTGACGACTTCGAGCGACTGACCGGCCGTGACCGGCGTGGAAGTCCTGGCAGTCCAGCGTTCGCCATGTACCCAGATCTGGCCGCGGCTGTCGAAATCGTGCAGTGCTTCGGCGTGAGCTCCCACCATTTCCTCCTGACCGCTGACCACCGGCCGATCCCGGGATCTGACAGCGAACCAAACGACGCCCAGCAAGACCAGGGCGCCGCTGGCGGCGATGGTGATGATCAGCGGCAGGGACACGGCCAAGCCAGGAACATCCGAATCGATCAGGATCACCGATCCGAAAATGAACGCGGCGATACCGCCCATGCCCAGGGCGCCGAAGCTGGGCACGAGGAATTCCGAAACCATGAGGATGACCCCCAGGGCTATAAGCGCCAGTCCCGCGTAGTTGATCGGCAGCACCTGAAAGGCGAACAGTGCCAGCAGCAGCGAAATCGCGCCCACGACGCCCGGAACGATGGCGCCGGGGTTGTATCCCTCGAAGATGAGGCCGTAGATGCCGAGCAGCATGAGCATGTACGCGACGGTGGGGTTGCTGATGACTTCCAGCAGCCGGGTGCGCCAGTCGGGTTCGATCCGTTCGTAGATGAGGCCGGTGGTGTCGAGTTCGATAGTTTGACCATCGATGTCCACTTCCCAGCCGTCCAGTTGCTGGAGCAGGTCCGACAGGTCATCCGCGATCAGGTCGATCACGTTCATCTCCAGCGCGTCGCTCGAACTCAGGCTTTCCGCCGCGCGAACCGCGTCTTCGGCCCAGTCGGCGTTGCGGCCGCGCAGTTCCGCCAGGCTGCGGATATAAGCGACTGCGTCGTTGATGGCCTTGCGTTCGGTAGCCGTAGCCGGCGCTGGGATAAGGTCCGAGGGCTCGGCGCCCGTGTCTTCACCGTCGCCGGTGCCGGAATCGCCGGCATCGGAATCATCCGCGTCGGCGTCATCCAGGTCACCGTCATTTTCGTCCGCGTCCGAAGCATCCTCGTCGCTGTCGGCTTCGTCCTCGTCCGCCTCTTCGTCCGCCGTATCGGTTGGTGAGGCTGGTGCGGGCGCGCCGATGGCAACCGGAGTTGCCGCGCCGAGATTGGTCGCAGGCGCCATTGCGGCGATATGGCTCGCGTAGAGGATATAGGTCCCCGCGCTTGCAGCGCGCGCCCCCTGGGGCCATACGTATGTGGCTACCGGCACCTCCGACGCGAGAATGCCCTGGATGATCTCGCGCATGGATGTATCCAGCCCACCGGGGGTATCCATCTCCAACACTATGAGAGTCGCATTGGATTCCTCGGCTATCTCGATACTGCGTGTAATAAAGTCGGCGGTGGCCGGTCCGATTGCGCCCTGAATCTGTAGCAGTGTCACGGTTCCGCCACCGGTGGAAGACCCGGCGTCGGACGATTCGTCCTCATCCTCGTCCGATTCGGCGCCGTCCTCAGGCTCTTCCCCGGACACGTCGGAGACACCCTCATCGCCGGCACCGGCCGCAACGGAATCTTCCGCCGATACCGGTTGCGTTTCGGCAGCTTCGGACTCCGGTTCGGATTCCTGCGCGTGCAGCCAGATCCCGAACCCCGCCAGGAAGAACAGCACCGGCAATACGCGCCGGAGCCGGGAGCGCGGGCGTGCGAGATGCGTGCCGTAGCGGGTCATGGCGACATGATACCAGCATTATTCGGGCCGAATTGACGCTCCTGCCGCGGAAGTTTCCTCACGGAATTAATGTGCGTGTAGTTTTCTGCATGCGCTTTCGCGGTGTATAGTCGCGCCCCTATGGCCGCTACAAAACCATTGACGGACTGGAGCCCCACGAGTTGGCAAAACCGCCAGGCCAGCCAGCAGCCGTTGTACAGAGATCCGGCTCGACTGGAGTCGGCCGTTGCCGAACTGTCAAAGCTGCCGCCGCTGGTCACAAGCTGGGAGATCGAGGAACTCAAGGCCAAGCTCGCGCAGGCGCAACAGGGCAAGGCCTTTCTGCTGCAGGGCGGCGACTGTGCCGAGAGCTTCGAGGAATGCCAGTCGGAAATCATCGTCCAGAAGCTCAAGATCCTGCTGCAGATGTCGCTGGTGCTCACGGCGGGTCTGAAGAAACCCGTGATCCGGGTGGGAAGAATGGCCGGGCAATACGCCAAACCGCGCAGCGCCAACGAGGAAGTACGCGGCGGGCAGTCGCTGCCGAGCTTCCGCGGAGACCTGGTCAACCGCAACGCCTTCGTCGCCGAGGACCGGGAACCGGATCCGACGCTCATGTTGCGGGGCTACGAACGGGCCGCGCTCACCCTCAACTTCGTCCGCTCGCTCATCGACGGCGGATTTGCCGACCTGCACCATCCGGAGAACTGGGATCTGGATTTTGTCCGGGAATCGGCCATGGCGGCCGAATACCACCGGCTCGTGAAGACGGTATCGGATTCCATCGAGTTCTACGAGTTGGTGGTCGGGGAGTCGATCAATACCCAGCGGGTCGAGTTCTACACCTGCCACGAAGGGTTGCATCTGCCCTACGAGCAGGCGCAGACGCGGTTTCTGTCCCATCGGCAAGCCTGGTACAACCTGACGACTCACTTCCCCTGGATCGGGATGCGCACGGCGGACCCCGACAGCGCCCATGTGGAGTACTTCCGGGGCATCAGCAACCCGGTCGGCATCAAGATCGGCATATCCGCCAGCAACGAACAGCTTCAGAATCTGATCGAGCACCTGAACCCGGACAACGAGCCGGGCCGGCTGTCGCTGATCACCCGATTCGGCGCCGCGCAGGTCGAGGAACACCTGCCTCGGGTGATCGAGGCCGTGAAGGCCACCGGGACGCACGTGCTCTGGATCTGCGATCCCATGCACGGCAATACCGAGTCCACCCGCGACGGCATCAAGACCCGCCGTTTCGACAACATCGTCGAGGAGCTGAAGGCGGCGTTTCGGATCCACCGGGATGCGGGGACCATTCTGGGCGGAGTGCACCTTGAACTCACCGGCGAGAACGTGACCGAATGCGTGGGCGGCGCCCGCGGCCTCTCGGAGGCCGATCTCGCCAGGGCCTACAAGACCCAGGTCGATCCGCGGCTCAATTACGAGCAGGCCATGGAGGTCGCCCTGCGAATCGGCGGGCAGTTGAACGACAGTCACTGACCGCGGCGGAAGACGGGATGGCGGCGTTCGATCCCAGGGTCTTTGCCGGAAATCTCACCCAGCGCCCCGGCGCCTACCAGATGCTCGACGGCAAGGGCCGGGTCATCTACGTGGGCAAGGCCAGGAACCTGCGCCGGCGCGTCGCGAGCTACTTCGGCGGACGGCCCCACGATGCCAAGACCATGGCGATGGTGGCCAGGGTCGCCGACATTCGCGTGACGGTGACGGCCACCGAGGCGGACGCGCTGATGCTGGAATACAACCTCATCAAGCGCCACAAGCCCCGATTCAATGTTGTTCTGCGGGACGACAAGAGCTATCCGTACATCCGTGTACGCACCGACAAGGAGTTTCCGCAAGTCTCGTTCTATCGCGGCTCGCGCCGGGCGGCCGGACGCCTGTTCGGGCCGTATCCCAGCGCCGGGTCGGTGCGGGCAACCCTTGGCCAGCTCCAGAAACTGTTCCAGGTCCGCCAATGCGAGGACAGTTATTTTTCCCACCGCCAGCGTCCGTGCCTGCAATACCAGATCCAGCGCTGTACCGCACCCTGTGTGGGATTGGTGAGCGCGGAGGATTACCAGCGCGATATCGAGCACGCCATGATGTTCCTGCAGGGGCGCAGCGAGGCCGTCACCGAAGTGCTCGTGAAACGTATGGAAGACGCTTCGGAGCGGCTGGATTTCGAGCGCGCGGCACAGTACCGCGACCAGATCGCCAAGCTGAAGTCGGTGGAAGCGCAGCAGCTCGTGACGCGGTCGCGGGGCGATCTGGACGCCATTGGTCTGGTGAGCGACGGCGGGGTGCACTGCGTGGCCGTGATGTCGTTCCGGGGCGGCCGGCTGTTGGGGTCGCGCAGCCATTATCCCAGGGCGGCAGCCGGAACGACCCCCGAGGAAATTATGCGGGGGTTCCTGCTCCAGTACTACGGCCGGCGCGAACCGCCGCACGAGATTCTGGTCAGCCATGCGGCAAGCGACGCGGATGCGCTGGCGGAACTGTTCAGGTCCCGGGCACGGCGCAGGGTTCAGATCAAGCACCGGGTGCGCGGCGACCGCAGGGCGTGGATCGGGATGGTGCTCACCAATGCGGCCCACGCGGCAGCCGCAAGGAAGAAATCCGGAACCGTGATCAGGCGTCAGTTCCGGGCGCTTGCGAACAGCCTCGAGTTGGATGAAATCCCCCGGCGATTGGCCTGCTTCGACGTGAGCCATACCAGCGGCGAGGCGACCGTGGCCTCGTGCGTGGTCTTCGGCTCGGACGGGCCTCTGAAGTCCGAATACCGGCGGTTCAATATCACCGGCGTGACCGGCGGCGACGACTACGCGGCGCTGACACAGGCGCTGGGGCGATGGGGGACGCGGTTGACCGGGGCCGAGACCGGCGTCCCCGATGTACTGCTGATCGACGGAGGCCGGGGGCAACTCGGCGCTGCGGCTGCCGCGGTCGATGAACTGCGGTCGGGTGGGATGCGGCTCGTAGCTGTTGCCAAGGGGCCCGGCCGGCACCCCGGACGGGAACGACTGTACCTCGAGGGGCGCAAGGCGCCGCTCAAACTGCCGGCCAACTCACCCGCGCTGTACCTGGTTCAACAACTGCGCGACGAAGCCCACCGTTTCGCGATCGCCGGGCACCGGGCCCGGCGGCACAAGCGGCGCACGGCCTCACCGCTGGAAGGCATTCCCGGGGTGGGCCCGAAGCGCCGTCGCGATCTGCTGCGCCAATTCGGGGGCCTGCAAGCCGTGACACGCGCCGGCGTAGACGACCTTGCCCGAGTCAGGGGCATTTCCCGCCGTCTGGCCAAGCTGATATACGAGCATGTACACTCCGATTGATCCGGACAACCCGTCAACGCTTGTCGCACGGGTGGCAGGAAGGGGAGTCCGGCAGATGATCCGCGCCCGGCCATGCCCCTGACCATACCGAATCTGCTCACGTCGTTCCGAATCGTCGCCATCCCGCTGGTGGTGCTGGTCTATTACCTGCCGGCGGACTGGGCGGGACAGGCTGCCGCCGTGTTGTTCGGCCTGGCGGCGGTGACGGACTGGTTCGACGGCTTTCTTGCCCGAAAACTGGACCAGACCTCAAGATTCGGCGAGTTTCTGGATCCCATAGCCGACAAACTCCTCGTCTCCACGTCCCTGATCGTGTTGCTTCACAACGATCCGACGTTCTACCTGGCCCTGTTCGCGGCCATCATCATCGGCCGTGAGATCGCAGTCTCCGCCTTGCGGGAATGGATGTCGCAACTCGGTTCGAGCGCGGCCGTCAAGGTCACCTATTTCGCCAAGTGGAAAACCGCCCTGCAGATGTTCGGGATCGGCTTCATGCTGTACCAGACGCCGTCCTTCGGTATCCCGGTTTACCTGCTGGGCCAGGTGCTGCTGGCACTCGCGGCGGCGCTGACCCTGTGGTCGATGGTGGAGTACGTGAAGGCGTCCTGGCCGACGATTACCGGCAACAACTGAAGCATGACAGCTCGTTCAGGGCATTCTCCGCCCCGTGCTGTTCGGCCATTGGCCATACCCGGCATACTCGGCCTTCCCTATTTTCGATACCGGCGGCGAGTCTCAAGTTGAGTCGGCCATCGACAGACTATCGACAAGTCATCGAATTCTGGTTCGGAGAACTGCCCATGCAGCCGGACGACTTGGCCGGTCGCCAGAAGCTCTGGTACGGCTTCAACGCCGCGACCGACATGCTGATCAGGGATCGCTTCGGAGTGCTGGTCAAGGCCGCCGTCGCCGGATCGTACCGAATTTGGGAGAACCAGCCCCTGTCTCGCCTTGCGCTGATCGTCGTTCTGGATCAGTTTACCCGCAATATCCATCGGGGACGCGCCCGCGCATTCGACGGCGATGCCCGCGCGCTTCGCCTGGCGCTGGACGCCATCGACAGCGGCATGGACCGCGAAGTCGATCCGATACCGCGAGGGTTCTTTTACCTGCCCTTGCAGCACGCCGAGGACCTTGCCATCCAGGAGCGCTCCGTGCGGATGGCAGAGCGTCTGGACGCAGAGTGCAGAGTCGCGTTTGAAAATTTTTCCGGCGGTCTGGCGCCGTATGCCCGCGAACACCGGGACATCGTTGCCCGCTTCGGCCGCTTCCCGCACCGCAATGAGGCATTGGGCCGGGAATCCACGGCAAGGGAATTGGCTTACCTGGCCGACGATGCGCCTACTTACGGCCAGGCCGTCGCCGAGGACTGAACAGCCTGAAATCCTTCGAACGGAATCAATGCATGAGAGATAGTCTCTGTCGCGGACGCCCGATCAGTATGAGGCCGTCGTTCCGGGCGGACAGGCAGCGTATACTGAAATTTACGCCTCTGCCCTGGTCGAGACACCAAACACAATGACTTCCGGAACACATCCGATCCGTACATATACGACCCTGATCGGCCTTGCGCTTGCCACCGCCGCCAACATCGGCGTTTCCCAGGACTTCGATTCGTTCGGGCGTTCGGAGGTGCTGCCCGAGCCCGAAGGCGACTGGGTATTCGTCGACTATAGCCTTGTGGATGTCGCTGACGATCGCTTCCTTGGATTGATCGGAGTGGCCCAGACGAGGCGCCCGGCCGCTATCGAGTACTCCCCCGACGGTACGTCGTTGTTCCTGGTCGAGACGTTTTACACCCGAGGTAACCGGGGGGAACGAACCGACACCGTCACGATCTTCGACACCCATACGCTGGGTGTCGCGGGAGAGGTCGTGATTCCGGCCAAGCGCGCGCTGTTGCTGGTGGTCGAAGGCACTTTGGCACTCACCGACAATGGCCGTTTTCTCGGGGTGTTCAACTTGACTCCGGCCACGTCCATCAGTGTCGTCGACATCGAAAAACGCGAATTTGTGGGCGAAATATCCACGCCCGGTTGCAGCCTGGTATTTCCGGCAGGCGAACTCAGCTACATGATGATCTGCGCCAACGGCGACCTGCTCACCGTAACGCTCGACGAGAACGGCGGTGAAGTTTCCAAGGAGCGCATCGAACGCTTTTTCGACCCGGAAGCAGATCCGATCCGGGAACCGGGCGTGCGCTACGGGGACGACTGGCTGTTCGTATCGTTCGATGGAATGCTACACACGGTGGATGTATCGGACGGTATGCCCCGGGTGGGCGAGAGCTGGTCGTTGCTGAATGCGTCCGACCGCGAGCAGAACTGGCGCATCACGGGACGCCAACCGCTGGCGGTTCACCAGCAGAGCGGTCGCCTCTACGTTCTGGCACGGCAGAACGACGAACCGCTGGACGATCCCGCAGATTGGGATGGCACCGAGATCTGGTCCTTCGATCTGGCAACACGCGAACGCGTGCAGCGACTGGAGGCCCGGCCGGCCAGTGCGAACGCCGGCGGCGCAGGCGCCACGCTCGGCTCAACCAGCGGCGACGGGGCCTCCAACATTCTGGTCACCCAGGGCGATGAGCCTCTGCTGGTCACCGCAGGCGATACCGGAATTTCCGTCCGTCATCCTTTGACTGGCGAGTATGTCCACGAGCGCCTTGAGAACGCCCCGGCCAGCGGTTGGCTGACTTTACGTATGCCGTAGTCGAGGCCGATGCTGGATCCCGTCATTCCGCTGGTCATCGCCCTGTCGCTGGCGGCGCTCTGGCTCGCGGCCGCCGCGCACAAGCTGCGCGCGTTCGATGCCTTCTCGGAGGTACTGGCCGACTACCGGCTATTCCCTCCTCGTGCGACCCGTGTCTGCGCTGCTGCCGTGGTCGGAGTCGAACTGTGCCTGGGTATCGGTCTGCTGATGCCGACCGGCCGGAACTTCGCCCTCGCCGGCAGCGCCCTGGTGCTGGTTCTCTACGCGGGCGCCATCGCGGTGAACCTGCTCAGGGGACGGCGTTTCATCGACTGCGGGTGCTCGGGCTTCGCCGCACAGCAACCGCTCGGCGTATGGCTCGTCGCCCGCAACCTGCTGCTCGCCCTGGCGGCTCTTGCAGCCACGCTTCCGATTCAGGGAAGGGCGCTCGTCTGGTTCGACGCCGTCGCTGTATCGGCGGCCGTGTGCGTATCGGCGTTTCTCTATGCGGCGATCAATCGCCTGTTCGCCCAGGGTCCGGATCTGGCGCGGTTGAGGGGCTGATCGTGTCGGGCGCGCTGGCCGTATCCAACATCCTGCTGTGGATTCTCGTACTGGTTATGGGAGGCGTGATCCTTGCGCTGGTCCGCCAGATCGGCGTGCTGTACGAACGGGTTGCTCCGGCGGGCGCGCTCGTGGTCGGCAACGGCCCGAAGGCAGGGGAGGCGGCGCCCGTATTCTCCGTCGACGATCTTTCGAATCGAACACGCCAGGTGGGCGGAGAACGGCCGGACGGGCGCAGCACGCTGCTGTTCTTCCTTTCCCCGACGTGCCCAGTCTGCAAGTCGCTGTTACCGGCGCTCAGGTCCATCGCCCGCGAGGAGCGCAAATGGCTGAACGTACTGCTGGCCAGTGACGGATTGCGCAAGGAGCACGAGTCATTCGTCGCGGAGTATCGGTTGCAGCAGTTCCCCTATCTGCTGTCATCCGAATTGGGACTGGGGTATCGGGTCGGACGCCTGCCCCACGCTGTATTGATCGATCCGGAGGGGATCATTCGATCGACCGGACTTGTCAACACCCGGGAGCACCTGGAGAGTCTGTTTGAAGCCAACGAGCGGGGTGTGGCAACCTTGCAGGACTACATGGCCGCGGAGCAGTCCGTGGAAGAGGAGGTCGCCTGACCATGGATTCGAGAAACTGGTTTGACCGCAGGTTCGAAACGGGTGCGAGGTACATGGCCCGACTGACGTCGCGCCGCAGCTTCCTGACTCGGCTGGGTACCCTGCTCGTGGGTACGGCATCCATTCCGCTGCTGCCGTTGTCGCGGGCGGCCGCCCAGGCCGCGGATGCGGGGTTCAAGGATCCAGACATCGAAGGCGATGCGGGTGATCCCATGAGCTGCAACTACTGGAGGTACTGCTCCATTGACGGTTTCATGTCGCCGTGCTGCGGAGGTTCGGCTTCGTCCTGTCCGCCCGGAACCGAAATGTCCGCCGTCACCTGGATCGGCACCTGTCGAAATCCGGCCGACGGGAACGACTATCTGATTTCCTACAACGATTGTTGCGGCAAGAGCCCCTGCGGACAGTGCTTCTGCAACAACAACGAGGACGATATGCCCGCCTATGTCACGGCCCGGTCGAACAACATCAATTGGTGCCTGGCTCACAGCACCACGGCTTACAACAGTACCGTCGCCCTGGTGCTGGGGCGCGCCGACGGTTGAGCGCGGCCGAGCAGGGCCAAGCGCGACTGAGTGCGGTTGAGCGGGTTGAGCCAGAGTCATGCGTGCCGCTTCAACGCTGTTTGCACTGATGTTCGGGCTGGCGGTGGCTGACGCCTGTGCGGCCGGCTCGCCCCAAATCAATTACATCCTGCATTGTCAGGGCTGCCACCTGGCCGACGGCCAGGCAACCCCCGGGAAAATCCCCCCGCTGGTCGGAGCCGGCAGGTTTCTCTCGGTCGAAGGCGGACGGCAGTTCCTGGTGCGCGTACCGGGAGTATCCTTGTCCATCATTCCCGATGACGAGTTGGCGGAGCTCATGAACTGGATGCTCTACCGTTTCAGCGCCGAAGACGTGCCCGCGGACTTCGAGCCCTACACCGCCGAGGAAGTCGGCCGCTACCGGCAGGATCCCCTGGTCGAAGTGGAAACGGTCCGGGCCGGTTTGCTCGGCGAATATGAAGAATTGTGAGGCTGCGCGGACAGGCGAGACTACGCCGCCAGGTCGGGCTCCCCCGATACGCGAGACTGCCCCGACACGCCGGAGGGCTGCAGATACGCCGTTGGGCAAGCCGCAGGACTTGATGCAATATCACGGCGGACTGTTTTACAATAAGCGCTCGTCTTCGCGCGGGTGTAGCTCAGTTGGTAGAGCGGCACGTTGCCAACGTGCAGGTCGACGGTTCAAGCCCGTTCACCCGCTCCAACTTTCCATGACCAAGAGCCGTTTCACGCCGATACTCGTCATCGCCTTGCTGGGGATGGCCGGAGCCGTCGCAGCACACCACAGCGGCTCGGTTTTCAATACCGACGTGTTGCTTGCCGTAGAGGGCAATATCAGCCGGTTCCGTTGGGGAAACCCGCACGTCTACATCTACGTCGAAGCTCAGAACGCATCCGGCGAGCTGGTGGAATGGGAAATCGAAACCGATGCAACGCCCATTCTCACCCGCAGCGGCTGGTCTGCGGATACGCTTCAACCAGGAGATCCGGTTGTAGCACGCATCAATCCCGTCCATGACACCAGTCGCACCCACGCCCGGTTGCGTTCGCTGACCAAGGAAGACGGTTCGATCTGGTCGGCCCGGTCCTCGTTCGCCGGCAGCACCAGCGACCTGGAGGGCGGCGCAAGAGCCGAAAGCATCGCCGGCGTTTGGGCGACGCCGCTTTCCACCAATGCCTACATCTGGAGCTTGCGCAACACCCTCAGGAAACTGAACGCACGGGGCCTCGAATTGCAGGCGTCCTATGACATTGCCACCGAGAGTCCGGCGGGGCATTGCATCGCGTACCCCTCGCCGGGATTCCTGGCCGTGCCCTATCTGAACGAGATCGAGGTTCTGGAGGATCGGGTCACCATTACGGGCGAACTCTACAACACCATTCGGACCATCTACACCGATGGGCGCGAAATTCCGGAAGAGGGTGAATTGACCAATCAGGGCTACTCCGTGGGCCGCTGGATGAACGGCGAACTGGTCGTCGAGACGGCCCTGCTCGAGGCGCATCGCTCGTCCATGATCGACGGGTCGCCCGCCGGAACACAGCGTCGCGTATTCGAACGATTTCACCTGAGCGAGGACCGCACACGCCTCCTGATCGATTTCCGGGTCGAGGATCCGGAGTACCTGGCCGAACCCTTCTCCGCAACCGCGGAGTGGGTGTACATGCCGGAGCTGGAGTTGATCGGCATCGACTGCGATCCCGAAGTTTCGCGGCGGGCCTGGGAGCAGTAGGGAGCCATGGAGCTTTTCAGCGGTCTGTTGCTGACCCTTGTGGTGCTCACCATCCTGGCGTACGTCGCACGTGAACTGATCACCGGAGACTCCGGAGGCGCACTGAAGAAATACCTGGGTGATTCCCCTGCGGTCGAAACTCCGATGCTGGGCAAGCGGGGTGTCGTGGAAAACTACAAGGGCGAACTGATGCGGGTGCGCATCGAGGGAGAGCGCTGGAGCGCAAACCCCATTGCGGACATGGTATTGCCGTCGGGAACGCCGGTCCGCGTGACTGCGGTGAACGGACTTGTGCTGGATGTGGAACAAGTCGTCGACGAAGGTGAAGACGACGGCGACGAAGACAGCTCCACGTAGGATTTCCGCAGGCCTGTCGGCGGTGACTCGTCGAGGCTCTCCCGGCTCCGACGAGCCGGGTCAATCGCCGAACCCGGCTCAACCCAGAATGCGTTCCCGTCCGTACAGGCGGACAGCCGCGTAAGCCAGCAGCAGACCCAACAGCAACGTCGTCGCCACGGATACGGCGAGCATGGATGCCTCCAGGGGTTCCGCCCGGATCAGGTTGGTGATGAGCAGGTGCTGGCTTAGGCTCGGAACCGCCATGAGGGCCAGCGACGGGCGGACGTTCAGTATCGATGCCAGGATCAGCGGCAACGTCGGAACCAGGATGACGAAACCCAGGTAGCTCTGGGCTTCCTTGTAGCTTTTCGTAAAGCACGCCACGGTCGTCATCAACGCCGCGCCGAGCGGTGCAAAGGGCAGGAGCACCAGGAAGGCGGTCAATGCCGTAACAGGGTCGAACGACGTACTCATGCCGAGGTCATCGATGGACATGTAGGGTATCGCGATGGCGAAGCAGGCCAGCGTCAACGCGAGCGACAGCAGCATGTAAGCGGTCGTTGCGCCCATTTTCCCCAGGATCAGGCTCGAGCGCGAAACCGGCGTCGCCAGGAGCGGCTCGAGTGACTTGCGCTCGCGCTCGCCTGCCGTGGTGTCGGTCGCCAGGTGCAGTCCGCCCATCAGTGTCGCGAACAGCAGGAAGTAGGTCAGCATGCCGAGAATCAGTGAAGAGCGTTCCTCCGCGGTGGAGACATCGAAGTTGTCGATGATCAGCGGGCGCACGACGGACGGATCGAGCCCCCGGGCCAGCAGCCGCAGGGTTCCTATCTGCTGGGAGTAGGCACCGACCGACCCGCGTACGCGCCCGACGCGCCGGCCCGAAGCGGTATCCGACTCGTCATAAACCAGGGTGACATGGGCGCCGGCCTCGCTCGCCAGATCTTCACCGAACGAATCATCGACGAAGACGACGACTTCCTGGTCGCCGTTGCGAACCGCACGGACGGCTTCGTCGATGCTCCCAAGACCGTGCCCTTCGGAGGCGCCAATACCCCGACTGGCGAGAAAAGCGACGAGATTGCCGGCGTACTCGGCGCCGATGATCGGCACGTCGATCTGTTCGTCCGCCGACGACGTGGCCCGGGAGATCGAGACGTTGAATATGAAGACGAAAAATATCGGTCCCAGGAGCGGGCCAAGGAGAGTCGCTGTCAGGAGTGTGCGCCGGTCCCGCGAGTTGTCGAGGATTTCCTTGCGGCAGACCGTGAGAATCGCCGACATCACGATGGTTCGCCTCCCACCGCCGAGACGAAAATCTCTTCCAGATCCCAGTTCCCGAACCGGTCCGCCAACTCCTCAGGGGTCCCCTTTGCCGCAACCCTGCCGTGGGCGATGATCACCAGGTCGTCGGCGAGTGCCGAGATCTCCTGCATGACGTGACTGGAGATCAGGATGCAGTGGCCGTCCCGGGCGAGTTCCTGCAACCACTTGCGAAGCTGGCGAACGGCCATCACGTCGAGCCCGTTGGTCGGTTCGTCGAGCAGCAGGTGGGGAGGTTCGTGGACAAGCGCCCGGGCAAGGGCCACCTTCGTGCGCTCGCCCTGCGAGAATCCGCCGGCCTTGCGGTCAGCGACGTCACCGAGGTCGAGCCGCTGGACGAGCCGGTCGATGCGCTTGGAGAGTGTCGCGCGGTCCACGCCGCAGAGCAGGCCGAAGTAGCGAATGTTTTCCACTGCCGTGAGATGAGGGTAGAGGCCGGCGCCGTGAGGCAGGGTGCCGATAATCCGGCGGACAGCCAGGGGGTCGCCCGAAACGTCGATGCCGCCAACGCTCGCGGTGCCGTGGCTTGGCCGCAGAACGCTGGAGAGTATTCGCAGGCAGGTGGATTTGCCCGCGCCGTTCGGACCCAGCAGACCGGTTATCACGCCGTCGCGGGCGCGGAAACTGACATCGGACAAGGCAGGAACATCGCCAAATACCTTGCTGAGCGAGTTGACTTCGATCACGGCAGACTCGACTCCATCGGTGACACGGCGTATCAGGGTCCGGGACCGGCCGCGCTGAGAAAGATGGGCATTGGGATCAGGCTGTCGAGGCAGTCGGCATCCAGATCTTCCGTCGCGGCCGCTTCGATGAACGCTTGCATCAGATCCGGCACACAGCCGATGGGCGCCAGCCCGTGGCCCTTTCCGGGGCCTATCACATGAAGCGCATTGCTGAGCCCATCCGCGATGGCGTCCTCGCCGTATTGTGCAGGGGTCGCCGGATCGTTTTCGCCGGACAACAGCAGGATCGGGTGTGCGCTCGCGAGGGGGTCCTTGAAATCCGGGTCGACGATCCCCTGCGGCCAGAGTCCACAGATTGCAGTCAGGGCATCGACGATGGATGTGCCCAGGTAGGCATCGGAAGACGCGGCGGGCGTCTCCACCGTTTCGAAAGGGTAATCCTCGCTGCATATCACCGAGTTATGCATCGGGAAGCTGATCGCCCGTTCGATGTTTTTCGTGATCAGTTCGGCCTGCGCGAGCAGCATTTCGAACCGTCCGTTCGCGGCCTCGTGGATGATCAGCGGCAGAAGCGCCGCTGTCGTGTCCGAATAGCTGAAGAGGCGCGTGACACCCATCAGGTATTCCTCGGTGACAAGCACCTCATCAGTCTCCCCAGTCGCCGTATCGCTTACAGCGACGGAGACCGGCGACGCCTGAATCCCGGACATCAGATTGTCGAAAACCGACGCCAGATCGCCGAAGCGGGCAGCGCAGGCGTCGTCTTCGGCACAGCGCTCGAACAGCCGGTCGAGGGTTGCCTGGGCATTGAGCGCCATTTCGGGTCCCAACACCAGCGTGGATGGGACCACACCGTCGAGGACCACGGTGCGGACGTGTTGCGGAAAGCGTCGCAGGTAGTGCTGGGCCACGCGGGTGCCATAGGACACGCCGTAGATATTCCATTGCTCCACGCCCAGTTCCCGCCTGACGGCGTCCAGGTCCCGAACAGCAACGGATGTGGTGAAGAACCCGGGGTCGTGTTCGAGCCCCGCCAGGCAGTCGGCTGTCAGGCTTTCGACCAGACCCTCCCCGGCTATCTGAAAATCGAAATCGGCGGGCACCTCGCACTGAAACCCCGCCGCCGATCGCCCGGTTCCACGCTGATCGACGAGAATGAGGTCGCGGTTGCGCCGGACGGGCGCGAACACGCTCCGATTTTGCATGTAGAAATCGACAGTGCTCTGTCCCGGACCGCCTGTAATCAGGAGCAAGGGGTCGGGGAAGGGATTTGCCACCTGCGACGGGATTCGCGCCACGAAGAGATCGAACGTCGCACCGTCCGGCGAATCGGGATCGAGCGGAACCTCGAGCGTTGCACACCGCGCATAGCGATTCGATATGCCCGCGACCTCGAGCACGCAGTTCGACTCATCAAGTTCCGCACCTGTCTGCACCGGTACCATGACGATGCCGATGGCCATCGCGAATGGAATTGTGAACCCGAACCGGGCCTGCCTGAGTTGCCGCATGAGTGTCGCTACTTGTCGTCCGGGGATACGTCAGGCACGGAATGCTGTGACGCGCGAACATTACTACAGCCCGAGCGTTCGCTTCCAGTTCTGTTTCCGGCCAATACGAGCAGTTACTCGTCTACGAGAATCACAGCCGGGTCGGGCCGCCAAGTAATTCGGAACGTGCGGTTTGACGGCGCGCGCGGTCAAAGGCAGGATGGCGCGCCACATCCACCCAAGCGAGGGGACGATTTTCGCCATGAAATTGGACCTGCACACTCACTTCTATCCGCCCGATTATTTTGACTTGATCCGGGACCTTGGCAAGGACTTCTCATTTGCTACGGGAATAGCGGGCAACACCCTGATGAAGTATCGGGGAACCCGTTTTTTCAGCATCACCCCGCCCATGACGGATCCGAAGTTGCGCATTGAGGACATGGATCGCGTGGGGATCGATGTCCAGGTCGTATCCGTGTCTACTCCCAATGTCTACTTCACCGACGCGGCGCATCAACCTGAGGTGGCCACCCGCCTGAACGATGCGTACGCGGATTTGATCGCTGCGTATCCCGCCCGTTTCAAGGGATTTGCCTCGATCCCGATGGGCAATCCCGATGCCGCGCTCAGGGAACTGGAACGCGCCCTGGACGTACTCAGGCTCAATGGCGTCATCCTGCAGAGCAATCTGTCCGGCGCCCCATTGACGGATCCCCGATTTCGTCCATTCTTCGAGGAGGCGGATCGTCGCGAGGTGTGCATCTTCATCCACCCGATCCTTCCTGCGGACCCTGAACCTTTTGCCGAGTACTGTCTCGGGCCCATAGTCGGATTTCCCGCCGACACCACGCTGGCCGTGGCGAAGTTGTGCTACTCGGGTATGCTCCGGGAGCTGCCGAACATTCGCTGGCTCATTGGCCACGCGGGCGGCACGATCCCATGGCTGATGGAGCGGCTGGACAACGGCTACCGCGATTTTCCGGAGTGCCGCGAGCACATCGACGAATTGCCCAGCGTCTACCTGAAACGGCTCTACTACGACACCGTCACCTTCAGCCAGCATACCCTGAAAATGCTGCGGGGAATGGTAGGCGCCGACCACATGGTCATGGGCAGCGATTACCCGCACTTTCTCGGTTCGATCGACCGCGCCGTGAGTTCCATCAAGGATATGGAAGCCAGCGACCCGGACAAGGCATCAATATTCTCGGGAACTGCACTGGCGATCCTCAACAACGTCGATCAGAGGTTATCCACTCCGTCTGAACGGGCGCTGCCCGAGGGCGGCGGTAACTGAGGCTGGTGTAGCCGAGCTATACGCAGCCGCTTGCTACGCCGTTTCGAGAAGCGCTTCTGTCGCTGGCCGTTCCCCGATGTTCATGATCGCCACGGTACAGCCTACGGCAAAGATCGGTATAGGCGCGTAGATCAGCAACTCGCCGATCGAACCTTCGGTGGCGCCGGCGACGGTAATGAAGGTGCGGATCTCGAAGCCGCCCTGGCCGGCATCCCTGAAGGTCTCCTCGTCCGTATAGCTGAGCAGTGCATCCTTGCGGTTGTTGATGAAGCGGTCGAGGAATTCGTGGTCCCAGGCTTCGTTGATGACGCCGGAGTCGGGCGTGGCCGGCCAGTGCGAAACACCACCCGTACCTATCAGCGCGATGCGTTCGGGCTGCTCGTCGCAGGCGCGGCGCAGGGCGCGGCCGAAGCGCCAGGCCCGGTGCAGGGGGGTCAGCGGAGGTCCCTGGCAATTGATGTTCACCGGAATCACCGGCAGGTCGTAGCGGGGCGTGAGGAAGTTCAGGGGCACCATGATGCCGTGGTCGAATTTCCATTCCTCGGCGTATGCGAGATCCGTATCTTCCATGACCGAGCGAATCAGGCGCTGGGACAGGCCTGGGTTGCCGGGGACCGTTCGGCGCTTGATCGCAAGCCAGTCCTCGTCCTCGATGGGGCCTTCATACTGCTCAGCCATGCCCATGCAATAGGCCGGCATGTTGTTCATGAAGAAATTGGCGAAGTGTTCTGCGGCTACGACGATGAGCGCATCCGGCTTCGTGGCTTCGATGCGTTCGCGCATCCTGTCGTAGCTGGCGTACAGGTCATCCCTTAATTTCGGATCCGCCAGTTTTGCGCGGCCGGTAATGCCGGGTGCGTGACTGCATACGCCTGCGAAGACGAGGCTCATTGATCGCGCTCCTCGAGCAACGTGTAGAGGCCGCCCCGAACAGGGCCATGTTGCTTCACACCGTCCTTCATGGCCTCAATGTACTCGTGCCATTCCTGTCCGATCAGGGCCGAATAGTGCATCAGGATCTGACCGTTCACGCCCATGACGTAGAGCAGTCCGATGTCGCCGTCCCGTAGCGCATCGCGTTCCTCGTCATCAAGTTCATACTCTGCGAGCAGTCCTTCGAAATCCTCCCGGTAGCGCTGTTGCGTGTGGGAGTCCCGATTGAGCTGGTAGAGCAGTTTCTGGACGTAATAGAGGCTCATCGTGCAATCGGGCTACCGCCCGAGGGACGGCACTCGATGGGTGTCGTGGGCGATGCAGATATTCTTGGTTTCCATGTAGAAGTCGAAACTGTAGTCGCCGCCGTCGCGTCCGATTCCGCTGTATTTCATGCCGCCGAAGGGCGAGGGCAGGTGGCGGTTGTTTTCGGAGTTGACCCACACCATGCCGGCATCCAGACCCTCGGCGAACCGGTGGGCGCGTCCGGCGTCGCCGGTCCATACGTAGCCGGCCAGGCCGTAACGGACGTCGTTGGCCAGGCGCAGCGCCTCGGCTTCGTTGCTGAAGGGAATCGCCGTGAGGACGGGGCCGAAAATCTCTTCCTGGGCGATTCGCATCTCGTTTCGGGCCGAGGAAAAGAGTGTCGGCGGTACGAAGTTGCCTTCGGATGATCCAGGCGATGCTCCCGTGGTGACCCGGGCGCCCTCCACTTCGGCAAGTGCCAGGTAGCTTCGGACTTTCTCCACATGTCGCGGGTGGATCAGCGGTCCGATTTCGGTCGCCGGATCCAGGGGGTGGCCGACCTTGATCTTTCGGATGCGTTGCGCTACCTGTTCGACGAATTCGTCGTAGATCGTATCCTGGACGAAGAGGCGGCTGGAGGATGTGCAGCGCTCGCCGTTCAGGCTGTAGATCATGAAAACGGCGGCATCCAGCGCACGGTCCAGGTCGGCGTCGTCGAAGACCACGACGGGATTCTTGCCGCCGAGTTCAAAGTGCAGCCGTTTCAGGGTGCCCGCGCTCTGGGCCATGATGAGGCTGCCGGTGCGCGATTCGCCGATGAAGGCCACGGCCTTGATGGCCTCGTGTTCGGTCAGGGCGACGCCGGCCCGCTCGCCGGTGCCCTGGACGGTATTCAATACGCCTGCGGGCAACCCGGCTTCGTGGCATGTCTCGGCCAGCAGCGCGGCCGACAGAGGACTCCATTCGGCAGGCTTGTGAACAACTGTGCAGCCTGCCGCCAGGGCCGGTGCAATCTTCCAGGTCGACAGCATGAAGGGCGTATTCCACGGCGTGATGGCGCCGACTGGACCGATGGGCAGACGCACCGTGTAGTTCATGTGTTGCGCCGCCGGCAGGGCCAGCCCGTCGCGTGCGCCCGGGGCGCGATCGGCGAAAAACCGGAAATTTTCCGCACCGCGCTTCGCCGCGGCAGCCATGAACCGGATCGGCTGGCCGCTGTCCATGGATTCCACGACCGCGATCTGCCAGGCCCTGGCCTCGATGGCGTCGGCGATGTCATGGAGCAGCGCGCGGCGTTTGCCTCCCGGCATCTTCCGCCACTCAGCGAAGGCTCGGGTTGCCGCATTTGCTGCGTGTTCCACATCGTGCGCGTCGCCCGAAGCCACCGCGCCGAGAAAGCTGTCATCCACGGGCGTGTGGTTGTCGAAGGTCTCGCCGGAGGAGGATTCCCGGTGTTCCCCATCGATCCAGTGGTGCAGCGTCCCGCTCCTGAACCGTGCCAGGGAGGTCTCCGCTTTCGCCATGTTGTCTGTCAGTCGGTCGCTCACGACGCGGGATCCACTGCACGCGCACGCACGTGTTCGTGCAGGTTGTTTTGCTTGTAGTTGAGTTCCGGATGAAACTCCTGAATGTTGAAGGAGATCGCCATCGGCGAACCCCTGAACGGGCCATCCAGTTGATCGCAGATCACCTCGAACAGGCCCTGGCCGACTTCCTTGCGCACCGCCAGCGGGCGGCCGTGCCCGATGATGGCGGTGACGTGGACGAAGCCGTTGTCCGGGTGGCCGTCGGCGACCCGATAGTGTTCACGGCGCTCGGCGCGGACGCGTAATCCACCCAGCGGAAAGACATCATAGCCCGCGGCCGCCGTGTGGAGCCGGTCAAGCAGTCCGTCCAGATCGATCCGGTCTTCGACGTTGGCGGAATATTCGACGATCAGGTGCGGCATTCAGTCGGTGGCCGGACGTCGGTCCGGCGGTGTTCGGGCGGTGGTCTTTGCTCTGCTTGAAATCGCGTGCATTATATTAATCGCTACAGGTCCTGTCCCATCCACTTGGCAGATGCCCAGTCATTCCCGGGATTTATCACGTGACTCATCACCATTCGCATGACAGATTGAAGGGCTCTATTCCGCCCGTCATCACCCCGTTCGCCAACGGCTCGGTCGACTATGGCGCGTATCGGCGCCTGGTGGAGTTCCAGGTCGACAACGGCTCCCATGGCGTCCTGGTCAACGGTACCAGCGCCGAACCTTCGTGTCTGAGCGTCGAGGAGAGAAATCGCCTGGTGACGGTGGCGATGGAAACGTTGCAAGGGCGTATTCCCGTGGTTGCAGCGACCGGGTCCCAGTCGCTGGCGGAGACGCGTCGGCTCACGGAACATGCGGTCGACGCCGGTGTCGATGCGCTGCTGGTGGTGACTCCCTATTACGTGCGTCCTCCGCAGCGGGGGCTGGTGGAATACTATCGGCAACTGGCCAGGGGGCATGACACGCCCTGGATGATCTACCACATACCCGGCCGCGCCGCGGTCAGCGTCACCCTGGATACGCTGAACGCTCTGAAGGATCAATTCGAGCACTTCGTGGGCATGAAGCACGCTGTGAACGACCTCGGGTTCGTCTCCGAATGCCTCAATGCCTTCGGCGCGGACTTCAAGATCTTCGTCGGGTTGGAGGAATTGAGTTTTCCGGAGATGGCCATCGGCGCTTGCGGACTCATGAACGCCGTCGGAAACCTCAAACCTGGCCCGCTGGCACAAATCTGCCAGGCGGTCTGGGATGGCGACCTGATGCGTGGCCGCGAACTGCACCATGAACTCTTTGAACTCAACCAGGCTGTCTTCCATGACACCAATCCGATCCCGATCAAGTACATGATGCGGCGGATGGGCCTCCTGGCCAACAACGAACACCGCCCCCCCATGATGCCGGCCACGGCGGAGCTTGAGCGGCGCCTCGACGGCGTTCTGAAACGAGCCGGGCTGTTGCCCGCGAGCGCGGCCTGATGCGGCTGCTGAGTTTCGAAACCGCCGCCGGAGACAGTTTCGGCGCGGTCAAGGGCGATGGCGTGGTGGATCTGGGCCGGCGGCTGGAAGGCGGCAGGCGCACGCTGCGCGGTTGGTTGGAAAACGGCGCCGCGACGGCCGACGTTGCCAGGCTCGACGAGATCGTTGACCGGTCCGAACCGGACGTACTGCTGGAGGATGTTCGCTTTCTCCCCACCGTGCCCGATCCTCAGAAGATCATCTGCATCGGCGTCAACTACGGTGACCGCAATGCCGAGTACCGGGAAAACAAGAGCCAGGCGAAATACCCCAGCGTCTTTCTCCGCACCCGGGAGTCGCTGGTAGGCCACCGGGAGCCCATCCTGAGGCCCCCGGAGTCCGAACAACTGGACTATGAAGGCGAGATCGTGCTGGTCGTCGGCAAGCCGGGCCGGCGAATACCGCGGGATCGCGTTTGGGATCACATCGCAGGCCTGACCCTGATGAACGAGGGTTCCGTCAGGGATTGGCTGCGTCACGCACGCTTCAATGTAACCCAGGGGAAGAACTTCGAGCGCTCCGGCAGCCTCGGGCCCTGGATGGTTACCACGGACGAACTCGGGGGCAGGGACGCCCTGCACCTGACAACGACGGTGAATGGAGAAGTCAGACAGGACGACACTACCGCCAACCTGCTGTTTCCGTTCGATTACCTCGTCAGCTACCTGTCAACGTTCATGCGCCTGCAGCCCGGGGACGTGATCGCCACCGGCACGCCCACGGGAGCGGGTGCACGTTTCGATCCGCCGAGGTACCTCAGGGCAGGGGACCTGGTAACGGTCACGGTCCCGGAGATCGGCTCTCTGGCAAACGCGGTCAGAGACGAAGAGTAATCTGTCCTTTTCCAATCCGGAACAAGCGTCGGAGCGATGATCCTCCCAAATGTGCCCGGGGCACCGGCCAGCGTAATGAAGCCCGGAGTTAAACTTGCAGAAGTTTAATGCGGCGGGCGCCTGCTGAACCCGCTAACATGGGGAGACACTATCGTCACCTCGGAGGGAGGGGCTGATGCCTTTCACGCTGAATGTCAATGGCATGGCCCATGAGGTCGATGCCGAACCCGAGACACCGTTGTTGTGGGTGCTTCGTGACAACATCGGTCTTACAGGGACGAAATTCGGTTGCGGAATCGCGCAATGCGGTGTCTGCACGGTACACATCGACGGGCAGCCCGTGAGAGCCTGCAGCACGACCGCGGCGAGCGCGGTTGGCCGCGAGATCACCACCATCGAGGGCTTGTCGGACGACAACAGCCATCCGGTTCAGCAGGCCTGGATCGAGGACACGGTACCGCAGTGCGGTTACTGCCAGTCCGGTCAGATCATGTCGGCTGCGGCACTGCTGTCGCGGACGCCCGATCCGAGCGATAGCGAGATCGACACGGCGATGGCCGGCAATCTGTGCCGTTGCGGCACCTATCTTCGCATTCGGCGGGCCATTCATCGCGCGGCCGAGATCGCTCGGGGTTAAGGGGGCAGAGTGGACATGGAAATGAAGCTATCGCGCCGGACGCTGATTCGGACAATGGCGGGAGCCGGCGGTGGCCTGCTGCTCGGCTTTCGCATCCCCGGAGCATTTGCCGCAGCCGTGGCGCCGAAGCCGTGGACGACGCCGACGGGCGGCGAGGAAATCAATGCGTGGCTGGCGATCGACGTGGACGGCACCGTGACGATCCGCGTTCCCCACACGGAGCAGGGTCAGGGCGCCCTGACATCCGTCTCGATGATGATCGCCGAGGAACTCGATGTGCCCTGGGACAGCGTCCAGGCCGTGTTCGCGGACATGAACCGCCATGTCAATGAGGGCGAGGAGTATATCGTCACGACGACCCACGGCTCGCAACTGGTCCGCCAGCAGCACCCGCACATCATGCAGGCGGGCGCGTCGGCACGGGAGCGGCTGAAGGCGGCCGCGGCGCGTGCCTGGGGTGTGGAGCGTTCCGAAGTGGTCGCGAAGCAGGGCATGCTGAGCGCGCGCGGGCACAGCGCCGGGTATGCGGAGTTCGCCGGAGCGGCGGCCGAGATAGCCTTGGATCGGGAGCCGGCGATCAAGCCGCCGGGTGAGTGGTGGTTGCTGGGCCGGCCGACGCCGCGCCTGGACGCACCGGCGAAGGTCAACGGCAGCGCGCATTTCACCATCGACACGCGCCTGGAAGGGATGGTGTATGCGGCCGTGCAGAGCTGCCCGGTGCCGTGGGGCGGCCTCAGGAGCTACGATTTCGATGCGATCAGGGACCGTGTCGGCGTCCTTGCCGCGATCGAGCTCAAGGCGGTCGACGGTCGTACGTCCACTTCCGACATGCAGAACGGTGTCGCGGTGGTAGCGGACACCTGGTACCGCGCGAAGACCGCGCTCGATCTGATGCCCATCGAGTGGGATTACGGCCCGGAAGGTGACGTCAGCAACGCGACTCAGGCGGCGCACGCAGGCAGACTGCTCGAAGAACCGGGTGAGGTGAGCAACGAGGTGGGCGGTGATGTACTCGGCATGATTGCCGCCTCCGAGCGCACGCTGGCAGCCGAGTACCATCGGCCCTGGGAGACCCATGCGCGGATGGAGCCGATCAACGCAACGGTGAGTGTCACCGACGCGCGTGTGGACGTATGGTCGCCGGCTCAGAATCAGGCGGCTCCGCTTGCAGTCGTTGCGGAGCACCTGGGCCGCGATACCCGGGACGTATTCGTCCACACCGGCTTTCTCGGCGGTGCGTTCGGCGGCAATGGAGGCGGCTCGACGGCCGTGACCCGGCAGGCGGCAGAGATATCCCGGCAGGTCGGCCGTCCGGTCCAGGTAATCTGGACCCGCGAAGAGGACATCATGCAGGACAAGCAGCGGCCGCCTGTACACACGCGGCTCACGGCTGCACTGGGCGACAATGGCCTGCCGGAGGCATTTTTCTCGCGCGCGGTCTGGTTCACGCACCGCGGCGTGGAGCGCATCGGTCCTGCCACGGCCGACTATTCAATCGGCACCATGCCCTATCTCGTTCCCAACAGGCGGCATGAGCGCCACAACGTAGCCGCTCACATCCCGACGGCGACGCATCGTGCGCCGGGGGCGAATCAGAACGGATTCATCATCGAGCAGTTCGTCGATGAGATGGCCCTGGCCGGAGGCTGGGACCCGCTGGAGTGGCGCATCGAGATGACGCAGGGCCTCGAACGGTGGCAGCGGGTACTTCTCAAGCTGAAGGAGGTTTCCGGATTCACCACCGACCTGCCGAGAGGCGAGGGCATGGGCGTCGCGATCGTTGAGGATCACGGCTCGATTTGCGGCGCCTGCGCCACGGTATCGGTGAGTCGCAGCGGCCAACTTTCCGTGGAGAAGGTCGTGCTCGTCATGAACAGCGGCTACATGATCAATCCGCGCAACGGCGCCGAGCAGATCGAGGGCTCGGTCTGCTGGGAACTCTCGCACGCCTTATACGGCGGGTTGACCCTCGCGGACGGGCGCTTCGTGAACAGCAACTTCGATACCTACAACCTGATGCGAATGCACCAGATGCCGGAGGTCGAGGTTCATTTTGCCCTTTCGCAGGACGGCTGGTGGGGCGGGATGGGCGAGCCGGGCGGTCCGCCGACGCCACCGGCGGTCGCCAATGCGATCTACTTTGCCACCGGGAAACGGATTCGTTCGACGCCGATCAACAAACACGACCTGAATTGGTCGTAAGCCGGGGAGACACTACCCCCGCATTCGGTGCTGCGCGCCATGCGTTTTTTTCAACGGATCATCATGTATCAGTCGGAAAGGGCAACGGTATTGGTGGTCTGGCAGTAATTATCCGAGCAAGACTTCCGGCAGCCAGGTGGCGATGCCGGGGAAGATGCACAGCAGCACGATTCCCAACACCATCAGCAGCACGTAGGGCAGGGCGCCGCGCAGGATCTTCGGCAGCCCCACATCCGGTGCGATGCCGTCGATTACGTAGAGATTCAATCCCACCGGCGGTGTGATCAGACCGATCTCCATGTTGATGGTCAGCACGACCGCGAACCAGTAGGGGTCGAAGCCGGCCTGCAGGACGATGGGCATCAGGATCGGCGCGGTCATGAGGATCACGGCCACGGGCGGCAGGAAAAACCCGGCAACCAGCAGGAAGATGTTGATCATGGCGAGCAGCAACCAGCGGTTCACCTCCATCGCGGCGATCCACTGGGCGATGGACTGGGTCACGAACAGGCTCGACAGCATGTAGCTGAACAGCGCCGCCGCCGCGATGATCATCATGATCATGACGCTCTCGCGCGTGCTGCTGCTGATGATTCGCCACAGCTTTACCGGGTTCCAGATCCGGTATACGACCGCCACCATGATGAGGCAGAGCATCGCCCCCACGCCGGCGGCTTCCGACGGAGTCGCGACGCCGCCGTACAGCACGTAGAGAATCCCGGCCACGATGAGAAGAAAGGGCAGGACCCGGACTCCATGGCGGAGGTTTTCCATCAGGTTGAAACGGCGCCGCTCCCGGATACGGCCGAATCCATCCCGCCAGGCGTGCAACATGGACCAGGCGCTGAACAGTCCCGTGAGCATGAGGCCCGGCAAGATGCCGGCGATGAACAGCCGGCCGATGGAGGTCCCGGTGGAGATGCCGTAGACAATCATGGTCACGCTGGGAGGTATCAGGATGCCCAGCGTGCCGCCCGCCGCGATGGAACCCGCGGCCAGGCCGTCCGGGTAACCGCGCTTGCGCATCTCCGGAATGCCCATCTTGCCGATTGCCGCGCATGTGGCCGGAGACGAACCGCTGAGAGCGGCAAACAGGGCACAGGCGCCAAGATTGGAGATCGCCAGGCCGCCCGGGATGCGATACAGCCAGCGGTCCAGGGCGCCGTACAGATCGCCGCCGGCCGGCGAGGCCGCCACGGCGGCACCCATGGCGATGAACATGGGAATCGATACCAGTGTGAAGTCCGCCAGCCCCGAAAAGAACAATTCCCCTGCGAGGACGAGGCTGCCGACGCCGTCGAACAGCGCAAGAAAGGCCAGGGCGATCACTACGAGACCGAATGCCACCGGGATGCCGCTGGCCAGGACGACCACCGAGGCGATACCGATCAGGGCTCCGATCGCGAGCGGGCTCACGCGCCGGGTTCCTCTTCGTCACGGCGGCCACGAGGCCGGGGGCGCCCGGTGACCAGGCAAAGAATGTCCGCCGTGTACTGCAGAGTGAGAATGCCCAGGCCGACGGGCAGGGTCAGCAGGGGTATCCACAGCGGCGGTCCCCAGACCGACTCGGTCCTCCAGCCGAATTCCCAGGCCTCGTGAAAGTATTGCCAGCCGGTCCAGGCAAGCACCGCGCAAGCCGCCCAGGCAAGGATCGAGGCAGCCAGCGCCAGGTGCCGCCGCGGGCGCGCAGACAGATAATGCGGTACGAGATCCACCGTGACGTGGCCGCGGGTGAGCAGTACGTAGGGGCTGCCCAGCAGGGTTGCGGCGACCACCGCAAAGGTGACGAACTCCGTCTGCCAGATGGTCGGCTGCGAAAAGGCGTAGCGCACCAGGACCATGTGGCAAACCACGAGGCAGCCGGCAGCCAGGGAGGCTGCGGCGACCGCACCGCAGGCTTTCGAAAGCACGGTCACTCCGCGGACGAACGCGTCCACGAACCGATCGACAGGCGTCACGCGCGCCGCTGACACTATCCGGTTGCCCGTTGCTGCGGTCGGGCGCGCCTCACTCCACGGCCAGCGCTTTGGCGATCAGATCGGCTCCGCCTTCGACTTCTTCCGCAAACACGGCGTAGGATGTCTCCTGGGCGATCGCCCGCCACGCCTCCACCTGCTCCCGAGTCATGTGGACGATCTCTACCCCGGCCTCGGAGAAAACCCATTCGAGTTCCTCATCCAGGCGTTGCGCCTGTTCGAAGAAGTAGTCCTCGGCGGCTTGCCCGGCAGCGAGCAGCGCAGCCTGTTGTTCGGCGTCAAGTCCTTGCCAGGTGCGCAGGCTGATCAGCACCGGCTCGTACATGAACCACAGCCCGTACTCGCCGGGCGCCGTCAGGCAGGTGGTGTGCTCATGGATCCTGAAGGTCACGAAACTGGCGGAACTGGTACTGGCCGCATCCAGCACCCCGGTCTGCATGGCCGTGTAGATTTCCGAACTCGGCATCGACGTGATGGACGCGCCGGCCCGGACCATCATGCGTTCGAAGGCCGGGCCTGCCGCGCGGATCACCTGGCCCCGGATGTCGTCGGGCCACAGGATGCAGCGCTCGCTGGAGACGAAGCCGCCCGCCAGCCAGGAATCGGCCAGAACCATGGCGCCGGCGTCTTGGATGACCGCCTTGATGTCGTCCATGAATTCCGAATCGTTGAGCCGTGCCGCGTGTTCATGGTTATCGACCAGTCCCGGCATGAGCGTTGCGCTGAACTGCGGATGGCGGCCGCTGGCGTAGTCCAGGGGCAGGGCAGTGATGTCCAGGCGTCCGCGCACCAGGGCGGACCACTGGTCCAGGGCCTTGAACAGCGACTGCCCCGGGTAGACCCGGATGACCAGGTCAACGTCAGCCACCTCGACCTCCCGGGCAATGACCTGCACCATCTCGTCGCGGACGTCACCGGTGCCGCCTGGCCATTGGTGAGAGGCCCTCAGGATGGTCTGCGCCGAGCTTGAGACAGCGGACAGGCTGAGCGCCGCCGCAAGCCAGATTAAACTAAGGTTGGAGTTTTTCATTGCCCGGATTGTCACGGTTAGTAGAGGTGTCGGTCAATATGACATTCAATCCAGTACAATCCGCTACCATGAAACTTGGACGTTATCTGCTCGCATTGCTGCTGGGAGGAACCGCAACCTCCGCTGCGTTGGCGCACGGCATCACCGGTGAGGACCAGGCGTTCCTGCTGAACAACGTCGGGCCGCAGATCGGACCCTACATCTACCTGGGCGCCAAGCACATGGTGACCGGGTACGACCATCTGGCGTTTCTCGCCGGCGTCATCTTCTTCCTTTACAAGATGCGCGATGTTGTCACTTACGTGACGCTGTTTGCGGTGGGGCACAGCGCAACCCTGCTGCTGGGCGTGCTCGGCGGCATCCACGCCAATCCCTATCTCATCGACGCCGTGATCGGCTTTTCCGTGGTCTACAAGGCGTTCGAGAACCTGGATGGATTCCGGCATTTCGGCTTTCAACCCAACATGAAGGCCGCGGTGCTTATCTTCGGTTTCTTCCATGGCTTCGGCCTGTCCACGAAACTCCAGGACCTGGCGATTTCCCCGGACGGGCTCATCACCAACATGCTGTCGTTCAACGTCGGCGTCGAACTCGGCCAACTGGTTGCCCTGAGCGTGATGCTGATCGCCTTCAACGCCTGGCGTTCGACCGACAGCTTCCTGCGCCACGCCTACGCCGCCAACGTCCTGCTGATGGTGGCGGGGTTCATGCTCATCGGCTATCAGCTCACGGGGTATTGGACTTCGTAGTCTGGACTGAACGGTTTCTCCGGAACATACCTGTATTCAGGGCGACTAAAGGATCTGCCTGCGCTTTTACCGGAACCCGCGACAGGCTATCCTTTCCCCAAGGCTAGGTGGCAGAGTGGTTATGCAGCGGCCTGCAAAGCCGCGGACCTCGGTTCGATTCCGGGCCTAGCCTCCAACTTTGAACGCTTCCAGTTGGTTTTCGAATCGTCTTTTCGAAGGATTCGTTACGTGCGTCCTTGCAGGGTTCTATTCCCCGGCGCGGTCGTCTATCGCTGGCAGGGTGTATTGCAATTGTGTTTCGACGCGGGTAACACGCTCGCGTAGCTTCGGCAATTATGGGCCGTAACACCACGAAAACCAAAGTTTCATTCGTTATGATTTTCACATTCGCCCTCGGTAGCTTGAGCGGCTGCGGATCGGGTGAGATGGAGAGTCCCGGCATCGTCATGGAAAGCGCCGCGCTGCCGATGACTGCGCCGGTCATGAGCGACGAGGCCGATTACAACGATGCCGCGCCCTTTCCCCAGTTCAGAAGCTACGTCAACAATTGGGAGGACGAGGAATACTCGCTCACTCCGGAGCTTGAAACGGCTGTCGCAGTCCACATGGCCGAACCGATCGAGTATGAAATCGGCGTGGAATTCACCGAGTACAGACTCCCCTTCGACGCCCACTTCGCTGACGAAATAGAAGCCCGCGATCGGTTCGCGGACATACACGCGGCCGACTGTGGAGAAATAGTGAGCGGCAGCGCAGACGAACTGTCCGGATTGGGATGCCGCCTGTTGGTCAACCGGATATTCGAGCGATCCGGTCGCCTGCGCGGCACGCTGGCATTCGCCCAGCGCAACTACCTCATTCGAATGACCGATCCGGAACTGGAAACCTTGCGAGACGAACTGGCGCTCATCGCCGACGGCATTGGCGAGATATACGAAGGCATGCGCCTGGACAGCAGCCGCGGTCAGATATCGAGGCAACAGCGGGAAGACATGCAGCAGACACCCGGCGTGCTCTCTCAAATCGCGTTCGTTTGGGAACTACGGGTCCTGAATGAATATCTGGCGCTCGACGATGAGCGACGATCGCTGTACCGGACCGCCGTGCGCGACTGGGTGGGTGCCGAATAGAGCGTTGACCCAGGGTCCTGTCGCAGATCGGCGTCCGGCTCTGTGCCGCGGCGATGAAAGGCGAGAGCCGGCAGACTTTCAACCCGTGATGTAGCGCTCCAGTTGCTCGATCAGTGCCCGCTGATCCTCGATGACCGCCTTGACCAGGTCCCTGATCGATACTACGCCGATCACGCCGGAATCGTCGGTCACCGGCAGGTGACGGATGTGTTTCTCGGTCATCATCGACAAGCCTTGCTGGACCGTGGCGTCCGGGGATATCGAGATCACCGGGGTGCTCATCACTTTTTCCACCGGGGTGTCCCGTGAAGCGAGTCCCTCAAGGATGACCTTGCGGGTGTAGTCCCGCTCGGAGAAAAATCCGACGAGTTGGCCGTCACTGATGACCAGAAGGGCGCCCACGCCGTACTCGGCCATGCGGCTTATGGCGTCGAGCACCGTGTCGTCCGGGGCGGTAGACCAGATAGTTGTGCCTTTCTCCTGGAGAATGTCACGGATGTTGTGCATGGCCTTTCTCTCTTTTTTGTGCGTATTGTATGTTCAGTGGATTTCGGAGTAACACTTGTCGGCGCCGGGAATTGCGGCACCGCCTCTCATAAAGATTCGCTTGCCTCCGCCGGAAGCCGGCTCACCCGCTCGATGATTTCCGCCACGGCATCGGCACATTGTCCCGGCGGTGGCTCTTTCCCGGGGCCTGCGTCATGCCCTGCAATCCAATGCTCGACGCGCTCGCGCCGTAGCCGCTCGCGGGTCCCGAACCAGCGCACGCGGGCTTCCAGATCCATGGACTGGACAAAGGCCTGCTTGCCCGCGCGGAAGCTCTCCGTGAGCGGAATATGGCTTGGACAAACCACATCGCAGCACCCGCATTCGATGCAATCGAACAGCCCGAGGTCCTCGAGTGCGTCCAGTCGCTTGCCCTTTACCGCCCGGTGCAGTTCCTGCGGCATCAGGTGGGCGGGGCAGGCCGTGACGCAGTCGCCGCAGCGAATGCACGGCAGCTCGTTGATATCGTTGCCCAGCTCCCTTTCGGTGGGAAGCAGAATACAGTTGGTAGCCCGCATGACGGGCACGGAATCGCTTGCCAGCGCGATGCCCATCATGCTGCCGCCCATGATCAGGCGCGTGACCGTCGACTTGTAACCTCCGCACGCCCCGACTACGTCGGCGATTCGCGTGCCGAGCCGCACTTCGAGATTTCGCGGACGCGCGATACCGCGGCCGGTGACCGTCGTGATGCGGCGGATCAACGGTTCGCCGGATTGCAGAAAACGGTACAGCGCGGCGGCGGTGCCCACGTTCTGGCACAGGTAACCGATGTCGGTGGGGTAGGCGAGGGACGGCACTTCATGTCCCGTGAGCGCCTGGATGAGCTGGCGTTCGCCCCCGGCAGGATAGATGGCCGGGACCGTGGCGACGGAGAGTTGTTCCGGGGCGCCGAGCAAAGTCAGCTCCCGCCGTAGTGCCTCAACGGCTTCGGCCTTGTCTCCCTCGACGGCCACGCATCCCCGGACTGCGCCGGTCAGCGCCACCAGCGCCAGGGCGCCAGCCAACACTTCGCGAGGAGCGGTGCGCATCAACATGTCGTCGCAGCTGATGTAGGGTTCGCACTCGGCCCCGTTGATAACGACCGTATGTATCGGATTGCGCCGCGTCGCTGCGAGTTTGACCCCTGTCGGGAACACGGCGCCGCCGAGTCCGGCCAGGCCGGCGCGCGACACCGCCATAGCCAGCTTCTTCGGGGTATCCCACTGCGTAGGATCGGGGGGCTGAAGTTCCGGCCACGCCTCGTCCTCGCCGTCTACCTCGAGCACGGCGCACAGGGCTTCTCTACGGCGCGCATGGCCCACCGGATGTGATTCCAGGGAGCGCACTGTGCCGGAGGTGCTGGCATGCGTCCAGGTGCTCAGCGCCCCCCCGCCCCGCACCAGCGGTTGCCCGCGCAATACGCGCTGTCCACTGCGAATTGCCGGACGCATGTCTCTTGACGACAGGCCGCCTTCCAGCGGCAGGATCAGTTCGTCAGGGAGGGGAGCGGATTCCAGCGGGACGCGCGTGCTTGCGCGTTTGCGAGGCGGCAAGCGGAGTCCGGCGTGCCGGCGTACTGGGCTTTCAAGTTTCTCCACGATTTCAGTTGCCGATCCCGCAGCCCACCGCGAAAACTGCCAGGAAAAAGTAAGTCTGGACGGCCACGATCAACCGCGATATCCGAGCCGGCCCGTATGCTAGCAGGATTTGGGACTGGAACGGATCACCTTTCGAAAGGCAGAATAGCCCGTTCCATCCGGACATAAACTTGCAAGCTGCACTATAGATACAGGAAAAGGACCATGATCACTCATCTGAAGAAAGGCGCGTTGGCACTGGCGGGAATTGCGGGATTGCTCTTCGGCATGACCCATGCCGCCGCACAAGACGGTGGCGGCGCCGAGAGCCCCTACTTTCACAAGGCCGGGGCGACGGAAATCTATTCGGGAGCCAATGCGCGTACGGAGTTCCTGCTCACGGCAGAAGAGTCCAGGGGGCGGTTCAGCATCGTCGACGAGACCTTTTTCCCGGGGATGAACAGCGCACCCGGACATACCCACCACTTTCACAGCGAAGTTTTCTACGTCATGGCCGGCAGCATGGAGTGGACGGTAGGCGATGAAACCGACACCGTGGGGGCCGGGGATCTGGTCTACATACCGCCCGGAGCCGTCCATTACACCCGCGTACTCGGGGACGAGCCCGTCCGCGCGCTCATGATCTACGAGCCGGCCGGTTACGAGCGCGGTTACTTCAGCAGGGCTGGTTTGACCGATGAACAGCGCCAGGATCCGGAGTTCATGGCGGAGTTTCTGCACAGCATGGATGTGGATCCCGTGCGCAGGCCCGGGGGCGGCAACCCCGCTTCCAACGCCCCCTGATCGCCGTCGGGCAATTCCCATCGCGCGAATGATTGACCGCCGGGAACTGTTGAAATTCATCGGCCTCGGCGCCGGCGCCACAGCCGGTGACGCGCTGTTGAGAGCCGCGAAAGGGCGTGGGGGAGCCGTAGCGCAAACAGCCGATGCTGACGTGGTCGAATTGACTGCGGCTCAGGCCGCCGCCGCCATCAGGAGCGGCGATCTGTCGGCTGAAGCCTACGCCGAGAGATTGATCGCCCAGGGCGAGGCCTGGCGGCATCTCAACGCGTTCATCTCAGAGGACCCATCCGCCCTTCTGGCAGCGGCAAACGCGGCAGACGGACGCCGGCGTGGAATTGGTCGAGGAGAGCATTCCGGGGTTCCGGAGGTTACGAGCGGCCATGGGATTTGCAGCCAGGCAGGAGGCGCGCACGGAGCTGATTCGCTATCTTGATGAGAGTGGCTCCGGGATTGACGTGGAAACACTGATTGATCAGATCGGCAGTCCGGACGTACGGGCGTTCGTCGCCGAAATTTTCGACGGACCGAGCATCAGCGAATCCGAATATCGGGACGTCATGGAGGTATACCGTCCGCGCTATCAGGCTGCCTACGCCGGGTATTTCTCCGCCAATCGGCTTGATGCCATGATTTTTCCGGCGACACCACTGCCCGCACGCCCGATTGGCCATGACGACACGGTGGAACTCAATGGTCGACAGGTCCCCACCTTTCAGACATTTGCCCGCAACACAGCACCGGCCAACGGGGCAGGTATTCCGGGACTTGTGATCCCGGCGGGCCCGTCGCAGGGCGGCCTGCCGGTGGGCCTGGAGATCGACGGTCCCGTCATGAGCGACAGACGACTGCTGGCCATCGGACTCGCGATCGAAAGCGTGCTGCCAGGGATACCGCCGCCTGAACCGGAGGTTTCCCGCTAACCTCGCTCCCGCGTCACCATGTGCGCTGCGTCGAAATCGAGGCAGGGCGAATCCTCCACGTACGCCGCCGTGCTGGGGTTGAGTTGCAGGAGAATCGGGTCCATCTCCCACGGTTGGATCAGTATCGCCGGATCGTGCACGGTGACCTCGTAGCGGAGCGTATTCCCCTCCCGCGTGAAGCGCTCTACAACTCGCATCTCGTTGGTGTGGAACCACCCCGGCCAACCGAGCCAGGTGAGGTCGTTGAATCCCACAACATCGATGACGAGCGTGTCTTGCTCCCAGCGGCCGACGGAGTCGCCGAGGAACGTCTGATCCAGGGCATTGACGGGATCGTGGGGACGTCCATCGGTCGGGACGACACGCCACGTGTTTCTGTGCTGATACAGCAGCACGACGTCGGACTCCGTCTGAAGGATCCGCATCGGCGGACCCATGCGGGGAATCCCTTCGGGCATGCAGATGAACGTCATGTCCTCCAGGTTTCCATTCACATCCAGGTACTCGACGCGCTCCCAGAATTCGGGCTTGTAGAGCGGTGGATTGGCAAAATATCGCCACCGCATCCCGTCGTCCCGCTCTGCGTAGACGTTGTTGCCGTGACGGTAGTTCGGCCGGCGTCCGATGATTCTTGCCGAGCGGCTGACCACGCCCGCCGACACTGCTGCCTGATAGTCGGCAAACGTATCGAAGTCGAATTCGGTTCCATCCGGCTCGATGGCCTGCACGCCGGCGCCACCGCCACCGAAACCGCCCCAGCGCCCGCTCAGATCGGGCTTGCCGTCAATCGTTCGAGGCGTGGGTATGGACGCAGGGTTGTCCTGTCCATCCTGGCCATGGCTTATGGACGGGACTGTCAGGAATATCCCGCCCCCCAGGACACCCGCGACCACCAGACTGTAGTGCAGCACAGGCAGCTTCATTGGCCGGCTCTCCTTGTCGTGTCGACTATGTGCGTTTGGCATAACGCTTCGTTTCGTCCCGGCGTTGATGCCCGTCCCGCACTATTGGGGTTCGGCCCGGTACTGATGCCAGAGATCGATCTCCCGACCGTCGGGGAGGACGAACGAGACGATGTAACCGAAGTTCGAGCCGTCACGAGACAAGGCGACGGTTGCCGTGTAGGTCTCGCCGGTTCTGAACACATCGCGACCGCTGATTCCGGCACGCCGAAACGAACCGGGTCCCGCCCCTGAAATATTCCAGGACGTGACGTTGCCGTCCTCATCGGCGACATCCATGAACCAGCGTACGTGCGGGTTGATCCACATGATCCTCGTCATGACGCCGGTGAGCGTGGCGAGCCTGTTCTGATCGAACTGGGCCTGGATGGCGTGATGCGCCGACGCTGGACCGCTGGCCAAGGGGACAGCGAGCAGGGTCGCCACCGTACACAGGATCAACGCGCTTCGAGGCATCGCGGTAGTCCCTCCGGGATTGGGCCACAGACCACGAGATCGAAAAATCATAGCATGCGCCTTCATTCACAAACGGGCGCCACCGGCGCCTTCCCACGGGATACCATCCGGAACCGGCATGACGACATAGGGGTTGTATGTGTTGCTCCAGTTCAAGGTGAAGTCGAAGGTCGTCGTGCCGTCCCGAGACTGCACGATTCTGCCCGGCAGCAGCACGTCGGCCCGGTAATCATCTTCGTTCCAATCCATGTAGTTCGCGTAGGTGACCTCAACGAAAGCGCCATCGAACTCTGTTTCGACCCGCGTGATCCGGTGGCTGAACTCTCGCCGAGTGCCGTTCGGCATGGTGTGATGGAGAAATACATTGGGATCCAGGTCTATTTTGACGGTCGTGTCGTCCAGGGGAGCGGGGAGGGGAAACGTCAGCACGGGGTTTCCTCCTTCGGTCGACGCCAGGGTCGCGGGACCCGCTGCCACGGCCGCCTTGATCAGGCCGTGCGGCAGGAGCCACACTTGCAACAGGCGCTCGCGCACGGTTTCGGCCGCGGGCGCTGCGCCCATTCCCGGCTCGGTCTCGTTCCAGGCGAGTTCGCCCGCCACCACCTGAATATGCCGCTCCGGCCCGCCGTTGTTTCCCGAGCAGGTGAAATCGACGCG
Source organism: Gammaproteobacteria bacterium (assembly GCA_022820625.1). Taxonomy (GTDB): domain Bacteria; phylum Pseudomonadota; class Gammaproteobacteria; order Steroidobacterales; family Rariloculaceae; genus UBA6522. The sequence continues at coordinate 63,376 of JAJEFE010000095.1, read as the reverse complement.
CATGGCGGGAACGGGAAACGTGTGGTACGCGTTCGGGATGGGATAGCGCACACTTGCCCTGTAGCTCTCCATGGTGCAGGGCTGGCCACCCAGTATCGTCGTGCCCGTGCCCGTGCCCGAATAGGTCATCGTTACCAATCTGTCCACTTCGCTCGGCGTGCGAAGCATCCCGAGTGTGTCCGCTGCCTTGTACAGGATGGTTTCCACCTCTGTTCCCTGCGCGAGAACCAATTGAGATGGCACGAGCACTCCACAAGCCACCCCGGCCACGACGGCACTTGTGCGCATACATTTCTCCCCGACTCTTGTTATTCTTGAGGACGAGCTTCATATAGTCCAACGAATAGTGGCCCGGCCGCAAGAACCACGAGCGCTCGAATGTCATAAGCGCGTACCGATGACCTCCAAGACGTCCATCTGCTGCACGGTCCTGTCCGTCCTGGCCACTGTGGCCGGTTGTGAGATCGAGATCGAGCGGGATACGGGGACTGTTGCGGAGCCCTACGATGTCGTGGAAGCGACGATTCCCGAGATGCAGGCCGCGATGAGCGAAGGGCGCCTGACGGCTCGCGACCTTGTACAGCAGTACCTGACAAGGATCGCCCTGTACGAAAACCTCCTGAACGCAACGATTTCCGTGAACCCGAATGCGCTGGCGGAAGCCGAACGCCTTGATCGGGAGCGCGCGGAGTCGGGGGCTCGGGGGCCGCTGCACGGAATCCCCATCGCGCTGAAGGACAACATCCACACCACGGACATGCCCACGACGGGCGGCGCACTGGCTTTCGAGGGACTCATCCCGCCCTACGACGCAACCCTGACGGAGCAATTGCGCGACGCGGGCGCCGTCATCATCGCCAAGACCGTGATGACCGAACTTGCGAACTGGGTGGCCGGCGCGCCTTACGACATGCCCGACAACTACAGCTCGCTCGGGGGGTACTCTTTCAATCCATACGACCCTCGTCGCGACCCTCGACCCGGAATCGGCGACGGCATGCCGGTGCTGTCGCCCGGAGGATCAAGCTCCGGAATCGGCACCAGTGCGAACCTTTGGGCAGCCAATGTGGGTACGGAGACGTCCGGCTCGATTCTGTGGCCGTCGAATCAGAACATGCTGGCCGGGATCAAGCCTACCCTGGGCCGCGTCAGCCGCCACGGCATCATTCCCATCACGGCCGACCAGGACACTGCGGGGCCAATGGCACGTACCATTACGGATGCCGCCATTCTGCTCGGCGTGATCGAAAGTCGGGACCCCGATCCGAACGACCCTGCGACCGGCCGTTGCGAAGCACCGCTCAATGGAGACTACACGGCATTCCTGGATGCGGGCAGCTTGCAGGGTGCACGGATCGGTGTGCCGCGTGCCGGATTCGTCGAGCCCGTTGCGGTGCCGGGGCAGGGCAACCCAAGAGGCGGGTTGACCCAGGCGCAGGCCGAGTTGTTTGAAGATGCCCTCGCGGTCGTGGAGGCTCAAGGGGCGATTGTGGTCGATCCGGCCGACTTGCCGACCGTTATCGATCCCGATCCGGATCGAAATCTCTTTAACTGGGGCATCTGCGCCTCGGAGAGTGCGACGGGAGGAAACGACGGACACTGCTCCATTGTCTTCAAGTACGGAATGAAGCGGGACTTCAATGCGTGGCTTGCATCTCTCGGTGACAGTGCGCCCTTGCGCTCGCTGACGGAGTTACGAGAGTGGAACCGTGAACACGCGCTTCTGGGGACGGTCAAGTACGAGCAGTCGCTGCTGGATATTTCCGACGAGATCGATCTGGACCGGGACCGCGCGCGCTACGAGGCGGATCGCGTGAAGGATATCGAGTTGACGGCGGCGCACGGCATCGACGCCGCAATCGCCGAGCATGACCTGGATGCGCTTCTGTTTCCGATGAACCGGGGCGCAAACGTTTCCGCGCGGCCGGGCTATCCTACCGTCATTGTCCCCCTGGGTCTGGTTCCATATGAAGCCGAACCGCCGTTTCCTGAACACTACTCACCGCAACCCGCGCCGTTTGGGGTGTCTTTCGCCGGTCTCGCCTGCAGCGAGCCCCGGTTAATCGGGTTGGCCTACGCATTCGAGCAGGCGACAATGCGGCGTGTTCCGCCGCCGAGCGCACCATGAGAGCAATTGCGGCATTGGCTGTGCTCTCGGTATCGGCGTTCGCTCTGCCGGCATCCGGTCAGTCCGGCAGCAGCCTGGGCATGGTGGAGGGATCGGTATGCCCCGACAATTCCCATGCCATCTTCCACGCCTGCGCCCTGGAAGCGGCCAGGACCGCGACACCGCCAAGTACACCCGAAGGGCGTCCCGATTTCAGCGGCTACTGGCTGCGCCGCGCCTGGGCCTTCGAGAGCCTGGAGGCCCACCCGGTGACACCGGACGACTTCGGTGGGCCCAGCGCGGTCGTCGACCCGGTCGACGGGCTCGTTCCCATGCAGGACTGGGCCGTGGAACAGAGCAGAATCAACGCCGAGCAGTACCTGCACCACAACGCGGCCTGCATCCTGGCGGGCCCTGCCGGGACCATGTACATGACCAGCCGCTTCCAGTTCATCCAGGACGCGACCCATCTCGTCATGGTCGGGGAACAGCTCACGACTCACCCGTATCGGATCATTCCCCTGGACGGGCGGCCGCACATCGGCGATATCCCCATGTGGAACGGCGATCCCAGGGGTCGCTGGGAGGGCGACACGCTGGTTGTCGAAACCCGTAACCAGAACGCGAAGTACATGCTCGACCAGCGGGGTCGGTTCATCACCGATGAAGCCCGCATCGTCGAGCGTTTCACCCTGATCGAAGACGACACGATTCACTATCAGGCGACGTTCGACGATCCGAACGTCTACACCAGACCCTTCACCATCGCGTTCGCGTTCAGGCGAAACGTACCGGAGATCTGGGAGGAGGCCTGTTTCGAGACGAACGCGGATCCGATGCGGCTGTACCGGGCCAACGGATACCGGGTCTATCCCGGCATCACCGGCGAGCAGGCGAGAGAAATGAAAGCTGCATGGGAGGCGGCACAGTGAGGGTCATGGCAAGTGGCATGGTGCCGATCATGGGAAGCGGTACGATGATGGTTGTGGGAGCATCTTGATGATGGCGGGTAAGCACATGATGGCGGCGATGGCCGCCGCAGGTTCCATCCTGTATGCAACAGGCAGTCACGCGCACCATTCCGTCGCGGTCGGTTTCGACATGGAACGGCGAGTCACCGTCACCGGCAATATAGTGGATATGGAATGGATCAATCCCCACGCGCGCATGTTCTTTGAGGTGGAGGGTGAGAACGGCGACACGCAGACGTGGATCATTTCCTTCACCAGCGCGAACAATCTCTTTCGCAGGGGTTGGCGGAGTACGCACCTGCCGGTCGGGGCGACGATCACGGTGAGCGGCTTCCCGGCGCGCGACGGTTCCAACGAACTCTACGCGGGAGAAACCAGGCTCGCCGACGGCACGATCCTCTTCGGCGGCAACGCGCCGGGTGAGCGCTGATGTGCCGCGTCGCCTCGGTTGCCCTGGCGATCGCAATCCCGCTTTGCGCTTCGAACGTCTCGGCTCAGGACATCCCCCGCATGGCCGACGGCCGACCGGATCTCAGAGGCGTCTGGCAGGCGCTCAACACGGCCAACCGGGATATCCAGGATCATGGCGCCGAACTCGGTGTGCCGGCGGGGCAGGGGGTTGTGGAGGGCAACGAGCTTCCGTACCTCCCGGAGGCCCTGGCTCAGCGTTGGGAGAACTACGAGAACCGTCTTGCGGAAGATCCGGAGGCGAAATGCTTCATGGTCGGCGTTCCGCGAATCACATACCTGCCATACCCGTTTCAGATCGTTCAAACGGCGAATCAGGTCACGATGCTCTACGAGTATTCCCACGTGTTCCGCAACATCTACATCGACAGCGAACATCCGCCAGGGCCCATCCAGTGGTGGATGGGAGACTCACGCGCCCATTGGGAGGGTGACACGCTGGTTGTGGATGTCGTTCATTTCACGGATCGGACGTGGTTCGACCGGTCGGGCAACTTCCACAGCGAGGACTTGCACGTGGTGGAGCGTTACACGCTTACGGGGCCCGATCACATGCGGTACGAGGCGACGATCGAGGATCCGAAGGTGTTCTCAAGGCCCTGGACCATGAGCATGCCCCTTTACCGCCGCCAGGAAAGCAATATCCAGATTCTCGAGTATGAGTGCGGCGCGTACATCGAAGAGGCCAGGGACGCGGAGTAAATGCCATGACTGCCTGGATAAAGACCATTGAAATTCGCGACGCCACGGGTGCGCTCGGGGAGATGTACGAACGGGCGAAAACGCCTCACGGCACGGTCGACAACGTCATGAAGGCGCACTCATTGCGGCCGCATACGATGCATGGCCACATCGAACTGTATAAAAGCGTCCTGCATCACCCCGACAACACGCTTCCGGGCTGGTTCCTTGAAGTCGTTGCGTCCTATACCAGCATCAGGAACGACTGCGCATACAGCCTCACGCATCATTTTGCCAATGCCCGGCGATTGCTCGGCGACCAGGATCGGGCCGATGCCATCCTCGAGGCGCTTCAGGCCGGAAGGCCGGAGCGTGTCTTCAGCGGCCGGGAACTGGAACTCCTGCGTTATGCGGAGAAGCTGACGACCAGGGTAGGGCAGATGGCACGTCGCGATGTCGAGCGCTTGCGCGACTCCGGTTGCAGCGATGGAGAGATTCTCGAGGTCAACCAGGTCGTGGCATACTTCAATTACTCGAATCGCCTCCTGAACGGTCTGGGCGTGACGACGGACGGTGACGAAATTGGCTATTACGACTGACCGGGACGTCGGCTCGCATTCCACAACCTACTTGCGCAACGCCTGGTACGTCGCGGCCTTGTCGAGAGAAATCGGCAGGCAATTGACGCCGACCGACGAGAACAATACATCGTCTCCGAACTTCAGGATCACGGTGCGCCCGTTATTGCCCGGCCGGGGAAGACCCCCTCCACCAACTGACCGTCACGGACCACGGGTGTTCCGCCCACCAGCACGTGCTGGATTCCCTCGGATGGGATGTCGCCCCGAGTGTAGGTTGAGCGGTCCAGAATACGGGCAGGATCGAAGAGTGTCAGATCGGCATCGGCGCCTTCCTGCACTCTTCCTTTCCCTTGCATCACCGGCGCCACGGCTTCCAGCCGTCGTGCCGGCTGGATGGTCATCTTGCTCAGGGCGTCCATCAGCGTGAGCGCCTGGCGGTCCCTGCTGTAATGCCCCAGCACCCGGGCGTAAGTGCCGGCCCCGCGAGGATGTGCGGGCCCAAAGAGAAACGGGATGCCATCGCTGGCCACGATGACGTCGGGTTGGGCCACGATCCACTCGTTGGTGTCTTCCTGGCGGCCGTGGATGATCACCCAGCCGCCTTCTTCCCGGTACCTGGTGAAGGATTCGGCAGTCAATCGTTCTCCGGTGGCAGCCCATTGGAGGCGTCCGTACTCGTCGTCGGACAGCCCCTCCCAGGAATCAAAATAGGCCGACTCGATCGCGGTCGAACCCGCTGTGTAAGGGTAGGACTCGGTGGTGATGTCCAGGCCACGGCTCACTGCACCGCGTATCATTTCCATTGCTACCCGGGCTTCCTCGTCGGCGCTGCTGTTCAAGTGCACGATGTGGACGGAGGCTCCCGTGCTGGCGGCCAGGGCGATGACTTCCTGAAAACCTCCCAGGATGCCGCCGGAGTCTTCTGCGCGAAGGTGGACGTATGCGGCTACGCCCTGCCGCTCGGCCAGCTGGAACAGCCTCATGATCTCGAGCCTGGAGGCTCCGGGCGTGTAGGTGATCCCGAAACCCAGACCCAGAGCGCCCTCCTGCAATCCGGTCTCCATCAGCTGGCCAAGCTCGTCGATCCGATCTTCGGAGAGAGGCTCGTAGGCATAGTTCCCTGCGTCCATCCGGCTGGCCTCCTCGGCCGAAACTGTCGGCCAGTGCCCGACGTCCAGGCCATCCACCAGTTTGACGCGAGCCGGCCAGTGGCCAACCGTGGCGCCGTAGTGAATGAGCGCTGTTCCTTCCCGGGAGGCCAGCCATGCACCTACCGGGTAGACCCCGACTTCCATCTCCAGAGCCGTCGTCACCCCATCCTGTGCCTGGAGCCGGTTACTGACGGGATCCTGGCCATGCGCATGCAGATCGATAAACCCGGGAGCTACCACCAGACCCGTAGCCTCTATCGTGTCCCGGCCCACCAGACTTTGCTCGCTGATCATGGCGATCCGGCCGTCGTCGATCCCCACGTTGCGTACGGCATCAAGCCCGGTCTCGGGGTCCATGACACGACCACCCAGAATGACCAGATCGAACTCCGGGGCTGGTGTCTCGGTGCAGCCGCTCAAGCCAAGAGTTTCGACCCACAGAAGCGCGAGGGCCAGGCAGAATGTTCCTTGGTGGCGATGGATTCCTGTGAGTGTTTTCATCATCGTTCCCCGCTCTCAGCCTGCGTTGCGCCCCGATTCCGCCACCGCGGTGCCGGGCGATGCCCCATTGTAAAGTGGAAGAAAACGCGCACAAAATACGGCCAGTGGCACGAGTAGGAACGGTCGAAGCCGAGTCGAATGTCGACGTCGAGCGGCGGCTGAATCGGAGAATCCCTTGATCCGGAAGTCTTCCAGAAATGCGGTTGTCGTGGGCTCCGGTATCGCCGGACTGTCGACCGCGTACGAACTCCAGAAGGCAGGGTTTACGGTAACGGTGCTCGAAGAAAAGCACTTGCCCGGCGGCCGTATGGCTGAGGAAAAGGTCGGGTCGTTCATGAACATCACCGGCGCCAGTGGCCTGAATGCCTGGTATCACGAGATGTTCGACCTGTGCGATGAACTCGGGCACGGCGATTGCCTGGAAAAGCTTTCCAGCTTCGGCACCGGCACCGCGACGGACGGCAAGGTTCAGTACCCGATGAGCAACGCCCCCACCCGGTACGAGTTGCTCACGTCGCCGGTACTGAGCCTGAGATCGAAGTTGCGGCTGGCGTCCCTCCTTCCCGATATCGGACGGGCCCGGCGCCGGGTCGATCCGTGCCTGATACACACGGCCGCCGATTTCGACGACGAGAGCCTGTCGGAATACCTGACGCGCAAGGTCGGCAAGGATTTTCTCGAATACGTGGTTTCTCCTCTGTTCAACGTAGCCCTCGCGTACAACATGGAGCAGCTTTCGAAGGCCGTGTTTCTCGCGCGGGTGGCCTACATCAAGGAACGAGACGGCTACTGTTTCAAGGACGGCATCGGCTTTCTGACACGTGCGCTCGCGAACATGCTAGACGTTCGACTGAATTCCCGCGTCACCCGTATCGTCCGGTCGGACAACGGCCGGGGCAGGCGAATCCATTACGACACGCCGGATGGCCGGGAATCGATCGAGGTGGATATCGTGATCATGGCCACGCCCGGCAACCGCGTTTTGCAGATCGTTGCGGACAAGGCCCGATGGGAACAGCGGTTTTTCGAAGCCGGCGTGCCGTACTGCCAATTCGGCATGGTCACATACGTACTGAACCATGAAGTCGACAAGGTCCACGGGCTGTATTTCACGCGGGATACCCAAACACCGTTGAACTTCTACAAGTTCTATCCGGGCGATCCGGACAAGGACGGCAAGCCGCCGCGTCTGTGGGTCAGCATCAAGGCGGAACGACTGCAGCACTACATCGCGGACAACGGCGAGAATCTGGAGGCTTTTGCAACCGACTGTATCCGCGAGCTATACCCGGAAATCGGCAAGCAGATTCGCGAGACGGTCGTTCAGTACAACGGTTACATCACCCCGGAATTTCCGACCGGACAGATCCGCAAGGTGCGCGAGTTTCTCGCAACCCAGGAGGCCGGGCCAAAGAACATCTACTACGTTGGAGATTACCTGAGCGGCGCCGGAACCGGTTGCTCGTGCGCGATCGGGCGCCGAACCGGCCGCCTGATCGCCCGTCACTGGCAGGAGTAACGGCGGATGGTCTGGTGCCCGGGGCCGGACTCGAACCGGCATGGAGTTGCCTCCGAGGGATTTTCTTACCCGCTACAGCTTTCGCTGCTGCGCCGGCGAACGGCGCATTTGTGGTCTGGACTTTCTCTTTGCCGTACCGTCGCGTGGACGGGTTAGGCAGGAGCCGTCAAGTCTCTACACTTTCCCCGATCCGGTTGCGGAACGGGGCTTAGCTCGGGATTGCCACCGCCTCGATGCGCTGAGGTTTCCCCGAATTTGACTCCATTCAAACAGGCGTTTCCGGCCTGAGTGCTCAATTCGCCAAGTCCCTTGCGTCTACCAATTCCGCCACCCGGGCGCTTCGCGACGACATTGTATAGCGAAAGGAAACGCGCACAAAGTAATTGCAGTCAGGCGCCGGTTTTGGCGTTTGACATGCGATTGCACCCGGAGCGAGACTAGAGGGCCATGGGCGCGGCGCAGCAAGCCTGCCCTGAAACTAGGTTGAGCGCACCATGGCGGAGGGAGAAGTACGCGTGGCACGCACTGCACCGAAGGCACCTCGATGGTAGAGCGCATACGGCCCGCCCTGGCGTGGTTCGATCAGGCGGAAGTCAAGCTCTGCCAGGCGCTGAACAGGATCCGGCGGAGGCCTCTGCTGGGCGATCTGTTCCGCTTCGTCAGCCGCATCAGCGACGGCATGTTCTGGTACGGTTTGCTGGCGCTGTTTCCAATTCTCTACGGTTGGGCTGGCGTCTGGGCCACCGTGCACACCGGGATCATGGCCCTGGTCGGAGTCGCCGTGTACAAGATGTTGAAGCATCTGGCAACCCGTGAGCGGCCCTACATCACCCACGATTCCATCGACCTGGCAGGCGCGCCGCTGGATCGATACAGCTTTCCTTCCGGCCATACGATGCACGCGGTGTCGTTCACGATTCTGCTGGCCTACCATTTCCCCGGATGGCTGTTGCCGCTGGCCGCGTTCGGAATCCTGGTGGCTCTCTCGCGTGTCGTGCTCGGTCTGCACTATCCCACGGACGTCATCGCCGGGGGCGTGGTCGGCGGCGTCCTGGCGACCGCAAGCCTGGGAGTGATGGTCCTCGTGGATCGCGTGCTGTTTCCCGTGCTGCCTTAGGAGCCTGCGCCGTAGGACGAGAATTCGTGACTAGGTAAATCGCTCCCAGGCGATCAGGCCCCAGGTGAGCCATACCGTCACCAGGCTCAACAGCACGGCCGCGGACCCGAGGTCCTTGGCAAAACCCGACAGGCTGTGAGGGTCCGTACTCACCCGATCCACGACCGCTTCGATAGCGCTGTTGACCAGTTCGACGATCAGAACCAGCAGCACTGAGCCGACCAGCAGAATTCGCTCCACGGCAGTCGTCCCCAGCCAGAACGATCCGGGAATCATGAACACGGCGAATACGGCCTCCTGGCGGAAGGCCGCCTCCTTGTGCCAGCAAGCCCTCAGCCCGGCCACCGAGTAGCTGAAGGCCCTGGGCCAACGCCGTATTCCCCGCCTTGGGGGTTCCGTTTGCAACATTTCCGTCATGAGTCGGTCACGAATCCTCAATTAATCCCTCAAGAACTCTCAATCTATCCGTCAACTTTCCTCAACCTGAGGATTCTACTGTGCACCCATGGGTTTTCGGCCTTCAATTGCCGCTCTTTTGGTGATTCCGATGAGGGCCAGCCCCTGAATTTCAAGTTCTATCAGGTACGAAATTTTACCGTCCAACAGGAGATTGAATCCATGGAATACAGGCACGTCCTGACTCTGATTGCATTGGCCGCCGGGCTCGCAGCGTGCGACAGCGGCGACATTGTTCTGAGTCCTACCACAGTCGACAATTCCACGTCCACGGACAATTCGTCGACGACGACGGGCGCCGTGGAGGTCGAGAACCCCTGCGCCAGCTATACGGAAGCCGGCCAGACATTTCAGGGCGAACACACCGGCGGCAATTGCGTTTACGACTCGCTGTTCGTGAGCGATACGCGTCCGATCACCGTCAGCGCCATCACCTTTTCCGCGCTGGATAACGGCGGCATGCACATTTTCGTAGACAGCCTGTACATCGGCGAGGACGTCGACGTAAACGCCGCCGCCACCGGCAAGCGAATCCCCCAGGAGGGCGAGGGGACGCGCCTGACGATCGCTGCGGGCAACACCATGGTTTTCGAGGCCCAGGACAGCTACGTGCGGATCGCGCGAGGTTCGCAGATTTTCGCGGAGGGCACGGCGGGTAATCCGATTACGTTTACGTCTGACGAGGACGCGATCCTGGACACGGCCACCGAGAGCGACCGCGGCCAGTGGGGCGGACTGCAGATCAACGGCAATGGCCGAACCAACAAGTGCCACGACGGCACATCGACGGGATCCGGCTCCGGCGCCAGCGACTTTGACGGAACGTCCAACAACGTCCACAACTGTCACGTCACCGCTGAAGGACGCCCGGCGACCTATGGCGGGAACAACAATGCCGAAGACTCGGGTGTGCTGCGCTACGTGGTCGTCAAGCACGCGGGCTACGAGGTCGTCGACGGCGACGAGCTCAACGCGCTGACGCTGAATGCGGTCGGCAGCGGCACCACCATCAGTCACGTGCAGACGTACACATCCCAGGACGACGGTTTCGAGATGTTCGGCGGCGCGGTGAACATGGATCACATCGTGGCCGTGAACGTCGGCGACGATTCCATCGACTACTCAGAGGGCTACAACGGCGACATCCAGTACGCGGTCGTCGTCCACACCTCCGGCGGCAACCGCTGCATCGAAGGCGACAATACCGGCGGGAATCGCGACGACGGTTTCACGCCCACCACCAAGTTGCGCATTTCGAATCTGACCTGCGTCACGTCGAACATCGACGAGGGAGCCGGCACCAATCCCAGTTCCAAGGGTGACTCGGAAGGGCCGCTCTACCGTGAAGGCACGTTCTTCGAGATGTACAACTCGATCATCACCTCCAATGCCGACGGCATGGCCAGTAATGAGTGCCTGGAGTTGCACGACACGGAAGGCCCGCAAACCGGCGACGCGGCGCTCGACGGAACCAGCCGGGCAAGCAGCAACCTGATCGCCTGCACCGAACCGGTCAAGACAAATCGGGACAACTTCAATGTGCACGACTGGCTGGCCGGCTCGGTGGGTACCGACAACCGGAATGCCAACAACCATGTCATCGACAACCTGCCCATGGCCATGCTGCTCGACGGCGGCGTGGGTACCCGTGCCTACAGGACGCTGGGAAGCATTCAGGACTCAACGGGCGCTGCGGTCACCGTGACCCTTTTTGACGCGTCGAGCCTCGGCGGCATCTTCAGGACGCCGACCTACCTCGGCGGCGCAAACAGCGGGGACGACTGGCTGGCTGGATGGGCCGTCGGTCTGAATGCGCAATTGGTACCGTGAGCAACATGAAGAAATCCCTACTGATTGCGCTGCTGCTATCCGCCTTCCCGCTGGCGGGCTGGGCGCAGGACGAAACCGCCGAACCTGAGGGCGACGCCCAAGCCGAGATCGAGGAAGTGGTCGTTGTCGGCCGCTTCCTCAGCGCCGCGGAATCGCTGGTTTTGGAGCGCATCACCGTGCCGTTTTCGGCGGACTTCCTTGGTGCCGAAGTCATTGCCCGCGCTGGTGATTCCGACATTGCGGCGGCCCTGCGCCGGGTACCTGGACTGACGGTGGTAGACGGAAAGTTCGTCTATGTGCGTGGCCTTGGCGAACGGTACTCCAGCGTCACGGTAAACAGGGCGGCTGTGCCTTCCCCGGAACTGACACGCAGCGTCATTCCGCTGGATCTGTTTCCCACGTCCATCGTCGAGTCCATCAAGATACAGAAGTCCCCCTCACCCGATCAGCCTGCGAGCTTCGGCGGGGGTGCCATCGATATCCGCACCACCAGCGTTCCCAGTGACGCTGTGCTTGAAGCGTCCATTGGCCTGGGATCCAACAACGAGAGCTCCGGCGACGGACTCACGTTTGCGGGCGGGGCAACGCCCCTGCCGGGCACGATCAGGAACGCCATCGACAGCTACCTCGGGGATATCAGTGTTGCGAGTATTTTCGGCTCGCTGCGTGGCAATGACGCGTCGGCTACCGTTTCCGATGCCATGGCCATTCATCAGGACCTCATCGACAGCCTGGATACCAACATCGGTACCCGTATCGAATCGCTGGACCCCGATGTGGACGGCAAGATTGCGCTGGGCAACGTCTGGGATATCGGCGCCAACTGGCAGTTCGGTGCGCTCGTCAACGCTACCTACGGCGAAAAGTTTCGCAATCAGAACCAACGCCGCGAAGGCATCGGAAACCCGGAGGTCAATTTTGTCGACATCGACCAGACGGTCAGGGAAGAACGCACGGTCGCTTCCCTGAACCTGGGCGTGGAATATACCGCCGATCACTCCATCGAGCTGGCGGCTTACACGCTGACGGATGACGAGGCCCGGGCCAGCATCGCGCGGGGCTTCGACCAGAACAACGAGTTTCCGGATCAGAAGCTGAACTATTCCACACGGCTGGAACAACGTGAGCTGCAACTCACCCAGGTATCGGGTGAACATGCGTTTGCGGAAACGCCGTTGCTTTCCGGGTTCATGGAAACGCTGAGACTTCAGAACCTGGCGTTCGACTGGTTTTTCTCGGAGAGTCAGGCCACCACGGACATTCCCAACGAGTCGGATTTCCAGGCCGGCGCGCTGCTTGACGCGACGACGGGCCAACAACTGAGCACGCAGATACTGGCAACCACGTCCAGCGGAAAGTTTTCGTTTCTCGATCTCGACGACAATCAGTCGAGCTGGGGTGGAAACCTGGTGTTGCCGATAGAAACAGACCGACTTTTCGTCTCTGTTTCCGGTGGCTGGTGGGGTCTGAAGAAGGATCGCGACTATCGCGGGTACAACATCAACCTGAATTCCGTGGGGGTGTTGTCCAATGTGCTCTCCGGAACGCCCGGCGATGTCCTTGTACCGGGAAGACTTACAACCGAAAACGGTTTCGATCTCTCGCTGGGCACCCAGTTCGGCACCGAGAGTTACATCGGCGCACAGAAGGTCGATGCGGGTTACGGCATGGTCGATGCACAGTTCACCGACAATTGGCGCGTGACGGTGGGCGGACGCTACGAAGCTTATCAGCAGGCGGTATTACCCATCGATCTGCTCGACTACACCGGCCAGTCGATCGTCAGGTTGCAGAACCAGTTGAACGAGCCGGACCAAAGGCTGGCCATCAAGGAAGACGATATCTTCGGTTCGGCGGCACTGACCTACGACGGTGCCGGGCTTTTCGGCACCGACCAGTACCAGGTCCGGCTCAGCTTCGGTGAGACGGTGGTTCGGCCCGACTTGCGGGAGGTCGCGGACGTCGTCTATATCGATCCGGAGCTGAATGTGCGCGTCAGGGGCAATCCGTCACTGGTTTCCTCGCCGATTTCGAACTTCGAGATCCGTTCCGAGTTCTTCTGGGGTAGCGGCGACAACATGACGGTGTCGCTGTTCTACAAGGAGATCCAGTCACCCATCGAGCAGATCCGGTCAGCCGGGTCGGACGACGACGTGGTCCTGAGTTTTGCCAATGCCGAATCCGGCGAGATTTCCGGAATCGAACTGGAGGGACTGAAGGAATTGCCGGCCGGATTGTTCCTCACCGGCAACATGACCCTCAGCGATTCGGAGATCAGGCTCGATCCCAATCTCTCCACCGTATTGACCAATCTCACACGCCGAATGACGGGACATTCCGAGTGGGTGTTCAACGCGACGCTGGGTTACGACTCCGGCAACGGCATGCACAGCGCCTACCTGAACTACAACGCCTTCGGCGAGCGCATCTACTTTGCCGGCACGGGCCGAAACGAGGACGCCTACGAGGAGCCGTTTCAATCGCTTGGAATCGTTTACAAGTACTTTCCCACCGACCGGATCGAGTTGCAGGCAAAGCTTGACAACATTCTGGACGAAGACCGGGAATTCAGGCAGATCAACAGCCAGGGCGAACTGGCCCGAATCATCAATCAGCGGGTAGGCACCAGCCTCAGCCTCAGCGGCAAATGGTTCTTCTGACCTGACGGCCCGGGAATTACCCGACAGGGCGTCGAGGCGCAACACCGCGCCCGACGCCTGTTTTCCCCATACGACTTGCAATCGCGCGTTCACGGGCGAAAATGGCCTCTGCTACCCATGGAGGCCGTAATCCGTGCTCACGGTAACGTCCCTGGAGGTCTGGCGGGGCGAATCCTGCCTGCTCCGCGATCTGAGTTTCGAACTCCTGCCGGGCCAGACGGCCCTGATTACCGGGCCCAACGGTTCCGGCAAGACGAGCCTGTTGCGCGTGCTGGCAGGGCTCGCGCTCCCCTTTGCCGGCAGAACGCAGTGGTGCGGCACCAAGGTACACCGGTTGGCACCGGAGACACGTTCGGAAATCGCTTATCTTGGTCATCGGGACGGACTGAAGAACGAACTCACGGCGGAGGGGAACCTCCAATTCACCCGGGATTTCTGGAATGGGCGCGATGAAATCGACCGGATTCTGGACGAACTGCGGCTGAAGCCCTTCCGTCGGCGCGAAGTGCGACGGCTATCCGCGGGGCAGCGTCGTCGGCTTGCGTTGGGTTGCCTGCGGCTGAAACCGGCCCGTTTGTGGCTGCTGGACGAGCCGCTGACGAATCTCGACGACAAGGGGGTCGGGGTCATGCAGACATGGCTCCAGCATCATACCGGCGCCGGAGGACTCGCCGCTGTCAGCACACATCAGCCTGGACGGCTCACCGGATCCCTGGCGATCGAACTGTGACGGGCGGTAACGGTGGGCAGGAACAAGGGCTTCGTTTGATGGCTGACATCTTCATCTGCATCCTCAAGCGCGACCTGCGCCTGGCGTTTCGCCGCTGGAGCGAATTGGCGACGCCGCTGATTTTCTTCGTTATCATCGCGTCCTTGTTTCCCCTGGCGGCGTCTCCGGACGAGGCCCAGCTCAGGAGTACAGGGGCGGCGGTACTGTGGATGTCGGCCCTGTTGTCCTCGCTCCTGGCCCTCGACGGCCTGTTCCGCGCCGACGCGGAGGACGGCAGTATGGAGCAATTGATTCTGGGGCCGGCACCGCTGGGGCTCGTCGTGCTCGCAAAAATTGTCGCTCATTGGTCCGTGAGCGGCGTACCGTTGCTGGTATTGGCGCCGGTTCTGGCGCTTTCGTTCTACCTGCCCCTTACGGCATTGCCCGGTCTGGTCGCCGCGCTGGCGCTGGCTACGCCGACGCTCAGCGTGCTCGCTGCCATCGGCGCGGCCCTGACTGTCTCGTTGCGGGCGGGCGGCACGATCATTGGCCTGCTGATTCTGCCGTTGACGGGCCCGGTGTTGATCTTCGGAACACGGGCCACGGAGCTTGCTGCCCTGGGAGAGCCCCTGGCCGGACCCCTTTACCTGCTCGCGGCTCTGGCCGTGCTTTCCGTCTCGCTGGGGCCCGTGATCACGGCAGCGGCCGTAAGGACGGCACTGGAATGAGCGCAGTGCCCATACGCAGCCGGCTCTGGCGGGCTTTCCACCAGCTCGGATCGCCGCCCTATGTCTACCGGCTCGCGGGGCGACTCGCCCCCTGGCTTGGGACGATGTCGTGCGTGCTACTGGCAGTGGGTGCCTTCTGGGGCCTGGTCCTGGCGCCGCCGGACTATCTGCAGGGCGACAGCTTCAGGATCATCTACATCCATGTACCGAGTGCATACCTGAGTATGGGGGGGTACGTCCTCATGGCTGTCGCCGCAGCGATCGGCTACATCTGGCGCATGAAGCTGGCGCACGGGGTGGCCGTTTGCGTGGCCCCGCTGGGTGCCTGGTTTACCGCCCTGGCACTGATTACCGGCGGCATCTGGGGAAAGCCCACGTGGGGCACCTATTGGGAATGGGGCGATGCACGGTTGATGTTCGAGTTGCTTCTGCTGTTCCTGTTCATCGGTTACATGGTTCTGCGGATGTCCTTCGATGAGCGCGACAAGGCGGATCGGGTCAGCGCGCTGCTCGCGGTGGTGGGTGTGGTGAACGTGCCGATCATCCACTACTCGGTGGAATGGTGGACGACGCTGCACCAGGGTCCGACACTGATTCGCGAGGGTGGGCCGTCCATCACCATGGACATGCTGATCCCGCTCCTGATCATGCTCGCCGGATTCTCCCTGTTCTTCGGCTGGTTGCTCTGCAAGCGGCTCCAGGGGGAAATCCTGCGCCGGGAAAGCCGGACCCGCTGGGTGAGGAATCTCGCCGCGGAGGCGGCCGCATGAGCGAGTTTCTGGCCATGGGCGGCCACGGACCCTATGTCTGGTCCGCTTACGGCGTTACACTTGTCGTCATGGTATACAACGCCTGGGCGGCCTATCGGCACCAGGCCAACGCGTTGGCCCGGCTGCAGCAGGCCGGGGCAGAACAGGAGACCCGTGCGAAACCCACGGTGAGGCAGATCGGATGACTCCACGCCGCCAGAGAATGGTCCTCGTCGCGCTGGTCGCCGCAGGGGTGATCCTGTCGGCGGGGCTGGCGCTGCGGGCGTTCCAGGAAAACCTCCTGTACTTCTTCACCCCCACCCAGGTGGCTGCGGGCGAGGCTCCGGACGGTCGTGCCTATCACCTCGGCGGCATGGTGCTGCCGGAGAGCATCCAGCGCGATCCGGGCAGCCTGACGGTGAACTTCATCGTCACGGACTATGTCCACACCATGCCCGTGACCTACTCTGGCGTGCTGCCGGATCTCTTCGCCGAAGACCAGGGCGTCGTGGCCCGGGGCCGGCCCGACGCGAACGGGCTGTTCGTCGCCGACGAAATCCTGGCCAAGCACGACGAGAACTACATGCCGCCTGAAATTGCCGAGGCGCTGGCCCAGGCAGAGCAGGGCGAGGCCCCGTGATCCCGGAATTCGGCCACTTCGCGCTGATCCTCGCGTTGGGTCTGGCGCTGATTCAGGCATCCGTGCCCCTGCTGGGCGCGGCCGGGCAGCGGGCCGACCTGATGGCCCTGGCTCGGCCCATGGCAGTGGGCCAGTTCGTTTTCGTGGCCGCGGCTTTCGTGGTTCTCGCCCACGCCTTTTACGTCGATGACTTCAGCGTGCGCTACGTCGCGCTCAATTCCAATACCGCGCTGCCCACGCCCTACAAGATCGCCGCAGTCTGGGGTTCCCACGAGGGATCGCTGTTGCTCTGGATTCTGATCCTGGCCGGCTGGACGTTGGGGGTCGCTTCCGCCAGCCGGGGGTTGCCCGAGACCTTTGCCGCCCGTGTGCTTGGCATACTCGGCCTGGTCAGCGTGGGCATGCTGCTGTTTACCCTGTTGACCTCCAATCCCTTCGACCGGGTCTTCCCACCGCCGGTGGACGGCAATGACCTCAATCCGCTGCTCCAGGATCCGGGCCTGGTAATACACCCGCCGATGCTCTACATGGGCTACGTTGGGCTCTCGGTGCCCTTTGCGTTCTCCGTGGCCGCCCTGATGACGGGCAGGCTCAGTTCGGCGTGGGCTCGGTGGACGCGGCCCTGGACCGTGGGCGCATGGGTGTTTCTGACCGTCGGCATCGCGCTGGGTAGCTGGTGGGCCTACTACGAGCTCGGTTGGGGCGGCTGGTGGTTCTGGGATCCGGTGGAAAACGCCTCGTTCATGCCCTGGCTGGCGGCCACGGCGCTGATTCACTCCCTCGCGGTCACCGAGCGGCGCGGCATCTTCAAGAGCTGGACGCTGCTGCTGGCCATCGCGGCGTTCACGCTCAGCCTTCTCGGCACGTTTCTGGTTCGCTCGGGGATCCTGGTTTCGGTGCACGCGTTCGCATCGGACCCGGCGCGCGGCCTGTTCATCCTGCTGCTGCTGAGCGCCATCAGCGGCGGTGCGCTGCTCCTGTACGCGGTCCGCGCGCGGCGCTTCCGGGACGAGGGCGGTTTCCGGCCCATTTCCCGCGAGTCGTTTCTGCTCATCAACAACGTGCTGCTGATTGCGGCTACGGCGGTGGTACTGCTCGGTACGCTTTACCCGTTGTTCTCGGATGCGCTGGGGTTCGGCAAGCCCTCGGTCGGTCCTCCGTACTTCAATATCGCCTTTCTGATACCGATGCTTCCGCTGGCTGCGCTCGTCGGCATGGGCATGCATGCGTACTGGCAGAAGATGTCGGCATCCGTGCTGCTGCGGCGCCTGAGGGTGCCCGCCGGCGCCGCCCTGGTACTCGGCGTTGCGCTTCCCTGGCTGCTGTTCGGCGGGGCAGGGCTGATGACCACGGTCGGAGTGATCGCCGGCTGCTGGCTGGTGCTGTCCTCGCTGCTGGATCCGATCGTCCGCGCCGTGCGCAACCGGTCGGCGCCCCGGCCTTTGCCCCGGGCGCAGTGGGGCATGATCCTCGCGCACCTGGGCGTTGGCGTATTCATTCTGGGCGTGACCGTGGTGTCCAGTTACAGCATCGAAACCGATGCCGCTGCTGTCCCCGGAGACCGGCGCGAAGTCGGCGGTTACGAGTTCATCTTCCGCGGTACCCGCGACGTGCAGGGACCCAACTACCAGGCGGTGGAAGGCGAATTCGAGGTGCGCCGGGACGGGCGGCTGGTCACGGTACTTGCGCCCCAGAAGCGTATCTACCGGGTTCAGCAAAGCCCGATGACGGAGACCGCGATCGACGCCGGCTGGCGCCGCGATCTGCTGGTTGCGCTGGGGGATCCGCTGGGGGACGGCGCGTGGAGTCTGCGGGTGCAGTACAGGCCCCTGATACGATTCATCTGGCTGGGCGCCCTGATCATGGCCGTGGGTGGCCTGGTGGCCCTGTCGGATCCGCGCTATCGTCAGGAGCGCGTGCGCCGGACAGTGCCCGGCAAGACACCCCGGACGGCGGAGGTGGGATGATGTGGCGATACCTTGTTCCCGTGTCGATCTTCGCGGTGCTGGCGGCTTTCTTCTATCGCGGGCTCAGCCTGAATCCGGGCTACGTACCGTCACCGTTGCTGGGCAAACCTGCGCCGGAATTCGAACTGCCACGGCTGAAGGATCCGGCCGCGACGATGGGTAGCCGGGACCTGGACGGCCAGGTGGCGTTGTTGAACGTCTGGGCCACCTGGTGCGTCGGTTGCCGGCAGGAGCATGGCTTCCTCGTGGACCTGGCGGAATCCGGGGGCATTCCGATCTACGGGTTGAACTGGAAGGATGACCGGCAAACGGCGCTGAACTGGCTCACCGACCTGGGCGATCCCTATGTTGCTTCGGCGTTCGACGAACTGGGCGAGGTGGCCATCGACTGGGGTGTGTACGGCGCCCCTGAGACGTTCCTGCTGGCCCGCGACGGTACCGTGCTGCACAAGCACATCGCGCCCCTGGACGAGGAAATCTGGGCTCGGGATTTCCTGCCGAGGATTGCCGAGCAGTGCGGCAGCCTGCCATGCCCGCTGGAGACAGGGGAATGATCCGCGCAGTGACGCCTGCGCCGGTCCGGATGCTGATGCTGGTCACGGCGTGGGCGCTGTTGCCCGCCACGGCGTGGGCGATCGATCCCGAACCCCCGTTCGAGGATCCGCAACTGGAGGCGCAATACCAGGCGTTGATCAACGAGGTCCGCTGCCTGGTGTGCCAGAATCAGACCATCGCGGATTCCAATGCGCCGCTGGCCGCGGACCTGCGCCGGGAAATCCGCGAGATGATGGGGGAGGGCGCCGGCAGGGGCGAAGTGGTGGACTTTCTCGTCGCCCGCTACGGCGAATTCGTGCTCTACCGGCCTCGCTTCCAGCCGTCGACCTGGGCGTTGTGGGGCGGCCCGGCGTTTTTCGTGATCCTTGGAATGGTGGTCTTTGCCCGTATCCTGCGTGCGCGAATGGCGCAACCGCTCGAGGGGGAGGAGTCGCCCTGATGGCCCAGTTCTGGAGCGGCGCAGCCCTGTTGTCCGTTGCGGCCCTGGCGTTCGTGTTGGTGCCGCTCTGGCGGCAGAGGCAGGCGACCGGCGAATGGTCGCCGCTGGGCTCCGTGGCCGCGGCGTTGCTCGTGCCTGCGGCGGTGGGCCTCTACCTCGGCATCGGCACGTGGAACGGCCAATCGGTCCCGGGTACCGCGAATACCGCGCTGCCGCCCATGACGGAACTGGTGGAAAGCCTGGACGCCCGGTTGCAGGAACAGCCCGACGATCCCGCCGGCTGGTACCTGCTGGGCCAGAGCTACATGACATTGACCCGCTATGCCGACGCGCGGCGGGCGTTTCGGGAGGGCATGGCGCGCGACCCGGCGCCCGGGATCGACATGAAGCTGGCGTTCGCCGAAGCGGAGACCCTGACCGATCCGCAGGCACTGCTGGGTGAAGCCGGTGAGATCTTTGAAGAGGCCCTGGTCGTCCAGCCCGACAACCCGACGGCGCTTTGGTATGGAGGTTTGTCCGCAGCCGCGACGGAGCGTCCGGGGGTGGCGCGGCAGCGATGGAGCCGCCTGCTGCAGCTCGACCCGCCGCAGGCGATGCGCGACGTGCTCGAGCAGCATCTGAATGCCCTGGGCGGCATCGCGGAGCCCGTTCGGGAACCCCCGTTGCAGCTTGCCCAGACGGAGCCGCCGGCGGGGTTGGAGATCGGGCTCCGCATTACGCTGGGGGAAGGGCTCGAAGCGGCCGGGGCAGCCACCGGTTCAGGCGCGGCGCTGTTCATTTTCGCGCGGGCGCCCGAAGGCGGCCCGCCGGTTGCCGTCATTCGCGAAGCGGCGTCCTCCATACCGGGGGAATTCTCGCTGAGTGATGCCAACAACATGCTGCCGGGGCGTTCGCTGGCCGATTTCGAGGCGTTGACCATCGTCGCCCGCGTATCGGCTTCCGGGGAGCCCACCGAACAACCCGGCGACGTTTACGGAGAAATTCTCTTCACGCCGGAAGACGGCGGTGAAATCGTTGAACTGGTGATCGACCGGATCGCTCGGTAACGATATCTACCGGGGTGTAGCGTCGCCGCCCTCGACGATCACCAACTCGTTGTTGCCGACGCCGTTCAGACGGAACTTGCGGGCATCCTGATACGCCTGCGACCGGTAACAGGCCACGGCATCGTCGAACGTCGAAAATTCGACCACGATGTGCCGATGGTAGAACCCGCCGCCATCCAGGTGCTCATGATGGCCGCCGCGGGCCAGAACCTTCCCGCCGAACCTGTCGAGAATGTCAGGGACGAGATCCGTATAGCGCTTGTATTCAACCGGATCATTGACTTTTGCTCGTGCGAGCCAGTATGCGGGCATCTGTTCCGTCCTCCTGGAGTTTTGGGTGGCGAAGACCTTGTCCTTCACCACTCCTGGTTTCTGATCACCACCTTGATGGCGCCGTTGAGTTTTTCCCGGGCGTGCCGGAGAGCTTCCGGCAACTCGCTCAATGGGAAGGTGTGAGTGTGCACGGGCGAGGCGTCGAACTTTTGCTGCGCCATGAGCGCAGCAGCGCGCCGTACGGCGCTTTGTCCTTCGCCCCTGATTCCGAACAGGTAGATGTTGTTCATGACGATCTGGCTGATGTCCACCGACACGGGGCGGTGGGAGAATGCGGCCAAGCAAACGCGTCCCCCGCGATTGACCATGGCAATGGCCTCATCCACCGCTCTGGGCGCTCCGGAACACTCCAGGACAAAGTCCACGCCGCTGCCGCCGTTGGCGCGCTGTACCGCCTCTACTGCCGATTCTCGCGCAGCGTTGATCACATGGTCTGCACCCAGGCGGGTACCGATTTTCAGCCGTTCGCCGACAATGTCCGTGAGGATCACGGGGCCGGCTCCGAGCGCCTTTCCGACCGCAACGCCCAGCAGGCCGATCGGCCCCGCACCGGTGACGGCCAGGCTGTTGCCCGCGACCAGGCCTCCAAGCACGTCGAGCCCGTAAGTGGCCGTGCCCGCCGTGACGATCAATGTCGCCACCTCGTCACTCATGTTGTCCGGTACACGCACCAGGGTGTTGACATGATTGACGGCGTACTGGGTAAAGGCGCCGTCAGTGGTGTAACCGTTGGCGCGATGACCCTTGGGAAAGGCGCCGAAATTGGCGCCGTAGTTCAGACATGATGTGTACATGCCCATGCGGCACCGAGGGCAACGGCCGCAGCCGGCATGAATTTCCACGGCAATCCGGTCGCCGACAGCGTACTCGTCCACTGTTGGCCCGAGCGCCACAATGGTACCCATGTACTCGTGGCCCGGAGTGAAATTCTTGTTGAAGGGGAGTTCGCCGTCAATCAGGGCAGGGGAGCCGTGACTGATGATCTCCAGGTCCGTTGCGCAGATCGCCACAGCGTCAATGCGGACCAGGACCTCGGCCACGCCCGGATGCGGTACGTGTTTTTCGACCGGTCTGAGTTGGTCCGGATCCCCCAGGACCCAAGCCTTCATGGTTTCCGGAATGTCCATTTCCAAGACCCGCGCCATCACCTGGAAGTCAGGTTCTTTATTTCTTGTAACAACCTGATAAATAGATATTTATCGCTTGGCCTCCTACGCTGCGACCGCCTGATCTTCCGCCCGTTTTTCGTTGATGGCCGCGAGAACCCGTTCCGCCGTTGCGGGCAGGGCGGTGATCCTGACCCCGACCGCGTCGTAGATGGCGTTCATGATGCAGGCCGCAGTGGGTACCGCCGTGGGCTCGCCGGCGCCCTTGGCGCCGAAAGGACCGGTGGGATCGTAGTTGTCGACCAGTCCGACCTCGATTTCCGGCATATCCAGGCTGGTGGGCATGATGTAGTTGGTCAGGTTCGGATTGATCTGCCGGCCTTCCTCGAACAGGATTTCCTCCTGGAGGGCGAATCCCACGCCCATTGAAATCCCGCCCTGGATCTGGCCTTCCACAAGCATGGGGTTGATGGGCGTCCCGCAATCGTGGACCGCGACGATTTTCAGGATCTCCACTTCGCCCGTTTCGTCGTCGACTTCCACATCGGCAATCTGGGTCGCATATACGTAGGTATTGAAGGGCTTGCCCTGGCCCGTCTCCGGATCCATATCCACGGTGGGCGGGTTGTACGAAGCACTGCCGATGGCCGGATTGCCCAGTACGGTTTCGCTGTGATGGACCACCTTGTCGATGGCGATGGACCTTGCAGGAAATCCCAGCACCTGGATGCGGCGGTCCCTGACTTCGAGCTGCTCCGGCTTGACGTTGAGCAGCGGGGCGGCCGCCTCGAACAGAATGTCGCGCGCCTTCTCGGCAGCGCGCACGATGGCGTTACCCGTAACGTAGGTGGTGCGGCTGGCGATGGCTCCGGTGTCCATGGGCGTGACGTCGGTGTCGCCGGAGACTACGTGAACGTCGTCGGTGGCAAGGCCCAGCGTTTCCGCGGCGATCTGGGCGAGCACCGTCAGGGCGCCCTGACCGGTTTCCACTGTCCCGGTGAGGAGGGTCGCCGTACCGTCGGTGTTTACCTTCACCGTTGCCGCACTGGGGTTGGCAGCCACCGTAAAGCCGATGGGATACCACATGCAGGCCATGCCGCGTCCGCGCTTCTTCATGCTTGCCACTCCTTCCAGCGGAAGCGATCCGCCGCCTGGGTAAGGGACTCCTTCAGCGCCACGCTTTGCAGGCTCTGGCCGGTGGGGCTCAGGGAGTTTTCCGAAAAGCCGTTGCGCAAGCGAATCTCAAGGGGATCGATGCCCAGGGCGTCGGCGATGTCGTCCATCTGCGACTCGTAGGCAAAGCAGACCTGGGGCGCGCCGAAGCCCCGCATGGCGCCGGTGGTGGTCTTGTTGGTGTAGACCGCGTACGCCTCCACCAGCACGTTGTCGATGTTGTACGGCCCCGGCGCCAGGATGGAACCCTTGCCGATGGTGGTGCCGGTCCAGGAACAATAGGCGCCGCCATCTAGCACGAGGCGAATCTTGCGCGCCAGAATCCGGCCTTCGCTGTCGACGCCGGTGGTGTAGTCCATGATGAACGGGTGCCGGATGGTGGAGGAGACAAACTCGTCGCCGCGGCTGTAGATGGCCTTGACGGGCCGGCGGGACTTCTTGGACAGCAGCGCCACGATGGGCTCGTTGGTGATCTCGTTCTTGCCGCCGAAATTGCCGCCGACCACGGTGCCGATGAGCCGGATCCGGCTCTGGGGCATTTGCAGCGTGCGCGCCAGGTCTTCGCGCCCCAGCGTGATCCGCCCGAGGCTGGACCAGATGGAGACACGGCCGTTGCCGTCCCAGGACGCGATGGTCGCGTGGGGTTCCAGGGGTACGTGCTCCACCATCTGGGTACTGAAGCGACGCTCGAATACATGCTCGGATGCCGCCAAACCGGCTTCTACATCGCCTTTCTTGATGACCTTGCTGGTGTAGATGTTGGTATCGCCGTGGACTTTGGGCGAATCCTCCTCCAGCGCCTCCAGAGGGTCGTAGACCGCCGGCAGCGGCTCGTACTCCACCTTGATCTTCTCCAGCGCATCCAGGGCGAACTGTTCCGTCGTCGCCGCAACGGCCGCCACGCCGTCGCCACGGTGCCGCGCGATGGGGTAGGCGAGGATCGGCTGATCCTGGTAGGTGGGGCCGAATGAATTCTCCGGCACTTCCGCACCGGTCAGCGTCGCGATGACGCCGGGCATTTTCTCCGCTTCGCTGGTGTCGATGCTCACGATCCGCGCATGGGCATACTCGCTGCGCAGGATCTTTGCGTGCAGCATGTGCGGGAAGGTGATGTCGTCGATGTACTGGGTCTGGCCCAGTCCGTGCAGGCGTCCGTCGGGGCGCGTGGCCCTCTGACCTACGGCAGGAGTTCTGAGACGGGCTTCGCTTTCCGGGAGTTCCAGCGGAAAGGTGACGGGTTGGTCGATGGGTACCGCGAGAGGCTGCCTCGAAGGCGCTCTGGTCTCACGCGCCGTGACCAGATCCTCAACATTGGTCTGTACATCCTTAACTCGAGTCGCCATGGGTAGTCTCCTGGTAGTGAGCGACGGTCAGACGTTGGCTTGCTCCTGACCCATCATCTCGCCGGCTTCGATGACCGCTTCGATGATCTTGGTGTAGCCGGTACAACGGCACAGGTTGCCCGCCAGGGCATCCCGGACCTCGAATACCGAGGGGTCCGGGTTATTGTCCAGCAGGTTCTTGGCCGAGATCAGCATCCCCGGCCCGCAGAAGCCGCACTGCAGGGCGCCGTGTTCCTCGAACTTCTGCTGCAGGGGGTGCAGTTCATCGGCGGTTGCCAGCCCCTCGATGGTGGTGACGTCGCACCCATCGGCGCGCCCGGCCAGCATCAGGCAGGAATTGACGGATACGCCGTCGACGATGACCGTGCAGGTGCCGCAGTCGCCGACATCGCAGCCCAGTTTCGCCCCGGTCAGATCGAGGTGCTCGCGCAGCATTTTCAGCAGCGTGGTTTCCGGCGGCACATTGGCCGACCTGGATTCTCCGTTGACTGTAAGTTCCACCAACATGAGTTCGGTTCTCCGCTAATGTAGCTCGCCTTGTTCCTGGCGCTCCCGGGCGATTTCGACGGATCGCTCCAGGACCCTTCGCGTCAGGGTTCGAATCAACTGCCGCCGATAATTCCTGGAAGCGCGAAAATCGTCAATGGGCTTGGATTCCGTGACCGCGATCTTCGCCGCTTCGTCCAGCAGTTCCGCGTCCACATCCTGGCCATCCAGGAGGGCTTCTGCCTTGACCGCACGAATCGGCGTCGGCGCGACGGCGCCAAGGGCGATTCGCGGCTCAACGATACGGCTGCCATCCAGTTCGAGCGCGGCGGCCGCGTTCACCAGTGCCAGGGCCTGGCCCTTGCGCAGCCCGAACTTGTAGAAGCTGGAGGGCTTGCCGAGCGTGTGCTTCGGAATCCAGATTTCGGCAAGCAGTTCGTACGGTTCCAGAATCGTCTTGCGCGGCCCGACGAAGAAGTCTTCGATGGGCATCCGCCGCCAGCCGTTGGGACCGATCAATGTGACCTCCGCATCCAGCACCATCAGTGCCGGGGCGCTGTCCGCCGAAGGCACGCAAGTCACCAGATTGCCGCCGATGGTGCCCAGATTGCGGGTCTGGACCGCACCCACCGTGTGTGATGCCGCCACCACTTCCGGCGTTTTGTCAAGGCATACCGGGTGTTCCATGATCTCACCGTAGGTCACCATGCTGCCGATGCGCAGCCCTTCGTCGGTTACGTCGATGCCGCGGAATTCCGCAAGGCCCGATACGTCAACCAGGGCGTTGATATTGCCGGGTGCATGTTTCAGATCGACTACAAGGTCCGTACCGCCTGCAAGAGGGCAGGCGTTTTCGCCCCGTTCCGCCAGGATGGCGACGGCCGCCTCGGCGGATTCGGGAACGATGTAGTCCATCGGGCGCATGGCGAAACTCTGGGCAGCCCTGGACCTAGGCAGCCCTGGACACGGTTCGTGCAACGATCTCCCGAAACTGCTCCTCGGTGAGCAGCTTTTTCGTCTGCAACCCCAACGCCTTGACCTGCATGAGAATCTCTGCGACCTCCTCGTCGGTCGCCTGGGCGCCGATGCGGCTCAACCAGATGTTCACCGAATCGATGCCGCTGCCCTTGCCGAGAACGACTTCGGCTTCGGGCTGGCCGACAACCTCGGGCCGGAAGGGGAACAGTTCCGTCTGGTGTTCCAGGCCGCAGTTGTAGAACCAGTTGGCGATGATGCCGGACTCCACCTGGAAGAGGCGGTCGCCGACGATGGATCGGTTGCTGGGGACATCCACGTTGGAGAGATCCTGGACCAGCTTGGCCAGGGAGTAGAATTTCTCCGTGCGGATGCCGACGTCGATGCCGTACATGGTCAGCAGGGCCATGACAATGTCCTCGGTCGGCGCATTGCCGGCGCGTTCGCCAATTCCCAGCACGGTGGAATGCACCACCTCGGCGCCTTCCGCCAGCGCCAGCAGCGTATTGGCCACGCCGAGGCTGAAATCCTGGTGGAAGTGCGTTTCAAGGCGCGTATCGGGGAAACGGTTACGGACGGCGCGGACGAAGAATTTCATCGCGTGGGGCGATACCACGCCGAAAGTGTCCACCAGGACCAATGCATCCATGTGCCCTTCGGTGGCCACCGTGTTGATGAGATCGAGCACCCAGTCGATTTCCGAGCGGGAGAAATCGATCGGGAAAAAGACCACCTCCAGGCCCCGCTCATGGGCGTAGGCCGTGGCTTCGACGGACAGATCAATGGCTTTCTGAAGTGGCCACTTGTAGCCGTATTCGATCAGATGCGGGCTGGCCGGGACTTCCATGATCAGGCCCTTGACGCCACAGTCCACGGAGGCGTCGATGTCGGCCTTCATGCAGCGGCAGAAGGAATAGATGTCCGGGCCCAGATTGCGCTTGACGATGGCCTCGATGGCGCGGAAATCGTCCTTGGAGACGGCCGGAAGACCCGCCTCGATGCGGTGGATACCGGCTTCGGCCAGGGCCTCCGCGATGCGGATCTTGTCGTCGTAGGTGTAGGCGATGGCGGTCTGCTGCTCGCCGTCACGCAGCGAAACGTCGTGGATCTTGATGGAAGCGGGGAAGTTGAGATCCCTGGTCACCTGGTCGTTGTAGTTCCAGGCGCTGCTGAACCAGTCATCGGTCTTCCACGGTTGTTCGCTCATTTCGATTGCCCTCGAGTATGGCCTGCACAAACGGGAATTATACCGCTTCGATTCTCCACTCGCGCGAGCGAACCCGCGATTAAACAAAGTTTCAGGCTGCTTGAACCAATGCTCAGGTCGCGGGCTTTCGACGAAATTCCTCATCCAGGGCGGCACGGATTCGGGCCACCCTCTCGGGATCCGGCGGCGTCGTGAATTGGCTCACGATCAGGGTCACGGGAATGTTGACGACCAGGCCCCAGAAGGACGGATCGAACCGCCATCCGTCGGGCAGCAGGTCCGCGGCAAAGAACCGCGACAGCAACGAAACCGCAAGGCCAGCGAGGATACCGGCAGTGACACCGGCCTTGGTGAACCGAATGCCCATCGGTACGGTGACCGCCAGAACCGCCGGCAGGAGTTGGGTAATCATCGACGCCGTCACGCCGATCATGAGAACGACGAGGCCCCAGCGATACGCCGCAGCAGCCACCGTGATCGCCACCAGGCCCACGACGATCAAGCGCCCGATGGTGATGTAGTGGCGGTCCGGCGCGTTCTTCCTCACGAAAGTCGCATAGACATCCTTGGTCAACATCGCGGAATTGGCATTCGTGTCGGCGTCAAGCGACGACATGCCCGCCGCCAGCCCACCCGCCACGATCAGCCCGGCGAACCAGGCCGGCGCATAGGTCGCCAGCATCAGTGGGAAGGAACCGTCCGAATCCACTTCGGGGAGGAAATAAAAGGCGGTGAAACCGATCACCATGGCAGGCAGGTACAGGGTCATCAGGTAAAAGCCCACCGTCAACCCGATGCGCCGGGTCGTCTGAACGTCCCTGGCGGAGTAGAAGAACATGAAACCGCGGGGCAGAATCGCCCAGTACAACGCAAGCCCGAAGACAGGGAAGGTGACCCACCACTCCGGCGTCGCCAGGCCGTTGGGGCCCGGCAGGGTCAGCATCGATGGCTCTGTTTCAAGGATCCGGTTGAACAGCGTCATGAGGTTGCCGTCGATGAGGTTCAGGCACCAGATGGCTGCCGCCCACACCGCCACGAACATCCACACCGCCTGGGCCACCGTGGTCCAGGTCACGCCCCGAATACCGCTCGAGGTGACGTAGATCATCACCATGACGCCCATGATCAGCAGCGCGCCGACATAGGGAATGTTCCCCTGGGTGCCTTCCGAGAGCAGTACGGCGGGTCCCGTGACGTTGGCCGTCATCAACGGTATGCAGCAGGACAGAATGTAGATTGCGATGAACGCGCGGAACTTGCCGTCGCCGAAGTAATCCACCAGCAGGTCTGCGGGCGTAATGTAGTTGAATTTCCGGCCCAGGCAGGTAATGCGCGAGCCGATGAAGTAGATCACCCCCAGGGGCGTGAATACCGTCCACAGGACATTCGCCGCGAAGGCGACGCCGTGCGCGTGGTAGAACCCCATGGAACCGGGGATCGCGAAGGCCGTGTGAAATCCGCCGGCAATTCCGAGGTAGAGCACGATGAACCCGAATCCGGGCGCCACCTTGAAATAGTCGTCCATGGCCACCCGGCCGACCTTGGTCCAGCGGCCGGTGCCCACCCAGAGAATGAGCAGCGCGTAGAGAATGACGATGATGACTGTGTAGTGCCAGGATTCCATGCGTTACTCTCCCCGGGACGCTTCGCGTTCGGCCTCAATCCTGAGGCCGCAGTACAGGCAGCCGAAGAGCCAAGCAAGGCCCCACCCGCTGCACCACACGTACACCATGGGCATCCCCAGAACGGCCACGGGCTCATTCACGGCCCAGGTGCCGACCCAAACCATAAGGAAACAGAACAGGAACCACCCCAGGTAGACCTTTTGCCAGGTAGTCTGGGGTACCAGGTGGTTTTGTCTTGCGGGTTCGGCCATTTTTCTTCCCCGTGCTGTAGCAGGAACGACACCCTGAATCTGCCTGATGGCATCTCCGAAACACTGTCACGGCAGCCGGCAGACCGCAGGCATTCTGCTGTATCGGCAGCCCCAAGTCCACCGGGGGAAACTCGCACGCGCGCTCGGTCCAGTGGCCCGAGTGCGCGGTTACAGGCTGGCGCAGGAAGTGGATTAACGGAACTTCTGGGACTGCGTTTCCAGTTCGCCCCAGCGGTCCACCGCCGCCTCGAGGCGTGAACGTAGTTGATCCAGTTCCTGGAGCGCCGCCTGGACATTTTCGTGGGGCTGACGATAGAACTCTGCCGTGTTGACCTCCTGTTCCATCGCCTGGACACGCTGTTCCAGCGCCTGAATCTGCTGAGGAAGCCCATCCAGCTCGCGTTGCAGCTTGTAGGTGAGCTTTTTGGCGGGGGAGGGGGCTCGCCCCGACGATCGTCTGGCTGTTCTTGCCACGGGCGCGGGCGAATCCCCCACCGCCAGGTGCCGCCGCAGCCGTTCCCAGTCGCTATAGCCGCCGGAGTATCGATGGACGACGCCATCGCCTTCGAAAACCAGAGTGCTCGTGACCACCTGGTCAAGAAAATAGCGATCATGGCTGACGACGATCAGCGTTGCGGAGTAAGCGAGCAATCGCGCCTCCAACGCCTCCAGGGTTTCTACGTCCAGGTCGTTGGTGGGTTCATCGAAGATCAGCAGGTTCGCCGGCTGGATCAGGAGTTTTGCAAGAATGACCCGGTTGCGCTCGCCTCCGGACAGCGCCGAAACCCTGGTCATGGCGCGTTTCGCCGAGAACAGGAAGTCGGTCAGATAGCCTACGACGTGCTTCTTGCGGCCCTGGATGTCGATGTAGTCGCGGCCTTCGCCGACGATTTCGGCGACCGTCTTCGAGGTATCGAGTTCGCGCCGAAGCTGGTCGAAATAGGCCACCTGCAGGTGCGTGCCGCGCTTGACGGACCCCGTGTCGGGTTTCACTTCGCCGAGAAGGATTCGCAACAGCGTGCTCTTGCCGACGCCATTGTTGCCGATAATACCGATCCGGTCCCCGCGCATGATGCGCAGCGAGAAATTTCGCAACAAGGTTATTCCGCTATAACCGTGGGTTACGTTCCTGACCTCAAAAACCTTCTTGCCAGACAGCTGTTCGGATTCGTTGATGTGAATGCGCGCCTGCGCCGGGCGCTTGATGCGCTGGGCGCGTTGCTCACGCATGGCCTCGAGCGCGCGCACACGCCCCTCGTTGCGGCTTTCCCGCGCCTTGATGCCCCGGCGTATCCAGGCCTCTTCCTCAGCGAGCAACTTGTCGAAAAGGGCGTTGGCGCGATCCTCTTCGGTGTCGGCCTTGCGCTTCTGGCGCAGGTACGCCCGGTAACCGCCGGGCCAGGATCTCAGGGTACCGCGATCGATGGAGATGACGCGGGTCGCCAGACGCTCCACGAATCCCCGATCGTGGGATACGAACAGCACCGTGCCGTCATACCGGCGAACTTCCCCTTCAAGCCACTCGATGGTACTGATGTCGAGGTGGTTGGTCGGTTCGTCCAGAAGCAGCAACTCCGGCTTGCCGACCAGGGCTTGAGCCAGCGCTACCCGGCGCCTCCAGCCGCCTGACAGTTCGCTCATGCGCTCGCTGGCGGGCAGTTCGAGCTGGGAGATGATGGCATCCACATGGACATCTATCGACCAGCCACCACCGGCGTCTATGGCCGCCTGCAGCGCCTCAAGTTCACGCAGATGGGCCTTCCCGGGCGATGGTTCGCCGGAAAGGGCGCGAAAAGCTTCGATTCGGGAACGCTGGGCGTGCATTCCATCGGTAACGACGTCGCGGACGAGCCGTTCGGTGGGCTCGTCCAGTGCCTGGTCCAGCATTGCCAGCCGCATTTCCGCGGGGAGTTCGACCCTGCCTTCGTCCGGCTCGATGTCCCCGGTCAGGAGTTTGAGGGTGGACGACTTGCCCGAACCGTTGCGGCCTATCAGACATACGCGCTCGCCCGGGTCGAGGCGCAGGTTCGCCGCCCGGAGGATGACCTGATCGCCGAAAGCCAGCGAAACATCGTCAAATCGCACATCGAAAATCATGGTAAGCGGTTTCGCGAAAGGAAAATTCTGTCTGGTCTCTCAATCGTGGTAGGATAGGCATTAGGTGATACAGGTGCCAAATACCAAACAAGAACGGTACCTGGATCCCGGAACGTATAAAACAACAGTGGGAGGAGCAACATGAGCCCAGCCAAAATCGTTCGAATCGTCAATGTTGTCGCCGTACTTGCGGTCGCCCTGATCCCGGGTATTCCGATGGGCGGACTCATTCTGGCGATCGCCGGACTTGTACTTGGATATTACGTGGCAAGCGATAATCGGGTTGCCTTCGTTTTGCTTGCCGTGTTCCTGGGTGCCGGAGGCGATGGCGCACTGGATTCGATTCCTGCAATCGGTGGCTATCTTACGAGCATTCTGAGCAGTGCCGGAGCCGCATTGGCTGCGGGAGCCGTGACCATCTTCGCCCTCGTGACCTACGAGAGACTGACCGAAGACTGAGCGGTAATCGCGATTGGAAAGACTGCGGGCCCTGTCAGGGGTCCGCAGTTTTCAATTCAGGCGAAAAGCCTGATTCCCTCGACTTGAGCCGGGTAAAGCCGGATTACACTGTTGCACGCTATTTAACATAATATGCATTATGCGTTACAAATGGCATCCATTCCAAAGGCAAGGAGCATTCTCCCCTCCATGACGGAATATGCTATCTTGGCAGCGTCATATGAACCTCCGGGTTCTTCAGACATCTAACGATCCATGATTGTTGGACTTTGGGGACAGGCCATGCACCAATCGTTATCCCGTAAGCTTCTGTTGACCACCGCGGCCGCCGGGCTGTGCACGATGGCCGCAGGCACGGCCCAGGCGCAGTTCGCCAACGCAAAGGAAATCGAGCGCGAGACCCGGGTTCAATGGCTCACCATGAAGCGGGACCTCCCCAAGCCGGCCGATCCGCGGATTCAGCCGTTCGTCGAATGCGTCGCCTGGAGCATTATCGAAGTTCTGGAAGAGCCCTATTCCGAGATGAACTGGGAAGTGGTGGTTTTCGACGACGAAGCCATCAACGCATTCGCCATGGTCGGCGGACAGATCGGAGTTTTTACGGGCATCTTTACGGTGGCCGATACCGTGGATTCCCTCGCGGCCGTCATCGGCCATGAAATCGCTCATGTGACCGAGAATCACGTGATGGCGCGGGCGAGGCGGCAGATGGGCGGTGATTTCCTGGAAATTCTCGCCGGAGCGGTCGGCGAACAGATCGGCCGTGGAATTTATGACCCCTATTATGGAAATTACGGGGGCTACGGCAGCAGTGTCGGGCGTGAAGCCGGGCGCACGTTGGCGCAATTCGGGCTCCTGTTTCCTTTCAGCCGCGGCCAGGAGTCCGACGCGGATATGAAGGGCATGGAATACATGGCCAGGGCCGGATACGATCCCCGGGCCAGCATAGAGCTTTGGAAGAACATGGCCGAAAGCCGCGAGGGCGACGAGCCGGCTGAATTTGCGTCCACTCACCCGTCCGATGACCGGCGCATCTACGATCTCGTTTCCTCCATGGCCCCGGCGCTGGTCCTCTACAACGAAAGCCTGGAAGAGCGCGGCCGCGCGATCTGTACGCCGTAGGGCCGGTCGCGGCAACCGGTCAAGGTTGATCGGGGCGCCTGACCCGGTGGCGCCGCTAAGAGGACTCTTCGGTCTCTACCGCTGATTCTGCTACGGACGAATCGTCAACCGGTTCGACTGCGGGAGCTGCAGCCTCCGAACCTTCTTCGACCTGCAATTCCCCAGTTCCCGTCGGCGGCGGCGGTGGAATTCTGCCCGCTGTGGCGTACCGTTCCAGGAGTTCGTCCTCGGAGATGGCCCGTACATCCCGAACCCGGCAGACATCACCCGGAAAGCCGCCCGCGAAAACATCCGTGACCAGGACAGCCCTGTCCAGGGGGCAGATGCGCCGATCGCTGTCGTAGAATGCCGGGCGCGCCGCAAATGCGAGTTGGCAATCGATTCCATCGACTTCCACCAGAAACGGGCAGCGGTAGGGGCCGACCTCCACGATGATGGTGTCGTGATCCAGAATTTGGAAAGCCCGCACCCGATCGCGTTCGAAACAGTCATCGAACAGGTCGCAGCGGGGCGATACGACCTGATTCGGATTCGTCGCGCAGCCGGCGATCAACGCAAGTGCGGCGGCATGTAAATTGCGGAACATGGCACTCTATCCCCTGGCGTTCAGTCTATGCAGGTTAGGCCATGCAGTCCATCTGTTGGTTCCTGCACCGGTTCAGATCCTGATGAAATTTCCCGGGTTTGGGTATACCGTGGACGGGTATGGATATTCTGAGCGAAGTATTGGAAGTACTCAATCTGAAGTGTACCTCCGTCGACCCGATCAGGCTGAGGGATATCCACACGGGTCGCGACGAAAGCCTGCAGGCCTGGTTCGTCGTCTCGGGCGGATGCACACTGAAGTGCATGGACGACAATACCGAGTACAAGCTTGGCTCACTGGATTGCGTACTTCTCGCCGACGGAGGCCGACACGAGTTGCGGCCCCGTACCGGCAGAACGTCCTCCCCCACCCGCCTGCTGCGTTGCGTATATGCGCTGGACCGGGCCCTGCCCCATCCGCTGGCGCGCTATCTGCCCGCGCGGCTGCTGCTGCGTTCCCGGGATCTCACCGACGAAAGCGAACTCGGCCGGGCGGCGTGGCTGTTGGAGGGTGAGTTGATCAATGCCCGGCTCGGGTTTGATTTTATCGCTCAGCGCCTTGCGGACATCATGCTTGTGGAGATGTTGCGGCGCTGTCAACTGGAGGGACCGGGGCCAGTATTTCTGGCGGCGCTTTCCGATCCTGTCATTCACGATGCGCTTGAGCAAATCCACGCTCGACCCGACCGCCCCTGGCACGTCCCGGATTTGGCAAATTCGGTGGGCCTGTCGAGGGCGGCGTTCGCGGAACGTTTTCACCACCGGGTCGGCGAACCGCCCCTTCGCTACATCCGGTACTGGCGAATGCTAAAGGCCCGCCGCGAACTACGCGGAACAACGGCGCCGATAAAGGCCGTGGCGGTACGTGCCGGATACCAATCCGCCGCCGGTTTCGGACGCGCGTTTCGACGCGTGTTCGGCCGTGCGCCCAGTACGTTGCGATGATCGCCTTCATTCGTAACCCGCGTTGCTGACCCATGACCCGACACTGGCGAACCAGGGACGATGCCGACGGCATTCGCTGGCTGATTCTCGACAAGGCCGACAGCGATACCAACGTACTCTCCCAGGCCGTCCTGTGGGAACTGGCCGACCTTGTCGATGAGGCTGCCGCTAACCCGCCGGCGGGCGTGGTGTTCAAGTCGGCCAAGGATTCCGGATTCATCGCCGGCGCCGACATTTCGGAGTTTCGCGCCCTCGCGGATTCGGGTCAGGCCGAAGAGTTGGTAAACCGCGGACAAGCGCTTCTGAACCGATTGGAGGAACTGCCCTGTCCCACCGTTGCGGCCATCCACGGTTTTGCGCTGGGCGGCGGCATGGAACTCGCGCTGGCCTGCGACTACCGGATCGCCATAGAGAGCCACGAGCGCAATCTGGGCCTTCCCGAAGTGCGGCTGGGCATTCACCCCGGATTGGGTGGAACGGTTCGCAGCGTGCGTCTGCTGGGCGCTCCGGCGGCGCTGAACCTCATGCTCACCGGCAAGTCCGTATCCGCAGTGCAAGCTCGGCGCATGGGATTGCTGGACCGCATCGTACCCGGCGGGCAATTGGATCGGACCGCCAGGGAACTGGTAGCGACGCTGCCAATGAAACAGCGCCCGCCGATGCATCTGCGAATGCTCGGTTTGCCGTTCGTGAGATCGTTGCTGGGCAGGCGTCTGCGCGCACAGGTCAGGCGGCGCGCGCGGCCCGAGCACTACCCGGCGCCATTTGCGATCGTGGATCTGTGGGTGCGTCACGGCGCCGGGAGCGAATCAGCCTTTGAGGCCGAGGCGCGATCCATCGCCCGACTGTTGCGGACACCGACATCGCGAAACCTGGTGCGGGTATTTTTCCTTCGTGAACGCCTGCGGGGCCAGGCGCCGAAGACGTCCGGGATAAGGCACGTGCACGTGGCGGGGGCCGGCGTCATGGGTGGCGACATCGCCGCCTGGTGCGCGCTCAGGGGATTCACGGTGACGATCCACGACCGGTCCGCAGCGCTGGTGGAACCGGCGCTGGAGCGGGCGCACAAGCTGTTCCGGCGGCGGCTCGGGGCAACCGGGGCGGTTGAAAAAGCGCGTCAACGGCTCGTCGCCGAAGCTGACGGCATGGCGGAAGCCGACCTGGTCATCGAAGCTATCGTCGAGCGTCTGAACGCAAAACAGGACCTGTTCCGGGAACTGGAAGGCCGGATGCGTGCAGACGCCGTGCTGGCCACGAATACATCGAGTATAGACCTGGAACGCCTTTCCGGTGCGATTGGGCACCGTGGCCGTTTTCTGGGACTGCATTTCTTCAATCCGGTTGCCAAACTTCCTCTTGTGGAAGTCGTACGCAGCGATTCCACGGATGAAGTGCATATGACGCGGGCCATGGCTTTCGTCAATGAAATCGGGAAGCTGCCCCTGCCCTGCCGCAATTCGCCGGGTTTTCTCGTCAATCGTATATTGGCGCCCTACTTCTCCGAGGCCCTGTACGCACACCATGACGGGTATGCACCGGAGACCATCGACCGGGCCGCCGAAGACTTCGGCATGCCCATGGGTCCCGTTGAACTCGCCGACCGCGTGGGGCTGGATGTCGTCCTGCATGCGGCCGAAAGTATGGGCGTCACCTCGGAGGGAGCGGGATCGCTGCTTCAAGCCAAGGTTCAGGCGGGCGAATTGGGGGCCAAGAGCGGGGCCGGTTTCTACCGCTTCCGCGACAACCGGCCGGTCAAGTCAAGACACGCCGCGCTGCCTGACAGGGACCTCCAGGACCGGCTGATCCTGCCGCTGCTCAACGCGGCGGTGGCGTGTCGCGCGGAAGGGATCGTGGAAGATCCGGACCTGGTGGATGCCGGCGTCATATTCGGCACGGGATTTGCGCCCTTCAGGGGTGGGCCGATTCAGTACGCGCGCCTGCGGGGCATCGAAGCGGTCGTGCGGCGAATGGAATCGTTTGCCGAATCCCTCGGTTCCCGATTCGCTCCCCACGCCGGCTGGGAGAAGCTATAGCCTGTTCGATAACCGGGACAACACTGTCCCTGCAAGCGTGGACATGACCCGGCTCCCTGTGTCGCTCAGAGTGTGTAAGTCGGCTCGTCCCCGCCTGAAATCCCGCCGAGTAATCCCTCGATACGTGCCCAAAGCGATTCATCAGCGCCGAACTGCACTCCCACCCCCGCTACCCGCTTCCCCTGTGCGCGGATCGGCGTTATCCAGACGACCTTGCCCTCGACCCCAACCGGCCCGCTCGTATCGAACAACCTGATCGTTACCGTGACGTTGTCACCCAGTTCGTAGGGGCGGTCGGTGCGAACGAATACCCCGCCATTACGGATGAATGGCATGTATGCCCGGCGTAGTGCGCTCTTGTCCTCAAGCGTCAGCTCCAACGCGCCCGGTAAACTCATCAAGATCCTTCCTTCGGCCGGAAACCCGGCAATATCGCTCTCACGGCCAGTTCCACGTTGATTCCACCACCTAGTTGTCCCAACAGCAATTCCACATTTTTCTGCTGTTCGAACAGAAATCGAGTCGAAAGCGGCTTCCAGGCATTCCACAGGACGCTGGAAGTAATATCCCTGCCCTCTGCACTGCCGGGCGCCAGCCGTGCTCGAATGATCGATTGCAATCGAGTCGAGAGCCAACTCAAGACGGCTTCGATATCGCCCGCCAACCACGTGTCCGCGACCGCCTGAGGATCGGTCCGATTGGTCGAGATTTCACAAAATGCGGTTTCTAACTCCTTATAAAAACTGGAAAAATCACTTCTGTAATAGTCGATTGCGCGAAACGGCACTCCGCGGGCGGCCTCCCACAGGGGAATCCAGTCCACCGCTTCCGGATGCTTACCGGCGCCATTCAGCCACGCGAGCGTTTCGGCAGCGGGCGGACAGCGTACCGAAAGCGATTGGCAACGGCTGCGGATCGTTGCCGGAAGTCTTCCGGGCTGGTGCGATATCAGCAGCAGATACGTATCGGCGCCGGGTTCCTCCAGGGTCTTGAGCAACGCATTGGCAGCCGCCGTGGTCATCGCGTCGGCCGGCTCCAGTACCAGTACCCTGGCCTGGCTCGTCAGGCTGGTCAGCGACAGGGATTGTGCGGCTTCACGGATTTGCTCGACGGTCAGTGTGTTTCGCTTCGGTTCGGGGAATACCCAGTGGAGGTCGGGATGGCGGTCCGCGGGCTCGTGACGCCCTGCCATGGCGACGGCGGCCTCGTCCGCTTCCAGAAACCGTACGTCGCCATCGGCGTCCTCCAGTAACCGGCGCGCCGCGAGCAGTGCCAGGTTGATCTTGCCGACGCCCCGTGGTCCCGCCAGCAGCCAGCCATGTCCCAGGCGGCCTGCTCCGTGAGCGGCCTCGAATTGCAGCAGGGGCGCCTGCAGCCACGGGCAGATGCCGCTGCTGAGGGTCTCGTAGGCGGAATCGGACATCGGTCGGGCCAGAGGCGGCTAGGGGCAAAACCTGCCGAGAAACGCTGTCACGTGCGCGGAGACCCGTGAGTTGACTTCCGTCAGCGAAGGCGCCGCGTCAATCACCTTGATCCGATGCGGTTCGTCCCGCGCCAGTTCCAGGTAGGCCGCGCGAACGCGGGCGAAAAAATCCCGATTCTCCCGCTCGAAATGATCGGGCGCGCGGGCCCGGATTCTGTGCAGGCCGACCTCAACCGGAGCGTCCAGCAGCAACGTCAGGTCCGGCTCCAGGCCCGCGTGAACGGCGGCACGCAGGGATTTTATCCAGCCCTTGTCGGCACGCCTTCCACCGCCCTGGTAGGCCACCGTTGCATCGCTGAAGCGATCGCAGATCACCCATCGTCCGGCCGCGAGCGCCGGCCGGATGACCTCATCCAGGTGAAAAGCCCTGGCGGCAAACATCAGTAGGGTCTCGGTTTCCGCCGAAAGCTCGCCATGGTTGCCCTCCAGGATCCAATTCCTGATTTTCTCCCCCAGCTCTGTTCCGCCGGGCTCCCTTGTGACCACCGTGGGTATATCCGCCGCAGAAAGAGATTCCCGAACGAAGTCGAGGCAAGTTGTCTTGCCGACACCTTCGGTTCCCTCAAGGGTAATGAACGCTCCTCTCACTGTTCCGCGGTCTCCGCCAACGGAGTGCCGGACAGGTATCGGGCGACCGCTTCCCTGTGCTCGTCCAATGTCGTGGAGAAGTAGTGGCTCCCGTCACTCAGGCCGGTAGCGACGAAGTACAACTCCGAACCGGGCGCCGGATTTACGGCGGCTGACAGTGACTGCTGGCTGGGTAGCGCGATGGGTGTCGGCGGCAGTCCGGATCGCGTATACGTATTGTAGGGGGTATCGCGGGAAAGATCCGCGCGGCGCAGATCGCCGTCAAAGTCGTCGCCAAGCCCGTAAATGATCGTAGGATCGGCCTGCAGGCGCATGCCGCGCTCCAATCGCCGGTGGAAAACTCCCGAGATGCGCGGGCGTTCCTCGCTCAGCGCCGTTTCCTTTTCGATGATCGAGGCCAGTGTCAACGCTTCGTAAGGCGTCTCAAGCACCGTAGTGGCCCGGTACTGTCCCCACGCCTCTTCCAGCAGGTCCTGCATCGCCTCGTGGGCCCGACGGAGAATAACCACGGCCGGCGTGCTTCTTGGAAACCGGTACGTATCCGGATAGAACTGGCCTTCAGGATGGAGCTCCGGATCGCCCAGTTCGGCCATCACCGATGCCGGGTCGAAACCGTGGGTATCCACCGCTTCATGGTTCCTCAACGTCGTGACCACATCGGCGAACGTCCAACCCTCGATAATGGTCAGGTCGTACAGATACACACGGCCGCGCACCAATTGATCCAGCAGCCCTCTGGGGCTGGTTCCGCTGCCAATCAGGTATTCTCCGGCCTGGATCCGTTTCGCGTCGCCTGTAAAGCGCGCGTACGCGTTAAGAGCCCAGGTCGTCTCCAGGACGCCACGCCGGGACAGTTCATCGGTTATTCCCGTCAATGAGGTACCCGACGCCACATTGAGTCTGTCTCCGCCCGCAGCAACATTCATGGGCGCATCCAGTGACCGCCAGGCAAACAGCAAGGCCGCGCATACGGCGACAGCGATGCTGGCGCACAGCGCCGTGAACATGATCCAGCGCAGAGTCCTGGCCTGCATTTCGTACTGTCTTGCTGCCGTGGGCGTGATGATCCAGATTGCCCATGGTAACAGGACGAGGATGGAATATCGGTGGGAGTTGCCAACGATCCGCAGCTCACCGGCAGGCCGACAAGAATGATCGGCGGATCAGTCGAACTGCCTGAAGACCAGCGTGCCGTTTGTTCCGCCGAAACCGAAGGAATTGGACAACGCAATCCTTACATCACGTTCCAGGGCTACATTCGGCGTGTAGTAGAGATCGCATTCGGGGTCCTGGTTCTCGAGGTTGATGGTCGGCGGCACGACCCCCTCCCTGATCGCCATCACCGTAAACAGCGCCTCTATCGCGCCTGCGGCTCCCAGCGTATGGCCTGTCGTGGACTTCGTCGAACTGATGACCAGTGACTTTGCGTGCTCGCCGAACGTCCTCTTTACCGCCAGCGTTTCAGCTATGTCGCCCAGGGGCGTCGACGTACCGTGGGCATTGACGTAGTCGACGTCTTCGGCATTCACTCCCGCATCCTCGAGAGCCAGGCGCATGCAGTGATCCGCACCGGAGCCGTCTTCGGTGGGCGCAGTGATATGGTACGCGTCGCCGTTCATGGCCGAGCCGATCAGTTCGGCGTAGATATTCGCGCCGCGCCGTCGGGCGCGCTCGTAGTCCTCCAGCACCAGGCAGCCCGCGCCGTCGCTGAGGACAAACCCGTCCCTCTCCCTGTCCCAGGGCCGGCTGGCGCCGGCCGGGTCGTCATTGCGCGTGGAAAGCGCCCGCGCCGAGGCAAATCCGCCGATTCCCAACGGAGTGGTGGCATACTCCGCGCCGCCCGCCAGAATGACATCCGCCTCGCCGATGCTGATCAACCGCCCGGCCAGTCCGATGCAGTGTGCGGACGTGGCGCAAGCTGTCACCAGGGCCAGGTTCAGGCCCGTGAGCCCGTACTTGATGGAGACATGCCCGGAGATCATGTTGACAATACTTCCGGGAACGAAAAACGGCGAGATTCTCCGGGCCCCTGCCTTCTTGTATTTCTCGTAGTTGGTTTCGATGGTATCGATGCCGCCGATGCCCGATCCCATGATCACGCCGAATCGATGAGCCTCCGATTCGGGGACTTCCAGCCCCGCATCCTCGAAGGCTTCCGTGCAGGCGGCAATGCCATAGTGCATGAACCGGTCCGCCTTGCGGCTGTCCTTGACCGACATGTAGTCGGTCACATCGAAGTCCCTTATGACGCCGGCGAAGGTGGTGCTGAAACCCGTCGTATCGAACGAGTCCACCGGACCGATGCCGCTGATGCCGTCACGGACGTTCGCCCAGCCCTGAGCGACGTTGTTCCCGGTGGGAGAGATCAGCCCAAGGCCGGTAACGACGACTCGTCGCCTGGTCATCAGGGTGACCCCGGCAGGACCAGAAAGGGAAAATTAACGATGCGCAAGACGTGCGGGCTATCCGGGGCCTGCCCCTAGGAATCGCCCTTGTGCGCGTTGACGTAGTCGATGGCATGCTGGACCGTGGTGATCTTCTCGGCCTCTTCATCGGGAATCTCGGTTTCGAATTCCTCCTCCAGGGCCATGACCAGCTCGACGGTATCCAGGGAGTCGGCTCCCAGGTCGTCGACAAACGAGGCATCGTTGTTGATTTCGTCCGCCTTGACACCTAGCTGTTCAGCGATGATCGCTCTGACTTGGTCTTCGACACTACTCATGCGTGAGGTACCCCTTAACTGAATGACCGCCAGCCATCAGGCCCATGGCCGCGCTTGCGTGGCGCGTATTGTACTGAGAACAACGGGGGCAATCCACAATGTCGCGGCAAAATCGCATTCCCGCCCAGCACCTGTAAAACAGTCCCGTCCGGATCAACTCATGAAGAGCCCGCCATTGACGTTCAGGGTCTCGCCGGTGACATATCGGGCCGCTTCGGACGCAAGGTAAACCACTGCTGCGGCAACATCCTCGGGAGCTCCCAGGCGGCCTGACGGGATCTGGCCCCTGAGCGCTTGCTGCTGGGATTCGCTCATTTCCCGGGTCATGTCGGTCTCGATAAATCCCGGAGCTATCGTATTCACCGTGATATTCCGCGAGCCGACTTCCCGGGCCAGGGACTTGCTGAAACCGATCATCCCGGCCTTGGACGCGGCATAGTTCACCTGCCCGGGATTGCCGATCTGCCCGACCACCGAAGCAATGTTGACGATGCGCCCCCAGCGGGCCCTCATCATGCCGCGAATGGCCGCCTTGCACACCCAATAGAGGGAAGAGAGGTTGGTCGCCAATACCCGGTCCCACTCGTCCTGCTTCATGCGGGCGAACAGGTTGTCGCTGGCGATGCCGGAGTTGTTCACCAGGATCGTCGGTACCGATTGCGATCCGGAGAGCGCCCCGAAGAGCGTCTTGACCGACGAGGGATCGGCC
Organism: Gammaproteobacteria bacterium; assembly: GCA_022820625.1. GTDB lineage: Bacteria > Pseudomonadota > Gammaproteobacteria > Steroidobacterales > Rariloculaceae > UBA6522. The sequence goes on along the minus strand of JAJEFE010000095.1, from coordinate 21,259 downwards.
ACGTTCAGCATCAGTCCCTGCGCCTCGGGCGAGATCGCCCGCAACCTTTCCGAAATCTCCGCAGCGCCCGCCTCCGTGGTCGCCGTTCCCACGACCTCGGCGCCCTGCAACGCCAATGCCTGCGCCGTGGCGCGCCCTATTCCGCGTGACGCGCCGGTGACCAGGGCGACGCGGCCCTCAATACCGGGCCAGTGCCCGAGTTGTTCAATTTCCATGTATCCGGTGTCCCGTGGTTGGTTCCGGCGCGATTATACGCCGGGTACCCCGCCCGACCGCCCACTTGCGAACCTGGCAGCCCGGCTATAGCTGTCGCGCGCGGCGTCGATGCAGGCAGGTATTGTGTTATCGTGGCCGCATTGGAAATGCACAGCGAGAGACCGGCATGCATCGCCTGTCCAACAACCCGTCAGGTTGCTGCCATGGTTCGGCCGAACGCCATGAACGCGCGCCGGACGCGGCTGCGGCTGCCGGCCGTCAACACGGCTTCACGCTCATCGAGATCATGGTGGTCGTGGTGATCATCGGGCTGCTGGCGGCGCTGGTGGCCCCTGCCCTGATCGGTAACATCGACCGGGCCCAGGTGAATCGCGCAATGGCGGATATCCGAAGTATCGAGACCGCGCTGAACCTCTACCGGCTCGACAACTTCCGGTACCCGAGCACAGATCAGGGCCTGGACGCCCTGGTCTCCAATCCCGGCGAAGCGGCCGCTCCCAACTGGAAGGCGTACCTTCGCAGCCTTCCTTCGGACCCCTGGAACCAACCCTATCAGTACGCCTATCCCGGCCAGCGAGGCGAGTTCGACCTGTTCACGTACGGCGCCGACGGCGTGCAGGGAGGTGAAGATATCAATGCGGATATCGGCAACTGGGAACTTAACTGAAGCGCCGCCGTTGTGCTGACCGCTCCCGGCGGACCGACCCGAGAGCACAGGCGTGAACACAACCGCATCTGCCCCGGCGCCCCTTGGCAACAGTCCCCTGCCGCAGCAGGGACGGAGAGGAATCCACATCGGTAACGTACGCGAAGCCGGTGCCGACGGGTTCTCCCTGATCGAGCTCCTGGTGGTGATGGTCATTATCGGGTTGTTCGCAGCGACTGCGGTCCTGTCGTTGAACGTGGTCGGCCCCGACCGGGAGCTTGAGCGCGAAGCGTTACGGCTGAGGAGCCTGCTGGATACGTTGATGGACGAAGCGGTGCTCGAAACCCGGGACTACGGCGTTCAATTCACCCGCCACGGCTACCGGTTCTTCGTCTACGACTACCGGACGCTTACCTGGCTCGATCCGGAGGGGGACGAGTTTCTGAGGGAGCGTCGTCTCGCGGAACCGATTGAGCTGGCGCTGTTCCTGGATGATCGGGAGGTTTCGCTCGAACCGGAACAGGAACCCGAACCCGGGGAACAGCCGCAACCGCAGGTCGTGCTGCTGGCGAGCGGAGAAATCACACCGTTCGAAGCGCACTTATTCAGGGACGCCGGCGGCGGCCGATACCTGATCGAGGGCGCCCTCGACGGCTCGCTTCAAGTCACCCGAAGTGGTTTCGATGGGCCGTAGCAGCCAGGCGCAGGGCTTTACCCTGCTGGAGGTGATGGTGGCGCTGGCCATCGTCGCGCTCGGCATGACGGCGGTGCATGCACAACTCAACCGGTACGCTGTCGGCGCCGCGATCATCGAGAACAAGGTGCTTGCAAGCTGGATCGCGTCCAACCGCATCGCGGAACTCAGCGTTGCGCCGCAGTGGCCGCCGCTCGGAGAAACCAGCGATGAGGTGGACTACGCCCGGCGGGTCTGGATCTGGCGTGCGAGGATTTCGGAGACGCCCGTGGAAAACCTGCGCCGCGTGGACGTGTCCGTGGCGCTCGCGGATCAACCCGAGCAGGCGCTCCACACTGTTTCGGGGCTGCTGGAGCCCCCTGCTCCGCCGGGCATTCCTCCGTTCAACTGGCTGCCCGGCGCGACTGGACCGGGTCTGTGAAATCTCCCGTGAACGGCTCCCCGGCAGCCGGTCCGAACAGGTCATCCGAGCGCGGATTCACGCTGGTGGAACTATTGATCGCCATGGCCATCGTCGCGGTGATCGGAGTCATCGCGCTGACCGGGCTGTCAACGGTGATGCAGCAGCAGGCCATTGCGGAGGAGCGCGCTCAGAGGTGGCGCGACATTCAGTTCGCCATGCACGTCATCGCCCAGGACCTGGCGCAGGTGCACCCGAGGGCTGCGCGGGACGAGTCGGGAGAGGCGTGGGAAGCCAGTTTTCTGGTTGGGCCCAACGAGCAGTTTGCGGTCGAACTCAGCCGCGGCGGCTGGACCAATCCCGCCGGCCTGCCGCGCGGCCACGTCCTCAGGGTGGCCTACGACTGGGAACCAGACGGCAGCACGCTGGTTCGTTTCCATTGGCCGTCAATCGATCGCACTCTGACGACACCCCCGGCACGCACGGAATTGCTGACGGGCGTAGATGACATACAGATTCGATTGCTCGATCGAAACGGCCAATGGCATCGGGAATGGCCGCCGCTTGATCTGTCTTCCCCGGATTCCCTGGTAACCTCGCCCAGGCTGGTTGAGTTCAACGTCTACCTGGAAGACATCGGCCACATCTGGCGAACCGTGGAGGTTGGCGGATGAGGCACTTTCCGGAGCGGCAACGCGGCGTCGCGGTCCTTACGGCGATGCTGGTCGTGACATTGGGCACGATGATCGCTGTCAACATGATGTGGAACGCGAGCCTTGCGCAACGGCGAGCGGAAGCGGGACTGGCGGCGGACCAGGGCCTTGCGTACCTGCAGGGCGCCGAGGCCTGGGCCGGGGATATTCTCAGGCAGGACAAGGTTGAATTTCCGCAAAGCGATCATCTCGGCGAGATCTGGGCGATGGAACTGCCCCCCCTGCCCGTGGACGGCGGCGCCATCAGCGGCCGGCTCGAAGATCTCCAGGGCCGTTTCAATCTCAACAACCTGGTGACGCCCCAGGGCGACGTGGACCCCGTTTCCCTGGCGCAATTCGAGCGTCTGCTGGCAACGCTCGGGCTGGATCCGGCCGCGGCCGGCGCCGTTGTCGACTGGCTCGACGCCGATGTCGAAACCCACTTCCCGAACGGCGCCGAAGACGGCACGTACGCAGGCGCCAACCCGCCCTACCGTACCCCGAACTGGCCGATCACGAGCACCAGCGAACTGAACGCAATAACCGGAATCGAAGCCGAAGGGTATCGAACGTTGCTGCCCTATGTCACCGCATTGCCTTCAGGTACGCCGCTGAACGTCAACACGGCGTCCGCGCCGGTACTGGCGTCGCTGTCCGACAACATCGATCTGGCCCAGGCAGCCTCGCTGGTGGAGCAGCGGGGCAGCGCCGAATTCGTCGATATCGAGGCAACGTTTGGAGATCTGCTCGATTCCGACGCCCGCGGACGTATCGATGGCACAAGCGACTACTTCCTGCTGACCGCCACCGTGGCACTTGGCACCCACCAGTTCACCCTATACTCTGTCCTTCAGCGGCACCAGAGCGGACTTGCGGGCGCCGTCTTTCGCAGTCTTGGAGTTCAATAGCCGTGCTCGAGCACCTGGTAGTCCGGTTGTCGACAACCCCGGGAAAGGCCTCCTGGGTCGTGCTGGATTCCGCCGGCCAGCGACTGGCGCCCGTCGTGCACGGGTCACTGGAGGAAGCCGCCGGGGAAGCGGCGAACCGTCGTGTGCTGTTACTGGTATCGGGACTGGATGCGGTCTGCAGCCGGGCGTCGGTGCCTGTGAGGAGCGCGGCGCGGCTGCGGCAGATGCTGCCGTACTCGTTGGAGGATACGGTCGCCGAGGACGTGGAACGCCTGCATTTTGCGGCCGGGGAGAGAGACGCTTCCGGAGGGGTCCCCGTCACCGTGGTGACCGGCGGGCGTATGGAAGACTGGCTGGCGGACTGTGATCGGGTGGGGCTGAATCCGGAGCGGATCTATTGCGAGTCGGACGGAGTGCCCCCCGTACCGGGGTGCATCGCGGTGGTCGCCGAAACCGACTGCACCTACGGCCGCGCCCCCGGTCAGCCGCCCTTCGCGCTGCAGGGAGTGTCTCTGGAAGAAACCCTGCAGGTGGCGCACAGCGGCGAAGAGGAGGCTTCCGATCCGCCCCACGTGATGCTGTTTGCCGATACCGAAGGTTACGCGCGATGCGAGAACGAAGTCGGCCGGTTGCGCGAACGGGGAATCGGTATCGACGCGCAACTTTTGCGCGAGGGGGTCCTGCCCCGACTGGGCGCGACGCTGATCGACCTGCCCGGGTGCAATCTGCTTCAGGGCCCCTATGGACACAAGACGGATTGGCAGTCCTGGCTCCGTCCCTGGCGGTTCGCTGCGGCGCTGCTGCTCGGATTACTGGTGCTGGCGATCGGCGGAGAGGGCGCCCGTTACCTGGCCCTTGGCAGGGACGACCGTAACGTAACCGCAATGCTTGAAACGGCCTGCCGGGTCAATGCGGGATCGGGCGATCTCGCATCTTGTGAAGCGGAGGTTCTGAGGCGCCTGGTCACCACGGTGAATGGATCCGAAGCAGGCTTCCTGGCCGCACTCGACCGGGTGACCCGGGCATGGAACGAAGATACTCGGCTGGAAGCCCTGAGTTACCGAACCGGGGTCATGGACCTCCGGGTTCTGGCCGGAAGCGTTTCCACGCTGGACGAGTTTACCCGTGAAATCAGCAGCAGCGCGTCGTTCCAGGCGTCGATTCAGTCCGCCAACCCGACACAGGATGGCATCCTCGGGCGACTTCAGGTCACTGCGAATCCGCAATGAAGGACTGGTTCGAAATGTTGCAGCCGCGCGAGCGCATCGCGATTGCCCTGGGCGGCGCGATCATCGTGCTGATCCTGGTCTGGAGCTTCGCCTGGATGCCTTTGCGCAGCGCAAGCCTGAACCTCGATGCGAGTCTGGCGGAGAAGTACAGCCTGCTGGCGGATGTGAGCCGCCTGCAACCATCCGGCGCCCCGCCCAACCCTGCGGCGACGTCCGCGGAATCGCTGGTGCTGATCGTGGACCAGACCCATCGCGCCCATGGGTTGGGAGGCACCCTGTCACGCAATCAACCCGATGGCGAGAACGGAATTCGCGTCGCTTTTCAACGAGTACCCTTTGCCCAACTGGTCAGCTGGCTGGGGGCATTGCGGCAGGGCCACGGCATCGTCGTGGTCACCGCAAACCTGGACGGCGCGCAACAGCCCGGGCTCGTGAACGCCACTCTGGTATTGCGGAGATCGTGAGTTGCGTTGGATCGCCCTCAGTGCGGGCGCCTACCTCGCATTCGTCACAGCCCTCCTCCCTGCCGATGTAGCCTGGCGCTGGCTGGCGGCCGATGACCTTCGTCTTGCCGGGGTTCAGGGTACGGTCTGGTCCGGCCGCGCCGCGCTTGCATCGGCAGGTCCCGTGGGATTCCGCGATGTCCGTTGGCAGGTGCGGCCCTGGTCGCTCCTGCTCGCACGGCCGCAGGGGCTCCTCGAAACCGGACTCGGCGACGGGTTTCTTCAAACGGAAGTTCGCATCGGCGGGAGTGACATCGTCTTGTCCGGATTGACGGCGACCTGCAGCCTTTCGGTCCTCGCCTCGGCGCTTCCGATCGCGGGAATCCGAGGTCAGGTGAGCCTCCAGCTCGCGGAGCTGGTTCTTCGGGACGGCTGGCCCGCCTCGGCGCGTGGGCAACTGCGCCTGAACCAACTCGCGGTTCCTTCCCTGGTTGGGGGCGATCCGATCGCTCTCGGTAATTTCAACGTCACCCTGTCCGGGACAGACGGACTGCAGGGTGCCTTCCAGGATCAGGGCGGCCCAATGGAGGTACGCGGCTCCGCGGGTCTCACCGCGGCGGGCGAATACGATATCAGCGGCCTTGTTCGGGCCCGTCCCGAGGCGGACGCCGCGCTCAGGCGCGGTATTGAATTGCTGACAGGCGCTCCCGACGCCGACGGCATGCGCGCGTTCAGCCTTACCGGTACGTTATGAACCGAAATAGTTGAGCTCGATGGTGATCCCGTTCGGGTCCTCCACAAATATCTGGCTGAGGTCCATGTTCGGTACCTGACGCTCGCGAAAGGGCACGTTGTTTCTCTTCAGGCGTTGGATCATGTCGGGTGCATCCGTCGCACAGAAGGCAATGTGATCCAGGGAGCCGCCGTCGAACAGGGTGTCGGGGTCGATGTCGCCACCCAGATACTCCACCAATCCGCGGTTATCGTCGGGATCGACGCCGATCAGATGGATCACCGTCCGATCCTCCAGATACAGCCAGGCTCCCGGAAACTGAAAGTCCGGTCGCTCCCCTTCCTTCATCCCGAGCACATCGACATAGAATGCCCGGCTAGCTTCCAGATCAAGCGTTCGGATGGAACAGTGGTCCAGGGTGCGCAGTGCCATGCTTCAGGGTCTCCAGCTCCTATCGCCGTTTGGCGATCATATCAGTCGGACAGGTTTGCGGCGGCGCGTCCCTGCTGCCGAGCCACAGCGCCATCAGCCTGATCGGAGACCTGCGGCTGCCACTCCCGGAAAGCGCGCAGAAGGGGGAAATACAGCCCGACCCTGATCGGCCGCCTGTCGACGCTGGACATGGCTCGGGCGTATCGTTCCAATTGCGCCCTGTATCGTTGCACTTCCGAGTCCAGGAATGCATCGATGGCGCCGCCTTCGTGGGCGCTCGTCTTGTAGTCGATAATCCATCGCGTCCCGGATTCGTCGACGAATGTCCGGTCCAGACGCAGGTTTTCGATCATTCCATCAGCATTCCGGGAGATCGGCAATTCCGAGTCGGCCTCTCGCCGAGCGGTCAGAATCCACTGCCCGGTCGCATCGTCCAGGACGGCCTCGAGCGCCTGCATCACTCGGTATGACGCTTCCCGGAGTTCATCCTCATCGACCCCGAGCAATTGCAATTCCGCCCGGTAGCGGTCAATGCCGGCCCGGACGCGTCCGGCATCCCAACGCTCGATCCCATCCCTTGCGATGGTGTGCAACCACTGGTGAACTACTATGCCGACCTGTAGCGCGGCTTGTCCCGCCCATTGGAAATGGGGACGTCGCTCAACCTCACCGGGGGGCATTGCGCCCTCCGGTCGCCGCGCCGTATCGATCAGTCGTCTGAGCTGGGGCTCGAACGCGCCCTCTTCCTGTTGGCCGGTATCGTCCGGCGTGCCGGCCGATTCGAAGGCAGAAGATTCTTGCGGCCAGAGGAAGGCGAACAAACTTCTCGCACGCGGTCTGGTTTGCCCGACCGGAAGTTGACCGATCAGGTGCAGGCGTTCCCTGGCGCGGGTTGTCGCCACGTAGAGCAGACGCGCGCGCTCGGAGAACTCCTTGCGCTGTTCGATACCCCTGAGCCATCGGGTGTGCGCGTCCCGTTCATCCGAACCCGCGGAGAACGGTGCCAGCAAGACCGATTCCTCGCCGTCCGCGTGCACCCGTTCATGCCAATACAACGCCTTGCCCTTGTCCGATCGGGCTTCGCGTCCCAACCCCGGCAGCACGACCGTGTCGAACTCAAGCCCCTTGGCCTTGTGAATGGTCATGATCTCTATACCGCTCTCCCGGGGACGGTCCATGATCGCGGCGGGATCGTCGAACAGGCTGTCCAGAGTGCTCGGATCGTCCAGATCGCCCCTGACGGTGGCCTCTCTCAGGACCGCAAAAAAATGCATTGCGCGATCCATGTCCCGGGACTCCAGAAGACAGGCGGGTCCATCCAGAGTCAGCCATGTCCGCTGCACCCAGCGGGCCAGGGGCTGGGCGGCTCGTTCATGGAAAGCCATTTGCAGGATTGCGCACAGGCGCTTCAATCGTGCCTGGCCGCCCTCGGTCAGCCTGGCGACGCGTCCGGCATTGTGCATCAACGTCCATACCGCGCTGTCCGAATCGCCTCGGCACAGGCCGTGAAGATCCCTCCAGTTCAGGCCGCACCACGGAGCCCGCAACACCCCCAGCCAGGCGACACGATCGCCGCGATGAGTCAATGCCCGGGTCAGTCCGATGAGATCCTGGGTGACCTGATGCTGGTTGGGCGCTTCGAGTTGAACGGCGTGTGCGTGCAGGCCCAGGGCGCGAAGGTGGCTTTGCAGGCCCGCGAGGTGACTGCGGCTCCGCACCAGGATCGCCACCGAACCGGACTCGGACCGGGCCCTTTCGGCGGCGGCGATCTCCGCTGCGCGTCGAGTCTCCGCGTCCGGGTCCGACCCCCGAAGCCCGTGCACCTGCACAGTCTGCTGGCTAGAGGACGCCCTGACCGCTTCACAGGGACTGAACCGGGCGGCACCGGCCCGGAGGTCATCCTCAGCCGGAAAGATTCTCGTGAACGTTTCATTCACCCAATCGATCACCACCGGAGCGCTACGGAAATTCCGGGTCAGCTCCAGCGATTCGCAACGAATATCCCCGATGCCCTCATGCTTGACCCGGAGGAACAGCGACATGTCGGCATTCCGGAACCGGTAGATGGATTGCATGGGGTCGCCGACCAGAAAGAGCGAACGGCCGTCGCCGGGCTCCCAACCGGACGTGAGCAGTTCCAGGAGTCTTATCTGCGAACGCGACGTATCCTGGAACTCGTCCACGAGGATGTGCTGGATGCGTCGATCGAGAGCAAGCAGCAGGTCCGAGGGTCGCGCCGAGTTTCCAAGGGCGCGCTGGGCGGCCAGAGCCAGTTCAATGAAATCAGCGGTATTGCGTTCCGCGAACAGGACCCGCAATTCGGCCACGAGGTGTTGCAGCGAACTTCGAAGCGCCGACATGGCGTCCCACCATGCCGGTCCCGGGAGCGAGGCGGGTAGGCGCTTCAACTCGACGAGCGCAACGCGAAGTTCCTCCGATTCTGCAAGCGATGAGATCAGTTCCTTCAGATCGCCGCCAAGGGTGGCGAACCGACCTGAAAACCCGATGGCGCCCGGCTGCCTGCGCCATGCCCCCTGCCCTGTCAGCAGCAGTTCCGGCAGTGCCTTCCAGGCCTTGAGATGGTCTACCGAAGGGGGCGGTAATGCTTCCAGACGCAGCCACGGCTCGAACTGAGGGGCGTATCGGGGCGCGTGCCTGGCCACGTGATTCATCAGCGGTACCAGTTGCTGGCCGGCCGCCTCGGGAATCAATTGCGACAGGGTGACCAGATCCTCCTCGATCGAACGGCGCAAGGCTCGTTCGACAATAATGCGCAAGTCCGATTCGCCCGCAGCGAAGACATGGGGCAGCCACTGGTCGCGAGTAGCGAGCATCTGCGCCATCAGCGTTACCATGCGCTCGGCGCTGATGTCGGACGCCTCGAGCAGGAACCGCAATGCGCGGACCCCCGGCGAAGCGTCTCCCAGCTGCTGCATCATTCGCCTTCCGGCAGTCAGATAGTGTTCGGAGGCATCTTCGACGATGCGTGCCGCTCCGATCCCGCCGGACGCGATCGGCAAGCGCTGTGCGAGCCAGACATTGAGCGCGTCCAGCGTATCGATCTTGAGCCGGGCTGGTTGTTCGACCAGAGACCAGCCCAGATACCGGTCCCGGGCCAACGCTTGCCGGGCCAACTCGTAGGTCCGGAGCCGGTGCGGCTGCCCTGGCCGTTCTTCCCGGGCTGCGGAGGACAGCGCCGCCAGCACGCGGTCGCGCATCTGCGCTGCCGCCTTGCGGGTAAATGTGATCGCGATGACCTGTTCGGGCAACTCAACGGTCGCCAGCAATGCCAGAAAGCGCTGGATGAGCAATTCTGTCTTGCCCGATCCCGCAGGCGCCTGAACGATAAAGGATCGGTCTGTCTGCAGGGCGAGCCGGCGCTGTGCGGAGTCGCTCATTTCATGGCTCGTTGCGCGACGCTCGCGGTTCCGCTTTGCGCGCCAGTGCAGTCCATTCATGAACCCGGGTAAGGGGCGCGATCTCACCCTCGGCCTGCCTGATTTCTTTCTGGAAAATCCGGCCGTCCCCGCCCGCATATTCCCGCGCCAGAGTTTCGACCTGCGTTCGCCAGCGATCTCGCTGCATTGGCCAGGTAAATTCAGCAGGCAGTCTCGCCGTTCGTCCTGGAAATCGTCCGTCGGCCAGCCAGAGGCCCTTGTACTCCGGGCTTACGGGGTTCAGCGCCGCGATCACCACAGCTGCTACCCCAGCTTCAAGGAATGCCGCATAGAAAGGCAACTGCAAGTCCCGTGGCCGTTCCTTCAGCCAGTCGCTCGGATTGTTTCTTCTCCCCGTCTTGTAGTCGATGACAGCCAGTGACCCATCGGGCTCCAGTTCGTCGATGCGGTCGAGCCTACCCCTGATCTCGAGGCCTCCCACATCGACCTTGATGGTCTGCTCCACCCCGGCGACTCGAAAAGGCGATCTGGTCGATTCCAATTCCAGGAGCCGGACAAGCAATGATCGCAGTCGGGCCAGTTCCAGTTCGAAGAGCGCTCCCAATCGGTTTTCGGCCACGCCGAACAGGCCGCGCAGCGACAATTGGCAGCTTCGCTCGATGCGGCGCGTCCTGTCCTCCGGGCTCCAGGACAAAAGGTCCAGTTGGTCGGGCAAATCGCCGAACAGGCGCCGGACTGCCGCATGCGCCGCAATGCCCCGTTGGCGCGCGCCGAATCCCGGTCGGACGGTTTCCAGGGGCTTTGCTATCAGGCGGCTTTCGATAAACGCACGCAGCGGGCAGATCGATTGCATCGCCAGCGTGCCGATACCGCCCCGGAGTTTCCGTGCTTCGACCGGTGGAACCGGATCTGCACGCGTTTCCAAACGCCTTTCGTCGAGCACGACCTGTTGAGAGCGGCGCGCACGGGAGCCCAGCAAGTCCGCTTCCGTAGCCGGCGGCCAGGAAAGAATCAGCGGACTTGGTTGAACCGGGTGCTCGTGGACGCTCTCGGGCGAACTGAGAATCACATCGGGCACTCGATCAACAAGCCGTTGGATGGTGACTCGGGAGTGCTCGAGCGCCGCAGCCGGGGTCGCCCATGGCATCCCGTGCTTGCGCTGCAGCGTCAACGGCAGCAGAGGAATGGGTTGCGATGCCTGCGGCCACTGAGTGTCGGTGAGCCCGCTGACCCAGACCGCATCGTATCCGGGCCCCACATCCTCCAGGTTGGCCAGCAGGAAGATTCCGTGCAGCGGCGCCGCACCGAGCCGCTGCGGTCGTCCCAGGATTCTCTCCAGTTCCGCCAGTGCGTCGCTCAGGTCGAGCCTGCCCAGGATCGGTGTCAGGAGCACGAGATCATTCAGCGCGGACTCCCAGTCATCCGGTATGGTCGAGTCCTGGCCGCCCCAGTCAAGCTCGCCCAACACCCTTCGCCAGACGGTTACCCAGGTCGTGAGCGTCGCGCGGCTGGGATGAGCGCCTACCAGTGACGCGGTTGCCTCGAGTTCGTCGGCGAGTGCCGGTAGCGCTGCCCGAATTTGTGCCGCCAGGCCGCCCGAGCGGAAGGCGTCAAGAAAGGTCATCTGCGACGAAATGTGCGAGCGAAGCTGCGCCTCCAGCATGCAGCGCCCGTCGGCATCGTCTGCCGTACCAAAAAATGGACTGCGCAGCCAACGACTCAGAACAGGGAAGCCTCCCGTGCCGCTGAACAATTCCAGCGCGTTCATCGCAGCGCCAATCATCGGATTGTCCATTGCGGTGGATTGGCCTTGCAGGCATACGATTTTCCGGTGTCCGGTCCGGGCGCCCAATAGCAAACAGTCGGGATACAGCGCTTCTTCAAGAGCGCCGACAACCTCGTCCCGTCGAGCCTCCAACCCGGGCACGACGATCGCCAGGCGCTGCCGGGGTTGGCGCGCAAGCCGTGCGGCCGCCCAGGCAGCCGCTATCCTGATCTCTTCCGACGCATCGGCAAGTTGTATCCGGCGGCTTCGCTCATTGCAGGTCGGCGGGACCCAGTCCGAACTCCTGAAACCCGCTGTCCGAAGTCTTTCTGCGAGCTGTGACTGAACTGGGGTCAGCGTGAGGTCGGCCCAGACGACGGACGCGGCCCCGTTTCCGGCCAGTGAAGTTGCCCCGGCAGCCAGCGCGTCCACCGCATCGCCAGGGTCCATCCAACCGGCGTCGTCCAATACCTCCCGATAGGCCCGTTCCCAACGGAGAAATGCCCGGCAATCCGGATCGTCACGAAAGGCGTACAAGTCGTCGAAATTGACATTCCAGTCGCGTCGCCGCTGCGACGCTTCCCGTGCCCACGCGGATAGGTGGCGGTATCCCGGCAGCCCCTGCAAGCCGTCGCCGGATTCGTCGATGACCCGGCGCCACAGCGCATCGGCCTGCCCGGGAGTGAGAAGTTGAAGGCTGCCGTTATCCAGGTGCTTGTGCCACAAGGCGGCCGCCCAGTCCCGGAAAGTCAGAACGGCGGGAGTCAACCACGCCGATCGGCCTGCCTCCAGGTGTTGTCGAGCCAGGTAGCTCTGGATCTGCCGCGCCGCGATTCCGCCGGCGGTCACTACGGTAGTCCCTTTGACCGCGAGGTCTGTCAGGGAGGGAGGCATGCGATCAGTCGATTATCTGGCGGACTCCAGCATCGGTGGACGGTTGGCCATCTGCTGCAGGACATTGTCGATGCGCCAGAACACCTCCTCGATCGTATCTTCATCCGCGAGTGTGGTGATTCTGAAGTGATCCCGGTAGCCCGTATTGAAACTTGAGCCGGGCGCGACCAGCACGTGTTGCTGCTCCAGCAATTCCATGCAGAACGATTCGTCATCGAAGCCCGGGAATTGGCGGGTGTCGACGCCGATGAATGCATACATGGCGCCGTCCGGGGGAGCCAGGGTGAGATACTTGCTTTCGTCTACAGCCGAGATCACGGCCTGGCGAGACTGGTAAAGCCGTCCGTCCCCGGAGCACAGCTTGCGAATGCTCTGATAGCCGCCCAGGGCGGTTTGCACGGCCCATTGGCCCGGTACGTTGCTGCACAGGCGCAGTGCGGCCAACAGGTCCATCGCCTCGAGCAATTCGCTGGATCGGTCCAGGGCGCCGCTGAAGGCCACCCACCCCACCCGGTATCCGCATGCCCTGTACACCTTGGAAAGTCCACTGAACGTCGCACAGAGCGACTCCGGGCACAGTGTCGCCATGGGCACGAACTCCGCATCGCCGTAGATCATCTGGTCGTAGATCTCGTCGGCGAGTATCAACAGGTCGTTTTTCTTCGCGATCCCGGCCAGGCGGGTCAGACATTCCCTGCTGTATACAGCCCCGGTTGGATTGTTGGGATTGATGATGACGACAGCCCGGGTTCTGGCAGTGACCAGCTTTTCCACTTCGTCGGGGTCTGGCGCATAGCCGTTTTGTTCCCGGCAGGGGTAATAGATTGCTTTTCCGCCGTTGAGTACGGTTGCGGCGGTCCACAGCGGATAGTCCGGGCTGGGAATCAGTACCTCGTCGCCGGGGTTGAGCAATGCCCGGAGCGTCAGATCGATGAGTTCGCTGACGCCGTTGCCGATGAACACCTCCTCGGCGGTCGTGTCCATGACGCCGCGGCTTTGCTGACGCATGACCACAGCTTCGCGAGCCGGAAAGATACCCTTCTGCCCGCAGTACGCCTCGCTGGAACCCAGGTTCTCGATCATCGCAAGGCGCATGGTCTCCGGGGTCCGGAAGCCGAACATGCCGGGATTGCCGATATTCAGCGACAGGATTTCGTAGCCCTGCCGCTCCAGTTCCAGCGCTCGCCGCGCCAGGCGGCCGCGGATTTCATAACGTACGGACCTGAGCGCTCGGCTGGGCGATATTCTGGAGGAATGCGGCACAACATGACCCCGTCGGTGACTGACGAGTAGTGCTTTAACACATCGAGCGCGAAACGCCAACTGAAACGTGTCTGAATTTCTGCAAAAATCCTGACGGTTTGGCCCCCGACTGCCGCGTCAGGACGCCGTTCCGGTGGCGATCGGCCGCTCGGGATCGCGTATCCACTCGCTCCAGGAACCGATGTAGACGCGGCCGTCTCCCAGACCGGCCGCGTTAACGGCAAGGAGCAGATGACATGCGGTCACCCCGGACCCGCACATGGCGATGAATCTTCCGGGTTGATCCGCGACGTGCTTGAGGCGCGCGTGGAGTTCGTCGGCGGGGCGCATTCTTCCATCGGGCCGCAGCGTCTCGGAAAACGGCCAGTTGATGGCGCCCAAGATGTGGCCGGCGACGGCGTCTATCGGTTCGCTGAGACCCTGAAAGCGCTCCGGCGCGCGCGCGTCCACGAGTCTTGCGCCATTAGCCAGTTCCAACTGAACCTGATCGGTTGAGACAACCCAGTCACGGCGCACGTCGCGTGCGACGTACTCCACGGCGCGTACAGCGGGAAGTTCCTGATCCAATGGTAACCCGGCGGCCTCCCACGCCTTCAGGCCACCATCGAGGACATACACGGTACGGTGCCCTATCCAACGCAACATCCACCACAGCCGCGCCGCAATGGCTCCCGACATGTCGTCATAAACGACGACATGGCTGGCATCGGAAATCCCCCACGCGCCGAGCGCGGCCGTAAAGTCCTCTACCCGGGGCAATGGATGGCGGCCATCGGCCGGGCCGGGAACGCTGGCGAGATCGTTGTCCAGGTGCGCGTAACGGGCGCCCGGGATGTGGCCGCGCCGATACGCGGCACGACCTGCGTCGGGGTCGGTCAGTTCGAATCGGCAGTCGACGACAATCCAGGCTGAATCACCCAGCCGTTTCGACAGCGCGGTCGAAGAGATCAGCGGCGACGCCATGGACGCGCCTTCCCTGGCGGCCGGTGATCCGGGTTCAGCCCAGTTGATCGAGAATCGTGTTCGAGGCGCTGATACTGAATTCTCCCGGCACTTCCACGTTCAGGTGGGTGACGACGCCATCGTCCACAATCATGGAAAATCGCTGACTACGCGTACCGAGCCCAAGCCCCGAAAGATCCCAGGACAGGCCCAGTGCGGCCGCATAGTCACCATTGCCATCGGCAAGCATGAGTACGTCATCTCCCGTGCCGGCCGATTGCGCCCATGCGTCCATGACGAACACGTCATTGACCGCCATGCAGGCAATCGTATCCACGCCGCTGTTCCTGATGGCGTCCGCGTCGCGCTGAAAGCCAGGCAGGTGCTTGATCGCACAGGTGGGCGTGAAGGCGCCCGGGACAGCAAAAAACACCACTTTCCTGCCCTTGAAGAGAGCATCCGTAGAGACAGGCTCGGGTCCCCCTTCGCTCATTTTGGTGAGTGTGCCCTCGGGTACCGGGTCGCCTACGCTGATAGCCATGGTCAGGGAACTCCTGTTCAATGTTAAACCGCCCGCGGAAGTCGCGGGCGGTCATTCGTGGATTTGCCGCAGTTCAGTCTAACGTGCCAGCGCGGCCGCCAGTTCTTCGTCTCTGGACTGCTCGGAATTGACGTACTGGATCCAGCTCCGGGCATTGCCACGGCTGCGTTCGTCTTCGGCAGCTTCTTCGAACGCATTGCGAGCCGCAGTGTATTCCTTCTGCTCGAACAGGCAGGCGCCAAGTATCATGTAGGCTTGGTCCTCGCGGCGCAGGTCGCCCTTTCTGATGCCTTCACGGGCCGCGTCCACGCAGGACTCCCATTCGTAGAGATTCTGGTAGGACTGCGCCAGGCTGACGTCAAGGGTACCGTCCTCGGCCAGGCCGGCGGCCCGCGTCAGCGCCGGCACGGCTTGCGGGTCGTCCTGGGCGAGCTGCCACGACTGGGCCAGCAATCGCCAGTTGCGCTCGTTGGATTCGATCGTGCCATCCTCCAACCCTGCCTGGATGATCTTCGCGGCCTGGACGGGAACATCCGCCTGCAGAAGCAGCTGCGCCATCTGGACAAGCTCGTTGCTTCGGGTCAGCCATCCGGCTTCGTGGGCCACCTGATAGAGAGCCAGTTGGGCGTTGTCGTCGCCTTCCTGTCCATACATGGCCGAAAGCTGAACGAAATATTCCTGCTTGGGCCATATCTCGATCATGGTCCGGAGCACGTCGATGACGTTCAGGTAGTCCTCCAACTCGTAATAGAAGACGTTCAGCAACCGATACCAGTTTTCCTGCGGTTCTCGCCCCAGCTCCTGATTGATCTGAATGGCTGTGCGGACCGGTTCGATACCCTCCCGGTACCGCTGCAGGGAATAGAAGATCTGGGCTCTCAGAACGTACGGTTCGGCTCCAGGATCCTCCGAGACGGCAAACCAGCGGTCCAGCATCGCCAGCGAATCTTCGTAACGCTCCTGCTGGAAGTAGAGCTGGCACAGCGTGTACATGGTGGTGGTTTCCATGCCCAACGGCAGTTCGGGCTGCTGCAGCACCATTTCATAGGCGCGGATGGCTTCCCGATAGTTGTCCTGGCCAAAGTAGATGAACGCGTAGAAATTCCACATCTGCGCCGTTTCATAACTGTTCAGGTCATCCATCTCGCGCACCTGGGCCAGTCGTTGCTGGGCGCACTCGATGTCGTCCATCTCGGCGCATTCCTGCGCTTCCGCAAGCCGCGTGTAGACCCTTTCCCTCATTGCCGGTGTGCGGCGGGTCTGGGCGTTCGCAGCGGAGCTTTCCTCCCCGCCTTGCATGCCGCCCATTCCCTGGGAAAAGGCCGCGGGAGCCGCCAGCACCGCTGCGAATGCGGCCGCCGCCAGGGGCAGTAGAACTTGAGTGCCACGCATGAAAGGGACCCTCCTCTACTGGGTGATCTCGAAGGTGATCTTGTTTCGGACTCCGGGCACTTCTACAGCAACCCCGTCGATGACGCGGGGCTTGTACTTGAACTTGTAGGCGGCGTCCACTGCCGCGCGTTCAAACAGGCTGCTGGTGGACTCCACGACAACCACGTCCTTTGTGGCTCCGGTCTGGGTGACCGTGAACTCCACGATCACATAACCTTCGAGCCCCCGGGAAAGCGCCCTCGAGGGATACACCGGCGCGACCTTGACGATGGGCAGGTATTCGCCATCGCTGACCCCGAAACCGACCCCTGATACATTGAGATTAACCTGGGTGCTCGGGGCGGTCACGGAGACAGCCATCGAGTTGTCGAACTGGTTCTGGTTCTGCGGCTCGGGCATGTCCGGCGGAATTTCCGGCTCGGGCGGCTTCTCGGGCTTCTGCTTCTTGGTCTCGATGATTTCGTTGCGTTCCACTCGTACGAATTCATCCATTCTGAAGCGCTCGGCATCGGTGACTGCTTCCTCGCCGGTCGCAATCAGCAATTGCATGATGAACAACAGGCCGAACGTGACGCCGCCACCGACGGCCACGGCGGTTAAATATCGGGCGATCATGACATCTCCTCCACTGTACAATCCTGGTTCAGACGCTCCTCGGAGCTCACCGGCGCAACGACATCCGCATCACCGGTAGTTTCTCTACAATCCACTATGGTACCACCGCCGCCAGGGTCACCTCGTCAATGCCAACTTCCTTGGCGAGATCCATCGCTGCGATGACGTATTCATTCTGAGCCTCGTTATCCGCCTGGATAACCACGCCCCCTTCCGGAGTCTCCCTGTGCATGCGTTCGACGATCGGCTTCAATCCCGCCAGGTCGACGTTGCGTTGGTCGATCCAATATTCGTTGCTTCCGCTGACCGCGATAAAGATCGAGCCACCGTCGGGAATCTCGGCGGTAACGGCCTCGGGCCGTTCCACCAGAATTCCCGGTTCCTTCACGAAAACGGCGGTGACGATGAAGAAGATCAGCATGATGAAAACCACATCCAGCATGGGCGTGAGATTGATTTCGGCTTCTTCTTCGGCCATTGACTCGGAAACGGAATCGCGCATGGCTTACTGCTCCTTCAAAAACGGTCGATTCAATCCGGTGCTCACGGCGCCTCGGCAATGGAAATGTCGTACACATCCGCCTGCCGGGATGCGTCCATCACTGTAACGAGCGTCTCGGCGCGGGATGAACTGGCGACCTGCACGACGACGGGCCTTTCGGGGTTCTCGGCGTGGAGCCGCTGGATGTTGGGGCGAACCGCCCTGGGATCGATGATCCGGTTATCGATCCAGATGTCGTCGGTATCGTCGATGATGACCAGAATCGCCCCTTCCTCGTTCTGGGTTGTAACGGGCTGATCCTGGTCCGGCCGGTTCGTGTCCAGGCCGGCCTCCCGCAGGAAGCTCGCGGTGACGATGAAGAAGATCAGCATGATGAACACAACGTCCAGCATGGGCGTGAGATTGATTTCATTTTCTTCGTTCTCGACCCTGATGTTCGTAATGTGTTTTTTCACTTTTCCTCACTCACTTGCGCATGCCCGTGACTATACCTCACGTTTCTAGGTATATGCAACCCCGCCCTGCTAATGATCCATCGTCATCCCGTCTTCGAGTTTCTGGACGCTGCGTTTGGCGGTACGCGAGAGAACGGTGACCAGAAACACCCCGGAAAGCGCGCCCACCATCCCGGCCATTGTGGGAATGGTCGCCATGGAGACGCCGGAAGCCATGGAACGCGGGTTACCGGTACCGGAAACCGCCATGACTTCGAACACGGCGATCATTCCGGTCACGGTACCCAACAGGCCCATGAGCGGGCACAGCGCGACGAGAGTCTGGATCATGGGCAGGCCGGCATTGGCGGCTTCGGACACCTTGGAAATCATCGCTGTCCTGATCTGGTGCGCATGCCAGGATCTTCGCTCGCTGCGGCTCTCCCAGGCGTCGAACGCCTCCTTGCGAAGGGTTCTGAGGCCGGTCCGGAAGAAAATGAGCCGCTCGAGAATGAGAATCCACATGACCAGGATCACCACGCCTATCATCCGCAGAACCGGTCCTCCCAGTTCAAGAAAGTCCCGGATGGCAATGTAGGCGTCAACCAGCGCTTGCATCTCAGTGCGCTCTTTCGGACTGCTCCGCGACGATCCCGGCGGCCTGTTCCTGCAGGACCTGGATGATCCCGCGGCTGCGGCCGCTGACGACCGTATGCAACAGCACGGTCGGGACGGCTACGTAGAGCCCCAGTTGCGTCGTGACGAGCGCCTGGGAAATACCACCGGCCATTCTCGTCGGATCGCCGGTGCCGAACAGGGTAATCGCCTGGAACGTATTGATCATTCCGGTAACGGTTCCCAGCAGACCCAACAGCGGCGCAACGACCGAAATCACCTTGATGATGAGAATTCCCCGCTGCAAGGGGGGAACTTCCTTGAGAATCGCTTCGCCGAGCTTCAGTTCCAGCGTTTCCGTATCCACTTCCCTGTTGCTCTCGTAGGCCTGCAGAACGCGTCCAAGCGCATTCTTGTCGCTCGCCGTCTCGCTCTTGAGCTGAGCCTTCACCTTTCTGCCCGCGATACCCAGGCTGATGATGCGCTCGATGGACAGCAACACGCCGAATATGCCGAGGGTGATGATGATGTAACCCACGATACCGCCCTGCTGAAGCCGTTCCTGAAAACTTGGCTCCCTCACCAGCAGCCCGAGAATCTGTCCCGACGTCGGGTCGAGGCCAAACCTCACGAAATCGTCACCGGGCCCGGCGCCAAGCATTGCCGACGTGCTGCCCGTGAACCGCCCCTGCTCGGGTTGGCGCTGGAGCTCGCTCACCGAATTGGTCTCCGGGTCGCGTTCCAGGTAACGGCCGTCGGCCAATATGTTGAATGGGCCGACGCGCACGATGTCCTCGTTGAGGATATCGCCGTTGGCGGCGATCACCTGGAATTCCGGGAGGCGCTTGACTTTGCCCAGTTCCGTCGCTTCGCGCTGCAGTTCGAACCACAGCCGTTCGATTTCCTCGATGGACGCCAGTTGGCTGCCGGAACCCATCTTCGCCGCCAGGTCGGTCAGAAACTGTGAACGCTCCGGGTATTCGATGTTGGTCAGGGACGCCTCGAACAGCCCCCGGGCATCCCCGGCCACCTGCTGGAGCACGCCGAACAACTCGCGCAGCGAACCCAGGCGCGCGTTGAGCTGTTCGGTTACGTCCACGATCAGCAGCTCGTTCTCCTCGAATGTCGTCTCCAGCTGCGCGCTACGGGCTTCCTCGGCGGCTCTACGGGCATTCGCATCGTTCAGAAGCTGCTGCTGGTTCGCCTGGCTCTGCTCGAATTCCGCAATCCTCGCCGCCTCCGCTGCCGCGTCCCGGCCTCCGGCGATCTCAACAAGCTCGAGGAGTTCGTCAAGACTGCGGACCTCGTCGTCCTGCGCCTTGACGGGGGGGGCGGTGCACACGACTGCAAGCACGGCCGCCGGAATCAATAGTCTCTGGATATTCATCAGCCTTCCTCCGGCGGGGTCATTGGCAGGAGCAGCAATGTCGGCGCCAACTGGTTCAGCGCCAGGCTGATTCCCTGGCGTATCGAGTTGCGGTACTCATTGCCAACCGGGACCCACTGGCGCACTCGTTGGTCCCACGCGCCGGACAGGGCGCCATCCGGCGTCTGGTACAGCAGCGCGATCCGACCGATCTGCAACACGTCGACTTCCCTGGCGACGCCGTCGATATTCACTTCATCCGTGTAGGTGGAGATCGTCCGCGCGTAGTCGTTCTCGATCTGCCAGGCTTCCATGACCACACGGAATTTCTCCGCGGCGGTCACGTTGGCCTGTTCCAGAAGTTCCCTGTTTCGTGCCACGCGTCCCATGCGCTCCTCAAGCAGGAACGGAACATCCAGCGCGACGAATTGCTCCAGCCCGTCAACCATCCGCGTCAACAGGGGCAATATCTGCCGTTCGATCACCTGCACTTCGTCAATGGACGTCCTGAGGTTGGAAAGCTCGGTCTCCTGGTCCTCGATCTGCCGGTCCAGCAGGGTGTTGTAGACCTCGAGGCCCTCCACTTCCTTCAGCACCGCCCGATATTCCTCGGCCAGCGCCCGGGTTTCGGAGACGATGCCATCGATCTCGTCCTGCGAGGCCTGCGCCTGCTGAATCCGGAGCCCTTCGGCCTCGATAAGCCGATCCACTCCCTGACCCGCGGCCATATTCGCCGCGAGAAACACGCCAAGCGTGCCGAACAGCAGCGCCGCGCTACGTTTCGCTCTCATGCCCACTCCTCAAATCCCTGGGATTCCTAAATGATCTTAATTCGCTTTAGTGAACTTTATATTGTGCCGCAGACCCGGTATTTCGGGTACTTTTACTGTCGAAATGCCAACCGGGTGGCTTTCGAGTACCAATACATCACCTTCCGGTCGCGTGCCCGGTGCCGAAGGATAGCGTAAAAGCGCCGATTGTTGCTACAAAAGTTAATCTGGAGGCACTTGCGTTGTGGCGTTTTTTGGCCGCCGCCGATGTCTTGGATGGAGCCGCGATTCGTTCTTCGAGGGCATGATGAGGCGCCAAGTCGGCTCGTTCGGTTGAAAAGGCCCCTGGGTTCCGCTCAAATGGGAACG